>DASVQS010000023.1:0-62632 GCA_036389015.1 Allosphingosinicella sp. | reverse complement strand
ATCAACTACCGCACGTTCAAGCCCGAGCGCGACGGCCTGTTCTGCGCGCGCATCTTCGGTCCGATCAAGGATTACGAGTGCCTGTGCGGCAAGTACAAGCGCATGAAGTACAAGGGCATCGTCTGCGAGAAGTGCGGAGTCGAGGTCACCGTCTCGAAGGTCCGCCGCGAGCGCATGGGCCATATCGAGCTGGCCGCTCCGGTCGCCCACATCTGGTTCCTGAAGTCGCTGCCCTCGCGCATCGGCCTTCTGCTCGACATGCAGCTCAAGCAGCTCGAGCGGATCCTCTATTTCGAGTCCTACGTCGTCGTCGAGCCGGGCCTGACCCCGCTCGAGAAGTATCAGCTCCTCACCGAGGACGAGCTACTCTCCGCCCAGGACGAATATGGCGAGGACGCCTTCTCCGCCGGTATCGGCGCCGAGGCGGTCAAGCAGATGCTGATCGACCTCGACCTCGAGGGCGAGCGCGAAGTCCTTCTGAAGGACCTGGCCGAGACCAAGTCCGAGCTCAAGCCCAAGAAGATCATCAAGCGGCTGAAGGTCGTCGAGTCCTTCCTCGAGTCGGGCAACCGGCCGGAGTGGATGATCCTCGACGTCGTCCCCGTGATCCCGCCCGAGCTTCGCCCGCTGGTGCCGCTCGACGGCGGCCGCTTCGCGACCTCGGACCTGAACGACCTCTACCGCCGGGTCATCAACCGCAACAACCGCCTCAAGCGGCTGATGGAGCTTCGAGCGCCGGACATCATCGTGCGCAACGAGAAGCGAATGCTCCAGGAGGCGGTCGACGCTCTGTTCGACAACGGCCGCCGCGGCCGCACCATCACCGGCGCCAACAAGCGGCCGCTGAAGTCCTTGTCCGACATGCTGAAGGGAAAGCAGGGCCGCTTCCGCCAGAACCTGCTCGGCAAGCGAGTCGACTATTCGGGCCGTTCGGTCATCGTCACGGGTCCGGAGCTGAAGCTCCACCAGTGCGGCCTTCCCAAGAAGATGGCGCTCGAGCTGTTCAAGCCGTTCATCTACTCGCGCCTCGACGCCAAGGGTCTCTCCATGACCCTCAAGCAGGCGAAGAAGTGGGTCGAGAAGGAGCGCAAGGAAGTCTGGGACATCCTCGACGAGGTGATCCGCGAGCATCCGGTTCTCCTGAACCGCGCTCCGACTCTCCACCGTCTCGGAATCCAGGCGTTCGAGCCGGTGCTGATCGAGGGCAAGGCGATCCAGCTTCACCCGCTGGTCTGCGCGGCGTTCAACGCCGACTTCGACGGCGACCAGATGGCCGTTCACGTCCCGCTGAGCCTCGAGGCCCAGCTGGAAGCGCGCGTCCTGATGATGTCGACCAACAACATCCTCTCGCCCGCCAACGGCAAGCCGATCATCGTTCCTTCGCAGGACATGGTTCTCGGCCTCTATTACCTGTCGCTGGAGCGCGAGGGCGAGCCGGGCGAGGGCATGATGATCTCCGACATGTCGGAGGTCCATCAGGCGCTCAACGCCGGCGCCGTCACCCTGCATTCGAAGATCGTCAGCCGAGTCCCGCAGACCGACGAGCAGGGCAAGCAGTATATGAAGCGCTTCGAGACGACTCCCGGGCGCATGCTGCTCGGCGAGACTCTGCCGAAGAGCCACAAGGTGCCGTTCGAGACGGTCAACCGCCTGCTGACCAAGAAGGAGATCGGGGACGTCATCGACGTCGTCTATCGCCACACCGGCCAGAAGGAGACGGTCCTGTTCGCCGACGCCATCATGGGGCTTGGCTTCCGCCACGCCTTCAAGGCGGGAATCTCGTTCGGCAAGGACGACATGATCATCCCGGAGGAGAAGATCGGCCTGGTCGAGGACGCCCGCAATACCGTCAAGGATTACGAGCAGCAGTATCAGGACGGCCTCATCACCCAGCAGGAAAAGTACAACAAGGTCATCGACGCCTGGTCGTCGTGCGGCGACAAGGTCGCCAATGCAATGATGGACAAGCTCAAGGCCCAGCCGCGCGGCGAGGATGGCCGGATGGCGCCGATCAACTCCATCTACATGATGGCCCACTCCGGCGCCCGCGGCTCGCAGGCGCAGATGAAGCAGCTCGCCGGTATGCGCGGCCTCATGGCCAAGCCGTCGGGCGAGATCATCGAGACCCCGATCATCTCGAACTTCAAGGAGGGCCTCACCGTCCTCGAATATTTCAACTCCACCCACGGCGCCCGCAAGGGCCTCGCGGACACGGCGTTGAAGACTGCGAACTCGGGCTACCTCACCCGCCGGCTCGTCGACGTGTCGCAGGATTGCGTCATCGTCGAGGAGGATTGCGGAACCGAGAACGCGCTCGAGATGCGGGCCATCGTCCAGGGCGGAGCGGTCATCGCCTCGCTCGGCGACCGCATTCTCGGCCGTACCCCGGCGGAGGACATCGTCGACGGCAAGTCCGGCGACGTGATCGCCAAGGAGGGCAACCTCATCGACGAGCCGCAGGCGCTTCGCATCGACGAGATCGGGGTCCAGGCGGTGCGAATCCGCTCGCCGCTGGTCTGCGAGAGCGAGCACGGCGTTTGCGGCAAATGCTACGGGCGCGATCTCGCCCGCGGCACTCCGGTCAACATCGGTGAGGCCGTCGGGGTCATCGCGGCCCAGTCGATCGGCGAGCCGGGCACCCAGCTCACCATGCGGACCTTCCACATCGGCGGCGCCGCCCAGCTCAACGAGACTTCGAGCCTCGAGGCCTCGGTGGACGGAACGATCGAGCTTCGCGACCTTCCCGCGATCATGGATCCGCGCGGCCGCCGGATCGCGATGTCGCGCTCGGGCGAGCTTGCCATCGTCGACATGGACGGCCGCGAGCGGGCGACTCACCGTATTCCCTACGGCGCGCACCTGATGGCCGACCACGGCCATATCGTCTCGAAGGGCGACCGCATCGCCGAATGGGATCCGTTCATGATGCCGGTCATCACCGAGAAGGGCGGAATCGTGAAGTTCCAGGATCTGGTCGAGGGCAAGACGCTCACCGAGCAGACCGACGAAGCGACCGGAATCGCCCAGCGCGTGGTGACCGAATATCGCGGCTCGGCTCGCACGAAGGAGGATCTGCGTCCGCGCATCACCCTCCTCGACGAGGAGAGCGGCGAGGCGGCCCGCTACATGCTTGCGCCGGGCGCGATGCTGTCGGTCGAGGAAGGCCAGCGGGTCGAGGGCGGCGAAGTGCTTGCCCGTGTGTCCCGGGAGGCGGCCAAGACCCGCGACATCACCGGCGGTCTGCCTCGGGTGGCGGAGCTGTTCGAGGCGCGCAAGCCCAAGGAGAATGCGATCATCGCCAAGGTCTCCGGCCGGGTCGCCTTCGGCAAGGATTACAAGGCCAAGCGCAAGATCGCGATCATCCCCGACGATGGCGGCGAGCCGGTCGAGTATCTGGTGCCCAAGTCGAAGGTCATCGACGTGCAGGAAGGCGACTTCGTCAAGCGCGGCGACAATCTGATCGGCGGAAGCCCCGATCCGCACGACATCCTCGAGGTGCTCGGCGTCGTCGCTCTGGCGGAATATCTCGTTTCGGAGATCCAGGAGGTCTACCGGCTCCAGGGCGTGAAGATCAACGACAAGCACATCGAGGTGATCGTCCGCCAGATGCTCCAGAAGGTCGAGATCACGGAGAGCGGGGATTCCACCCTTCTCGCCGGCGAGCAGATCGACCTGCAGGAGATGAACGAGATCAACGCCAAGCTGAAGGCGACGAAGAAGCGTCTTGCCGAAGGCAAGCCGGTGCTTCTCGGGATCACCAAGGCGTCGCTTCAGACCCGGAGCTTCATCTCGGCCGCCTCCTTCCAGGAGACGACCCGGGTGCTCACCGAGGCTTCGGTGCAGGGCAAGATCGACACGCTCGACGGCCTCAAGGAGAATGTCATCGTCGGCCGCCTGATCCCGGCGGGCACCGGCGCCGGCATGAATCGGATGCGCATCGCGGCCACCAGCCGCGACGCTGCCCTCCGCGCCCAGCACCGCAAGCTGCAGGAGTCGCTGATCGCGGCGAACTCGGCAGCGGAGGAGCATGCGGCCGAGCTGGCCCAGGGTCCCGAGGCGGCGATCGGCGACGATCCGCTGGCGGCGGTGGCGCCCGAGGGCCACGGCACGGACGCGGACGCCGGCGAGTATCTGCAGAGCTGATCTGCCTAAAATCCTCCCCGGCTTTTGCCGGGGAGGGGGACCAGACGAGGTCTGGTGGAGGGGATCTTCTCCCGACTCCGAAGAACCCCTCCACCGCGCTTCGCGCGGTCCCCCTCCCCGAGAAATCTCGGGGAGGATTTTATTGCCGCGCATGTGCGCTGCCGCTAGCTCTCCCTCACTTTATGGGGAGAGCCAAATGACTAGTCGGATCGGTCTCAAGTTTCTCGCCGGCGTCGCGTTCGTCACCCTGACGGCGGCTACCCCGGATCCGCAGACGCGTTCGCTCGACACCTTTCTCGCCACCACTCACCTCAACCCGCGCACCCCCGCCGAATTCGCCGCCGCCTGCGACGCCTATCTCGCCCGCGCCTCGGCGATCCGCGCCGACCTCGAGCGCGAAACCGGCCCGGCTCGGGTGGAGACGACGTTCCGCAAGTTCGACAACCTCAATTACGTGCTCGGGGCGGTCTCGGGCGATGCGTCGGTCGTCACCCAGACCAATCTCGATGCCGCCGTCCGGGATGCCGGGCGGGCCTGCACCCAGAAGATCGACGCCCTCGGTACCGAAATCTCGCTGTCGCGGCCGATCTACGCGCGGCTGAAGGCGATCGACGGGAAGGCCGCGCCAGATCAGGAGCGCTTCCTGATCGAGCGCGCCATCGCCCAATATGAACGCGCCGGAGTCGGCGCCGACGAGGCGACACGGGCGAGGATCAGGGCGCTCCAGGACCGGATCAGCGAGAACAGCATCGGCTTCGAGCGCAACATCGCCGACGGCCGCAAGGAGGTCACAGCGACGCCCGCCGAGCTCGCCGGGCTTCCCGCCGACTATGTCGCCGCCCACAAGCCCGGACCGGACGGGCTGATCCGGATCAGCACCGACTATCCCGACCTCGGGCCGGTGCTGTCCTACGCCGAGAATGAGGGGCTGAGGCGGCGCCTCTACGAGGCCAACCTGACCCGCGCCTATCCGGCCAACGACGACCTGCTGCGCAAGGTCTTCGCCGACCGCGCCGAGCTTGCCCGGCTGCTCGGACGGCCGAACTACGCGACCCTGATCACCGAGGACAAGATGATCGGATCGCCGGCCAACGCGACGAAGTTCCTCGACGAGATCGCCACCGTCGTCGATTCACCGGCGAAGCGTGACCTCGGCCGGATGCTGACCCGCCTGAAGGCGATCGACCCGGCGGCGACGGCGGTCCCGGCGTGGAGCACGGGCTACCTCTCGCAGATGATCCGCAAGGAGGAATATGCGGTCGACCCGCAGGCGGTGAGGCAATATTTCGCCTACGACAATGTCCGCAACGGAATCCTCCAGCTGACCCGGGATTTGTTCGGCGTGCAGATCCGCAAATGGGAGACTCCGCTCTGGGCGCCCGGCGTCGAGGCCTATGAGATGCTCGACGGCGGCAAGGTCATCGGCCGCTTCTACATGGACAATCACCCGCGCGAGGGGAAATACACCCACGCCAACGTCATTCCCATCCGCACCGGCCTGACCGACCGCAACGTTCCGGTCGGAATCCTCGTCTGCAACTTCCCGGCGGGGGACCATTCGACCGGCCTGATGGAGCATCGCGACGTCGAAACCTTTCTCCACGAGTTCGGCCATCTGCTCCACCTGATGTTCGCCGGCCGGCAGCGCTGGGCGCAGCAGGGCCCGTTCGGCCTGGAATGGGACTTCGTCGAGGCGCCCTCGCAGATGCTCGAGAATTGGGTGTGGGATTACGACACCCTGAAGCGCTTCGCGGTCAACGCGAAGGGCGAGCCGATCCCGCAGGCCCTGGTCGAGAAGAT
Source organism: Allosphingosinicella sp. (assembly GCA_036389015.1). Taxonomy (GTDB): domain Bacteria; phylum Pseudomonadota; class Alphaproteobacteria; order Sphingomonadales; family Sphingomonadaceae; genus Allosphingosinicella. The sequence goes on along the minus strand of DASVQS010000023.1, from coordinate 56,689 downwards.
GAATCGGGCGCGCGGGTTCACCGAGGCCTTCGGCGACGCCCGCCAGCTCGGCCTTTCGGCGGCGTCGCTCGCCTACCACCAGTCGCCGCCGGGGGAGAAGGATCTGACCGGAATCTATCGCACGGCCTTCGACCGCTATTCACCCGTCCCGCTTCCGGAAGGCCTTCATCCCGAGGCCTCGTTCGGCCACCTCACCGGCTATTCGGCTATTTATTACACCTACATGTGGTCGAAGACGATCTCGACCGACCTGTTCACCCGCTTCGAGAGGGAGGGGCTGCGCAACCCGGCGACGGCCCGGCGCTACCGCGAGATGGTGCTCGCGCCGGGTTCCTCGAAGCCGGCCGCCGCCCTGGTCTCGGATTTCCTCGGTCGGCCGCTCAGCCTCGACGCCTATCGGGCTCGGCTGGCGCGGGGGGAGTAAGTGGAGGCACGCGACGCTTTCGCGCTCCTGCTTGTGGCGCTGATGATCCTGCCGGCGGTGGCGGTGGCGGGCTACCGCTACCGGCGGGCCTTGAGAGAGCGGGAGCGCGGACGGAACTCCCCTCCTTGAAAGGGAGGGGTCAGGGGTGGGTAGTCGAGCGGAGCGAGACTTTGTGCTGACTCGGAGTTTCGGCCGCCTTCGGCGGACCCACCCCCAGCCCCTCCCTTGCAGGGAGGGGGTTAGAAGGCGGAGGTGCTGAGCGCCGTATCGGCGTTGCGCCAGCTGTCCTCGAACTGGAGCCGCACCGAGCCCGCCTCGCCCTTGCCCTGCGCCGCAAGCGCCGCGGCGAGGCCGCGCAGGGCCCAGCCGTTGCCGGGCTGCCGCTTCAGATCGTCGCGATAGACCGCCTCGGCTTCAGCCGCTCTGCCGGAGTCGAGCAACGCGGCGCCGAGCAGGTGGCGGACCGGGAAGAATTCGTCCGACGGCTCGTTGTACGAGAGCCGGTCCTCCTTCGCCACCGCCTCGCGCAGGTGAGCGACGGCGGCCTCGCGCCGGCCCTCGGCGAGCGCGATCCGAGCCTTGGCCTTGAGCGCTCCGATCTCGTAGAGCGGCCTGGCCGCATTCTGGCCCTGGGTGGCATCGGCGGGGACGGCGGCGATCGCCCGGTCGAGCTCGGGCAGAAGCGCCTTCGCCTCGGTCGGCCGGCCCTTCGCCGCCAAGGCCGTCGCCCGCGCCTGGAGCCAGGCGATGTTGAGGCCGGCGAGCCTGGGATCGGGCGCCGGCTCGGCGAGGATCTCGTCCCAGCGGCCGAAGCGGGCGAGCCCGTCGTAGAGGTAGCCGATCGACCAATCGAGACCCGGCATGGCGAGAAGCATCGAATCCGGAACCGCCGCCCGCGCCTGGCGAAGGGCGTCGACCGTCTCCGCCCGCCGCCCCTCCATGGCCGCCGAATAGGCCAGGAACTGGTAATTGTGGATCAGGTACATCGGATAATAATCGGGCGGCGCGGTGAGCGCGAGATAGGCGACGTCGGCGGCGGCGCCCTTGCGATTGGCTTCGGCCGATTCCTCGTAGCGGCCGACGCGCTGGAAGATATGGGCGGGCATGTGCTCGAGATGGCCGGCGCCCGGCATCATCCCCACGAGTGTCTCCGCGGACGGGATCGCTCGGCCCGGATCGGTGGAGGCCTCGACGGCATGGATCCAGTAATGGTTGGCTCCAGGATGCTTCGGGTCCCTGGCGAGCACCTTCTGAAGCGCGGCCAGGATGGCCGGGGTGCCGGGTCCGGGGTGGCCGTCGGCGGTCCATAATTTCCAGGGATTGGTGTTCATCAGCCCCTCGGCGAGCATGGTCTGGACGTCCATGTCGCCCGGGAAACGCCGGGCGACTTCCTCCATCGCGGTCACATAGGCCGCGAGCAGCGGGGCGCTGTTGGAAGGATCGAGAGGCTTGGGCCCGTCGAAGCGCTTCGCCAGCGCCGCGATCAGCGCCTGCTCGACCGGAGTGGCGGCGGCGGCATTGGCCTGCGCCTTGCCGAGCGCCTCCCAGCCGGCGCGCGCACGGGGCTCGGCCATCAGCGGCATGTTGTAATTGGGACCGAGGGTGAGCGCGACTCCCCAGTAGCAGGAGGCGCATTTCGGATCGAGCTCGGCCGCTTTGGCGAAGGAGCGCGTCGCCTCGTCATGATTGAAGGCCCAGACGAAGCGCATCCCCTGGTCGAAATATCGCTGGGCTTCGGTCGAGGCGGTGGTGACCGGGCGGTGGAAGCCGCCGAGGCCGCCGAACAGCCGGGCCCCCTTCGCCCAGTCGGCGACGGTGGCGCGGGGCGCCGGTGCGTGGGTGTCGTGCTGGGCTGAAACGGGCCCGGCGAACGCCAGAGCGGCGAACGGAAGCAGGCGGATAAGGCTCATGTCGCTGCACCCCCATGCGAGCGGAAGGCGGGCAGCTTAGCCTGTAGGCGGCCTGCGCTCAACTCTGCCTCCCCAAGCGAAGCTTGGGGAGGGGGACCAGCGAAGCTGGTGGAGGGGTGGCTTGGCGCAGGCCTCCGCCGTCCCGCGCGCAATTGCGCAAGCTTCGCCAGGTCACCCCTCCACCACCCTTCGGGTGGTCCCCCTCCCCATCTATCGATGGGGAGGCAAGAGTTGGCCTCAACCCTTCCAGCCGCTATCGCCCCCCGGATGGATGCCACCGGCCTTCGCATCGCCTTGTTCAGCGGCAATTACAATTACATCCGCGACGGGGCGAACCAGGCGCTCAACCGGCTGGTCGAATATCTACTCCGCCAGGGCGCGGCGGTCAGGATCTACTCGCCGACCGTGGCCGAGCCGGCCTTTCCGCCCAACGGCGAAGTGGTCCACATCCCGAGCCTGTCGATCCCGCGGCGCAAGGAATACAAATTCCCGATCAGGCTTCCGCGGCGGGTGAGGCGCGACATCAGCGATTTCCGGCCGAACATCTTCCACGTCGCAAGCCCCGACGTGCTCGGCCACAGGGCGGTGACCCTCGCGCGCCGGATGGACATCCCCGTCGTCGCCTCGGTGCACACGCGTTTCGAGACCTATTTCCGCTATTACGGGCTCGCTTTCCTCGAACCGGTCATGGAAGCGATCCTGCGCCGCTTCTATCGCCGCTGCGACGCCATCTTCGCGCCGTCGGATTCGATGGCTCAGCTGCTTCGCGACCAGCGGATGAGCTACAATGTCGGGATATGGACTCGCGGCATCGACCGCGAAGTCTTCAATCCGGGCCGGCGCGACTTGGGCTGGCGGAGCGGCCTCGAGATCGCCGACGACGCGCCGGTGATCGGCTTCGTCGGGCGCCTGGTGATGGAGAAGGGGCTCGACGTCTTCGCCGAGACGATCGACTGCCTCGATCGCCGCCAGGTCCGCCACAAGGTGCTCGTCGTCGGCGAGGGCCCGGCCAGGGACTGGTTCGAGCGGCGCCTCCCCGAGGCGGTCTTCGCGGGCTTCCAGCAAGGGCCGGACCTCGGCCGGGCGGTCGCCTCGATGGACATATTGTTCAATCCGTCCGTCACCGAGACCTTCGGCAACGTGACCCTCGAGGCGATGGCGGCCGGCCTTCCGGTCGTCGCCGCCATCGCCACCGGCAGCCAGAGCCTGGTCGACGACGGGGTCACCGGCCGGCTCGTCCGAGCGGGCGCGATCGAAGGCTTCGCCGCCGCGCTCGAGGCCTATTGCCGAGACCCGCTTCTGCGCCAGGCGGCGGGACGGGCCGGCTGCGAGGCCAGCCGCCGCTACGGCTGGGACGAGGTCAACCAGGCGCTGGTCGATTCCTACATCCGAGTCATCCGCCAGCGCGAGGGCGGCGCGCGGCCGCCGCTGAACAGCCCGGTGCCCTGATCCTCGTCCGTCCGGATCCGGACAAAGTGGACGAAATGGACGCGACAAAAGGGCTTCTCACCGTCGGTCGCCTGTCCGTTTCCGGACGAAGTGACGAAGTGGACGGATGACAGCGTCTGCGAGCCCCCCACTCGCCGATCATGGCGTCAAACTCATTCCCCCGCCGCGATTCGGCAAAGACTCAAAGAGCCTTCAATTCGGAACACAACGTGAACACAGTCGAAGGTCAAGCGCGTGGGAAGAAGTTCCGGCGGGTCCAAAAGTCCCGGCTTTCGCCGGGATGAGGGTATGAGCGGAACGCGCTCCCGCCGCGCCGGTTGAGGGGTCGACAGGAGGCCTGGATGGCGGACTTCGCCGCCGAACGCGAGAAGTTGGTCCGCGAGCATATTGCCGGCCGGGGGATCGACGCGCCCTTGCTCCTCGACGCCTTCCGCGCGGTGCCCCGGGAGGAATTCGTGCCCGAAGGCGCGCGCGCATTCGCCTATGAGGACGGGCCGCTCCCGATCGAGTCCGGCCAGACCATTTCCCAGCCCTATATCGTCGCCTTGATGATCGACTCCGCCGGGGTCGCGCCCGGCGGCAGAGTGCTCGAGATCGGCGCCGGCTCGGGTTATGCGGCAGCCGTGATGAGCCGGATCGCTGGCGAGGTGATCGCGGTCGAGCGGCACGCCGAACTGGCGCGGCTGGCGCGGGAGCGGATGCAGCGCCTCGGCTATGCCAACGTTCGCATCGTCGAAGGCGACGGCACCGGCGGCCTTCCCGGCCAAGCCCCGTTCGACGCCATTTTGTGCGCGGCGAGCGGGAGCCACGTGCCCGACGCCCTGAGGCTCCAGCTTGCCCCCGGCGGCAGGCTGGTGATGCCGGTCGGCGAGCCGGACGCCGTCCAGAGCCTCGTCAAGGTCACCCGCCGCGGCGATGAGGATTTCGAACAGGAGAATCTGGGGCAGGTCCGCTTCGTGCCGCTTATCGGGGTGCATGGCTGGGCCGATCCGGGAGGAGAGAAGCAATGACGGTTCCCGAGCTGATCGCGGCCAGCGCGGAGCCGCTTCCGGAGCCGGAGAATGATGCGTTCGCCGAGGCCTTCGACCGCTTCGCGGACGCGCGTATCGTCCTGCTCGGCGAGTCCAGCCACGGCACTTCCGAATTCTACCGGGCGCGGGCCGCGATCACCCGGCGGCTGGTGGAGCGCCACGGCTTCAACATCGTCGCGGTCGAGGCCGACTGGCCCGACGCCGCAAGCATCGACCGCTATGTCCGCCACCGGCCCCGGCGGGAAGGCGAGGAAGCCGCCTTCGAGCGCTTTCCAACCTGGATGTGGCGCAACACCGACGTCGACGCCCTCGTCGGCTGGCTCAGGGACCACAACCGGGGACGGCGGCATGAGGAGATGACCGGCTTCTACGGCCTCGACCTCTACAATCTCGGGGCCTCGATCCGGGCCGTGATCGACTTCCTCGCGGAGGCGGATCCCCAGGCCGCAAGGCTGGCCCGCGAGCGGTACGGCTGCCTTTCGCCGTGGAGCCGCGACCCCGCCGCCTACGGACGCCTGGCGGTGACCCAGGGCTTCGCCTTCTGCGAGGTGGGCGCGGTCCAGATGCTCACCGACCTGATGAAGCGGCGGATGGACTGCCTCTCCCCCGAATGCGACGAGTGGCTCGACGCCGCCGCCAACGCCCGTCTGATCAAGAACGCGGAGGCCTATTATCGGGTCATGTATTACGGCTCGGCGGAGAGCTGGAATCTGCGCGACACCCACATGTTCGAGACTTTGTGCCAGCTGCTCGAGGCGAAGGGCCCGAGCTCGAAGGCGGTGGTCTGGGCCCACAACAGCCATATCGGCAACGCCGCCCACACCGAGATGGGTCAGGTCCGCGAGGAGCTCAACATCGGCCAGCTGGTCAAGGAGAGGTTCGGGCATGAGGCGCGGCTGATCGGCTTCGGAACCCATGAGGGGACGGTCGCTGCGGCGACGGACTGGGACGAGCCGATGGAGGTGAAGAGGGTGCGCCCCTCGCTGCCCGGGAGCTACGAGCGCCTGTGCCACGACAGCGGCGTGCCGCGCTTCCTCCTCGACCTGCGCGAGGGCGTCGATTCGAACGACGCGGTGGTGGAAGCCCTGCTCGAGCCGCGGCTGGAGCGCTTCATCGGAGTCATCTACCGGCCCGAGACCGAGCGCTGGAGCCATTATTCGGAGGCGGTCCTGCCCAACCAGTTCGACGCCTGGGTGTGGTTCGACGAGACGAGCGCGGTGACTCCGCTCGGGCAGGAGCCTCGGACCGGCGAGGACGAGACCTACCCGTTCGGGCTGTAATTGCCTCCCCATCTTCGATGGGGAGGGGGACCATGCGAAGCATGGTGGAGGGGTAAATCTCGTGGTCTGCTCCCGCTACCCCTCCACCACCCTTCGGGTGGTCCCCCTCCCCATGCTGCGCATGGGGAGGCAAAGAGCACTTCCAATCCGCTCGTCCCACCCCCAAGTGCCTTCCTCATGACCCCCGACCTCGCCATCCTCTACGAGCACCCCGCCTGGTTCGAGCCCCTGTTCGCCGCGCTCGACCGGCGTGGCGTTCGCTATGAGGCGATCCGGCTATCCGACCATTGCTTTGATCCCGCCTCCGCCGACACTCCCGCCCCGGTCGTCCTCAGCCGGGTCGCCATGTCGAGCTTCCTGCGCGAGGCCGAGCACGGCATCTTCTACGCCGAAGCCCTTCTCGCCCACTGGGCGGCGAACGGGGCGCGGGTGCTCAACGGCGCCGGGGTGATCGCGGTCGACAGCTCGAAAGCCCGGCAGCTCTCCCTGATCTCCCGGCTCGGCTACGCAGTGCCCGAGACCCGGGTCGTCCATCGCCGCGCCGACCTGCTCGCCGCCGCCCGGACGATGCGCTGGCCGCTGCTGGTCAAGGCGAATATCGGCGGGTCCGGTGCCGGCATCGTCCGCTACTCGAGCGGCGAGGAACTGGCCGACTCGATTGCCGGGGAGAGCGTCCCGGAGAGCGTCGACAGCGTCCTTCTCGTCCAGGATTATGTGCCCGCCCGGGGCGGGACGATCGTCCGGATCGAGACGCTGGGCGGCCGGTTCCTCTACGCGATCGAGGTCGAGAGCGGCGGCGACAGCTTCGACCTGTGCCCGGCTGACGCCTGCCTCGCCCAGCCGGGACGGTCGGCGGTGCGGATGACGGCCGTGACCCCCGCGCGGGAGCTGGTCGAAGCGGCGGAGACGATCGCGCGCGCCGCCGGGCTCGACATCGGCGGGGTCGAATATGTCGTCGACGACCGCGACGGTATCGCCCGCTTCTACGACATCAACGCTTTGTCGAACTTCGTCGCGAAGCCGCTGGACGTGCTCGGCTGGGACCCGCACGACCGGCTCGTCGATCATCTCGAAGCCGCCATCCGGGAGTGCAAATGATGCGGTTCGGTTACTGGATGCCGGTCTTCGGCGGCTGGCTTCGCAATGTCGCGGACGAGGGGATGGAGGCGAGCTGGGACTACGTCCGGCGCCTGACCCTGAGAAGCGAGGAAACCGGCTGGGATCTGAGCCTGATCGCGGAGCTCAACCTCAACGACATCAAGGGCGTGGAGGAGCCGGCGCTCGACGCCTGGTCGACGGCGGCGGCGCTGGCGGCGGTGACGGAGCGGATCGAGCTGATGGTCGCCGTCCGGCCGAATTTCCACCAGCCGGCCCTGTTCGCCAAGCAGGCCGCGAACATCGACAATATCAGCGGCGGGCGGCTGTCCTTGAACGTCGTCTCCTCCTGGTGGGCGGACGAGGCGACGCAATACGGCCTGCAGTTCGACCAGCATGACGACCGCTATGCCCGCACCCGGGAATGGCTCGACGTGGTCGACGGGCTGTGGAGCGAGAAGCGCTTCAGCTACGAGGGCGAGCGTTACCGGCTGAAGGACGCGATCTGCGAGCCCAAGCCGGTAAGGAAGCCGCGGCCGACCCTCTATGCGGGCGGCGAGAGCGAGGCGGCCAAGACGATGATCGCCGAGCAGTGCGACGCTTATGTCATGCACGGCGATCCGGTCGAGGCGGTGCGCCCGAAGATCGCCGACATGGCGGCCCGGAGGGCGCGAGCGGGCGCGCCGCCAATGCAATATGGCATGGCCGCCTACGCGATCGTCCGCGACAGCGAGGCCGAGGCGAAGACGGAGCTGGAGCGGATCACGGCGCTGCCGCCCCAGCCGCCCAAGGGGTTCGACAATTTCGACCAGTGGCTGTCCGGCACGCAGCTCGAGCGCGAGCTGAAGCTCCAGGAATATTCGGTCTCCAACCGCGGACTCAGACCCAATCTCGTCGGGACGCCCGAGCAATTGCGCGAGCGGATCGGGGAGTATGAGGCGGCCGGCCTCGACCTCCTCCTGCTCCAGATGAGCCCTCAGGCCGAGGAGATGGATCGCTTCGCCGAGCAGGTGATCGCCCCTATGAAGATAGCCCGGTCACTTCGGTGTCGTGTAGGGGAAAGTCCACCGGCTGACCCGAGGAGATAGAAAGATGGACGGCGAAGTCAGGAACAACGAAGCGGAGCATCGTTACGAGCTCGAGGTGGAGGGGCAGCTCGCGCTCGCCGCCTACCGGCTTCGTGACGGGCGGATCACCTTTACCCATACCGAGGTTCCCGACGCGCTTGAGGGGCGGGGGATCGGCTCGAGGCTGGTCAAAGCGGCGCTCGACGATGCGCGGGCGCAGGGGCTCAAGGTCGTTCCGGCCTGCCCGTTCGTGAAGCATTATATGGACAAGCATCCGGAAGTGCAGGAATTGCTGGCGTAGCTCCTAGAATTCCTCCCCGCGATTTCGCGGGGAGGGGGACCGCGCGAAGCGCGGTGGAGGGGTTCTTTCCGAGTCAGCAAGGCCCCTCCATCATGCTTCGCATGGTCCCCCTCCCCTGCAAAAGCAGGGGAGGAATTAAAAGCTCGACCTCACCCCCATCACGACGCTCCTGGTCTCCGGATCCTCGCCCGCCGCGCGGGTGAGGCGGGCGGTCCGGCCGAGGTCGCGGGACCAGCTCAGCCCGACGTAGGGGGCGAAGGCCTCCTTGATCTCGTAGCGCAGCCGAAGCCCGGCCTCGGCGTAACCGAAGCCGCGGCCGAGGCCGAGCTCGGGCATATCCTCGCCATAATAGTCGATCTCGGCGCTCGGCTGGACGACCAGCGCTCCGGTCAGCTTGCGGTTGTAATAGCCGGCGAGGCGGGCGCTCGCTTCACCCTTCGTCGACAGGTAGGTCCAGGCGCCGAGCCACAGTGCCTCGCCGTCGTCATATTGGGCGCCGAGCACGCCGTAGATGCGGTCCGGACCCGACTGGGCGTCCCAGCGCGCGCCGGCATTGAGGTCGACGGGCCCGCCGAGGTTGCGGCTGTAGAGGAGATGGAGCTCGTGATAGTCGGGCACGGCCCAGGCGGGGCCTTCGCCCGTGCTCCCGACCCAGAGCCGGTTGCGGGTCCCGCCGAGCAGCGCCGAAAAATCCCAGGCGAAGCCGTCCTGGCCCTGCTGGGCGGCATATTCGAAGCGGTCGAGCAGCCCCCATTGCAGCCATTTGCGCCTCGGCGCCGGAACCGCCTGCTCGACGATGGCGTCGGGCACGTCGACGGCCTGATAGGCCAGCCTGGCCGGAGCGGCCGGGCGCTCGTCGTCGACCGGCGAGTAATCGAGGCGCTGCCCGGCGGCGGGAGCCGCGACCGAAGCGAGCAGGAACAGGGCCGGGCGGAGCGGAGCGTGCATGAGCCAGCCCTAGCGCCGGAGGGTTAAAGGCCGCTTAGGGGCGGAACACCGCGACCATTGGGCCGAGCACGGAATAGGCATCCTTGCGGCCGACGCCGGGATCCCAGAGGCTGGACACCGTGCCGTCGAGGAAGAGGGCGTCGGTGCAGCCCAGCTCGTCGCGGAACAGGCGGGCGAAGCGGCCGAACGATACGCCTTCCTCGCTGATCGCGAACCAGGCGGTGCGGGGACCGGCGACTCCCACCCCGTTGCGCACCAGCCGCGAGGGTCCGTCGGAATCGAAGCGCGGGTGGAGCTTGCCGGCGATGAGGAGCATCGGTCCGGACTGGGTCGCCCATCGCGCCGGCCGCGACGCCCTGGCGAACCGGGCGCTGGGGACGATCGAGACCAGTCCGCGATCGTCGACGGCGAAGACCCCGTTGGGCAGCAGGTGGAAATTGCCTGGGCCCGAGCGCAGGTTCAGACGATGACGGGTGTCTCCGTTCTCCACGTAGAGCCCGATCGGTTGGCCCTCCTCGTCGTACATGCCCGCGTTCATCGCGAAGCGGAGCGCTCGGGCCTCGCCGCCGAGCCTAGCCTCGAGCGCGTCGAAGCTGCGCAGCGGTCCCGAACGTCCGTCCAGGTACAGGGCGAGGCGGTCACGGCCGGCCTCGTAGCGGCAGACGGCGAACCGGCTTCCCTCGAACCGTCGCTGCTCGCACGCCGGAGCCTCGGCGGCGGCGGCCGGGCGATCCGGCGGGGCGCGGGGCTGTTCCTCGGCCCCGCAGCCGGCCAGCAGCGCGGCCGCGAGGACGAGGCTAGAGCGAATAGCCGCCGTCGCTGACGAGGCAGGCGCCGGTCATGAAGGCGGCTTCGTCGGAGAGCAGGAAGGCGATCTGGGCGGCGATCTCCCCGGGCTTGCCGAAGCGTGCAAGCGGGGTGCCCGCGGCCATGGCCTTGAACGTCGCCTCCTCGCCCTGGCGGGCGACGCTGTCCGCGAAGGAGGGCAGGCCCTGCCAGATCGGGGTTTCGACTCCGCCCGGAGCGATCGAATTGACCCTGATGCCGAGCGGAGCCCCTTCCTTCGCCGCGATCCGGGCGAGGTGGATCACCGCCGCCTTGGACGCTCCGTAGGCGGCGATTCCCGGCTCGGCCTTCAGGCCGGCAACCGAAGCGGTGAGGACGATCGCGCCACCGGTGTCGCGCATCGCCTTCATCGCCGCCTGGAGGGTCAGGAAGGCGCCGTCGAGGTTGATCGACATGACCCGGCGCCAGTCGGCGAAGCCGGTCTCCGCGATCGGCCCGCCCTCGCCGATTCCGGCATTGACGACGGCGTGGGTTAGGCCGGTCAGGTCCTCGCGCTCCCAAAGCTCGGCGTCGGCGACGTCGCCGATCCGGATCTGGCGCTCGCAGGGGAGGGTGAAGGCGAAGTCGCGCAATTTGTCCTCGTCCCGGTCCATCAGGATGAGCTTGCGGGCGCCGGCCTCGGCGAGCCTCGTGGCGGTGGCGGCGCCGATCCCGGAGGCGGCGCCGGTGATGAGGACGATGGCGTTGGTGAAATCGGGCATGGAGGGAGTGTACGGCGGTTCCGACTATTCGTCACCCCAGCGAAGGCTGTGGTCCCGCCGGGTGAAATGCGCCGCGGTCTTCACCTCCCGGGCCCCAGCCTTCGCCGGGGCGACGGATCAGGCGACCTCGCCGATGCCGAGCTCGCCGAGCTTGCGGTAGAGAGTCGAGCGCCCGATCCCCAGCCGCCGGGCGACCTCGGTCATCCGCCCGCGATAATGGCCGATGGCGAGGCGGATGACGTCGGCCTCGATCGCCTCGAGGGGGCGCAAATTGCCGTCGGGGTCGTAGAGGGTGATCCCGGGCCCGTTGGAGAGCGCCGCCTGCTGCGAGGCGCCGTTGAGGGCCGGCCGGTGAAAGTCGCTGGCGCGGCGCGACAGGGTCGATTCCTGGGCGATCTGCGGGAAGTCGGCGGCGGTGAGGGCGTTTCCGTCGCACAGCACGGCGGCCCGGAACAGGGCGTTCTGGAGCTGGCGGACGTTGCCCGGCCAGCCGTAGCGCATCAGCACCTCGAGGCCGTCGTCGGTGATCGACAGGTGGCGCATGCCGGGCTGCTCGGCGATCCGCGCGAGGAGGTGGCGGGCGAGCGGCGGGATATCGCTGGCCCGGTCCCTCAGGGGCGGGATCGGCACGTGGACGACGTTGAGCCGGTAATAGAGATCCTCGCGGAAGCGGCCCCGGGCGACTTCCTCGGCCAGCCGGCGGTTGGTCGCCGCGATGATCCGAACGTCGACCATGTGGATGGCCCGGCCGCCGATGCGCTGGATCTCGCCGGTCTCGAGCGCCCGGAGCAACTTGACCTGGGTGTCGAGCGGAAGCTCGCCGACCTCGTCGAGGAAGAGGGTGGAGCCGTCGGCATCCTCGAAGCGGCCGACATGGCGGTCGAAAGCGCCGGTGAAGGCGCCCTTCTCGTGGCCGAAAAGCACGGATTCGACCAGGTTCTCGGGGATGGCGCCGCAATTGACCGTGATCATCGGCTTGCGGCCGCGGGGGCTCGCCGTGTGGATCGCCTGGGCGATGACTTCCTTGCCGGAGCCGCTTTCGCCCTCGATCAGCACCGAGACCCGGGCCCGCGCGGCCTTGGCGGCGACGGCCAGGGCCGAGCGGAAGGGCGGAGCCGAGCCGACGATCTCCTCGAAAGCGAGCGGCCGGTTGGAAATCTTCTCGGAAAGCGGGCGAAGCTCGCCGCCGCCGCGCTGGCGCCGGTCGGTGGCGGCGTTGAGCGCAGCGAGCAGGCTGTCGGGGGCGATCGGCTTGACCAGGAAATCGTGAGCGCCTGCGCGCATCGCCTCGACCGCGACCGCGACCGAGGTCTGCGCGGTCATGACGAGAAGCGGCAGGTCCGGGCGCAAGGCGCGAATCTGCTCGATCACCCCGCTGCCGTCCGGGCCGGGCAGCCAATGGTCGAGCAGGATGGCGTCGACCGGCGGCCCGTCGACGTCGGTGAGGATCTTGGCGGCCGCCTCGACGTCGGGAGCGCCCCGAACCCACCAGCCGGCACGGGCGCCGATGGCGGTGACCAGCCGCCGCTGGGCGGGCTCGTCGTCGATCAGCAGCAGGCATCGCGTCGGGTCCGGCCGCATCTTCACTCCCCACAAGGCTGGTGAGGCCGGTCCTAGCGCGCGCAGGTAAAGTTCGGCTTAAAATGGGACGGAGGGGACACCCGCCGGCTCGAGGGTCTGACCCACTCGAAAAAACGCAGTGGCACCAGCAATCGCATCCGAATTTGAATTGGCAATTTAGAATATTTCATTTCTACTGAAATTCTGGCGACTCGGTTGGAGCGTGGGGTTTCGATTGCGCCGGTATCAGGGAGGGGCCTGATGACTCGACGCGGTCATACTCTTTGGGCTTGTTCCGTCATCGCCATAGCGAGCGCGGCGCAAGCGGCCGATACTGTCACTTACACCTATGACGCCCTGGGCCGGTTGACCGCCACCACGACCACGGGCGGGCCAAATGCCGGAGTCGCGACGGGCATCGCCTACGATCCGGCCGGAAACCGTTCCGCTTACAACGTGACGGGCGTCGCCGCGCCGCCGCCGCCTCCACCGCCGCCGCCACCTCCGCCTCCGCCGCCGCCACCACCGCCACCACCGCCGCCGCCACCTCCACCTCCACCTCCGCCACCACCGCCGCCGCCGCCGCCGGCGAACCAGCCGCCGGTCGCAGTCACGGACAGCGGCGAGATGATGCGATGCCAGTTCCAGGCTTTCTTCGATGTGCTCGACAACGATTACGATCCGGACGGCAACACGCCGCTCTCCCAGCTTTCCGTCTCCTATTCCGGAAGCCTGGGAGCAGCGCTCGACCGCTCTCCCGGCATCGTCTTCCGGCCGAACAACAGCGGCACGGGAACGGCAGTCATCACCTACACGATCCAGGATTCACTGGGCGCGACAGCGACGGGGACTTTCAACCTCAACATCGTCCAGGGGCAATGCTGATGAGGCGCTTTCTTCCTGCCTGGCTGCTCGCGGCCATCGCCCTCGGCCTTGCCGCGCCCGGTCTGGCGCAAGCGCCGACCGCCGGATCGGCCGGCAGCGGTCCGCCGCTTCCCCAGACGGTCGCGGCCGATCCCGCCGGGGTCGACCTGCTGAGCGGCGGGCGGGTCGGCACCGACAGCGTAATCTCGATCGGAGCCGCCGAGGCGCCGGCGCTCGAATTGAGCGAAGGCGGCGGCGGCTTCGGCGGAACGCCGCTGGGCGGGTTTCACTATACCGACGGCAACTATCCCACTTTCTCGGATTTCCTCGTCCTCGGCAGCCGCGGCGTCAGCAATACCTTCGGGGACGGAACCGGCCGGACCTTTCCCGACGGGATAATCGGCGGATCCACTGGAGCCACCGAGGGGAACGGAACGCGCTGGAACATGACCAGCTCCGCCGGGACCACCGGCTATTCCAATGCGTATCTGACCACCCTGGTCCGACCGGATGGGGAAACCCTGACCTACACTTATTCGAGCATTCCGACCGGCGACATACGCGGCAAGCTGCGGTCGATCCGGAGCAATGCGGGCTACCAGCTCAACGTGGAATGGGAGCCTGCCGGCTGGACCTTCAAGCTGAAGAAGGTGACCCTGACCAACCGGCGCTACGCTTATTGCGACCCTTCGACCGGAGCCTGCACCGGATCCTATGCATGGCCGACGATGAGCTGGGCGACCGACGCCTCGAACAACACCGTCGCGACGACCTCCGGTCTGCGCAGCGTCGTCTACGGCCCGCCGCAGCAGGTCACGGGCGGCTATCCCGTCTGGGAGTGGAACCAGCAGGTCACCAGCGGGGCGGGGGTCAGCCGTACCTACACTATCCGCACCGGCCCGAACGGCTGGGGCACGACCCTCGTCTATGGACGCGGCGGCAGCGCGGGGACGTGCCCGCTCGCCGGAGCGATCCAGAAGGTGCAGGAGGTCACGGGCACCTGGAACTATGCCTGGACGTCTTCCTGCTCGGGCTTCAGCGGAGTGGGCAGGACGAACCCGCTCGGGAAGACCTGGAGCCGCAACGGCGGGAACTTCACGGACGAACTCGGCCGAACGACGGCCTATACCTTCATCGATCAGTTTGGGAGCGCCGTCACCACCGGAGGCCCCATCACCCGGACCACCAGCGTCACCTATCCGGAGGGCAACAAGACGACCTGGGACTGGGGGGCCCCCTACGGACCCCAGAATCTGCTGAGCGTGACCGTAACCCCCAAGCCGAGCGTCGGCGGGCCCACCCTGACCTGGACCAAAAGCTATCCCTCGGGATGCAACGTCACGACGAACATCAACTGCAACAAGCCCATTTATGAGATCGATGCCCGCGGCAAGCGCACCGATTACACGTACGATCCGGTCCACGGAGGGTTGCTGACGGCGACGCTGCCGGCCGACGACAACGGCGTCAGGCTGCAGCTGCGCTACACCTACCAGCAGCTGTCGGCCAAAGTGCTGAACGCCTCGGGCGCGCTGGTCAACGAAACTCCGATCTGGAAGCTGGTCTCGACCTCCTCCTGTCGGACCCAGGCGAGCTGCGCCGGCACGGCCGACGAAGTGGTGACGAGCTACACCTATGACGACAATCTGCTGGTCGCGACGGAAACGGTGAGGGCCGGCGACTATTCTGCGAGCTCGACCGTCACCAAGACCTACGACCATATCGGCAATGTCGTGTCGGTCGACGGGCCGCTCGCGGGCAGTGCCGACACGACCCGCTACGTCTACGACGCGCTGCGGCGGCTGACAGCGACCCTGGGCCCTGACCCGGACGGCTCCGGGCCGCTGCCGGTGCCCGCGACTCGAACGACCTATAATGGCGACGGTCAGCCGACTCTGGTGGAGACGGGAAGTGCGGTCGACCGGTCCGACGCCGCGCTTGTGGCGATGAGCGTCGACCGCAAGGTCCTCACGACCTACGACTCCGCCGGCCGCAAGGCCAGCGAGAGCACGGTGGGCGGAGGGGCACCCCAGTCGGTCACCCAATATGGCTACGATCCCGTGGGAAGACCCGAATGCACGGCGGTCCGGATGAATGCGGCGGCTTTCGGCAGCCTTCCCGCCCTGGCCTGCAGCCTCGGCGCCCAGGGCGGCTTCGGACCTGACCGGATCACGCGCAACGTCTACGACTGGGCCGGGCAGCTGACGACGGTTCAGAAGGCCTATGGAATCACCACCGCGAACGGCTTCCCGGCGACCCTCCAGCAGAATTACGCCGGCTATGAATATACTCTCAACGGCCGCCAAAAGGCCGTGGTCGACGCCAACGGCAATCGGGCAGAGCTGCGCTACGACGGCCACGACCGCCAGAGCTGCTGGATCTTCCCGTCGAAGACGACCGCCGGCGCGCTCGGCGGCGACTGCTCGACCGGCGACTTCGAAAGCTATGCCTACGACCTGAGCGGCAACCGCACGACGCTGAGGAAGCGCGACGGGGTTTCTCTCACCTTCCTCTACGACGGTCTCAACCGGATGACACAGAAGAGCGTCCCCGCCTCGGTGACGGGCGCCGCCGGCTACAGCGTCTTCTACGGTTACGATTTGCGCGGGCTTCAGACCTACGCCCGCTTCGGCTCCGCGGCGGGGGCGGGCGTCACCAACACTTATGATACGTTCGGCCGGATTTCGTCCTCTACCACCAACATGGACGGCGTGGCGCGGACCTTCAATTCGCAATATGACTCAGCCGGTAACCGGATCTCGCTGGGAAGCCCCTCCAACTATTTCGCCGCCTACGATTATGACGTGTTGGGCCGGATGACGGCCTACAAGGAAGGCGCCACCCCGATCGTCAGGTTCGGCTACGATTCGAAGGGTGGGCGATCGAGCCTCGCCACCGGCGCCGGATCGACTTCGACGCTCGCTTACGTCTACGACCCGGCGGGCCGGCTCAACGGCCTTACTCGGGATCTCGCCGGCTCGGCCGCCGACCAGGCCCTGACCTTCGCCTACAATCCGGCCTCGCAGATTGTCACCCGGACCAACTCAAACGATTCCTACGCCTCGAACACAGCCTACAATGTCGGCCGCGCCTATTCGGTGAACGGACTCAACCAATATACCGCGACGCTCAGCAACGGAACGCCTTCGGCGACCTTCGACTACGACGCCAACGGCAACCTCAAGTCGGACGGATCGAGCGCTTACGTCTACGATTCCGAGAACCGCCTAGTTTCCGCCTCGGGCCTCAAGAATGCGAGCCTGGCCTACGATCCGCTCGGCCGGCTGTGGCAGACGAGCGGCGCGGGTGGGGCCGGGCTCCTGCGCTTCGTCTATGACGGCGAGAGGGTCGTCGAGGAATATGACGCTGCCGGCAACCGCCCGCGAGTCTATGTCCATGGCGTCGGAGTCGACGAGCCGCTGGTCCTCTACGAAATGACCGGCGGCCCGGTGCACCGTTTCTACCACACCGACCACCAGGGCTCGGTCGTCGCTTTGGCCGACGACTATGGCAACGCGCTTGCGATCAACGGCTACGATGCTTGGGGAATCCCCAATGGCGCGAACGCCGGCCGCCTCGGCTATACTGGCCAGGCCTGGATCGCGGAGCTCGGCATGTATTATTACAAGGCCCGCATCTATTCGCCGACCCTCGGGCGGTTCATGCAGACCGATCCGGTGGGCTATAAGGATCAGGTCAATCTCTATGGCTATGTCGGGAACGATCCGGTCAGCCGTATCGATCCCAGCGGAGCATCAGGCGTTCTCACGATATACGCGCAGCGCGGAGGCTCCTTCAATTCCCACGCCTGGATAACCTATCGCCCGGACGGCTCGGACCGAACCCGCTCGTACGGCACGTTCAACCGAGGCACAGGAAACGGAGCGGCGGGACTCCAGAGAAATACCGAAATATCGCACCCCGAATCCTATGTGCCGAGCGCGGCGCGGTCGCTTCGACTGACCAACCAGCAGGAAGCCGAGCTGATCCGTTATCTGCAGCAAAAGGATGCCGAGGGAGCCAATGGATGGGACCTGTTCGATAATTGCAGCGACTTCGCGATAGAGGCATGGCGCGCCGGAACGGGCGAGAATCTCGATCCCTGGGGTATCAACACGCCGGACAGCCTGCATGACCGGATCGTCGACAAGAACGGTGGCAAGACGACCAACGGCGCCGCGGAATGGCACAAGACCCGCGATCGCGATCCGAGCCCGGAGGAAGCCGCGAAGAAGCGCAAACAAGAATCGTTCGAGTGCAAATATGTAGGAATCTGCAGTTGAACACCGCAAACCCCGGAAGGTCCGCCTGGCGGCGCATGGCCGTCATTCTCGTGATTCTTGCCGTCGCCGGCGGGGTGGTCCTGGCGATTGTCTGGCAACTGTCGAAAAATGGCACCCTTCTGATCCGCGTCGGCACCCTTGAACTGCGTCCCTCGAACTCAGCCCGATTTACAACGGTCACGTTCAATGGAGCGCCACACCTGATCGTCATCGGCTACGGCCCGGGCAGTTATTCTTCACGGGGAGTGTCGCAAATGACTCAGACCGGCTCCCATTGCCATGTCGAGGTGAGTCAAGTGCTAAACAATCCCGGCCAGGCCTCGGGCAATTACGTCTATGCTTTCCCGGTGAGTGAGCCGTGCAAGACGGTCACCTTCGGCAAGAACAGGGTAGCGGTCGCTCCGGCTGATCCAACGCGCTCCAAGGAATAGGAGCCGCCGAGGGCGATGAACGGACTTCTTCAGCCAAAGCGTCAGGGTAAACTTGTTCAACCCGGGGCCCTTCGGCCTCTTGCCTCCAGGTCCGACCTCAATCCGCACCTTTCCAAAGTCTCGATCGAGCAAAACGGCCGCGCCGTCAGAAGCGACAGCGCCTCGAACCGGGGAATCGTCAACTTCAGAAGCGTAGACGTCGGCGAGGGCGTGGAGGTCGTTCCGACCGGCAGGCGCGATTTCTTCATAGACATCTCCGACTTTCCGATTGCGCGCGGGCCGTTCTGCGTGACCGCCAAAGTGGACCGGGCCGATTGCGCCGCGATGTATTCGGGCAAGGAAGTTGCGTGGCGGTCATTGTCCGCAATCGCCCGGGGACGCTCCGAGACGGCGACGGCCGCCGCAAACCCGGAGAGCGAGGACCACCGGAACCCATTGATAAATTGAGGTCTCCGTTTGGGCCAAGTCTCTCACTTCGGCCGCCAGGCTTCCCACGGTCCGGTCGAAAGGGAGACGCGAGGTTATTCAGCCACGAGTGCGACGACGAACTCGCACCTGGAACAACCGCAGCCGTCATCGCAGAGTGGAAAATCGCGATGCCCTTGCTAGCGAATATTGGAATTCCCCTCCCGGGTAACGCTATAACGTTCACGGCGCTTCGGAAGGCTGGCATGTTGGGGGCCAGTGCCGTCTTTGCCGCGGGGAATGAAGGCAATGAAGACACTTTTGGTCATAATGATCGCCGCGATCGTCGGGTCGGTGCTGTTCTGGCGCGTCGGTTTGGCTTTCGGAAATGCGGCGGGGTCGATCGTCGCCAATGCGGTGTTCTTCTTCCTCCTCGCCGGATATGCAGCCTCCCGCCCTCGTGGGCTCGCTCCGGGCAAGGTAATGGCTGCGTCGGCCGGCGCGACACTGCTCCTGGGCGCGTGCGCCATGACAGGAGCGATCGCCTACGAGCGATCGCACGCGCTCGGTAATATGATGATGGCCAGCGTGTCGGTCGGCTATTATCCGCCGGGAGCCGACGTGCCCCTTCTTCCGGGCTTCGGCCTATGGGGCGCCTCGTCCATTGCCGTCACCCTTGCCGGGCTTGTCGCGGGCAACATCATTCGCCCGATCTTGCGGAAGGCGCGGGCCCGAGACTGAGGAGCCCGCGGCGGGACACAAGTGCGCGAGCGGCCCCTGCGACGGCTCCCCAAGCCCATGACCCGCCTTCCCACGCCGCCGCCGCGTTGATAAGAGGTCGCCGCGACACAGGCATGAGGACAGGGCATGGCGGCTGAAGGCGAGTTCGAGAAGGAAGTCATCGTCCACAGGAAGGGCTATGAGGGCTTCCTCTTCCTGATGAAGTGGGGGGCGATCATCAGCGTCACCCTCGGCCTCATCGTCATCCTGCTGATCCGCGAATAGCCGCCCGGTGAAGCTTGCGGTCCTGAAGGAGACGGCGGACGCCGAGCGCCGGGTCGCGGCGACTCCCGAGACCGTCAGGAAGTTCGTCGCCTTGGGCGCGGAGTTGGCGGTCGAAGCCGGCGCCGGCCTTTCGGCCTCGATCGCCGACGCCGACTATCAGGCCGCCGGGGCCTCGCTAGGGCCGCGCGAGGCGGCCCTCGCCAGCGCCGACGCGATCCTCGCGGTCCAGGGGCCCGAGCCGGCGGCGCTGGAGGGTGCGAAGCCCGGCGCCCTTGTCGTCGCAATGCTCGATCCCTTCCGGCGGCGCGAGCGGGTCGACGCTTATGCCGCGGCGGGGCTCGAGGCGCTGGCGATGGAGCTGATGCCGCGCATCACCCGCGCGCAGTCGATGGACGTGCTCTCCAGCCAGGCCAATCTCGCCGGCTACAAGGCGGTGCTCGACGCGGCGTCCGAATATGGCCGCGCCTTCCCGATGATGATGACCGCCGCCGGAACGATCGCCGCCGCCCGGATCTTCGTCATGGGTGTGGGAGTCGCCGGTCTGCAGGCGATCGCGACGGCTCGGCGGCTCGGCGCCGTGGTTTCCGCCACCGACGTTCGCGCCGCCACCCGCGAGCAGATCGAGAGCCTCGGCGCCAAGGCGGTCTTCGTCGACAAGGTGGCGGGCATCGAGGGCGAGGGCGCCGGCGGCTACGCCACCGAGATGTCCGACGAATATAAGGCCGCCCAGGCCGAGCTCGTCTCCGGGCATATCGCCAGGCAGGATATCGTCATCACCACCGCGCTCATCCCGGGCCGGCCGGCGCCGAGGCTGATCAGCGACGCCCAGCTGGCCTCGATGAGGCCCGGCAGCGTCGTCGTCGACCTCGCCGTCGAGCAGGGCGGGAATGTCGAGGGCTCGGCCGCCGGAGAGGTGACCGAACGCCACGGAGTCCGGATCGTCGGCCACCGCAACGTGCCGAGCCGGCTCGCCGCCGACGCCTCGGCGCTCTATGCCCGCAACCTCTACAATTTCCTCTCCGCTTTCTGGGACAAGGAAGCGGGACGGCCGGTCTTTCCGGACGATGACGAGATCGTGAAAGGGGTGCGGCTGACCCAGAGCGGGAAGGTCGTCCACGAGCGCCTGCTCGGCTGACGGCGGGCGCCATCGGAGCCGGTCCGCGGCCGCTGTGCCGGTCGATTTTTCAACGCGAAGACGCAAAAGACGCAAAGAGCGCGAAGCGCTCCGCCGCCGCTGCGGCCGGCGAAGGCGCGCTTTATCGGACGGCAGTGCTTTTTTTCCGCTTCGCGGAGTCTCGCGGCTTTGCGGCTCTGCGTTCAAAAATGAGTTCGCACCGCGGTCGCAGCGGGCTCGGTAAGCGGCGGCATTTTTTCCGCTTTCGGCCCCGTGCTTGCCGTTGACAGCGCTCTCTCGCGACCCTATCTCGCGCTCATCCCGATAACCGGTCGTCCGGCGGCGCTTTCGTGCGCTCGTCGGCTATCGCTGTTTTAGGGCCCATCGAAGCGTCGAGATGGGGCGGCCGCCATCCCGCCCCGTGGAGCAGGAGATAAATTTATGGCTCGTATTGCCGGGGTCAACATCCCCACCAACAAGCGGGTTGAGATCGCTCTCACCTACATTCACGGAATCGGCCGCACCAAGGCCAAGCAGATCGCCGAGAAGCTGGGAATCGCCCCCGAGCGCCGGGTCCAGGACCTTTCCGACCAGGAAGTGCTCCAGATCCGCGAGACGATCGACGCCGACTATCAGGTCGAGGGCGACCTCCGCCGCGAGGTCGCGATGAACATCAAGCGCCTGATGGACCTCGCCTCCTACCGCGGCCTTCGCCACAGGAAGGGCCTCCCGGTCCGCGGCCAGCGCACCCACACCAACGCCCGCACCCGCAAGGGCAAGGCCAAGCCGATCGCCGGCAAGAAGAAATAAGGACCGGACGAATGGCACAGGCACCGCAGCGCCTCCGCAGGCGCGAACGCAAGAACATCACCGCCGGGGTTGCTCACGTCAACGCCAGCTTCAACAACACGATGATCACCATCACCGACGCCCAGGGCAACGCCATCGCGTGGAGCTCGGCCGGAATGATGGGCTTCAAGGGAAGCCGCAAGTCGACTCCCTACGCCGCCCAGGTCGCCGCCGAGGACGCCGGCAAGAAGGCCGCCGAGCATGGCGTCAGGACCCTCGAGGTCGAGGTCAAGGGCCCCGGCTCGGGCCGCGAGAGCGCTCTTCGCGCCCTCCAGGCGGTCGGCTTCCAGATCACCTCGATCCGCGACGTCACCCCGATCCCGCACAACGGCGTCCGTCCGTCCAAGCGGCGCCGGGTCTGAGGGCTTCGGCCGAAGTGGCAGTTGACCTTCGGTCGACTGCGTCTCGGCCGAGGTGAAAGAAGAAGTTTCAAATAGAGAGGGGAGGCAGACCGCCTCCCTCGAAAGCCAGAGGTAGATAATGGCCGTCAACGCTAAGAACTGGCAGGAAATGAAGAAGCCCAATGCGCTCGAGAAGCGCTCCACCGGCGGCGATTCGCGCCGCCGGGCGACCTTCGTCGCCGAGCCGCTCGAGCGCGGCTTCGGCCTGACCCTGGGCAACTCGCTCCGCCGGGTGCTTCTGTCGTCGCTCCAGGGCGCCGCAGTCACCTCGATCCGGATCGAGGGCGTGCTCCACGAGTTCAGCAGCCTCGCGGGAGTCCGCGAGGACATCACCGACCTCGTCCTCAACGTCAAGCAGATCGCTCTGAGGATGGAAGGCGACCAGCCGCGCCGCCTCGCCCTCTCGGCGACCGGCCCCGGCGAGGTCACCGCCGGCCAGATCGCCACCACCGGCGACATCGAGGTGATGAACGGCGACCTCGTCCTGTGCCATCTCGACGACGGCGCGACCTTGAACATGGAGCTGACCGCGGAAGCCGGCAAAGGCTATGTCCCCGCCGCCGCCAACCGCCCGGCCGACGCGCCGATCGGGATCATCCCGATCGACGCGCTCTACAGCCCCGTGCGCCAGGTCAGCTACAAGGTCGAGAACACCCGCGTCGGCCAGGAGCTCGACTATGACAAGCTCACCCTGACGGTCGAGACCGACGGCACGATCACCCCGGACGACGCGGTGGCCTACGCCGCCCGGATCCTCCAGGACCAGCTGCAGCTCTTCGTCCACTTCGACGACAGCCTCGCCGCCCACGTGCCGAGCCACGGCCACGGAATGCCGACCCAGGCCGAGACCGAAGCCGACGCCAACCAGCTCAACCGCTACCTGCTCAAGAAGGTGGACGAGCTGGAGCTCAGCGTGCGCAGCGCCAACTGCCTCAAGAACGACAACATCATCTACATCGGCGATCTGGTTCAGAAGACCGAGGCGGAGATGCTGAGGACCCCGAACTTCGGGCGCAAGTCGCTGAACGAGATCAAGGAAGTGCTTTCGAGCATGGGGCTGAGGCTTGGGATGGATATCCCGGGGTGGCCGCCGGAGAATATCGAGGAGATGGCGAAGAAGCTCGAGCAGGAGCTTCTCGGCTAAAACCTCTCGGGTTTATCCGAATTTTGAGTACGGAAGGGTCGCCGCTAGGCGGCCCTTTTCGTTTGTGGGCGGCTCCGCGCGGTGGCCGCCCCGGAGGGCGATGAAGACCACTCGGTATTTTGAGGAGCAGGTGCTGCGGAAGCGGCCCTATCTCGAGCGCGACTGGTGCCTGGCGGCGATTGTCGACCCCATCCGCCGCGAAACGCAGGAGGATGGCCGCATCCGCTTCTGGCACGAAGTTGCTTTGGCGGGCGAAAGTGAGCCGCGTGTGCTAAGAGTGGTGACGCTGGAGGACGGCGAGACGGTCCACAACGCCTTCTTCGACCGCAACTACCGTGAGGAGCCGGAATGAAGCTGCATTATTATCCGGAGACGGACAGCCTCTACATCGAGCTGAAGGCTGGCCCGGGCAGCGAGACCCGAGAGGTTGCGCCGGGGGTCAACGCGGACTTCGCGGCGGACGGGACGATCGTCGGGCTGGACATCGACGGCGCGAGCAAGCTCGATTTGGGGACCCTGGAGGCCCAGGGCGTGCCCCTGACGACGCTCAAGGCGGCGGAATAGGACCGTGACCGCGGGCGGAGATGCTGAGGACCCGAACTTCGGGCGGAAGTCGCTCAATGAGATCAAGGAAGTGCTGTCGAGCATGGGGCTTCGGCTGGGGATGGTGAAGCAGGTCGCCATGTCCCCCGGAAATGGCTGCAAGCTGGGGGCAGCTTGCACCTGCTTCACCCGGGCTGGCCGTCTGAGAATATCGAGGAGATGGCGAAGAAGCTCGAGCAGGAGCTTCTCGGCTGACAGTCACGTTAAATGTGAATGTCACGAAGGGCCGTCCCGAGAGGGGCGGCCTTTTCGCATTTTCCTCGATGTTCGAAGGCGGCCAGCGGCCCCTTCGGCAGGCTCAGGGCAGGCTAAGGAGATCGGCCGGAACAGTTGGCATTGCGGGGCACTGCCGGCCCGGCCGACAAACGGAGCGCGGTGCGCCGCGTGACCGGCACCCCTGACAAAAGAGAGATGGCGAAGAAGCTCGAGCAGGAGCTGCTTGGCTGATCAGATCGAAGTGGTACTTCGATCAGGGTTGTAAAAGGCTAGGGAAGGGTCGCTCCGGGGACCCTTTTCTCTTGGTCTCGCTTCGCATCCGTAGAGCAGCGCCGCATCGCCCTCAGCTGTGCCATCGTCGCCTCGCCGTTCTGGCAGCTCCCATGCCTGCTCGTCGACGGAGCGCGACCTTCGCCGCGAGATATATTAGCTAGCCTATTTGAAGTGTCCTCTGATCGTGTGTGGAAAACTCACCCACGATGAGTTCAGAACCGACGAACTCCGGCGCCACCATCGCTGTGGCAAAAATCAGCTGGTGATCCGCTTCCAGCTCGGCTGAACGATCAACGAGCAACCGTTGGAAGTTCTGACTTCTCTCCGGCTCCATTCCCTTATCTTCTAGAGTATCTAGGATTGTGATGCGAAGGTGGCGAAAGTTTGCATCTCGCGCGGCAGCAAACAGAAACCCAGCCAGAAAGCTGTTCTTCAGCAAAACTGTCGAGCTCGCGGAAAAGTAGGATTGTCCATCAATCGAGATTCGATCCTTCTCGAAGCTAAAGTTAACAATCCTGGGATTTTGGAATGAGTCCTGTCGAGGAAGATCGCTCTTTAGAAAGAGCACGGTCTCGTCGGCGACTTCACGATATCCCTTTGCGAGTCGCTCCTGTTCGGTCGCACGCAAGCGGTCATTGCGGTCCTCAAGGTGTGCTATGCCGGCCGAAATCTCCTCCTTCCGTTTTGACATCTCGTCGAGCTGCTGGATGAGAGTGGCTTGCTGGTCGACAGCTTCAATCTCACGGCGGACGTATCCCGCTTGCTCGGTCAGCTCACGGATCCTCGCTCGAACTTCCGATGTTGGTGAAGCCTCCACCCGCCTCAGAGTGGCTTCGGCATCTGCCCACTGTTGCCGCAGCGCCTGACGTCGCTGCCCCAGTTCGACGAGACGGGCCCGCCGATCCTTCTGGAGTCCTTCCGACTGTTCGAGTTGTACGCGAATTTCGTTCATCTGTGAGACGATGCGCCTGCGGGTGCGCTCCCTGTCGAACGGCGCCTTGCACAAGCGACAAGTCTCGCCGTTCTCCTCGTCAGGAAGCCGCGAAAGGCAGCTTGGGCACCAGATGTATCGGATTTCCGCTACTACGTCGGCCGTAGCGGAAGAGTCTTGCAGGGCAGAAATCTTCCTTTCGAGACCCAACAGGAATAGGTCAGAGTCGGCGATCTCGAGTTCGAGCGCCCCCATCTCCTGATCCACGTCCCGAATTTCGGCCTGAATTTCCTGAACCCGCTTAAATGCGCCTTCCTGTGGCCTAAGGCTCAGTGCCTCGACCGCTCCGCGCGCCTCCTGCTCCAGACGCGCTATCTCAGCGTACACGCTCTTCAGTCTATTCTCGAGATTAGAGCGTTCCGCCCGCACCCACTCCAGCGTAAGTGAATGCTCTACCTTACCAAGAATCAAGTAAAGGCTCCGTAGCGAAGCATTCACATCCTGCAGCTCATTTCGAAGAGCTTTAAGCCTCACTTCGTTCGCATATATCTCTGAGTCATAGGCCCCAAAAAGGAACCTCCCGACTGCCTCGCGAACGGTTGGAGAGTCGAAGTTCTCACTGCGAAAGATATTTTCAGCGGGCGTCATTTGGTCTGAATAAAGTAACCTCAATATCTGGTGGAGAGTGATACGGCCCGTAGTTTCGGTCTCAAGCTCAGGTATATCAAGAAGCTGGAACACTGCTTGAGAGAAGCTCACGCGGCTTCCTGAGGCACGATATGGGTAGCGCATCCACTCAGTGACAGGGGCCCGCTCGGCCACATCCAATGTGCCCGCGAAGATATCCATTCCCTGCTGTGATCTCTCTGAGATCTCCCGCGAAAACACGGCAGGCCTCCCATTGAGTTCAACCTCAACCCGTACTCGGTCGCAAAGTTTTGCGTGCTCACTCCAATGCGTAACGTCTGCCCCAAGGGCATAAACAAGCAGGTTCAGGAGTGTCGACTTACCGGAGCTGTTTTCCCCCGCTATGATATTGATACCCTTGCGGAATCGAGCGCGATAGGCGACACTTGCGCCCCGGAGCACCATGAGCTCTTTGACAACAAGGGTTGGCTTAAGCAGCATCGTACCGATGATCCTCCAGCCCCGTGCGATCCTTCAGACCATCGGCGCCCAGATATGGGAATTCGCCGATTAAGCGGCTGAGGAAAACCATGAGGGCTGACTCTTCTTCGTTAGCGGCGCGCGCGCGCGCGTGTAGCTGCGATCCTTCGGAGAGAGCGGGCCCGACGGCGAGCAGGCTCTCCTGTGCAGCGTCGGCGTCCAAAAAGCCGTCGTGCAGCATTGTTTGGACAGCGGCCTGGAATGTCGGCTCCATCCGCGCAAAGAGAACCTTCGCGTCGGGCATACGATCATATGGAAAGCGCGGGTCGGTTTTCAAGCGAGTTGCTTCAGACCTGAGGCCTCGAGACAATCGAATCTGAGGTATCCTTTCTGGAAACAGAAGATAGAAGTCGGCTATCCGAAGTTTGTCTCCGTCAAAGGGCTTACCAACCGCTAACACAAGCCGAGAGGTTCTAAAGATTTGATGGTAGGGGTCGAAAGCAGGATGATAGGTCAGCTGTGTCACAGCGCGTGCCACCGGACGAAGCAGCGATCAGCCAGCCAATATACCATGCCTTGGACGATTCCGTGATTCAGGCTGAAAACGCCAGAGGCGTAATCCGAAAGGAGTGGTGACACAACTTTCTCCGCAACGAGCTTATCGATGTCATCGATAGAGGCTGTGCTACAATGAGGATGTATACCGCTTTCGAACTCGTACAGGATCTTGTGTAGACAGAGAGCAATCAGCTCCTGTGCTGCTTGATACAAAGAAAACCTCGTTAAGAACTTGGCAAATACCTCTTTGTACCGCAAGGCCAATTTGACAGAACTTTCCCGCCCTACAAGCGTAAGCTTCGCCTCTACGCCCACCACCCCGTCGGGCGCGTAGGGTTCCTGAAAAAACTCGAGACTCTCTATGAGTTGATCCCGAGTCTCGTTCCGCTCAATCTCCTTTTCGAGGAGAGCGACCAAGCGCTCAATATGGCTCGTCCGAGCTTCAACATAAACATTTTCGTTGTAATCCCGCCCGGCTATCTTTTCGGCTGATGCGCGGCGTTGATCAACGCGATTGGTATCGCTCAACGCTTACGATCCCGATTGACGTTCTTATCCCGTCCGACCACGTCACCGCGAGCTTTTACGTTGCGCTGGTCGGCGTAATTGCTGGAACCGGATTGTCTGTGCGAAAAAAACTTGATCGCAACACCACCAGCAACGACGGCCGCGAGGGCGGCAGCGATCACCTGCCAATGATCGGCTAGCAATTTTGTCAGTTCCTGCACCGTTGCCCCGCTTGTCGCCATGTCGAAGAAGTCCGCACATACAGGTGTATAGCTGTACCTCGCAACATCAGAAGTTTCCGGTGCCAGGTACTGAGGGAAAAGACAGATCGGCCCGCGATTCCCCCGCCCACGCCACCGCCGTCTCCGCGTTCAGCGCCCCGCCGGTCGGCTTCAGCTCGAAGATGATGCTGCGCAGGTTGGCGGGGATTTTGGCGAAGCCGTGGAGGCTGGCGTTGGTGGTGGCGCTGCCGGGGCGGAGAAGGCAAGGGCGATGGTGTTTGGGCCGGGGCGCAGGAAGCCTTCAAGATCGACGTGCGCGTATTGTTGTAGGTGCCGACCGTGGCGCCGTTGGCACCGCTTTCTCCGGGACATCAATCCTCCCGCACCAGCTCCACCGGCCCCGCCCCAAGCGCCGTCGCCAACTCGTACAGCGTGACGATCGTCGGGCTGCACAGGCCGCGTTCGAGGTCGCTGATATATTGCTGGCTCAGGCCGGCTCGCACCGCGAGCTGTTCCTGGGTCAGGTCCGCCGCCTTGCGCAGCCGCTCGGCGTTGCCTCCGGCGAGCTTGCGCATGGAAACGTCTCAGAGCTCGTGAGGACCATTGGCTGGCGTCGGGTTCTCCAGTGCCTTGGCCTTTGTGATCAGCCTCCCGAGGAGGCCGTGATAGCAGTCGACCTCGTCCTTGACCTCAGGCGCAGACAGGAAGTCCGCGTGTTCACGGAGCATAACCCAGACGACGCGTGCCCACTGATCTCGCGCCTCCGGAACAGACTCAAGCGCCTGTTCTGCCGCCCAAAGGAATCGGGCCATATACCAGCGGTACTTGTTCCGCTTCGTCCGATCCGCCATCGCCTGCTCGGTCCAGTACCGCGGGTGAAATTCCGGGTTTGCGAGAGCCTGATCGAGAAAGCGCTCGTAAGCTCGGTGGGCGCGGTCCCATGCCTTGGCCTTGAGCTCCCTGTGATACCTCCAGACGGCCACCAGCGCGGCGATACCCGTCAGCAAGAAGGTGGCCACGGCCGCGAGCCAAAACAGGGTCTGGGGAAGCGTCGGCGGCGGCGGACAGATCATGATATTTCTCCGATTCTTTGAATCCGTCCTTACACGCCTTGCCCTCCTCGCCTCGAGCGGGTCGGCGATTCTCGATTCCGAGACCCGTCGGATGATCCGGCTGCGGGCCCGTTTCATTCCCGCGCTCGACGCCGAGGGGCGGACGACGTGGGACAGCCTGCGAGGCCGGACCGTCTGGAGTCTGCCGCTGCAGGCGACGCCCTGGCTATCCGTTTTCCCGCGTGAGGCTCCCGCCGCCCTAGGTCCAGACGCCCCCCTCGTGCGCGATCCCCTTCGCCTCGCAGAAGCCCGCGAAGTCGCTCAGGGCGTCGTGGCGGCCGGCGTATTTCTCCGCCAGCAGGGCCAGGGCGAGCTTTGGGAGCTCGGAGGCCGGGACGGTGGTCCAGGCTTCGTAGTCGCTGTCGCCGAAGGTCCGGCGGGAGTCCTCGCCTATGTCGTAATAGAAGAGCTGGAGGGAGCCGTCGGGGAGGAGCTCGAGGGTGACGGTGGTGCGACCGCCTTCATTCTCGTTGCTGTAAAGCGTGGTCATCGACTTGCCCTCCCCGCCGCCGGCCCTTCGAAATATATACTGCCACTCCGGGCCGGCAATGAAAGCGAATCGGACGTGCCGGGTGCGCGTGAAAGCCGCCTGCCGGGGCGGCTCGCCGGCGCGGTCTCTCCTGCACCAAATCCTATTTTTTTCGCCGTTCGGCCAGACTTTCCGGGGACTTGGCCGCGGAAA
Source organism: Allosphingosinicella sp. (assembly GCA_036389015.1). GTDB lineage: Bacteria > Pseudomonadota > Alphaproteobacteria > Sphingomonadales > Sphingomonadaceae > Allosphingosinicella. The sequence continues at coordinate 27,371 of DASVQS010000023.1, read as the reverse complement.
AATAGGACTTCAAATAGGATTTTTCCTGCAAAGCGAAATGTGCTAGATTCAAGGGGTTGAGGCGGATTTTCGGATCAGTCCGAGCGGGCCGAGGCAGGAAGGTGGATCCCCGCTTGCGCGGGGATGACGCGGGGCCCGGCGGGGGCCAGGCGGAATCAGGGAGCGAGAGATGGCTCATAAGAAGGCGGTGGCGGGGAAGTGGCGGAGGCGGTTCCTGAGCGCGATGGCTCGGACCGCGAACGCGGAGCTTTCGGCGCAGAGGGCGGGGGTCGACAAGACCACCGCCTTCGGCCTGCGCAAGCGCGATCCCGGGTTCGCGGCGGACTGGGTGCGGGCTCGGGACTGGGGGCGGGCCCGGGTCAAGGCGGAGGGGCGGCCGGTGTTCGCGGGCGGGCGGCCGAGGCCGGCGCGGCCGGGCGAGGCTCCGGCCGATGCGCGCGAGCTGATCGTCCGGCTCTCGAAGCGGGAGGGGGCGCAGATCGTCCGGGCCGGCGAGGGGCGGTGGTCGCCGGGGGTGGAGGCGGAGTTCTTCGCCTGGCTCGCGGCCGGGTTCGGGGTCAATCACGCCGCCCGGCAGATCGGCTTCTCGACGACAGCGCTCTACCGGCGGCGGCTCGCGGATCCGGCTTTCGCGGAGCGCTGGGCCGAGGTCCTCAAGGCGGGGCTGGAGCGCAACGACGGGCTTCTGATCGACTCGGTGGCGAGGAGTCTCGATCCGGACGTGATCGCGAGCGCCGCCGAGGACCTGCCGAGGCCGACCATCGCCGAGGCGATCCAGATCCAGCGCCTCTACCGGCGCGACGGGGAGGAGGGAGCGGCCCGAGGCCGGAGCGCCTGGCCGGCTCGGCCGCGCTCGCTGGGCGAGGTGCATGAGAGCATCCTTCGCAAGCTCTCGGCGATCGCCCGGGTCCGGGATGCCGGGAAGCTCGCTTCGGGCTGGATCCAGGACGAGGACGGCAACTGGATCCCGCCCGGGTGGGCGCGAAGGGGGGAGGCCGCCTGAGGCGAAGCGCTGGTTATCGGCGTCCGGCACGCGCAGGCGGCGCGGCCCGCCGGAATGCTCCGCTTTCGCGGGCAAGGGGCCCGCCGCGGCGCCAGGGGCGCGCGGCGGGCCCGCGGACGGCATGGTGGGGGCTGCCGTCCGTCCGCCCTCCTTTCGCGCCCGGAGCCTCCGGCGGAATGCGGGCGAGGCACATTTTGTGCGCCGCCGCCGCCCGGGGGCGGGCGCGAGCCGGTAGCGCGGGGCGATGGCTGACCTGGGACTGGAATATAAGGCTCGGGCGGCGATCTTCCGCCGCCTCGCCGAGGCTCTGAAGAGCGAGGAGGACCGGGCGGCGCTGCTCGCCATCGCCGAGGATTACGAAGCGGAGGCGGAGCGGCGGTCGCCCGGCGGGGCTAAGCGGCCCTGAGCACTCCGTCGCGCATGGAATCGTTGGCGAAGCGGACCACCGCCTCGAGCTGACGGCCGAGGAATTCGAGGGTCGCCGGATCCTGCCGGCGAACCGCCGGGAAGCAGATCTCCCCTTCGTCCGAACGGGCGAGGAAGCCGCGCTCGATGAGCGTTGCGACCCTTCGCCGGGTGGTCTCGCGGTTGAGGCCGGTGGCGGCGGCGATCGAGCTGATGTTGCAGCCCGCGGCGTAGCCGGGCGGAAGCGGGGTCGCGACGGTGCAAAGGTCCTCGGGGAGGTCCGCGCGGGTCAGCCGCTCGCCGGTGATCGCGACCACGGCGAGCAGGATCATCGCCGATTCGTTGTCGCCGACCCCGGCGCGCCAATTCTCCATCGCCCGCGAGGTGAGGAGGGCGAGGCGAATGGCGGTGAGGCGGCTCATCGCCGCCGAAGCTTCCTTGTCGATGGTGAGTTGCATGTCAGCCCGGTTGAGATGGCGCCACGGCGGCCCGCATTCAATGGCGGGCGCACAAAATGAGCGTCAGGCGGCGAGCGCCTCGAGCTCCGCGATCCACGTCCGGGCTTCCTCGGCCGCCTGGCGCGCATCGCCCAGCGGCCCGGGCGCCGTCCAGCCGCAGCGCGGGCAGTCCTCGTCGCTTCGAAGCGAAGGATGAATTCCCCAGGGGCGTTCGGGCGAGCAGGTCGTCATGGCCGCCATGTATAATTATGCAATCCTGTGCATACAATGAACAAAATGCAGGGCGGCGTTGAAGGCGGCGGGCGGGCTGTCTAGGAGCGGACCGAACCCATTCGCAGGAGCATCCGCCATGAAGCTAGGACCCGATATCGCCGCGATCGTCACCGGCGCCGCCTCCGGCCTCGGCGAGGCGACGGCCCGGGCGCTGGCGGAGCGCGGAGTCAAGGTGGCGGTGTTCGATCGCGACGCCGAGAAAGGCGAGGCGGTGGCGGCGTCGATCGGCGGGATCTTCGCGCAGGTCGACGTCACTTCCGACGAAGCGGTCGCCGCCGGCTTCGCCAGGGCGCGCGAGGCGCACGGCCAGGAACGGATCTGCGTCAATTGCGCCGGGGTCGCCAACGCCGCCAAGACGGTCGGGCGCGACAAGGCGACGGGCGAGGCGAAAGGCTATCCGATCCACCAGTTCGAGCTCGCCATCCAGATCAACCTGATCGGCACCTTCCGGGTGCTCGCCCAGTCGGCGCTCGGGATGGTCAGCCTCGAGCCGCTCGAGGACGGCGAGCGCGGCCTGATCGTCAACACCGCCTCGGTGGCGGCGCAGGACGGGCAGATCGGCCAGGCGGCTTATTCGGCGTCCAAGGCGGGAGTGCTCGGAATGGCCCTGCCGATCGCCCGCGACCTGATGAACGAGGGCATCAGGGTCAACACCATCCTTCCCGGAGTGTTCGAGACTCCCATGGTTGCGATGATGCCGCAGAACGTGAAGGACGCGCTCGCGGCGCAAGTGCCCTTCCCGAAGCGGCTCGGCCGCGCCGAGGAATATGCCCGGCTGGCGGTGTTCATGGCCGAGAACAATTATCTGAACGGCGAATATGTACGGCTGGACGGAGCGATCAGGATGGCTCCGAGGTAGACTTCATCGGTGCGCCCGACGACTTGCCTCTCCCGTAGGGACGGGAGAGGGGATTGGCGGCCCAGACCCTCGCAAAACTACGTGGATCGCCGATCAGGTAAGGAGTCGTTACCCTTTGCGGCGGACAAGCCGGTTTCCTTGCGCAGTCGAAAGGAACCGGCATGCGAATCGCCGCCAGGCTTGAGAGAGGAGCCGCCGACGACCGGCGGCGGTTCATGCGTCACCCGGTCAGCGTCGGGGCCGGCCTGGCGTCCAGCAACGACCGGCCCGGGGCGCCGGTGATCGTCGTCGACCTGTCGACTCACGGCTGCGGCCTCGAGGTGGCCGGCCATTGCGAGGTGGGCTCGCGGGTCTGGCTCAAGCTTCCGGGGCTGGAGAGCTGGCCCTCGCGGATCGCCTGGGCCGAGGGAAACCGCGCCGGGTTGAGCTTCGACCGTCCGCTGCACCCGTCGGTGGTGGACCGCTACGCCTAGGCAGGTTGGGATCAGGTCATGTGCTCGTCATGCCGGACTTGATCCGGCATCCACCTTTCTTCCTCGCTCGCAAGCGCTTGAAGAAGGTGGATCCCGGATCAAGTCCGGGATGACGCTTCAAACTGAACAGTCAGCGCTCGAGGGCGCCGCCCGTCCACCAATCGCGGCGACGCTCTCGGCCGGCGCGCTTCCGCGCAGGGCCTCCAGCGCCGTCGCCGGGACGGCGCGCGGCGCGAGCGGGCGGGCTTCCTCGACCCAGGTGATCGCGCCCGAATTGCGGTAGCGCTCGGCGTCGGCCTCGGCCCGGGCGGAAGTCGCGTAATCCTGCGAGATCCGGCGGATCCGGTTGCGGCCGCCGGCGGGCAGGCTGGTCTGCCAGATCACCCAGAAAGGGGCGGCGTCGATGAAGGGCGACGCGGCGTCCGCCGCCTCTCCGGCAGGCATTTCCTTCGAGTCGGCCATCCGTTGCTCCATTAATCCGGTGTCTGACACCGATTTTTCTCGAGTCAGCCGTAGTTCGTGTCCGGGACGAGATCGTCGTCCGGCAGGTCGGTCACTCCGGCCTCGGTGGTGACGATCATCGCCGCGACCGAGGCTGCGTCCTGGAGGGCGGCCCGGACGACCTTGGCGGGATCGATCACTCCGGCCTCGACCAGATTCTCGTAGGTTTCGGTCTGGGCATTGAAGCCCTGGTCCTCGTCGCCGCCGGCGAGCAACGTGCCGGCGACCACCGCGCCGTCGACCCCGGCATTCTCGGCTATCCGCCGAAGCGGCGCCTGAAGGGCCCGCCGGACGATGTCGACCCCGCGGGCCTGATCCTCGTTGGGGCTGTTGATTCCGTCGAGCGCCTTGGCCGCGTAAAGCAAGGCGGTGCCGCCGCCCGGGACGATGCCTTCCTCGACCGCGGCTCTGGTCGCGTGGAGGGCGTCGTCGATCCGGTCCTTGCGCTCCTTGACCTCGGTCTCGCTGGCGCCGCCGACCTTGATGACGGCAACGCCGCCCGCGAGCTTGGCGAGGCGCTCCTGCAATTTCTCCATGTCATATTCGCTGTCCGACCGCTCGATCTCGCCGCGGATCGCGTCGGCGCGGGCGTCGATCTCCGCCTTGTCGCCGGCGCCTCCGACGATGGTCGTCTTGTCCTTGTCGATGACGACCCGCTTGGCGGTGCCGAGCATGTCGAGCGTCACCTTCTCGAGCTTAATCCCGAGCTCGTCGGAAAGGGCCTGGCCGGCGGTGAGCACGGCGATGTCGCCGAGCACGAGCCGGCGGCGGTCGCCGAAGCCGGGCGCCTTGACGGCCGCGACCTTGAGGCCGCCGCGCAGCTTGTTGACCACCAAGGTGGCGAGCGCCTCGCCCTCGATGTCCTCGGCGACGATGAGCAAAGGGCGCCCCGATTCCGCCACCGCCTCGAGCAGCGGCAGGAGGTCCTGGAGCTTGCCCAGCTTCTTCTCGTGGAGGAGGATGTAGGGATCGGTAAGCTCGACCAGCATCTTCTCGGCGTCGGTGACGAAGTAAGGCGAGAGATAGCCCCGGTCGAACTGCATGCCTTCGACGACGTCGAGCTCGAGGGTGAGCCCGGTGGCCTCCTCGACGCTGATCACGCCTTCCTTGCCGACCCTGTCCATCGCCCGGGCGATCATCTCGCCGACCTCGGCATCGCCGTTGGCGGAGACGGTGCCGACCTGGGCGATCTCCCTCGAGCCGGTCACCGGCCGGGCGCGGGACGCCAGGTCCTGGACGACCCGGGCCACGGCGAGCTCGATGCCGCGCTTGAGGTCCATCGGGTTGGCGCCGGCGGCGACCGATTTCATGCCTTCGTGGACGATCGCCTGGGCCAGCACGGTGGCGGTGGTGGTGCCGTCGCCGGCATGGTCGGAGGTGCGGGAGGCGACGACCCGCATCATCTGGGCGCCCATGTTGGCGAACTTGTCCTTGAGCTCGACCTCCTTGGCGACGGTCACCCCGTCCTTGGTGATCCGGGGCGGGCCCCAGCCCTTGTCGATGAGGACGTTGCGGCCCCTCGGGCCGAGCGTGACCTTGACCGCGTCGGCGAGGATATCGACCCCTCGAACGATTCCCTCGCGGGCGTCGCGCGCGAAGCGCACATCTTTGGCTGCCATGATTTTATCCGTCTGTTCGAGGACGCTGTGGCGCTACGGCAGCGGAAGAAAGGAGCTTAGCACTGTATTGGGGAGAGTGCTAATCCTCCTTGCCTCCCTGCCGCGAAGCGGTGGGGAGGGGGACCACACGCAGTGTGGTGGAGGGGTCCTTCGATACGGGCCTTCGCCAGGCTCAGTCCCTACTCAGGATGAGCGGTTGGGATTATTCTCGACCGCTCATCCTGAGTAGCCGCTGAGCGAAGTCGAAGCGGCGTATCGAAGGACCCTTCCATCACGCCGCGGTCCAGCCCCCGTCCATGCTCAAATTCGCGCCGGTGATCGCGCTCGCCTCGTCGCGGCACAGGAACAGCGCGAGGGCCGCCACCTGGTCGACCGTCACGAACTTCTTCGTCGGCTGGGCGGCGAGGAGGACGTCGTTCATGACAGCCTCGCGGGTGAGGCCGCGGGCCTTCATCGTGTCGGGGATCTGGTTCTCGACGAGCGGGGTCCAGACATAGCCGGGGCTGATGCAATTGACCGTCACCCCCGCGGTCGCCGTCTCGAGCGCCACGGCCTTGGTGAGGCCGGCGATGGCGTGCTTGGAGGCGACGTAGGGGGCCTTGTTGGGGCTTGCGACGAGACTGTGGGCGGAGGCGGTGTTGATCACCCGGCCCCAGCCTTTCGCCTTCATGCCCGGAAGGGCGAGGCGGATGGTGTGGAAGGCGGCGCTTAGGTTGAGGGCGATGAGGAGATCCCATTTGGCGACCGGGAACTGGTCGATCGGGGCGACGTGCTGCATCCCGGCGTTATTGACGAGGATGTCGACCGGACCGGCCTCGGCCATCATCGCCTCGATCGCCTCGGGCCGGGTCAGGTCGGCGTCGCTGTAGCCGGCGCCGAGCTCGTCCTTCAGCCTGTCGATCCCGGCGGGGTCGCCGAAGCCGTTCAGAGTGACCCTTGCCCCCTCCGCGGCGAGCGCGCGGGCGATCGCCAGGCCGATGCCCGAGGTGGAGCCGGTGACGAGGGCGGTCTTGCCTTTGAGGAACATGGGAGCGCGGTCCTTCGATACGTCCTTCGATACGCCGCTTCGACTTCGCTCAGCGGCTACTCAGGATGAGCGGGAGAAGCACCCCGGCCGCTCATCCTGGGTAGGGACTGAGCCGACGAAGGCCCGTATCGAAGGACCCATTCGCTTCGTCGGAACGCAATTGCAACCATAACGGGTGCGCAAACATTGTCCCGGGGCTTCGAGGGAGAGCGGTATGCGTCTTGGCGGCTATCGGACGAGCGACAATGTTCGCGACCAGGGACAGGGCGGCGGAGGCTTCGGCTTCGGCGGCGGGGGAGGGGGCGGCGGCGGAGGCTGCCTGTTCGCGCTTCTGCCGATGGTGCTCAGCCGCTTCGGGATCGGCGGAGTGCTCATCCTCCTGCTCGGCTATTGCGCGCTCAGCTATATGGGCGGCGGCGGCGGGCTCGGCGTCGGCGGGCCGGGAACGACGGTGGCGCCGCACCAGCAGGGGACGGGGGCGACGAACGATCCCAGGCAGGCCTGCTCGAGCGCGCCGGAGAAACGCTTCTCGTGCCAGGTTCTCGCGAGCACCGAGGATACCTGGACCCAGATCTTCGCGGCCAAGGGGCAGCGCTACCAGCCGGCCGGCTTCGACTTTTACGGCGGCAACGGCAATTCGGGGTGCGGCGCCGCCCAGTCGGCGATGGGACCATTCTATTGCCCGACCGACAAGCGCATCTATCTCGACACCAGCTTCTTCGCCGAACTCCAGACCCGATTCGCCGCGTCCGGAGACTTCGCCCAGGCCTATGTCATCGCTCACGAGGTCGGCCACCATGTCCAGGATCTGACCGGCGTGCTCGATGAGGCGTCTTCGCAGCAGCGGCGCGTGTCGAGCCGCGAGGGCAACGCCATCCAGGTCCGGGTCGAGCTTCAGGCGGATTGCTACGCGGGCGTCTGGGCTGCCAATGCCAAGGACGCCCAGGGACGACTCATTGAGCCCGGCGACGTCGAGGAGGGGCTTCGAGCCGCCCAGGCCATCGGCGACGACACGCTCCAGCGGCAGGCCCAGGGGCGGGTCGTGCCCGAGGCTTTCACCCACGGCAGCTCGGCCCAGCGCACGGCCTGGCTGAAGCGCGGGCTGGAGAGCGGCGACCCGGCGGCGTGCGATACGTTCAGCGGAGCGGTTTAGAATCTGCCTCCCCATCGTGAGATGGGGAGGGGGACCGCCGAAGGTGGTGGAGGGGTAGAGGCCCTGAGGCCCGTTGATCGCGCGAGCCGCTTCGTCCGAGTCAGTTACCCCTCCACCAGGCTTCGCCTGGTCCCCCTCCCCGCCGGCTCCGCCGGCAGGGAGGCAATCATCCGGTCAGAAACCGCCTGATCCAGTCTTGAACCAAAGCGCGGTCGTTGGGCCTCTCGAGCGAGGCGATGGCCGCGTCGGGGTCGGGGACCCGGGCTCGGCGGTGCTCGATCAGGGCCTGGGCGTAAGCGGGCTCGAACTCGGGATGGAATTGCATCGAGACGGCGGGCGCGTCCGGCCATTCGAGCAGGCCGAAGGGGGTGAAGGCGTTGCCGCCGAGCAGGCGCGCGCCGGGCGGCGGAACCACGACCTGATCCTGATGGGAGACGGGAACGGCGATCTGCTCCGGCGGGGCCTCGCCCATCCACTTCGCTCGGTCCCACAATTCATAGTCCTGGAGGCCGATGCCCCAGCCGCGCTCCGATTTCTCGACCCGGCCGCCGAGCGCCTCGGCCATCGCCTGGTGGCCGAAGCAGATCCCGACAAGCTTCGTGCGGCCCAGCGCCTCGCGGACGAAGGCGAGCAGGGGCGCGATCCAGGGGAGGGGCTCGTAGACTCCGGCCGCCGATCCGGTGATCAGGAAGGCCGGGTGGGCGTCGGGGCTCGGCGGCGCCTCGCCGCCGTGGATGTCGTAGCCTCGGACCGTGAAGTCCGGCCCGAGCAGCCGGGCGAACATGTCGTCATAGACGCCGAAGCGCCCGGCCAGCTCCGGCGGCGGCCCGCCGGTGCGCAGGATCCCGATTTCCATTCGACGGCTCTACCGACTCGTCCTCCCCATGCACAGCATGGGGAGGGGGACCATGCGAAGCATGGTGGAGGGGTATTCGCGCCGGAATGGGAGGTTCTCGCGAGAACCGGAGGAGTGGGCGCCAATTACCCCTCCACCGCGCTTCGCGCGGTCCCCCTCCCCATCTTCGATGGGGAGGATATTCTAGCGGTCGCCCTTGTCGCCCTGGCCGGACTTGACCTTGGTCTTGGCGTGCTGGCGCCGGTCGGCGGCGAGGCTGGCGCCGACGTCGACCACTTCCTTGAACTTGCCTTCGGCGTCGCGGCGCACGAAGCGCTTGTCGTTGCCGGTGTCGATCAGCTCGCGCTTGCGCTCGGCCATGATTCATTCTCCCGTTGGGTTAAGTCGTGGAGAAGAATCCCTGGCGGTCGGGCTGGTTCCGCCTCAGGCGGCTTCGGCCTCGTATTCGTCGCTCATCACCGGGCCGGAATCCTGGCCCTTGGCGGAGACGTCGCGGTCGACCAGCTCGATGATGGCGATCGGCGCCGCGTCCGAGGCGCGGATGCCGGCCTTGATGACCCGAGTGTAGCCGCCCTCGCGGGCTTCGTAGCGCGGGGCGAGGACGTCGAACAGCTTCTGGAGCTGCTTGTCGTCGAGCAGGCGGGCGTGGGCGAGGCGGCGGTTGGAGAGGCCGCCTTTCTTGGCGAGGGTGATCAGCTTCTCGACATAGGGGCGAAGCTCCTTCGCCTTGGCGGTCGTGGTGGTGATCTGCTCGTGCTTGATCAGCGCGGCGGCCATGTTGCGGAAGAGGGCGGCGCGGTGGCTGGAGGTACGCTGCAGCTTGCGGCCGGCGTTGCGGTGACGCATGTCTTCATCCTTCGTTCGTCCGGGAACCGTGTCAGGTATTCCCGGCCGGGCGGTCGAAAAGGGAGGCCGCCCAAATCCCAAAATGCGACGGCGGAGCCCCGGGGGCCCCGCCTGCGGGGGTTCCTCAAGCCGAGACGGCGCGTAAAGTCAAGGCCGCAGGCGTGCTGCGGAGCGATTCGGCGGGTCGCCGGTTGACGTCATGGCGCCTCGGCGCCCGGGACCTTCAACGAGGGAGGCGAGGATGCGCATCATCTTTTGGCTTGCGGCGGCGGTGGGCGCGGCCGCGATCGGCACAGCGGCGCAGGCCCAGTCGGGCGCCGGCTTCGCCCGCCAGGGCGTCGGCCCGGCTGCGAGCTCGGCGACGGGCGGAGGTCATCTTTCAGGTCCCGGAGGGTTCCTGGTCGTCCGGCCCGGCCGCGGCCACGACCGCCCCGGCCGGTTCGGACGCCGCGGTCGCTATCCCCTCTATACCTATGGCGGCTTCGGAATCGGCGGTTCGATGGAGACGGCCAATCCCTATGGAAGCGGCTATTTCGCCGACGGCGGGCGGGTCCGCCTGCGGGACGGCCAACCCCGCTACGATTACGACCGCACATATCCCTACGAATGGGCCTCCGCCGCGACCGGTGACGACCCATGGCAGGAGGAGGCCGTCCCAGCCCCGGAGCCGGCGCGCTGCACGCTCGAGAAGGGCGTCAGGGTCTGCCGCGGCGGGCCGAGCCCGGTGCGCTGAGGGCGGTCAGAGGGCCTCGACGATGGTCACGTTGGCGAGCCCGCCGCCCTCGCACATGGTCTGCAGGCCGAAGCGCTTGCCGCGCGCCTTGAGGGCGTGGACGAGGGTGGTCATCAGCTTGGTGCCCGAGGCGCCGAGGGGGTGGCCCAAGGCGATGGCGCCGCCGTTGACGTTGAGGCGGGCGGGATCGGCGCCGATCTCGCGGAGCCAGGCGAGGGGGACGGGGGCGAAGGCCTCGTTGACCTCGTAGAGGTCGATGCCGGCGATGCTCATTCCGCTTCGCTCGAGGGCGCGGCGGGTCGCGGGGATGACCTCCTCGAGCATGATCACGGGATCGCCGCCGGTGACGGTGAGGTTGACGATTCGGGCGAGCGGGGTGAGGTTGTGCTCCTTCAGCGCCCGCTCGGAGACGACGATCACCCCCGAGGCGCCGTCGCAGATTTGCGAAGCGTTGGCGGCGCTGATCTTGCCGCCCTCCTTGATCAGCTTGACCGAGGCGATGCCTTCGAGCGTGGCGTCGTAGCGAATGCCCTCGTCTTTGGTGTGGAGAGCCTCGTTGCCGTCGGCGTCGACGATTTTCAGCGGCACGATCTCCTCGTCGAAGGCGCCGGCCTCGGTGGCGCGGGCGGCCTTGCGGTGGCTGTCGAGGGCGAAGGAGTCGAGCTCCTCCTTCCGGAACTGATATTTCTCGGCGATCATCTCGGCGCCGGTGAACTGGCTGAACATCGGCACTCCGAAGCGGTCCTGGATCCGCTTCGAGAAGGGGCCGGTTCCGATTCCGTGCTGCATCGGCAGGGTGACGGGGAGTCCCATCGGCACCCTTGTCATCGATTCCACTCCGGCGGCGATGACGACGTCCTGGGTGCCGCTCATCACCGCCTGGGCGGCGAACTGCACGGCCTGCTGGGACGAGCCGCACTGGCGGTCGATCGTGACGGCGGGGACCGAGGTCGGGAGGGACGAGGCGAGCACCGCGTTGCGGCCGATATGGAAGGCCTGCTCGCCGGCCTGGCCGACGCAGCCCATGATGACGTCCTCGACCGAAGCGGGATCGAGGCCGGAGCGCTCGATCAGGGAGTCGAGCACCTCGGCGGCCATGTCGGCGGGGTGCCAGTCCCTGAGGGCGCCGCCGCGGCGTCCGCCGGCGGTCCGGGCGGCTGCGACGATATAGGCTTCGGGCATGCAAGGGGCTCCTGAGGTTTGGCAGAGATGTAGGAGGCCAAGGCGGGGGCGCGCAACTCCCCTCCCTGCAAGGGAGGGGCCGGGGGTGGGTCCGCCGGAGGCGGCCGAAACTCCGAGTCAGCAGAAAGTCTCGCTTCGCTCGCCTACCCACCCCCAACCCCTCCCTTTCAGGGAGGGGAGCTTCAATTCACTGGTGAACCCGGCCGCCCCGCGATATGGGTCCGAAATGGCTGCAAATCCCTTCACCAAACATCCCCATGAGATCGGCGAATCCTATCCCGAGCACTTCGGGATGGCGGCGCGCTTCGGGGTCCGGATGATCGTCGGCGGGCTCGCCTGCCTGGTCCACGCCATCTTCCCCTTCCTGTGCGAGCGGACCGGCAGCGAGGCCGTGAAAGGCCTCAACGCGACCCTCGGCAAGAGGGTCGACAAGCCCAATTGGGAGCGGCATCCTATCATCTAGGGCCAGTCCTGTTTCCCGGCGAAGGCCGGGACCCAGTCCCCTGGCCCGCGCCGCTGGCCCCGGCTTTCGCCGGGGAGCAAAGGGAGGGGCACTCCTATGCACGAGACCTGGTTCATCGCCGCTCAGGGAATCGCTTTCGTCGGCTGGGCGGCGTTGTTCGCCTTGCCCTGGGTCGGCCGGGAGCGCGGCATAAGGATCGCGCGCTGGGCGGCCGTGCCGCTCTGCCTCCTCTACCTCGCATTCTTCATCCCCAATCTCGCGGCGATCCCGAGGGACGGCGGCTACACTCTGGCGGCGCTCGGCCGGGCCTTCGACACGCCCGCGCTCCTTCTCGCCGGCTGGATCCACTATCTGGTGCTCGATTTGTGGGTAGGGAGCTGGGAAGCGGAGCATTCCGAGACGGCGGGAGTCCGTCATCCCCTGCTCGCGCTCTGCCTGTTCGCGACGATGATGGTCGGTCCGCTGGGGTTGCTCCTCTATCTCGGGGTGGCGGCGGTTCGTCGGAAAAACCCCTCTGCCTGAAGGGGAGAGGAGGGGCCCGCCGCGAAGCGGTGGGAGGTGAAGGCTGCCCCGAAATCCTATTACAGGCCCTCACCCTCCCGCTTCGCGGGCCCCTCCCTCTCCCCTTCAGGGAGAGGGGTTGAACGTCCGATTGCGGACACGGATTGTCCGCCACCGAACATCGAAAAATGCCGTTTGTCGAGCCGTGCAGGCGGTTCGTCGCCCGCCTCTGTACCCCTTCGCGTGGCTCGCTTCTTGCACACGATGACGCGTGTAATCGAGTGAAGGGAATGCGGGTGGCGGGCAAGGTGCGGTGGGCGGGACTGGCGGCGGCGGCCTTGCTGGGCGGGGTCGCGGCGCCCGCCTCGGCCGCGCAGGCGCCGGGAGCCGACGGACGGACCGTCTACGAGGCCGCCTATTTCGGCCAGTTCGCGCCGTCCAACGCTCTGCAGATCGTCCAGCGGGTCCCCGGGTTCACGCTCGAGCTCGGCAACCAGGAGGTGCGCGGCTTCGGCCAGGCGGCGGGCAACGTCGTCATCAACGGCCAGCGGCCGAGCTCGAAGAGCGATACGCTCGAGACAATCCTGGCCCGGATTCCGGCGAGCCGGGTGGCCCGGGTCGAGGTCGGGCCGGGCGATCTGTTCGGATCCGAATTCGCCGGCAAGCCGCAGGTCGTGAACGTCGTCACCACCGCCGCCGGCGGCCTCGCGGGGACCGTCAACGCGACCCTCAGGCGCACCTATACCGGGCGAGTCGAGCCCGACGTCACCGTCTCCGCGCTCCTCCGGCGCGGCAAGTCGAGCTTCAACGCGTCGGCCGGCTACCAGGCCTTCCCGACGACGGAGGAGGGGTTCGACCGGATCACCGCGCTGCCGGGCGGCGGCCTCAAGGAATATCGGGAGAAGGTCAACCGGATCGCGGACCGGACGGCCTTCGTCTCCGGCGCCTGGGAGCATAATGGCGGCGACAACCGCACCGCGCACCTCAACCTCCGGGTTTCGCAAACCTGGTTCGAGCTGAAGCAGACCAACGACGTCTTCCCGGCCTCGGGGCCGATCCGGGACGACCGGCTGACCCAGGATTACGACCGCCGCAATTACGAGCTGGGCGGCGACGTGACGCGGCCGCTGCTGGGCGGCGGCCTCAAGCTGATCGGCCTCGCCACCCGTCGCAAGCGGCGCGATGTCGACACCTCGCTCAACCGGGTGAAAGGCGAGGTGACCGGGGGATTCATCCAGGACATCGACAATGTCCGCGACGAGCGCGTGCTCCGGCTGGTCTGGAACCGGTCGGACCTCGGCGGGTGGAGCGTCGAGACCGGCGTCGAGGGGGTGCTCAACAAGCTCGACAGCGACGTCAATTTCTACCGGCTCAACGCCGGCGGCGGCCAGACGCGGATCGACCTTCCGGTCGACCAGGCGGTGGTGAAGGAATATCGCGGCGAGGCCTTCGTCAACGCCGGCAGGCCGCTGTCCAAGACCCTTCGCCTCGACATGGGGCTGACCTACGAGGCGTCGCGCCTCACCGTCAGCGGCGACGCCCAGGCGGAGCGGGTGCTGAAGTTCTTCAAGCCCAAGGCCAGCCTCGACTATCGCGACAAGAGCGGCTGGCACGCCCAGCTGTCGCTCGCCCGCACCGTCGCCCAGCTCAATTTCGACGACTTCATCAGCACCGCCGAGCTGACCAACGACCGGGTCAACGGCGGCAATGCCGACCTTGTCCCCCAGCGGGCCTGGGAGCTGCTGGCGACTCTCGAGCAGCCCATCCTCGGCGACGGGGTCGTCAAGATCGAGGCGGGCTACAACCGCATCTCGCTGGTCCAGGACCGGATCCCGACGCCCGAGGGCTTTGACGCTCCGGGCAATCTCGGCAACGGCCGGATGCTGACCCTCAGGAGCACGATCGACGCGCCGCTGGCGAAGCTCGGAATCAAGGGCGGCCGGCTGACCGTCCACAGCTCGCTGATCGATACGTCGGTCGAGGACCCCTATACGCACCGCAAGCGGCATTTCTCGGGCTTCAACCTCTATTCCGCGGACGCGAGCTTCCGCCAGGACCTCGGCAAGTTCGCTTACGGGGTCACCGCCTACGTCAACTCCCCGACCTACTTCTTCCGGCAGGACGAGATCGACCGGCCGTTCAGCGACAATCCCTATCTGACCGCCTTCGTCGAATATCGCCCCGGCCCGAAGACGACGATCACCTTCAGCCTCGACAATGCGATCAATTCCGCCGCCTTCCGAAAGCGCACTTTCTTCACCCCGGACCGGCGCAACCCCTTCCCGGACGAGCTCGAGCTCAGGCACCGCAACAAGCACGTCATCCCGGCGATCGGAATCAAGCACAGCTTCGGATAATCCCTCTCCCTGCAGGGGAGAGGGACGTCGGCCGAAGGCCGACAGGGTGAGGGCGCGGAGTGACTTCGGAGGTCTGCCCTCACACTCCCACGGCTTCGCCGCGGGCCCCTCCCTCTCCCCTGCAGGGAGAGGGCTCAGTAGCCCCAGGCGATGAAGGGGGGGTTGAGGAAGCGTTCGGCCACCTTGCCGTAGCGGAGCGGCCCGGCCTCGCGGCCGTCCCCGTCCAGCGCCATGACCCGGCCGCCGGCGGCCTCGAGGATCGCCTGGCCGGCGGCGGTGTCCCATTCGGCGGTGGTGCCGTGGCGCGGATAGAGGTCGGCGGTCCCTTCGGCGACCAGGCAGAATTTGAGCGACGAGCTCGAAGCGACGAACTCGGCGATGCCGAGATGGGCGCCTTTCTCGGCGGTGCCGTGGGACGCGTGGCTTCGGCTTCCGACGGCGGTCAGGCCCGAGCCGGGGCGGGGACGGGGGCGGATCGGCTCGGCCTCGGCGCCGTCCCTGACCCGGAACGCGCCCTCGCCGCGGGCGCCGTAATAGAGGAGCTTCGGGTCGGGCGCGTAGATCACCCCGGCGACCGGGGCGCCGTCCTCGATCAGGCCGATGTTGACGGTGAATTCGCCGTTGCGCTGGACGAAGCCGCGGGTGCCGTCGAGCGGGTCGACGCAGAAAAAGCGGCGGCCGAGCTCGGGGATCCGGCCGGCGGCGGCTTCCTCCTCGGCGAGGACCGGGATGCCGGGGAAGGCGCTGGCGAGATGCTCGAGGATGATCGCCTCGGCGTTGCGGTCGGCGATCGTGACGGGCGAGCCGTCCGCTTTCTCCTCGGTCGCGCAGCCCGCGCCGTAGATGCGCTCGATCTCCTCGCCGGCGGCGAGCGCGGCCTCGATCAATGTGGGAAGGAGGTTGGAGAGGGTCATTGAGGGCTTCTAGGACCTCGAGGGGACAAGGTGAAACCCTCCGTTCGCCCTGAGCTTGTCGAAGGGCCTTACTTCTTGCTCACAAGGGAGAGGAGAGGGCTTCGACAAGCTCAGCCCGAACGGACATAAGGCTTTCGGATCACAAAAGCATTAGATGGCAAGGCCCGGATCGCCCTCCAGCACCTTGCGCTCGAGGCGCGGCGCCTCGCCCGGCCGCCACAGCCGGGCCGAATGGACGACGCGGTAGCGCAGGGGCCCGCCGTCCGGCGTGCCGCTCCGGGCAATGGGGCGCGGAATGCAGACGAACTCGGTCCGCATCTCCTCGCCCGACAGGCGAACCGTCGCATAGCCGTGGCCGCCCGCGTCGAAGAATTCCAAGTGCGGCGCGAGGTCCGGATTTCTAAGCGCTTTCGCCCGATCGAGGTCGAACGACCTGGCGTATTCGAGCGATGAGCGGACACCGTGAAGGAGCGTCATATTATACGTCCAGTCCGGTTTCGGCGCCCCGGGGCGGTCGGCGAGGTAGAGCGGCTTGAGCGGGTTCGGCTTCTTGAAGCCATGTTCGAAGCCTTCCATGGCTCCGGGGCTGACGAGCGATCCGCCGACGAAGCTCAAGCCGACCGGCTCGAACTTGCGCGGCGGGAGCGCGGCGGCCGCATAGCCTGCCCAGAAGCTGTGGCGGTCGCCCGAGACGATCGCGAAGCCGGTGATCTTCCTGTCGCGAACGAGGTCGTAGATTTCCTTGCGCTCGGCGTAGGCCGCTCCCCAATCGTCGGTGCGCAGGATCGCATAGGTATCCGCGGGCCACGGCTTGTCGACCAATCCGGCGGGCAGATTTTGCGGATCGACTCGTATGTCGAGCGCGCCGAGCGAATTGCCCCAGATCTTCCAGGTCGCTTTCGATCTGCGCAGCCGATCCTTGAACCATGTCTTCTGCTCGACGCCGAGGATGGTCCGCGGCGCCTTTTCCTTGCGCGGGTTGGGAATGCGCGCCTCGCGAAAGTGCAGCTCGGCGGGCGGCTCGCCGCCGACATAGGCACGGCCGGCGTCGAGCGCGATCGTCGCTTCTTCCGAGAACATGCCGTTGAAGGCCGGGTCGACGAGCTTTTCGATTCCGTCGACGTTGTCGGTCGGGTCCTCACCGCAGAAGCTATGCTGGTCGGTGAGGAAAAGATCGAGATGCTTCCCGTAGCGCAGGCCGCGATAGGCGATCAGGCTGCGGATCGCGGTCAGGTTGTTGGGCTCCTGGCCGAGGCCGTATTCGTCCCAGTTCTCGATCTTGACGTTCTCCACCGGCGGCGGGCCGAACTCGGCCAGCGAGCCGCTCGGCGCCCGTACCCGCGCCGGGATATATTCGAACCAGGCCTGGTTGGCGGCGACCTTGACCGTCTGTCCGGGCTGGGGAGGCCCGCCGGCCTGGACGATGCTCTGCCTGCCCTGCCAGGAGAATTCGTGATTGTCCCAGATCGCCACGAACGGCCAGCGGGCCCTGGCATCCTGCAGGTCGGGATCGGCGAGATAGCCCTTATAGATGGCGCGGTAGCCGCCGAGGGTGAGCGGATAATGGAACTTGCCGACCGTGCCGCCGTCGGCGATTCGCGCGACCTCGTAGATGGTGCGGTCGTAGCGGGTCTTCTGCTCTTCGGGATATTGGACGACCTCGTAGATGAAGTCGCCGAGGTGGAGCACGAAACCGAGCTGGTCGGCGGGAGGCGCGCGCTCGTCCTCGAAGATCATCCGGCGATAGGCGTTGAGCTTGCCTTCGTTAATGTCCTGGCAGCTGACGAAGGCGAAATTGACGGCGCGCGGGTCATTGGCGGCGGGTGCGGTGATCGTTCGGCCGATGCGGCTTCCGTTCCCTTGCGCGTCGGTGAAGCGGTACCAGTAGGTCCGCGCCGGCCTGAGGCCGCCGACGAGGACCCGGCAGGTCCAGTCCGCGGCGGCGGAGACGGCGGCGGGCGAGCGCGCGACGACCTTGCGGAACGCTTCGTCCTCGGCCACCTCGACGGTCAGAAGCTCCCGCGCCCCCGTGGCGAACGGTCGCCGCGTCCACAGTATAACGCTGTCGGGAGCCGGATCGCCGGAGGCCACGCCTTCCGGGTACAGGTCGCGCCGTTCGCTCCATTTGGTGCGCGAAGCCCGGGCCGGGCCTGCCCAGGCCAGCGAAGCGCCCATCGCCGCTGCGGCCTGAAGGAACGATCGGCGGCTGAGCGTCATTTCATTTTCCCCCGATGTCCAGCCGCCGGCCATGCCAGCGCAGATGATCCTCGATGAAGGTCGAGATGAAATAATAGCTGTGGTCGTAGCCCTGCTGCATCCTCAAAGTCAGCGGGATGCCGGCTTTTTCGCAAGCGCTGGTAAGCAGCCCGGGCCGAAGCTCCCGTTCGAGGAAGCTGTCGGCGGTGCCCTGGTCGACGAGCAGGTCCGGCACCCGGGCGCCGTCCTCGATCAGGGCGACCGCATCGTGGGCGCGCCAGGCGGAGCGAGCCTCGCCGAGATAGCGTCCGAGCGCTTTCTCGCCCCACGGCACCTGCGACGGAGCGACGATCGGCGCGAAGGCCGAGACGCCGCGGTAGCGGCCGGGATTGCTCAGAGCGAGGGTGAGGGCACCGTGTCCGCCCATCGAATGGCCGGTGATCCCCTGGCGGGCCATGTCGGCCGGGAAGTGGGCGGCGACCAGATCGGGAAGCTCGGCGGTGACGTAGCTCGCCATCCGGTAGTT
Organism: Allosphingosinicella sp.; assembly: GCA_036389015.1. Classification (GTDB taxonomy): domain Bacteria; phylum Pseudomonadota; class Alphaproteobacteria; order Sphingomonadales; family Sphingomonadaceae; genus Allosphingosinicella. The sequence goes on along the minus strand of DASVQS010000023.1, from coordinate 9,026 downwards.
CCCGGCGAACGGCTCCTCGGTTGCATCGAGGTAGAAGCCGGCGCCCTGGCCGAAATCGTAGGCGGGGTCGTCGGGCACGTCCGCGCCCCGCGGGCTGGTGTCGGGAGCGACCAGGATCAGGCCGAGCTCCGCGCAGACTCGCTGATAGCCGCCTTTCTCGACGACATTGGCGTGGGTGCAGGTGAGGCCTGAGAGGAACCAGAGGATCGGGAGCGGCGCGCCGGCCTCGGCCTGGGGCGGAAGGTAGATGCCGAAGGTCATGTCCGTGCCGGTTTCGCGGCTGGAATGGCGGATGGCGAGCTGGGTGCCGCCGAAGGATTTGGCGGAGGAGAGGGTTTCCAGGGTCATGGCGGTCCGAATGGTCCTTCGATACGCCGGTTCGACGGCTCACCGGCTACTCAGGATGAGCGGGTCTCGGTCTCCTCGATCCCCCTACCGCCCATCCTGAGTAGGGACTGAGCCCGGCGAAGGCCCGTATCGAAGGACGGTCTAGTAGACGATTACCGAGCGGATCGATTCACCCGCGTGCATCAAATCGAATGCCCTGTTGATGTCGTCCAGCGGCATCGTGTGGGTGATCAGCGGGTCGATCTCGATCCTGCCGTCCATGTACCAGTCGACGATCCGCGGCACGTCGGTTCGACCCCTAGCGCCGCCGAAGGCGCTCCCCTTCCAGACCCTGCCGGTGACCAGCTGGAAGGGGCGGGTGGCGATCTCGCGGCCGGCTTCGGCGACTCCGATGATCGTCGAGACCCCCCAGCCCCGGTGGCAGCATTCGAGCGCCTGGCGCATCACGTCGGTATTGCCGGTGCAGTCGAAGCTGTAGTCGGCGCCGCCGTCGGTCAGGTCGAGGATCGCCTGCACGACCTTGTCCATGCCGATCTCGGCCGGGTTGATGAAGTCGGTCATCCCGAAGGCCTGGGCCTGGGGGCGCCTGGCCGGGTTGATGTCGATCCCGACGATCTTGTTGGCGCCGACGAGCTTGGCGCCCTGGATGACGTTGAGGCCGATCCCGCCGAGGCCGAAGACGACGACATTGGCGCCCGGCTCGACTCCCGCGGTCCAGATCACCGCTCCGACGCCGGTGGTGACTCCGCAGCCGATGTAGCAGATCTTGTCGAACGGCGCGTCCTCGCGGACCCTGGCGACCGCGATCTCGGGCATGACGGTGAAGTTCGAGAAGGTCGAGCAGCCCATGTAATGGTGGATCGTCTCGGAGCCCAGGCGGAAGCGGCTCGTGCCGTCGGGCATGACGCCCTTGCCCTGGGTCGAGCGGATCGCGGTGCATAAATTGGTCTTGCGCGACAGGCAGGATCTGCACTGGCGGCATTCGGGCGTGTAGAGCGGGATGACATGGTCGCCGACGGCGACCGAGGTCACGCCTTCGCCGACGTCGCGGACGATTCCGGCGCCCTCGTGGCCCAGGATCGAGGGGAAGAGGCCCTCGCTGTCCTTGCCCTCGAGCGTATAGGCGTCGGTGTGGCAGACGCCCGTCGCCATGATCTCGACCAGCACCTCGCCGGCGCGGGGACCGTCGAGGTCGACTTCGTGGATCTCGAGCGGCCGGTTGGGGGCGACTGCGATGGCGGCGCGGGTCTTCATGGCCGGGTTACTAGCGCCTTCTTCCCCTCCCTGAAAGGGAGGGGAGCTTGGCCATCCCGGCGGCATCGATTACAACATGTAACGACAAGGAGACCGCCATGCTCATCGCGCTTGCTCTCGCCTCCGCCGCGCCCGCCGAGCCTCCTCCGCCTCCGCCGCCGCCCTGCTCCACCCCCGAATATCGCCAGCTCGATTTCTGGGTCGGCGAATGGGACGCCGAGTTCGACCTTCCCGGCGGCAAGACCGGGCATGCGGTCAACCGGATCACCCGCGACGAGTTCGGCGACTGCGTCATCGCCGAGCATTTCGAGCAGGCCGACATCGGCTATGTCGGAGCGTCGCACAGCATGTACGATCCCGCGAAGAAGAAATGGGCGCAGACCTGGGTCGACAATGGCGGGGCCTACATCAGCCTGGTCGGTGGGCCGGTCGAGGACCAGCCTTACAACTTCGAGCTGGTCACCACCGAGCCGAAGGGGCCCAAGAAGGTCTATTCGCGGATGATCTGGCAGGACGTGAAGCCCGACAGCTTCACCTGGCGCTGGCAGGCGCGGAAGGCCGACGGGAGCTGGGCGGACAGCTGGGTGATCCGGTACAAGCGGCGGAAGTGATTTGTCTCCCCATCCGGAGGATGGGGAGGGGGACCATGCGAAGCATGGTGGAGGGGTAGAAGCCTAGGCCTTTGCCGTCGCCAGCTTGAACCCCGGAATCCACGGCAGCTACCCCTCCACCACCCTTCGGGTGGTCCCCCTCCCCATCTGGCGATGGGGAGGCAAGTCAGCGCCACTTCCTTCGGTCCGCCAGGACCGCCTTCGCCGCATTGTGCCCCGGCGCCCCGGTCACCCCGCCGCCCGGATGGGCGCCCGAGCCGCAGAGGTAGAGGCCGGCCAGAGGCATCCGATAATCCGCATGCCCCAGAATCGGGCGGGCGGAGAAGAGCTGGTCGAGGCCCATCTTGCCGTGGAAGATGTCGCCGCGCGGTACCCCGAAGCGCTGCTCGAGGTGCCAGGGCGAGAGGGCGAGGCGGCCGCTCACCGAGGCCGCGAAGCCGGGGGCGTAGCGGTCGACATGGGCGATGATGTGGTCGGCGGCCTCTTCGACGCGCGCCTCCCAGCCGCCCTCCACCTCGTAGGGGAAATGCTGGCAGAACAGGCTTGCCACATGCTGCCCCGGCGGGGCGAGGCTGCCGTCGAGGGTCGACGGGATAAGCATCTCGACGATCGGCTCGCGGGCCCAGCCCTCGGTTCGGGCGCCGGTATAGGCGCGGTCCATAAAGCCGAGCGACGGGGCGATGATGATCCCGGCGGTGAGATGGTCGCCGGGCTCCGGCAGGCTGGTGAAGCGGGGGAGCTCCGACAGGGCGACGTTCATCCGGAAGGTCGCGGATTCGGCGCTCCAGCCGGCCATCCGCCGGGAGATTTCCGGCCCCACGGCGCCGTCCGGGAGCAGCTTTCCGAAGAGGAAGTGCGGATTGACGTTCGCCGCCACCGCCTTCGCCCGCCAGGTCCGGCCCGCGGCCACGACGCCGGCGGCGCGGCCGCGCTCGACGATGATCTCCTCGACCGGCGAGTCGAGAAGGATCTCGACGCCTTTCGAACGCGCCGCCCGTGCCATCGCCTGGGTGATCGCGCCCATTCCGCCGATCGCATGGCCCCAGGCGCCGGCCACCCCCGCCGCCTCGCCGAACAGATGGTGGAGGAGGACGTAGGCCGAGCCGGGATCGTAGGGGCTGGCATAATTGCCGACGACGGCGTCGAAGCCGAACAGCGCCTGGACGATGTCGGTCCTGAAATAGCGGTCGAGTATGTCCGCGGCGGACCTGGTGAAGAAATCGAGCAGGTTGCGCTGCTCCTCCGCGGTCATGCCGCGGACGGAATTGCCGAGCTTGAGGGCCGCGAGGACGTCGGCGAGGCCGCCGCCGGCATTGGGCGGGGCGCGAAGGATCCAGTCGCGCAGGATGGCGACGACCGAGCCCAGCGCTTGCGAATAGGAGTCATAGCCTTCGGCGTCGGCGAGCGAATGGCGGGCGATCTCGCGCCGGGTCAGTCCGCCGCGGCCGGAGAGGAGATGGTCCGGGCCGAGGGTCGGCAGGAAATTGTCGACCTTCCTGAGCACGACCTCGAGGCCGTGATCGTGGAGCCGCATGTCCTCGATCACCTTCGGGTTCAGGAGGCTGACCGTGTAGGCGGCGGTCGAGTTGCGGAAGCCGGGATGGAATTCCTCGGTCACCGCCGCTCCGCCGACGACGTGGCGGCGTTCGAGGACGGTGACCTTCAGGCCCTTCGCCGCGAGGTAGTAAGCGCAGACGAGGCCGTTGTGGCCGGCGCCGATGATGAGGACGTCGGTGGTCATGGCGTCGGACTATAGCAAGGGTGGAGCATAGCAAATCCTCCCCGGCATTTGCCGGGGAGGGGGACCGCGCGAAGCGCGGTGGAGGGGTTCCAGGGCGCTGGAAGAACCGCTCCACCAGGCTTCGCCTGGTCCCCCTCCCCGCGAAATCGCGGGGAGGATTTACCCCGCCAGCTGCTCCAGCGGCAGAGCCAGGCTGGCCTTGAGCCGGCGCTTGACGAAGCTGGTTTCGTAGCGGCGGACCGCGCGCTGGCCGGCGAGCGTGTCGTCGGCGAACGCGTTGAAGGCCTCCATGTCGGCGACGACGACGAGCAGGAGGATGTCGAACGCGCCGGAAATCTCGAGGCAGAACTGGACGTTCTCGGATGTCGCGAGCAGCCGCTTGAAGCTCGCCACCTCGGTCAAAGCGTGGCGCTCGAGCTGGACGTGGATGATCGCCGACAGCGGATGGCCCAGCGCCTGCTCGGCGACGATCGCGACGTCGCCGGCGATCGCCCGCGACGCCCGCAGCTGACGAAGCCGCCGGGCCACCGCCGAGGGCGACAGCCCGACGCGCTCGGCGAGCATGTCGGCGGTAAGCTGGTTGTCGGCCTGGAGGCAGGCGAGGAGCTTGATGTCGAGTTGGTCGAGCTTTTTGTCCATCCAGGCGGTTCCCACGCTGATCCTGCCAGGAAACGGCGGGCAGCGAGGAACATTTGCCTGAAATTGTCGCGAGACCAAGCGATAACCTTCGTCAGGGATGTAAAGGCTTGAGTGGGGAGAAGAAGATGAAGCGATACAGTGGGATAGCGCTGGCCCTCGCGGGCATCGCCCTGGCGCCGGCTTTGGCCGTGGCGCAACCGGCCGCGGCGCCGGCGGTAGCGCCGGCCGACGGACGGGCGGTGGTCACCGCCCTTCGCAAGCTGCTCGCCGAGAATTACGTCCTGCCCGAGGTCAGGCCGAAGCTGGACTCCGCGCTCGCCAAGGGGCTGGCGGCCGGGCGCTACGACATCTCCGATCCGGGCGTGCTGGTCGAGCGGGTCAATGCCGACCTCGCCGCCGTCACCCCCGACAAGCATCTCGGCCTCCAATACGATCCCCGCCAGTCGGCCGATCTCGCGGCAGCTCTCGCCGCCCAGCCGGCGAGCCGGCCCGACGACGATACGCCCTCGCCCGAGCAAATTCGCCAGGCCCAGCGGCGCAACCACGGCTTCACCGAGATGAAGGTCCTGCCCGGCAACGTCCGCTACGTGAACATGCAGGGCTTCGTCTGGGTCGGCCCGAAGAGCGCCGAGGCCTATGACAATGTCATGCGCTTCCTCAGGGACGGGGACGCCGTCATCATCGACCTTCGCCAGAATGGCGGCGGAAGCCCGGAGTCGGTGCAATATCTGGTCAGCCATTTCATGGAGCCGGACAAGCCGCTGATGACCTTCCACATGGCCGGCAACCAGATCGACCGCACGTCGACCCTGGCGAACCTTCCTGCGGGCCGGATGGTCGGCAAGCCGCTCTACGTCCTGACCGGCGGCCGGACCGCGAGCGCGGCCGAGGAGTTCACCGGGCATATCGCGGGCTACAAGCTGGGCGAGCTGATCGGGGCGACGACGGCCGGGGCGGGCTTCCGCAACCAGTTCTTCCCGCTTCCCGGCGGCTATCTGGTCAGCATCTCGGTCGGACGGGCCGTGCTCGCCTCGACCGGCAAGGACTGGGAGGGCGTCGGGATCGCTCCGACCACCGCCACCGACCCGGAAAAGGCGCTGCTGGTCGCCCAGGTGCACGCCCTTCGCCGGCTCGTCTCGACCGCGCCGCCCCGTGAGAAAGCGAATTACGAGGCGACCGCCGCAATGCTCGCCGCCCAGGCCGATCCCGTCGCGACCGCCTTGCCGCTCGGCGCTTATGCCGGCAGCTTCGGAGAGCGGAAGGTGTGGGTGGAGGAAGGGCACCTCGCCTTCCAGCGCGAGGGCGGGCCGAAGCTGGCCCTGATCGCGATCGGACCCAATCTGTTCGCCTTCGAGAACGATGCGGTGACAAGGGTCGAGTATAAGGTGGCGGGCAATGCCGCCACCGGCTTCACCCTGCTGCGCGGGGACGGGAGCAAGGTGGAGGCGGTTCGGACTCAGTAACTGCCTCCCCATCGGAGATGGGGAGGGGGACCAGGCGAAGCCTGGTGGAGGGGTCCTTCGATACGCCGGTTCGACAGGCTCACCGGCTACTCAGGATGAGCGGTAGCGGATAATCGCCACCGCTCATCCTGAGTAGGGACTGAGCCTGGCGAAGGCCCGTATCGAAGGACCCCTCCACCACCCTTCGGGTGGTCCACCTCCCCGCGAAATCGCGGGAGGAATTAAGTGCCCGGCCGCCCCTTGGGGAAGCCGCCCCAGGCGCGATCGTAATCCTTCTGGAGGGCCTGCGATCCCATGGCGGAAAGGGTCGGCCGGAAGGGCCAGCAGCTCTCGACCATGAAGGCCAGCGTGTCCTCGATCTTGCGGGGCTCGAGCTTCGCCTCTGAGGCCGCCGTCCAGCTGGCGACGTCGGGACCGTGGCCCGACATCAGATTGTGAAGGCTGAGGCCGCCGGGGGCGAAGCCCTCCGCCTTGGCGTCGTAGGCGCCCTTGATCAGCCCCATGCACTCGCTCATCACGTTGCGGTGGAACCAGGGCGGCCGGAAGGTGTCCTCGGCGACCATCCAGCGCGGCGGAAAGATGACGAAGTCGGCATTGGCCCGGCCGGGCGTTTCGGACGGGCTGGTGAGGACGGTGAAGATCGACGGGTCGGGATGGTCGAAGCTGACGGTCCCGATCGTGTTGAAGCGGGCGAGGTCGTATTTCCAGGGGGCGAGATTGCCGTGCCAGGCGACGACGTCGAGGGGGCTGTGGTCGAGCCGGGTCGTCCAGAGCCGGCCGAGATATTTCTGGACCAGCTCGACCTCGCCTTCCTCGTCCTCGTAGCGGGCGATTGGCGTGAGGAAGTCGCGCGGATTGGCGAGGCCGTTGGAGCCGATCGGGCCGAGCTCGGGCAGCCGGAAGAGCGCCCCGTGATTCTCGGCGACATAGCCGCGGGCGCTTCCGTCGGGAAGGCGGGCGCGGAAGCGAACGCCTCGGGGGATGAGGGCGACTTCGCCCGGAGCGATCTCGATCCGGCCCATTTCGGTGAGCAATTCGAGCCTGCCCTGCTCGGCGATGAAGAGCATCTCGCCGTCGGCATTGAAGAAGCAGCGCTCCATGTCGCGGGTCGCCCGGTAGACGTGGACGGCGACTCCCGACAGCGCTTCGGCGCCGCCGTTCGCCATCATCGTCGTCATCCCGTCGACCAGGTCGGCGCTCTCGCCGTCGAGGGGCAGCGGGTCCCAGCGCAGGCGGTTGGGCGGCAAGGGGTCGTGGAGCGACGCGGCGGCGAAATGGGGCGCGCCCTCATAGGGGCGGTAAGGCGGATGCTCCGCGCTCGGGCGAAGCCGGTAGAGCCAGGAGCGGCGATTCTCGGCGCGCGGGGCGGTGAAGGCGGTTCCGGAGAGCTGCTCGGCATAGAGGCCGAAGGCGGGCCTCTGCGGCGAGTTGCGCCCCTCGGGCAAGGCGCCGGCCACGGCCTCGGTGGCGAAATGGTTGCCGAAGCCGGAGAGGTAGGCTGGGTCGGTCATGGATGTCCTTCGATACGGGCCTTCGCCAAGCTCAGTCCCTACTCAGGATGAGCGGATCGAGAATACTCACAATCGCTCATCCTGAGTAGCCGGTGAGCTTGTCGAACCGGCGTATCGAAGGATCAACGCATCAGCACCAGCTCCTCCGCCATGGTCGGGTGAAGAGCGACGACCGCGTCGAAATCCTCCTTCTTCAGCCGGGCCTTGACGGCGATCGCCGCCGCCTGGAGGATTTCAGGAGCGTCGGGGCCGATCATGTGGAGCCCGACCACCTCGTCGGTCTCGGAATTGACGACGAGCTTGTAGAGGGCGCGCTCGTTGCGGCCCGCCAGCACGTTCTTCATCGCCCGGAAGTCGGAGGTGAAGGTCTTCACCGAGCCCAGCTTGTTGCGGGCCTGGCCCTCGGTCATTCCGACCCCGGCGAGCGGCGGGTGGCTGAATACGGCGGAGGGGATGTTCTCATAGTCGACCCGGCTCGGCTTGTTGCCGAAGATGGTGTCGGCGAAGGCCTGCCCCTCGCGGATCGCGACCGGGGTCAGCTGGACCCGGTTGGTGACGTCGCCGACGGCGTAGATGCTGTCGCAGGTCGATTTGTTGTCGGCGTCGACCACCACCGCGCCCTTGTCGTCCAGCTCCACTCCGGCGCTTTCGAGGCCGAGCCCCTGGGTCGCCGGCTCGCGGCCGATCGCGAACATCACCGCATCGGCTTCGATCGCGTCGCAGCCGGTCATGTTGACCCTGAGCGATTCGCCCTGCTTCTCGATGCTCTCGAACGAGACGTGGAACTTGAAGTCGATCCCCTTCATCATCGAGATCGTCAGGAGCCGGTCGCGAATCGTCTCGTCATAGCCGCGAAGGATGACGTCGGAGCGGTTCACCAGGGTGACATGGCTTCCCAGATTGTGGAAGATCCCGGCGAATTCGTTGGCGATGTAGCCCGCTCCGGCGATCACCACCCGCTTCGGCAGGTCGGGCAGGTGGAACGCCTCGTTCGAGGTGATTCCGAGCTCGCTGCCGGGGAAGCTCGGGACGATCGGGCGGGCGCCGGTGGCGATGAGGATGACCCGGGCGGTGACGGTCCGACCCCCGCCCAGGCGGATCTCGTGGGGCCCGGCCACCTCGGCCCGCTCGTGCACGATCTCGACCTTGTGGTTGGACAGGGTCTCGGCATAGGCCTGCTCCAGCCTTCCGACCTCGGCGAAGACGTTGTCGCGAAGGGTCGGCCAGTGGAAGGCGCAGGACGGCACGTCCCATCCGAAGCGGCGGGCGTCCTGGAGGTCCTCGGCGAAATGGGAGCCGTAGACGAGCAGCTTCTTGGGGACGCAGCCGCGGATGACGCAGGTCCCTCCGACCTTGTGCTCCTCGGCGATCGCCACCCTCGCGCCGTGGGCGGAGGAGACCCGGGCGGCTCGAACGCCCCCGGAGCCCGCGCCGATGACGAAGAGGTCGTAGTCGTAGG
>DASVQS010000022.1:0-23307 GCA_036389015.1 Allosphingosinicella sp. | reverse complement strand
GTGGTCCCCCTCCCCATCTTACGATGGGGAGGATTAAACCAACCTAGAACCGGAACCGCCCCGTCAGGCCGAAGGTGCGCGGCTCGGCGAGGAAGGCGGAGAAGATCTGTCGGCCGCCCGGGAATTGCGGATCGGTGAAGGCCGCGGTTCGGGCGCCTTCCTGGAAGGGCGAGTTGAACGCGACCTGGGTGTAGCCGACGTTGAACAGGTTCTGCGCCCAGGCCTCGATCGCCCAGCGCTCGCCCTTGCCGCGAACGCCGATCCGGGCGTTGAAGATGGCGAAGCTGTCCTGCTCCTTCTGCGGGAACAGGTCGGAGCCGGTGTTGTAGCCGTCGGTCACCCGGCCGTCGATGTACAGGAGGCCGGACAGGCCGGTGCTTCCGATCCGCGGAGTCCAGGACATCGAGCTGGTGACGACGATCTCCGGAGCGTTGGAGAGATTGTCGCCGGGCAGCTTGCGAAGCGCCGGATCGAGCGGAGCGCCGGTGTCGTTGCCGACCAGCTGCGACCGGTAATGGGTGTTGGCGTAGGTCAGGCCGAGGGTGAAGTTGAGGTCGCGGCGGGCCCGGAGCGCGCCTTCGAGCTCGACGCCCTCGGAGCGGACTCCGTAGCCGACCTCGCCGGCCGGGCAGGCGCCGGTCGCGGCGGCCGGGTTGGCGGTCGGGTTGGCCGCCGGCGGAGGAACGAAGTTCGGAGCGCCCGGAAGGGTGCTCTGGTCCCGGTCGCCGCCGTTGAGAGCGACTCCGCAGCCGTTGATCGTCTGCACGAGGAAGACGCTGCCGTTGAACGTGTTGAGCTGGAAGTTCCTGAAATCCTGGCGGAACAGCACGGCGTTGAGGGTCACCGGGCCGCGCGAGAATTTGGCGCCGATCTCATAGGCGGTGTTGATCTCGGGATCGAACTGGAGGTTGCCGACCAGCGCCTGGGCGCCGCCCGGAGTCGAGGCGAAGGGAAGCACCGGATTCTTCAGCGCCGACCGGTCGAGGTTGAAGCCGCCCGCCTTGTAGCCGCGCGAGGCGCTCGCATAGACCATCAGGTCCCGGCTCCACTTGTACGAGAGGATGGTGGTTCCCGTGAACTCGTCCTCGCTGCGGTCGTCCTTGATGTTGACCCCGTTCAGCTCCGACGTGGAATTGCCCTGGCAGGCGAGGCCGATGAGGCCGGCCGCTAGCGGGGCGAGGCCGGGATTGGCGAGGAGCGGCAGAAGCGCGTTCTGCTGCGCCACGCAGGCCGTGTTGTCGTTGCCGAAGGTCGCGTTGAGCTTCTTCTTCTCGTTGGTGTAGCGAAGGCCGAGGGTCAGAGCGAGCTTGTCGGTGATATGGATGATGTTGTGAGTGAACAGCGCCCAGTTGCGGCTGTCCTGATGATAGCGGTCGAGCGTGCTTCCACGATCGTTGATCGTTTCCAGCCGGTCGAAGGCGGCGAGCACGGTCGGACCCGCCGGTCCGAAGGGTGACGGGACCGCAGGGGCGAGAGCCCCGCTGATCACCGCGCGCCCGGTGGGGCTGATGCAGCCCGCGGTCGTCGGGCTGTAGAAGCCGGCGAGGCCTGTCCCGGAGAGCAGCCGGCAGGTGGCGAAGCGCCCATATTGGGTGCCGAAACGGAGGTTATCGGTAACCGTCAGGCTCTCGTCCGCGAAATAGCCGCCGACCAGCCAGTCGAGCTTGTCGTTGAAAGCCTTGCCCTGGAGCCGGAGCTCCTGGGTGAGGGTCTTGAACTGACGTTCGAGCCCGCCGTTGACCGGGGAGCGGTAGAGGATGTCGACCGGGCTGTAGTCGATGTCGCCCGGCTGGCCGGAGACATAGTCGCGATAGGCGGTGATCGAGGTCAGGCTGACGCTCGGGCTGAGGTCGTAATTGACCTCGGCCGAGACTCCCCAGTCGCGGGTGTCGCCCTCGTAGGTGCGGCCCGGAGTGACGTAGAGGTTGCGGCTGAACGGATCGTTGAACGCGATCAGCGGCGTGCCGAGGTCGCGGAGCACGTTTATGATGTTGTTGCCGGAATCGTTGGTCCGCGCCGGGGTCGCGCCCGGCTGGAGCAGCGGGTTGGCCGGCTCGTTGAGATTGCCGATCGCCGGATTGAACTCGCGATCGAGATAGACGGCGCCGCAGCAGGCTTCCTCGCGGCGCGTATAATCGCCGATCAGCCGGACCGAGAGGTCGGCATTGGGCTGGAAGAGCAGCTGGCCGCGAACGAACAGGCGGTTGCGGTCGTTGACGTCGGTGTCGTTGTTGACGTCGTGGTAGAAGCCGTCGCGACGGGCGTAGACCCCGTCGAGGCGGAAGCCGAGGGTCTCTCCGATCGGCCCGGTGATTCCGGCGTCGGCCCGGATATAATCGTGATTGCCGTAGGTCAGCGAAGCGAAGCCTTCGAGCTCGTTCATGTTCGGCTTCTTGCTGATCACGTGGATCAGGCCGGCCGAGGCGTTGCGCCCGAACAAGGTGCCCTGCGGGCCGCGAAGAACCTCGATTCGCTCGATCTCGCCGAGCTCGTTGAGGCCGACGCCGCTGCGCGAGCGGTAGACTCCGTCGACGAACACGGCGACCGAGCTTTCGAGGCCGGGATTGTCGCCGACCGTTCCGATGCCGCGGATCCGCGCCGAGCCGTTGGCCTCGGAGCCGGTCGAGGAGACGAGCAGCGACGGAGCGAGCTGGTTCAATTGGCGGATGTCGGAAGCGCCGCTGTTCTGAAGCGACTGGGCCGAAACCGCCGAGACGGCGATCGGCACGTCCTGGAGGATCTGGCTGCGCCCCTGGGCGGTGATGACGATGTCGCCCTCGTCGGCGGTCGCGACATCGTCGTTCGGGGTGACGTCGGCGTCCGCATTGACCTCGCCGGCTTCCTCGACCGGGCTGGGCTCGCCGGTCGGGCTGGTCTGATCCTGAGCGTAAGCGGGCGTCGTGGCGAGCGCGCACAGGCCGGCCGAAACGAGCCAGAAGGACTTCGACATATTCCCCTCTCCCTTTTGGGTTTGGGGCCAGAGCTACTGAAAAGGGGCTTGGCCTGCCAGCCGGAATCCGCACTTTTCTGCGGGTTTCCGGCCCTTATGGCAATCGCGCAACAATTGGGTTTCGAAATGAAACGTGGGATTTACATCCGTCTTCGGACCTTCCGCTACGGAAAGCTGACGTTTCCGTAAGGGGTAAAGGGGAAGAGGCGTCATCGTTGGCGGGAGCCGTCATGCTGAACTTGTTTTCAGCATCCAGGGTGGAGACCACCTGGCGGGTGGAGAACTGGACCCTGAAACGAGTTCACGGTGACGGGCATGGCGGCACCGGCCGCCGCGTCCCCCCGATGTCGCTACTTCGGCGCCAGCACCATCAGCATCTGGCGACCTTCCATGCGCGGATGCTGTTCGACCTTCGCGGTCTCGGCGACGTCGGCCTGGACGCGCTGGAGAAGCCGCATTCCGAGCTCGCCATGGGCCAGCTCGCGGCCGCGGAACCTCAGGGTGATCTTCACCTTGTCGCCCTCACCGATGAAGGAGAAAACCTTCTTCATCTTGGTGTCGTAATCGTGGTCGTCGATGTTGGGACGCATCTTGATCTCCTTGATCTCCTGCGTCTTCTGCGACTTGCGGGCGAGATTGGCCTTTTTCTGGGCCTCGTATTTGAACTTGCCGACGTCGAGGAACTTGCACACCGGCGGATCGGCGTTGGGCGAGACCTCGACGAGGTCGAGGCCGACTTCGGCGGCCTGCTCGATCGCTTCGGCGGTCAGCAGCACCCCGATATTCTCGCCATTCTCATCGATCACGCGCACTTTCGGCACGGAGATGAATTCGTTGAAGCGGGGGCCGTTCAGGGGCGGCGCCTGCGGGCGCCGGATCATGGGCGGACGTATAACAATGTCTCCTGACGTTGAAGTTCAGCGCCTCACCTAGTGGTTCCGGAAGGCGAATGAAAGACGGTGGACGGGGCGCGAACGCTTTTGTCCGCGCTCTGTTGCGGCGATGCACGTCATCCCGGCGAAAGCCGGGATCTCGGGAAGGCCCGCCAAGACCTTTGGCATGACGTCCCGGCTTTCGCCGGGATGACGGACTACCTCAGATCCGGCGGAAGCGCCTCCAGCCGGAGTCTCTCGACCGCTTCGTCCAGACCCAGCACTTCCTGCCGGGCGCCCTCGCCCAGGGGGCGGAGCGCGACCGTCCCCTCCTCCGCCTCGCGCTTCCCGACGACGAGCAGGTTGGGGACCTTGGCGAGGCTGTGCTCGCGCACCTTGTAGTTGATCTTCTCGTTCCTGAGATCGGTCTCGACCCTGAGCCCGGCGGCCGCCAGCTTGGCTGCCACCTCGTGCGCATAGTCATTGGCGTCGGAGACGATCGTCGCGACCACCGCCTGGACCGGGGCGAGCCAGAGCGGGAAGCGGCCGGCATAATGTTCGATCAGGATTCCGATGAAGCGCTCGTAGGAGCCGAAGATGGCGCGGTGGAGCATGACCGGGCGGTGCCGCTCGCCGTCCTCGCCGACATAGGAGGCGTCGAGCCGGTCGGGCAGCACCCGGTCCGACTGGATGGTGCCCACCTGCCAGGTCCGGCCGATCGCGTCGGTCAAATGCCATTCGAGCTTGGGCGCGTAGAAGGCGCCTTCGCCGGGCAGCTCCTCCCAGCCATAGGCCTCGTCGTCGAGGCCGGCGGCGGCGACGGCGGCGCGAAGCTCGTCCTCGGCCTGGTCCCACATCTCGTCGGTGCCGAAGCGCTTCTCCGGACGCAAAGCGAGCTTCACCGAATAGCCTTCGAAGCCCAGATCCTTGTAGATCCGGTCGGCGAGCGCGCAGAAGATTCGCACCTCCTCGACGACCTGCTCCTCGGTGCAGAAGACGTGCGCGTCGTCCTGGGTGAACTGCCTGACCCGCATCAGCCCGTGAAGCGCTCCGTGCGGCTCGTTGCGATGGCACGAGCCGTTCTCGTAGATCCTCAGCGGAAGGTCGCGATAGCTCTTGATCCCCTGGCGGAAGATGAGGATGTGCGCCGGGCAGTTCATCGGCTTCAGGGCCATCCATTCGGCATCGCCCGAAATGACCGGCCCCTCCTCCTCGGTATTGGGGATCTCGTCGGGGATGACGAACATGTTCTCGCGATATTTGCCCCAGTGGCCGGACTGCTCCCACTGCTTCGCGTTCATGATCTGCGGGGTCTTGACCTCGCGATAGCCGGCCTCGTCGATCCGGCGCCGCATATAGGCCTCGAGCGCGCGCCAGATCAGGTAGCCCTTGGGGTGCCAGAAGACCGATCCGTGAGCCTCCGCCTGGAGGTGGAACAGGTCCATGTCCTGGCCGATCCGGCGATGGTCGCGCTTTGCCGCCTCCTCGAGCCGCGTCAGATGGGTCTCGAGCTGCTTCCGGTTGAGCCAGCCCGTGCCGTAGATTCGCGACAGCATCGCGTTCTTCTGGTCGCCGCGCCAATAGGCGCCGGAGACTCGCGTGAGCTTGAACGCCTGCGGATCGACCTTGCCGGTCGAGGCGAGGTGGGGGCCGCGGCACAGGTCGATCCACCCGCCCGAGCGGTACATGGTGATCGTCTCGTCGGCGGGAAGCTCCATCACCCATTCGGCCTTGAAGCTCTCGCCCTGCTCGAGGAACAGCCTGCGCACGTCTTCGCGGGTCCACACCTCGCGCACCAGCGGCTCGTCGCGGGCGATGATCCGACGCATTTCCTCCTCGATCGCCGGCAGGTCCTCCTCGGTGAAGGGACCGCGCTCCGGGGCCGGCGCGAAATCGTAATAGAAGCCGTCGTCGGTCGCCGGGCCGAAGGTGATCTGGGTGCCGGGGAAGAGGTTCTGCACCGCCTCGGCGAGGATGTGCGCGTAATCGTGGCGGACCAGCTCGAGCGCGTCGGCCTCGTCCCGCGCGGTGATCAGGGCGAGCTCGGAATCGCTTTCGAAGGGGCGGTTGATGTCGCGCACCTCGCCGTTGACCCGGGCAGCCAAGGCCGCCTTGGCGAGCCCCGGGCCGATCGCCGCGGCGACATCGGCCGGGCTCGCTCCCTCCTCGACCTCGCGAACCGAGCCGTCGGGCAATCTGATCTTGAAATGCCTGGTCATGACCGGGCGCATGTAGCGGCAGCCTCGCGCCATCTCCAGCCCCCGCGCGGCTTATGCTATGATCCGGAGCTTCCCGGGGATGACCGGGAGCCAAAACAAGGGGTGTCGAATGAACAAGCTCTTCGCAACGGCGGTCTCGGCCGCTCTCGGCCTTACCTCTCTCTCGCCCGCCATGGCCCAGGATTATCGCTTCAGCGGTTTCGACGCGCCGCGCGGCCTCACCGCCACCGCCAATCTCCGGATTCCGCTCGGCCGCGAGGCGAAGTCGAGGCGCGCCTCCTACGGCCTGACGCTGGGTCTCGGCCGCGAGGCCGGGGCCGGCTATGACGGCCGCCCGGTCACCCGCTCGATCCACCTCGCCGACCTTCGCTTCTCCGGCGAGGGCCGGCTCAGCCAGGCTCGGCTGGCGGGCACCGATCTTGCCCATCTCGACCGCCAGCGGCGGATGAACCTCACCGGGGGCGGCGCAAGCACCTGGTTCATCCTCGGCGCGGTCGCCGCGGGCGTCGGCCTCTGCCTCCTAACCGACTGCCTCGGCGGCGACGACGACGACGCGGTTCCGAACTGAGTTGTTCCCCGGCGAAGGCCGGGGCCCAGCGGCACTGCCGGAAGGACTGTATTCCGGCCTTCGCCGGGAAGCGGTTGAGGTCGACCGGCACGGGCTCTAGAGCCGACCCTATGGACCGGCCCGACTATCTCGATCGCGACGGCCGCCGGCTCGCCTTCCGCCGCCGCGAGGGGCGCGGGCCGACTCTAGTCTTCCTCCCGGGCTACATGTCCGACATGGAAGGCGGCAAGGCGATCGCGCTCGACTCCTCGGCCCGGGCCGAGGGGCGGGCGATGCTCCGCTTCGACTATTCCGGCTGCGGGATGAGCGACGGCCGGTTTGAGGCGCAGACCCTGGCCGGCTGGCGCGACGACGCTCTGGCGATGCTCGACCTGGTCGACGGGCCGGTCGTCCTCGCCGGCTCCTCGATGGGCGGCTGGCTCATGCTCCTCGCCGCTCTGGAGCGGCCCGGGCGGTTGGCGGGCCTGGTCGGAATCGCCGTCGCGCCGGACTTCACCGACTGGGGCTTCGACGAGGCGCAGAAGCGGACGATCCGCGAGCGGGGCCGGCTCGAGGAACCGTCGCCCTATGGCGAAGCACCCTACGTCACCACCCGCGACTTCTGGGAGAGCGGCGAGGCGCTGAAGCTGCTCGACGGCGAGATCGCCGTGGACTGCCCCGTGCGCCTGCTCCACGGGCTGGAAGACCAGGACGTACCCTGGCAGGTCTCGATCCGGCTGACCGAGCGCCTCCGCTCCCCCGACGTCCGACTGACCCTCGTCAAGGGCGGCGACCACCGCCTGTCCCGCCCGGCCGACCTGGAGCTTCTGATCGAAACCGTCGAAAGCCTCATGCCTGACAAGGACGCTTGACAGGGTGGCAAACAAGTGTGTAAAGGTTCCTTGACTTAAACTCAAGGAGCGTTGACATGTCTGGTCGCAATCCGGCCCAGCGCCGCTACAATTACCGGGTGATCGGCCTCAGCCTCGCTTATGCCGCGGCGCTGATGGGAGTGAGCTTCGTGTTCCGGGCCTCGCCGCCGGCCGGGCCGCTGGCCTGGGGGCTGGCTTTGCTCCCGGCCCTGCCGCTGGTCGGCATCTTCCTCGCCATGGGCCGCTATCTGATCGAGGAGCAGGACGAATATCTTCGAGCGATGGAGAGCCGCAAGGCTCTGATCGCCACCGGCTTCATGCTGATCGTCACCACCTGCTGGGGCTTCCTGCAATCGTTCGACCAGGTGCCGCGGGTCGATTTCTACTGGGCCGCGATCCTCTGGTTCGGCGGCTTGGGTCTAGGCGGCTGCGTGACCAGGCTGGCGCGATGAAGAACCGACTCAAGGTGCTTCGCGCCGAGCGCGACTGGAGCCAGGGCGACCTCGCCGACCGGCTCCAGGTCTCGCGCCAGAGCGTCAACGCGATCGAGACCGGCCGCTACGACCCGAGCCTCCCGCTCGCCTTCCGGATCGCCAGATTATTCGACCTTCCGGTCGAGGCGATCTTCGAATCCGACGACTGAAGAAAGGACCCAGCCCATGCGTAAGCTCCTCCAGGCGGCGCTCGCCGCCACGGCCCTCCTCGCGCCCGTTCCCGCCGTCCATGCGGCACCGGCGCCGGTCGCCGCTCCCGCCTTCCGGCCGACGCGATTCTCGGTCGTCGTCGAGGGCAAGGGGCCGGACGTCCTCCTCATCCCCGGCCTGTCGACCCCGCGCGAGGTCTGGGACGGCGCCCGGACCGCCCTCGCCGGCCGCTACCGCCTCCATCTGGTGCAGCTGAACGGCTTCGGCGGAAGCCCGGCCGGGGCCAATGCCGACGGCGAGATCCTCGCGCCCGCCGCCGCCGAGCTCGAGCGCTACATCGAGGCGAACCGGCTCGATCGCCCGGCGATCGTCGGCCATTCGCTCGGCGGCCTGCTCGGACTGCTGCTGGCCGAAAGGGCGCCGGACAAGGTCGGGCGGCTCATGGCGGTCGATTCGCTGCCGTTCGCCGGAGCGCTCGCCGGACCTGCGGCGACGGCCGAATCGCTGAAGCCCCAGGCGGCGGCGATGCGCGACATGATGGCCGCTCCGGCGACTCCGGAGCAGCGCTCCGCGGCCGCGGCCCGGATCGCCGCCGCGCTTGCCAGGACTCCGGCCGCTCGCGACCGGGTCGCCTCATGGGTCGCCGCCGCCGACCCGAAGGTGGCGGCCGAGATGACCTATGAAGGTTTCACCACCGACGCGCGCCCGCGCCTCGCCGCCCTGCACGTGCCGGTGACGGTCCTTTACGCCTGGAACGAGGGCACCTTGCCCGAGGCTCAGGCCCGGGCCCTGTTCGAGGGCGCCTGGGCGCCGGCGCCGCGGGTCCGCTTCCAGCCGGTCGCCGACAGCTTCCATTTCGTCATGCTCGATCAGCCGGACCGCTTCGCGGACCTGCTCCGGGAGTTCCTCGGCGAGCGCCCCTAGCACCTCGAAATTCGTTCATGCACGGTGCAGCGGCGGCTGGTAAGGCCGCCGTTCCACCTCGCGAAAGAAACTTGTGATCCCGATCCTGCTCGCGCTCGCCGCCGCCGCTCCGGCCGCGGGCCCTCAAGACACGCCGCAGAATCGCTACCGGGACTGTCTCGCCCTCACCCGGACGGCGCCGGCCCGGGCCGCCGGCCAGGCCCAGGCCTGGCTCGGATCGGGCGGCGGCCTCATGGCCGCGCAATGCCTCGGCCTCGCCTTCTCGGCCCAGGAGAAGTGGACCGAGGCCGCGGTCGCCTTCGAAGCCGCCGCGAAGGACGCCGAGGCGCATCAGGACCGCCGCCGCGGCGAGCTCTGGGTCGAGGCCGGCAATGCCCGGCTCGCCGCCGGCGACGCCGTCGCCGCGCGCAAGGCCTTCGAGGCCGCGCTCGCCACCAGGCTTCTCATCCCCCAGCTCGAGGGCGAGGTCCATCTCGACCTCGGCCGAGCCGCCGTGGCGCTCAACGATCCGGCGACGGCGCGCGCCCGGATCGACCAGGGGCTCGCCCTGGTCCCCAAGGATCCGTTCGGCTGGTATCTGTCCGCCGCGCTCGCCCGCAGGCAGAACGACCTCGCGCTCGCCCGCGAGCATATCGCCAAGGCGGTGTCGCTCGCCCCCGACGATGCCGCGATCCTGCTCGAGGCGGGCAATATCGCCGGCCTCTCGGGGGAAAAGGACGCCGCGCTCGGCCTCTACGCCCGGGCGGCGCGAGCGGCGCCCGATTCGGACGCCGCCAAGGCGGCGCGGGCCGCCATCGCCGCCAACGAAGCGCCGGCGCCGCGCCCCTAGGGCCCCGGCCGCGACCTCAGTCCCGCCGCCTTGATCCCGGCCTCGGCGCAGGCCGCGTCGTCCGCCGGAGCCTCCCCGGACGCCGCCGCGGCGCCGATCAGGGTGCGTCCGTCGGCCGCGAAGACCGGTACCCCGCCCGCGACCGTGACCACTCCGGGCGCGCGGGCGAAGCCGGGCGTTTCCCTGGCCGCTTCCTCCATCCGGGCGGTCGCGAAGCCCCAGGCGGCCACCGCCTTCGCCTTCTCGATCGAGAAATCCATGATCCCGGAGCGGTTGCCGTCCATCCTCAGCGCCGCGACCAGGTGGCCGCCGCCGTCGACCACGGCGATGGCGTGGCTCTGCCGCTTCGCCGCCGCATGGGCCCGGCAGCCGGCGACGATCGCCTCGGCCAGCGCCGCGGTCATCGTGGGCGCCGGCGGCTGGGCGGGCAGCGGCGCTGCGGCGGCCGCGGCGGCGAGGATCGTCAGGCGCAGCATCTCATTCCTCCGGGCTCAGCCGCGCCGTGCGCTGGCGGGTCAGCCAGGCGGCGAGCTCGTTGCGGGGCACCCGCGGGAACTTGACCGCGGCGAAGGCGAGGAAGGAGTCCCGGTAGCGAAGCCAGGCGCGCTCGGCCGCCCGTATCCCTTCGGCGGTCACCGCGCCCACACCGGAATCCTCGCCGCCCGTCTCCCGAAGACGCCTGCGATAGGCGGCGTTGAGCGCGGCGTCCTCCGCCGGAAGCCGGGCCGCCGGCGTCGGCAGCGCCCGTCCCGAGCGCAGCCGCTCGAGCACTTCGACCAGCTCGTCGCGAAGCGACTCCTCGGCCGCGATCGCCATCGCCGCTCGGGCGGTGCCGCTGAGGTCGACCTCGCCCGAGCCGTGCGCCTCGACATAAGCGTTGTGGGCGGTTCGAAGCCGGGCGAAGGCCTGCTTCTCCCTCACGCTCCAGCCGCTGGTCATCGCCGCCAGCGCCGCCTCGCGCCGGGCTCCGGCCATGCCCGCCTCGTGGCTCTCGCAATAGCCCATGGCGAGGCCGCTGGTGATGTCGTCGCAGAAGTGGAAGTCCTGGCCCTTCCAGCCCTTGGCCTTGAGCTCGGCGAGATGGCTCACCCGGCCGTGCGATTCCATCGGCGCGCCCTCGATCCCGCAGGCGAGATGGATGGCGACGTCGAGGTCGCGCCTCGCCCCGCGGCCGTTGGCGTAGATCGTCATCAGCATGGTCCGTCCGGAAAAGACTCCGCCGTCGTCCCGCTCAGCTTCGAGGAAAGCGCATTGCCGGGCCCGCACCGGATCGGAAGGCATTCCGATTCCGTAATAGAGGGCTTCCGAATCGCAGCCCTTCAGCGACGCCGCGGCCGCCGGGTCCGGCCGGTCCGGCGCCGGCGGCTCGCGGCCTCGAAGCTTGCGGCACAAGGCCTTGGAGGCCTCGAAATCGCCCGAGCTTGCCCATTCGTCCTTGGCATCCCCCCAATCCCACGGCGCCTCGGCGGCGGCGGCCAGCCCAATGGCGGCGAGCGGCAATATCCATTTCATCGGCTTCCCCTCGGCAAGCGCGGCGGAAACCCATATATGCCGCCGCAGAGGCTCCCACGCATATGAAATATCTCCACACCATGATCCGGGTTTCCGACCCCAAAGCGACGATCCGCTTCTTCGAGCTGCTCGGCCTCAAGGAGCTGCGCCGCTTCGACAACGAGGCCGGCCGCTTCACCCTCATCTTCCTCGCCGCCCCCGGCGACGAGGAGGCGCAGGTCGAGCTAACCCGCAATTGGGACGAGCAAGGCTATTCGGAAGGCCGCAATTTCGGCCACCTCGCCTATCGGGTCGACGATATTTACGAGAGCTGCCGAAGGCTGATGGACGGCGGGGTCACGATCAACCGGCCGCCGCGCGACGGCCGCATGGCCTTCGTCCGCAGCCCCGACGGCATTTCCATCGAGCTTCTCCAGGCCGGCGAGGCGCTGGCGCCCGCCGAGCCCTGGGCGTCGATGCCGAACACCGGCCACTGGTAGCATGGCGGGCGCGCGCTGGCCGGACGATCGCTTCGCCGCACTGCTCGGCAGCCGCCATCCCATCCTCCTCGCGCCGATGGCGGGCGCCGCAGCGGTCGATCTCGCCGCGGCGGCGGTCGCGGGAGGCGCGGCGGGCTCGCTTCCCTGCGCGTTGCTCGCTCCGGAACAGGTCCGGGCGCAGGCGGCGGAGTTGCGAGCCCGCGCGTCCGGACCGATCAATCTCAACTTCTTCTGCCACTCCATGCCGGACGAGGTGGACGAGGGACCCTGGCGTGCCCTGCTAGCGCCTTTCTACGAGCGTTACGGCGTCCGCGACGGACGGGACGCCGGGCCGGTCCGCCGCCCCTTCGACTCGCCGATGTGCGACGTGGTCGAGGCGGTTCGACCGGAGCTGGTCAGCTTCCATTTCGGGCTTCCGGAGGATCGGCTGCTTGACCGGGTGCGCTCGAGCGGCGCCAGGGTGATCGCCAACGCGACCAGCGTCGCCGAGGCGCTCTGGCTGGCCGAGCGAGGCGTGGACGCCATCATCGCCCAGGGGTGGGAGGCCGGCGGGCACGCCGGCCGCTTCCTCGGCGGCCGGCCGGACGAGCAGATGGGGCTGTTCGCCCTGCTGCCCCGGATCCGGGATTCGGTGACTCTTCCGGTGATCGCCGCCGGCGGTATCGCCGACGGCCGAGGCATCGCCGCCGCCCTCATCCTTGGCGCGGCGGCGGTCCAGATCGGCACGGCCTATCTCCATTGTCCTGAAAGCCTGATCACGCCCGCCCATCGTGCCGCGCTGGCCTCCGAGGCCGCGGACCATAGCGTCTTCACCAATTTGTTCAGCGGCGGGCTCGCCCGGGGGTCGTGGACCGAGCCGATGACGACGCTGGGGCCGGTCCGCTCCGAAGCCCCGCCGTTTCCGCTGGCGACCGCCGCGCTGACTCCCCTGGCCGAAGCCGCCGCCGAGCGGCGCGAAGCGGGCTTCCGGCCGATGTGGTCGGGCCAGGCGGCGCGCCTCGGCCGGGCGCTTCCGGCGCGCGAGCTGACCGAGCTTCTTGCCGGCGACGCGCTGGCGCTGATCGGCGTGAAAGACTAGGTTCGAACCATGCTCGACATCGTCCCCGTCCCGGTCCTCTCGGACAATTACGTGTGGCTGGTCCACGATTCCGACTCGGACGAAACGGTGGCCGTCGACCCGTCCGTCGCCGATTCGGTGCTGGCCGCCGCCGCCGCTCGCGGCTGGCGGATCAGCCAGATCTGGAACACCCACTGGCATCCGGATCATACCGGCGGCAACGACCGGATCCGCGACTCCACCGGCTGCACGATCACCGGCCCGGCCGAGGCCGAGCGGGTGTCTCGGATGGACCGGATCGTCGCCGGCGGCGACCGGGCGCGGATCGGCGGGATCGAGGCGGAGCTGATCGACATCCCGGCCCACACCGCCGGTCACGTCGCCTTCCATCTGCCCGGCGAGGCCATCGCCTTCACCGGGGACACGCTGTTCGCGATGGGCTGCGGCAAGCTGTTCGAAGGCGACGCCGAGCAGATGTACGACAATTTGCGCAGGCTCGCCGCCCTGCCGCCGGAGACTCGGATTTATTGCGGTCACGAATATACGCTCGCCAACGGCATCTTCGCGCTTACCGTCGAGCCGGACAACGAAGCCCTCCTCCGCCGGGTCGAGCAGGTCCGCGCGGCGCGCTCGCGCGGCGAGGTGACTTTGCCGACGACGATCGCCCTCGAGCTGGCCACCAACCCCTTCATGCGCGCGGCATCGGCCGCCGAGCTTGCGGAACGGCGCCGGGCCAAGGATAATTTCCGCAGTTGAGGGACCGCCCGGCGAGTCGGGCGTTTAAACCCCCAGGAGGCCAGGGATGAGAAACCTGATATTGCTTGCGTCAGCCTGCCTGATGGCCGGCTGCGCCACCGAGGATCCGGGCGACCGGGCCGATATGCGCGCCGACGACGAGGCCACGCTCGCCGCCCAGCTGCGCGGTTTCGAGCCGGCCGGCCCGCCGGTCTCGTGCGTCAACACCCGCGATCTGCAGGGCAACCGCTCCGCCGGCGAGACCGCGATCATCTTCTCCGGAGTCGGCGGGCGCAAATGGGTCAACCGGCCGGCCGCGGGCTGTCCCGACCTCGGCTTCAGCCGGGCGCTGAGGACCCGGACGAC
The DNA here is from genome assembly GCA_036389015.1 of Allosphingosinicella sp. Taxonomy (GTDB): domain Bacteria; phylum Pseudomonadota; class Alphaproteobacteria; order Sphingomonadales; family Sphingomonadaceae; genus Allosphingosinicella. The sequence goes on along the minus strand of DASVQS010000022.1, from coordinate 9,301 downwards.
CAGCACCCGCCTGTGCCGCGGCGACATCGCCACCGTCTTCGATCCGGTCGCCCGCATCGAATATGGCGGCTGCGGCCTCGGCGACTTCGAGCCGTATCGGCGGGTGAGGGGATGATTTGCCTCCCCGCCGCGAAGCGGTGGGGAGGGGGACCACCGAAGGTGGTGGAGGGGCAGCTGCACAGGCCTGTGCGGTCGTGTGCTCGATCCGCTGGTCCCGAGCCTTTTACCCCTCCACCATGCTTCGCATGGTCCCCCTCCCCATCTTCGATGGGGAGGCAATCATTTCTTATAAAGCCCATCCAGCCGCTCGCCGTAGGCGGCGCGGATGACGTGCCGGCGGATCTTGATCGAGGGTGTGAGCTGCTCGTTCTCGGTCGAGAAGGGCTCGTCGGCGAGGATGAAGCTTCGGACCTTCTCGATCACCGACAGGTCCGAATTGACCCGGGCGACGGCCGCCGACAGCGCCCGGTGATAGTCCGGGTCGTCGCGAAGCGCGGCGAGGTCGCGCGGCTTGCCCGCCGCTTTCGCCCATTCCGCGGTCCATTCGGGATCGGGAACCAGCACCCCGACCAGATAGGGCCGGCGGTCGCCGACGACCATCGCCTGGAGGATCTCGGGCTGGAGGGTCAGCATCCCCTCCACCTTCTGCGGCGAGACGTTGTCGCCCTTGTCGTTGACGATCAGGTCCTTCTTGCGGTCGGTGATGACGATCCGTCCGGCCTCGTCGATATGGCCGACGTCGCCGGTATGGAGCCAGCCGTCCTGGAGCGCGGCCTCGGTCTGGGCCGGGTTGCGCCAATAGCCCTTCATGACGAGCTCGCCGCGAACCATTATCTCGCCGTCCTCGGCGATCCTGACCTCGGTATTCTTCAGCGGCGGCCCGACCGTGTCCATCTTGATCCCGGCCTTGGGACGGTTGCAGCTGATCACGGGCGCCGCCTCCGTCTGGCCGTAGCCCTGGAGGACGGTGAGGCCGAGCGAGTGGAAGAAGATCCCCACGTCCGGATTGAGCGGCGCTCCGCCCGACACCATCGCCTTCACCCGGCCGCCGAAGCGGGCGCTGATCTTGGGACGGAACAGCCGGTCTAGAATCAGGTCCATCGGCCGGTCCCACAGGCTCTTGGTTCCGGCATAATCCCTGGCGCCGATCTCGAGCGACCGCTTCATCATGTAATTGGCGAGCTTGCCCTGCTTCTCGACGGCCTTGAGGATTCGCTGCCTCAGCACCTCGAACAGCCTCGGCACCACGATCATCAGGGTCGGCCGAACCTCCTCGATATTCGAGGCGAGCTTCTCCAGCCCCTCCGAATAATAGATCTGGCCGCCGATTCCGATCGGGAAGAACTGGCCGCCGCTATGCTCGTAAGCGTGGCTCGGCGGCAGGAAGGACAGGAACACTTCCTCGTCGACTCCGAAATCCTCGGCGATGACAGTGACGCAGCCCTCGACATTGTGGAGGATGGCGCCGTGATGCTGCATCACGCCGCGCGGGGCGCCGCCGGTGCCCGAGGTGTAGATCAGGCAGGCGAGGTCGTCGCGGGTGACCGCGGCGGCGGCCTCGGTGCAGGCGCCGACGTCCGGTTCGTGGGCGGCGATCAGGGTTTTCCAGTCGTGGAAGCCGACATTGCCGCTCTGCCCGCCGGGAAGCGCCTCGATGCCGACGACATGCTCGCAGCTGTTCGAGCGGATCGCTGCGGGAAGCAGCGGCCGGGCCAGCTTCTGGGTCGAGACGATGACGGCGCGGGCGCCGCTGTCGTCGAGGATATGCTGGTGGTCGCGCTCGGTGTTGGTCGTGTAGGCGGGGACGGTGACGCAGCCCGCGGTCATGATGGCGAGGTCGGCGATGCACCATTCCGGCCGGTTCTCCGAGACCAGCATGACCATGTCGCCGGGCTTCAGGCCGATCGCCCTTAGCCCGGCGGCGAGCGAGCAGACCTGATCGGCGGCCTCGCGCCAGCTGGTCGGACGCCACGCCCCGTCGCGTTTCGCCCAGAGGAAGGGCGAATCCCCCTTCTGCGCCGCGCGGGCGAAGAACATGGCGACGAGATTGGGAAAATGTTCGAGCTCGCGCATGGCCTTCCCTCCGTCCCGCGGCGCCGCGCTCATTCCGGCGGACGCTCCTCGTTCCCGGCGCGAACGATGTCGGTCACAGCGCCCGTCTCGCTCATTCCGACGCCCTCGCTTCGCGGATCGGCGGCGCCGACCCAACGGCCGTTGACCCGCTCCACGGCGTTGGCCTTGAGGCCGAGCGGCGCCACCTGCACCTTGTGGCCGAGCCCGCGCAGCGCCGGCGCGAGCGCCTCGAGCGCCGTCCCCTTCTCGAGGATCGCCGTGTCGCCGGGGGAGAAGACGAGGCCCAGCGCGATCGAATCCTGGGCGCTCATCTTCCAGTCGAGCACCCCGACCAGTGCCTTGGCGATCTGCGAGATGATGGTCGGGCCGCCGGCCGCGCCGAGCGCGATCCTGACCTTTCCGTCGGGCCCGTAGACGATGGTCGGAGCCATCGAGCTTCGCGGCCTCTTGCCGCCCTCCACCCGGTTGGCGACGAGGAAGCCGTCCTTCTCGGGGACGGTGTCGAAATCGGTAAGTTCGTTGTTGAGCATCGTGCCGTCGACCGAGAGGCCCGAGCCGAAAACGCTCTCGATGGTGGTCGTCACCTGGGCGATATTGCCGTGGCGGTCCGCGACGGTGAGCGACGTCGTCCCCGCCCGCTCCCCCGGCGGTGCCCGCAGGCGCTCGGGCGCGCCGCGCGGCCTTCCCGCCGTCACCCGGTCCATCGTCCGGTCCGGCGAAATGAGGGCCGAGCGCGAGGCGATATACGCGGGGTCGAGCAGTCCGGCGACGGGCACCCGAACGAAATCCGGATCGCCTATGTAGAGGTCGCGATCGGCCCAGGCGAGGCGCGAGGATTCGGCGAAAAGGTGCCAGGCCAGGGGCGAACGCGGCCCGAGCGCGGCCATGTCGAACCGCTCGAGCTGCTTCAGGATCGTCAGCACCGTGATCCCGCCCGAAGACGGCGGGCCCATGCTGCAGATCTTGTAGACGCGGTAGGTGCCGCACACGGGCGGGCGCGGCTTGGCGGCATAGGTGGTGAGATCGGCGGCAGTCATCTTCGACGGGTTGCGCGACGCGCCGTTGACCGTCGCCACGAGCTTGCGCCCCTGCGCTCCCGTGTAGAAGGCGTCGGGCCCGGCCCTCGAGATCCGCTCGAACAGGGCCGCCTGCTCCGGGTTCCTGACCCTGGTACCGGCCGGCAACGCCTTTCCGTTCGAGTCGAGGAAGACCTTTCCCGCTCCGGCGTCGATGAAGCCCGAATAGCGCGACAGCATGGTCGCGAACCGCGGGCTCAATATCCAGCCGTCGCGCGCCAGCCGGATGGCCGGCTGGAACAGGGCCGCCCACGGCAGGCGCCCGCCGCTCCGGTGCGCCATCGCCATCGCCCGCAAAGTCCCCGGCACGCCGACGCTTCGCCCGCCCGGAATCGCGTCCTCGTGCCTGAGCGGCTTTCCGTCGGGACCGTAGAACCAGTGCGGATCCGCGGCTTTCGGCGCCGCCTCGCGGCCGTCGATCGTGGTCGTCGCTCCGCTCCGGGCGTCGTAGCGCACGAAGAAGGCGCCGCCGCCGATCCCGGCGCTCTGGGGCTCGACGACGTTCAGAGCCAGCATGGTGGCGATCGCAGCGTCGGTCGCGCTTCCGCCCTTGCGGAGGATCTCGACGCCCGCCGCGGCCGCTCTCGGATCCGCCGCCGACACCATCCCGGGACCGGCGAGCGTCGAGGCCGGAGCTCGAGCGGGCCTGCGCGCCTCCACGGGCCCGGCGGCGAGGAACAGGAGGATGGCGAAGGGGGCGAGGCGGGAAAGCCGGTTCAGCATGGCCGCGGACACTAGTCGTATGCTCCAGCGCCGCAAGGGCTAAGGCGAATCCGCGCCGATTGCCTCCGCGACGGTCGCGAAGCCGTCTCCGGCGAGGAGGCTCCTCAGCTCTCGGGCGATCGACCGGGCGACTCCGGGCCCGTGGTAGACCAGCGCGGTGTAGAGCTGGACGAGGCTCGCACCGGCGCGAATGCGCGCATAAGCGTCGGCTCCGCTCTCGATCCCGCCGACGGCGATCAGCGGCAGCGCTCCGCCGGTGGCGGTGCGGAAATCCTTCAGCCGCCGCAGCGCCAGGTCCTTGAGCGGAGCCCCCGACAGGCCGCCCGCCTCGCCCCCGAGCTTCGAGCGCAGCGGCGGCCTCGACACCGTCGTGTTGGCGACGATCAGCCCGTCCATTTTCGATTCGAACAGGGCGCGCGCGATATCGTCGATCTCGTCCGCCTCGAGGTCGGGTGCGACCTTCAGGAAGACCGGCGCGACTCCGCTCCGAACCTCGCCGACCGCGGCGAGCAGCTCCGCGAGCGCGCCCCTGTCCTGAAGCGCCCTCAGGCCGGGCGTGTTGGGCGACGAGACGTTGATCGTCAGGTAATCGGCCAAGGGCGCCATCTCGCGGACCCCTGCGGCATAATCGGCGATCCGGTCGGCGCTATCCTTGTTCGCGCCGATATTGACTCCGACGATCCCGCGCCGCCGCGCTGAAAGCCGCTTCCCGGCGGCCTCGAAGCCGCCGTTGTTGAACCCCATCCGGTTGATCACCGCCCGGTCCTCGGCGAGCCTGAACAGCCGCGGCCGCGGATTGCCGGCCTGGGGTCGGGGAGTCAGGGTTCCGACCTCGACGAACCCGAAGCCGAAGCCGAGCATCCGGGCGTGCACCTCGGCGTCCTTGTCGAAGCCGGCGGCGAGCCCGACCGGGTTCGGGAAATCGAGCCCGGCGACCCGGACGGCTAGCCGCGGATCTTCTTTCGCCGGCGCCCCCGGCGGGACGGCCCCGAGCGCCCGGATCGTCAGCCGGTGGGCACGCTCCGCATCGAGCGCGAAGATGAGCGGCCGGAGGAGGGGATAGAGCGCCATGCGCCGGCCTATGACACAGGCAGCCCGTCATCCTGAACTTGTTTCAGGATCCGGCGACGAGCCGCCTCGCGGGTGGAGAACCGGGCCCTGAAACAAGCTCAGGGTGACGAAGTGCGGCCACGATAGCGCTTGATTTCCTCCGCCTTGCCCGCCACATGCAAATCGGAACGATTTGGTCCGATTAGCTATGCGCCTAACCTCCCTTGCCGACTACGCCGTCGTCGTGATGGCCGCCGCCGCCCGCCGTCCCGCGGGCGCGTCGCTTTCCGCCGGTCTTCTCGCCGAGGAGACCGGAGTGCCTCTGCCGACCGCTCAGAAGGTGATGGGACGACTCGCCTCGGCCGGCCTGCTCGTCTCCGCCCGAGGCGCCGGCGGCGGCTTCCGCCTCGCCCGCGCCGCCGGCGGGATCAGCCTCGCCGACATCATCGAGGCGGTCGAGGGGCCGATCGCGATGACCAATTGCATCGAGGGCTCGATCCACGATTGCGCGCTCGAAGGCAGCTGCCGGGTCAAGCCGCACCTCAACGCCGCCAACGACGCGGTCCGGGGCGCCCTCCAGGGCGTCAGCCTCGCCACCCTGGCGGAGGCGAAATAATGGACGTCCGCAATCAGGAAGCCCAGGCCGCGGTCGACCGCGCCTCGACCTACGAATGGGGCTTCAGCTCGGACATCGAGCAGGATTTCGCGCCCAAGGGCCTCAACGAGGACACGGTCCGATTCATCTCGGCCAAGAAGAACGAGCCCGAATGGATGCTGGAATGGCGGCTCAAGGCCTACCGGGCCTGGCTGACCATGGAGGAAGTGACCTGGGCCAAGCTCGACATCCCGCCGATCGATTTCCAGGACGCTTATTATTACGCCGAGCCGAGGGCCAGGCCGACCCTCGCCTCGCTCGACGAGCTCGACCCCGAGATCCGCCGCACCTACGAGAAGCTCGGGATCCCGATCGAGGAGCAGAAGGTGCTCGCCGGAGTGGAAGGCGCCCGCAAGGTCGCGGTCGACGCCGTGTTCGACTCCGTCTCCGTCGCCACCACCTTCCGCGAGGAGCTGAAGCGCGCCGGGGTCATCTTCCTCTCCATCTCCGAGGCGGTGCGCGAATATCCCGATCTGGTCCGCCGCTATCTCGGCTCGGTGGTCCCGCAGCGCGACAATTACTTCGCCTGCCTAAACAGCGCGGTCTTCTCCGACGGCACCTTCGTCTACATCCCGGAAGGCGTCCGCTGCCCGATGGAGCTTTCCACCTATTTCCGGATCAACGCCGCGAACACCGGCCAGTTCGAGCGCACCCTGATCGTCGCCGACAAGGGCAGCTACGTCTCCTATCTCGAAGGCTGCACCGCGCCGATGCGCGACGAGAACCAGCTCCACGCCGCCGTCGTCGAGCTGGTCGCCCTGGACGACGCCGAGATCAAATATTCGACCGTCCAGAACTGGTATCCGGGCGACTCCAACGGCCTTGGCGGAATCTACAATTTCGTCACCAAGCGCGGCGCCTGCCGAGGCGCGCGCTCGAAGATCAGCTGGACCCAGGTCGAAACCGGCTCCGCCATCACCTGGAAATACCCCTCCTGCATCCTCCAGGGCGAGGAGAGCGTCGGCGAATTCTACTCGGTCGCGCTGACCAACAACATGCAGCAGGCCGACACCGGCACCAAGATGATCCACATCGGCAAGGGAAGCCGCTCCACGATCGTGTCCAAGGGAATCAGCGCCGGCCGCTCGAACAACACCTATCGCGGCCTCGTCCGGGTCCTCGCCAATGCCGAGAACGTGCGCAACTTCACCCAGTGCGACTCCCTACTGCTCGGCGATAAATGCGGAGCCCACACCGTTCCCTACATCGAGGTCCGCAATCCCACCGCCCAGATCGAGCACGAGGCGACCACCTCGAAGATCAGCGACGACCAGCTCTTCTACGCCATGCAGCGCGGCCTCAGCCAGGAAGACGCCGTCGCCCTCATCGTCAACGGCTTCGCCCGCGAGGTGCTGAAGCAGCTTCCGATGGAATTCGCGGTCGAGGCGCAGAAGCTGCTCGGCATCTCGTTGGAGGGCTCCGTCGGATGAGCCTCGCCTCGCTTCGTCATGCTGAACTTGTTTCAGCATCCAGTCCTCCGCCGCGCGAGTGGGCGACCAGCTGGACCCTGAAACAAGTTCAGGGCGACGGCATCCCCGTCGAGGCTTGCATCCGCGACCGACGAAATGGGTTTCTTCGGACCTATGTCGCTGCCGGGAGCGCCGGATGATGGCAGCCTGGCTATCGCTGCTCCTGATGGCGGCGGATCCCTCGTCGGACGCACGGGCGCTTGACCCGGCGACGGCGGCCGCAATCGTCGAGCCTCTGGAAAAATGCCTCCGCCAGCGGATCGCGGACCACCGAGTCGAGCCCGCCCAGCTCGGCAGTGACGAGGCGGCGCGGAATTTCGCGACCTGGCAGATGTCCCGGTGCGGAGACGGCGACGTCCAGGCCAGGCTCATCGCGGCGATGCGCTCGGCCGATCCAGGCCTGAGCGCCGAGGAAGCCCTGCAGCGGACCGGCGCCATGCTCGGAAGCGTCCTGTCGACGGCAGCGATGCAGGCGTCGGAACGCTTCAAGGTTACCTATCAGGTGCCGATCGAGATGATCGATTGTCCACCGGGGCGCGAACCTCGGCCCGAGGCCTGCGGAAGGAAGACGGAGGTCTCGAGCGCCAAGCCGATCGACGTCCCTTTCCAGGCCATCGAGCCGTTCTACACCTACCAGCGGTGCGTGCTCGACCGGTTCGACATAGCCTTGCGCTCGGTCCGCAATTTCGAGCAGGCCCGCCAGGCCCATTTCGACTCCGTCGCCGCCTGCCGCGACGTCCGCGCCGTCCAGCTGGCGCGCGCCCTTGAGCTGGTGACCGATCGCCGGATCTACGGCAGCCGCGCCAAGGCGCTCGCCATGGCCCGGCTCGCCTTCGATCGGTTCGACACCGAGTTCGACATGGAGTGGGGCTCGTCGTCCCCTCCGCCCGCAGCCGGCCCGGGACGGAGCAACTGATGCTGATGCTCGCCGCCCTCGCTCTCGCCGCCCCGCCGCAAGCGTCTCCGCCTCGGGTCGAGGAGGACATCGTCATCATCGGCCAGCGCGTCCGGAAGGTGAAGTTCAGGATCAAGTCCGACAAGGCCGGCCGAACCGTCTGCCGGATCAAGCGGAGCAGCGGCGATGCCGAGATCGACGGCCTCGCCTGCGAAGCCGCCCGGGGTTGCATCGCCAGCCGCTCGGAGTCGGCGATGGTCGCCTGCCTGACCCCGAAGATGAACCAAATCCCCGAACAGATCGCCGCCCGCCGGCGGATGAGGATTGAGCATGCTCCGAATTGACAACCTCCACGCCACGGTCGCCGGCAAGCCGATCCTGAAGGGGCTGACGCTCGCGCTCGGCGCGGGCGAGATCCACGCCATCATGGGGCCGAACGGCGCCGGCAAGTCGACCCTCGCCTATGTGCTCGGGGGCCGTCCGGGCTATGAGGTCACGGAAGGCTCGGTCCGGCTCCGGGCCCATCCCGTTCGGGCTGAGCCTGTCGAAGCCCCCGCCTTCTCTGCTCCGGCGGACGGAGGGAAGAACGGCCCTTCGACAAGCTCAGGGCGAACGGAAGAGGAGTGGGTCGACCTGCTCGCCATGGCGCCGGACGAGCGCGCCGCCGCCGGCCTGTTCCTCGGCTTCCAATATCCGGTCGAGATCCCGGGCGTGTCCAACGTCCAGTTCCTCCGAACCGCCTTGAATGCCCAGCGCCGGGCGCGCGGGGAGGCGGAGATTTCGGCGGGCGACTTCCTTCGCCTGACCCGAGAGCAGGGCGACTCGCTCGGAGTCTCGATGGACATGATGAAGCGCAACGTGAACGTCGGCTTCTCGGGCGGCGAGAAGAAGCGAAACGAGATGGTCCAGATGGGAATCATCGGCCCGCGCCTGGCGGTTCTCGACGAGACCGATTCCGGTCTCGACATCGACGCCCTCCGGGTCGTTTCCGACGGGATCAACCGGATCATGCGCAAGCCCGACAAGGCGGTGCTCCTGATCACCCATTATCAGCGGCTTCTCGACCTCGTCGTTCCCGACTTCGTCCACGTCCTGGCGGAGGGCCGGATCGTTCGCTCCGGCGGGCCCGAGCTCGCCCACCAGCTCGAGCGCGAGGGCTATTCGGAGGTGGCGGCGTGATCCGGCTTCCTCGCCTCACCGACCGTCACCCTGAACCTGTTTCAGGGTCCAGGTGGTCGCCCGCCCGCGCGGTGGAGAGCTGGATGCTGAAACAAGTTCAGAATGACGAAGGGCGGGGCTCATGAGCCTCCTCGACCTCCCCTCCCCGAAGACCGAAGGCTGGCGCTGGAGCGACCTTTCG
>DASVQS010000021.1:0-52163 GCA_036389015.1 Allosphingosinicella sp. | reverse complement strand
TCCCCATCTGCGATGGGGAGGCATAAGTGGCCTCCCTCCCCCCCGTCGACCTGCCCTCGAACGCCACCGGAGCCGGCGCCTTCGACTCGCCCGCGATCGAGGAAGGCCCTACCCTCTTCGAATATCTACTTCGCCTCGGCGACGACTCGCTCATCCTCGGCCAGCGGCTCGGCGAATGGTGCGGCCACGCGCCGTCGGTCGAGGTCGACCTCAGCCTCGCCAACATCGCGCTCGACCTGATCGGCCAGGCCACCCACTTCCTCAATCGGGCCGGCGAGGTCGAAGGCAAGGGCCGCGACGGCGACGCCCTCGCCTTCCGCCGCGACGTCCTCGACTATCGCAATTGCTGGCTCGTCGAGCAGCCCAACGGCGACTTCGCCCGGACGATGGCCCGGCAATTCCTCTTCTCGACCTGGCAGAAATTGCTCTTCACCCGCCTGCTCGGCTCGAGGGACGAGCTCATCGCCGGAGTCGCCGAAAAGGCGGTGAAGGAGGTCACCTACCATCAGGAGCTTGCGAGCGAATGGGTGATCCGGCTCGGCGACGGCACCGAGGAGAGCCGGCGGCGGATCGAGGACGGCCTCGCCTGGAACTGGCGCTTCGTTCCGGAGCTGTTCGAGATGGACGACGCCGCCCGCTTCATGGCGGATAGAGGGATCGGCGCCGACCTCGCGGCGATGCGGGCCGATTTCGATTCGCGGATCGCCGCGGTCCTCGCCGAGGCGACACTCACGCCGCCGCCCGACCAGCGTCCGATCCTGGGGGGCCGCCGGGGCCATCACAGCGAGCATCTCGGCCACCTGCTCGCCGTGATGCAATTCCTCCCCCGAACCTATCCCGACGCGAAATGGTAGCCGCCGCCCGCCTCGACGAGGCCGCTCCGGTCTGGGCGGTGCTCAGCGGGGTTGCCGACCCGGAAATCCCCGTCGTCTCGGTCGTCGAGCTCGGCATCGTCCGCGCCGTCGAGCCGGACCGGGTGGTGATCACGCCCACCTATACCGGCTGCCCCGCCGCCCAGGTGATCGAGCGCGACATCCGCTCTGCCCTCGACGCCGCCGGTTACCGCAACCTCGGGATCGAGACCGTCCTCTCCCCGGCATGGACGACCGACTGGATCACGGCCGAGGGCCGCTCCAAGCTTCGCGCCTACGGCATCGCCCCGCCGACCCGCTCGACGATCGAGTGCCCGCAATGCGGCTCCGCGGAAACGGAGGAGATCAGCCGCTTCGGCTCCACCCCCTGCAAATCCCTGTGGCGCTGCCGCGCCTGCGCCGAGCCTTTCGACCTGTTCAAATGCCATTGAAGTCCAAAGCCGTCATGCCGGCCTTGATCGGGCGTCCATCTTCTTTGGGACATAGGTCCAACAGAAGGTGGACCCCGGATCAAGTCCGGGGTGACGAGGGCGTGGACCGGTGAGCGTCAACTTCCACAGCCTCGCGATCGCCGGGATCGTCGACGAGACCGCCGACGCCCGGTCGATCCGCTTCGAAGTGCCGCCCGAGCTGAGCGCGGCGTTCCGCTTCAAGCCCGGCCAGCACCTCACTCTCAGGGCCGAGATCGGCGGCGAGGAGGTTCGGCGCAACTACTCGCTGTGCGTCGCTCCCGAGGACGGCGAGCTCAAGGTGACGGTCAAGCGGATCGCGGGCGGCCTCTTCTCCAACTGGGCCAACGACAATCTGAAGCCCGGCGACCGCCTCGACGTGATGGAGCCGCACGGCAGCTTCACCTGGGATTTCAATCCCGGCGCCTCGAACCATTATGCCGCCTTCGCCGGCGGCTCCGGGATCACGCCCGTCATGTCGCTGCTGAGGACGGCCCTGATCGAGGAGCCGGACAGCCGCTTCACCCTTTTCTACGGCAATCGCGACAGCCAGTCGGTGATCTTCCTCGACGAGCTTGCGCGGCTCAAGAACCGCTTCATGGACCGGCTCGAGATCCACCATTTCCTCGCCGAGGAAGCGGAGGATATCGACCTGTTCAACGGAATGCTCGACCGCTCCAAATGCGGCGAGGTCCTCGAGCATCTGATCGACCCGGCCGGAGTCGCCGCCTTCTTCATCTGCGGTCCCGGCCCGATGATGGACTCGGCGGAAGGCGCCCTGCTCGAGCGCGGCGTCCCCTCCGACCGGATCCATCTCGAGCGCTTCACCGCCGACCGGCCGCCCGAAGCGCTCCAGGCCCAGCTCGAGGCCTTGTCGAAGGAGGCGCAGGGCCTGACCATGCTGGTCACCCTCGACGGCCGCAAGCGCCGGGTCCCGTTCAGCGCCGAGGCCGGCAACATCCTCGACAGCGCCCGCCTCGCCGGTCTCCCCGCGCCGTTCGCCTGCAAGGCCGGAGTCTGCGCGACCTGCCGGGCGCGGGTCGTGTCGGGGGGGGTCGAGATGGCGGCGCGCTACGGCCTCACCGACGAGGAGGTGGCGGCGGGCTATGTGCTGACCTGCCAGTCGGTGCCCAAGGGCGAAGGCCTGGAAGTGGATTACGACGCCTGATTGCCTCCCCATGCAAAGCATGGGGAGGGGGACCAGGCGAAGCCTGCTGGAGGGGTATTTGGCTCGGAATCGGAGGGTTGCGCGCTGAACGGCAGAAGCCTCGTCCGGTCACCCCTCCACCATGCTTCGCCTGGTCCCCCTCCCCATCTTCGATGGGGAGGCAGAAACTCAGCGGCTCCCCGCCTCGCCCGAGCCGTACCGCGCCATCCCGTAGCCGGTCAGATTCTGGTCGAAGCTGATCACGGCGCGCACCGTGCTCTGCATCGCCGCCATGCGCTCGCCGAGCGGCGCCGAGGTTCGGCGGATCATCACGGCCAGAGCGTAGGAGCGGCCGTCGGGTCCGGTGACGACGCCGATGTCGTTATAGCCGGCCTGCTCGCCGCCGAGCACTTGCCCGGTGCCGGTCTTGTGGGCGAGGTGCCAGCCCGGGGCGAGGCCGCCCTTGAGGCGCTGCGGCCCGGTCTTGGTGTTGGACATGATCGACAGCAGCTTCTGGGTCGAGGAGGGCGAGAGCAGCTCGCCCCGCTTCAGCCGCGCCAGCGCATCGACGATCCCGAGCGGGGTCGCCCCGTCCATCGGATCCTTGATGTAGCGTTCGAAGGCCGCCCGCCGAACGCTCGCCGGGACCGCGTTGCGCGCCGCGTAGAAGCCTCCTCCATAAGCGTAGGATTGCTTCCACTGGATTCCGGCGATCTCACTCTGCAGGAGCCGCTCGCCGGGGCCGAAGCGGATTCCGCTGATGCCCCTGTCGCGAAGGAAGGCCCGCACCGCCTCGGGCCCGCCGGAGCGCCACAGCACCGCGTCGTTGCAGGTATTGTCGCTCTGCTGGAGCGCCCGGGTCATCAGGCTTTCGATCGTCGTCGTGTAGCCGTTGGCGCCGATCTGCGCGGCGATCGGCTGATGGAAGAGGGTGATGTCGGACTTGGTCAGCGTGACGGGCCGCGACAGGCTCAATTCGCCGCGGTCGGCCTTGTCGAGGGCGGTCAGGGCCACCCAGAATTTGCTGACGCTCTGCTGCGGGAAGAAGGTGTTGCCGTCATAGCTGGTCGTCCAGCCGCTCTGCACGTCGCGGACCGCGATTCCGATGTCGCCGTTGAAGGCCTGGCCGAGCGCCCTCACCTGGCCCTCGAGGATGCGGCGGGCGGCCGCTTCCTGAGCCGTCGCCGCCGGCACCGCCGAGGCGGGGTTGTAGCCGCGGACGGTCGCCGGGAAGGACCGATAGCCGGCCCCCGATTGGGCCGAGGCGCCGTCCAGGGCGGCCGTTGCGAGGCCGATGGCGGCGATGCCGACGAGCGCAGCCCCCCGCGCGATCCGGCTCGAACGATCGATGAAAGCGCGACGCGACAAGCTCACTGGCCCCTCCTAAACCCTTATTCCCCAACAGAATCATCATACGGGAGCGAGGCTTTCCGCCAGCTTAAAAACGGCGGGTTTCGGCAGGGCGTTCCGGGCGTGCGACAGACTCCCTGCGGGGACAGTCTGGTGACAGTCACATGACCGTCACCAGACTGTCCCTTAGAAGTTAAGCCGGGCCGTCAGCCTGATGTCGCGCCCGGCGAGCGGAGCGACGTCCTTGAGGAAGCTTGCGTGGCGGCGGGCGTCGACGTCGAAGATATTGTTGGCGGCGAGGGTGATGCTGGTGTTCCTGTTGTTCTTGAGCGGCTTGAACTGGACCGAGGCGTTGACCAGCGTGAAGCCGCGGGTCGGGGTTTCGAGCGGCGCCAGCCGGTCCTGCCCGGCGGTCCGCTCGACCTCGATCCGTCCCTGGACCCGCTCCGACTGAGCCTCGAGCCCGCCCATCAGGCGGAACGGCGGGATTCGCGGCGCCGGGCCGACCCCGACGACGGTCGCCCGCACATAATCGGCGACCGCGTCCGCGTTGAAGGTGACGCCCCCCGTCTGCGCAAGCCGGGCCGAGGCTTCCACCTCGACCCCGCTGTAGCGGGCGTCCGCCTGGTCGATCTGGAACACCGGGAGGCCGTCCTCGACCGCGCCCGTTCGCCGCTCGAAAATATAATCGTCGAACCAGCTCCGGAAGACGGTGGCGGACAGGCTGTAGCCGTCGCCTTCGGCGCTGAGAGTGGCTTCGAGGCCCCAGCTCTTCTCCTTGCCCAGGTCGGGGTCGCCGATCTCGAACGACTGGGTTCCGGCATGGGGGCCGTTGGCGAACAGCTCCTCGGCGGACGGCGCGCGCTGGCTGTGGGAGCCGCTGAGGCCGAAGCGAATGCCCTTGGCGAGCTCGTAGCTTGCGCCGAGCGAGCCGGAAAAGGCGTCGAAGCTGCGTTTCATCGCGGCATTGCCGAGATCGGCATCCGCCTCGGCGCTCACGCTCTGGCGCTCGAAGCGAGCGCCGGCCTCCGCCCGGAGCGGGCCTTTCTCGTAATTTTCGAGCGCGAACAGGCCGAATTGGGACGTCCGGTTCTCGGGCAGGAACTTCTCGTCGCCGATCACGTCGAGGTGGCGGCGGAAATATTGCACCCCGAAGCCGCCGCCCCAGCCGCCCTTCTTCGACTGGACGATTTCGAGCCGCCCTTCCATGCCCTTGGTCAGGAAGGTGGTGCCGATGTCCCCCGTCTCTTCCAGCTCGTCGTGGCGATAGTCCGAATAGCCGGCGCGGAAGCGCACCGAGTCGACGAAGCCCTCGCCGGCGTCGATCTCGGCTCGGGCGTCGGCGCGGTTCTGGCGAACGTCGATCCGCGGCGCCTCCGCCTCCGTGCCCGGATCGAGCGAGAAGCGCACCGGCACTCCGTAGAGGCTGTCGTAGCGGTTGACCGAAAAGCCGAAATTGCTGTCGCCGTCGATATAGGCGAGGCCGAGCGCCAAGTCGGAGCTTTCCGCGGCGGTATTGGGGAGCCGGTCCCTGAGCTGGGCGAGCGCTCGCACCTCCGGGTCGGCGCTCGCCAGGGCCTGAGCGCGCAGGTCCCGCGAAAGGACGAAGCCGCCGATCCTGAGGTCGCCGGTCTTGCTGTAATTGGCGTCGGCGTGGATCACCCATTTGCCGGCGATGGGGACGTCGATCGTCCCGTTGGCCGAGCGCTCGTCGGAGGCCGAGCCGTAGGTGAGGATCGCGGCGACATGGGCGCCCTCGTCCGGCACCCGGCGCGGGATCCGGGCATCGATGACGTTGACCACCCCCCCGATCGCCGCCGACCCGAACAGCAAGGCGGCCGGGCCGCGGAGGACCTCGATCCGGTCCGCGGTCAGCGGGTTGATCGCGACGGCATGGTCGACGCTGGTGTTGGAGGCATCGAGGCTGCCGATGCCGTCGGTCAGCACCCGCACCCTCTCCCCCTGGAAGCCGCGAAGCACGGGCCGCGAGGCGTTGGGGCCGAAGGAGGTCGCCGACACTCCGGGCTGGCGGGCGAGGGTCTCGCCGATCGTGGTTCGAAGATCGCGGGCGAGCTCGGCGCCGGAGACGACCGAGGTGCCGGACAGCACGTCCTCGCGGTTGCGGGCGAAGCCGGTGATGATGATGTCCTGGGTGTGGTCGGCGTGCGGGTCTTCCGAAGCCGCGGAATCGTCGGCCTGGGGCGCCCCGGCGGCTTCATCGGCGGGCGGCTCGGCGGGGACATCCTGGGCGAAAGCGGCATTGGGAAGCAGGGCCATGGCGGCGCCTGCCAGAAGGGCGGATCGAAGCATTTAGATTTTCCAATTCTGCACGTCTGTTTCAGCCGGCCTTCCAAGCCGGGGAGCCTTGGCCGCGCCCCGGGTGCGCGGCGACGACATGCCGTCAGGCATGCCGGGCTCAGACGGAAGGCGGCTCGAGCAGCGGACTCACCGAGGCGCCGATCAGGACGGCGGCGTCGGGGAAAATCCGTTCGACCGGCTCGGACGCCCGGAAGGGCACCGCCAGCCCGGGCGTCGGGAGCATGTCGGAGGGCCAGGAGACCGAACCCGAATCGGCGGGCGCGCCCTTCCTCGAGCCCGTCTTGGCGGCGCTTTCCTCGCTGTAGGCGGCCGCCGAGATGCCCTCATCCGCGCTCTGGCGGGCGGCGGCGTGGGCGACTCCGTCCTGGTGGCGGCAGATCGCCGCCGACACGGAGGTGCCGTGGGCCATCACCAGCACCAGGATCATCATCAGCGTCAGCAGACGGCTCATAAAGTCAGATATTATCCAGGCTAGCCAATCGAAATGCCCCCGCCGCTGCGGACATAGGCGCTCGTGACTTTATATCAAACCCGCCTTGTCGCAACATGAACACGATTCGGCCGCCCTCTTCACCTCTCCCGCGAAAAGCGGGAGAGGGGTTTGCACGGACCACCCCGCCGCCGCTAAACCCTCCCCCATGACCTACCGCACCATCCTTTTCTCGAACGAAAACGGCATCGCCCGGCTGACGCTCGACCGGCCGGACCGGCTCAACAGTTTCACCGTCGAGATGCACGAGGAAGTGGCGGACGCGCTGGCGAAGCTCGAAGGCGCGAGGGTGCTGGTCCTCACCGGCGCCGGCCGCGGCTTCTGCGCCGGCCAGGACCTCAACGACCGGGCAGTGGCGCCGGGCCAGGCGGTCGACCTCGGCGAGTCGGTCGAGAAGCGCTACAATCCGCTGATCCGCAAGCTGACCGGCCTCCCCTTCCCCGTCATCGCCCGGGTCAACGGAGTCGCCGCCGGCGCCGGAGCCAACATCGCCCTCGCCTGCGATATCGTCATCGCCGGCAAGTCCGCGAAATTCATCCAGTCCTTCGCCTCGATCGGCCTCATCCCCGACAGCGGCGGCACCTGGGCCCTGCCGAGGCTGGTCGGCCAGGCGCGGGCGCTCGGCCTCGCGCTCACCGCAGACCCGCTGCCCGCCGAAAAGGCGGCCGAATGGGGCCTGATCTGGAAAGCGGTCGACGATGAGCGCCTCGATGAGGAAGTGGACGCCCTCGCCGCCCGCTTCGCCGAGGCGCCGACCAAAGGACTGGCGCGGATCAAGAAGATGATCCGCGAGAGCTGGGGTCATTCGCTGGACGAGGAGCTCGACCTCCAGCGCGACGCCATGCGCGAGCTCGGCTATGGCGACGATTACCGCGAGGGCGTTGCAGCGTTCATGGAGAAGCGAAAGCCGAACTTCACTGGGCAGTAGCCCTTATCCTCTCCCGCTTTTCGCGGGAGAGGATAAGGTCACTTGACCACTAGCTCCGCGAACTTGGCCAAATCGATATTCCCCCCGGAGACGATGCAGACGATCGGCCCCTCGCCCGCGTCGCCGGTGAGCGCCGCCGCGAGCCCGAGCGCTCCGGCGCCCTCGGCGATGACTCGCGCTTTCTCGGCCGTCAGCCGCATCGCGCCGCGCACCTGCTCCAGCGAGACCGTCATCGCCCCGTCCACCACCGGCGCCATCCGATCCCACATCCGCCGGGTGACGCTCTGCCCTCCGGCCCCGTCGACGAACGACGCCTGCCAGTCGGTGAAGCGCCTCGGGCCGCCCTCGCGCAACGACAGCGCGTAAGGCGCGGCCGTCTCCGGCTCGGCGCCGAGGACCCGCACTTCCGGCCGAAGCGCCTTGATCGCGCTTGCGACCCCGGTGATGAGGCCGCCGCCGCCGATCGCGGCGATGAGGGTACGCAGGTCGGGCGCGTCCTCGATTATCTCGAGCCCCATCGTGCCGTGGCCCGCGATGAAATCGTGGTTGTCGAAGGGATGGATGAAGGTCCCCTCCATGCCTTCGAAGGCGTGCGCCTCCGCCGCCTTCCACGCCTGCTCGTAGGATACCGGCACCAGCCTCGCTCCGAGCGCGGTCATTCGGTCGAGCTTGGTCCGCGGAGCGGTCTCGATCGCGACCACCGAGCAGGGAATCCCCGCCGCCCGGGCGGCGTAAGCGACGCCCTGGCCGGCATTGCCCGCGCTCACCGTCCACACGCCGCGCTCGCGCTCGTCGGGGGCGAGCCGCGCGACCGCATTGACGGCGCCGCGAATCTTGTAGGCGTTGGTCGGCTGCAGATTCTCGAGCTTGAGGCGGATGTCGGGCCCGCCGGGGCCGAGATCGAGCCGGACCAGCGGCGTTCGCAATACGGTCCCGGCGATCCGCTCGCGCGCCGCTTCGACCTCCTCGAGAGCGACCGGCCTGATTGGTTCCAGCATCGTCCCCTGCTCCCGTTCGGCCTGAGCTTGTCGAAGGCCTTTCCTTGTTCTTTGGCCGTAAAGCGAAGTAACGGGCTTCGACAAGCTCAGCCCGAACGGTTTCCGAGCCGAGCGGAGCTAACGGAGTGGGTATGAAGACTCTCAAGCTGCTGAATTACGCCCAGGACCGCTGGTACGGCGCCGAAAGCGGGCTCGCCCCGGTCGAAAGCGCCGTCACCGGCGAGGTCGTCGCCGAGACCGGCAGCGGCGGCCTCGACTTCGCGGCCATGCTCGATCACGCCCGCAAGGTCGGCGGACCCGCCCTCCGGCGCCTCACATTCCACGAACGCGCCCACATGCTGAAGGCGCTCGCCAACGCGATCATGGCCCGCAAGGAAGAGCTTTACGAGCTCAGCTACGAGACCGGAGCGACCCGCACGGACGGCTGGATCGATATCGAGGGCGGCGCCGGCACCCTCTTCTCCTTCTCGTCCAAGGGCCGGCGCGAGCTTCCCAACGGCCGGATCCTGATCGACGGGGCGCTGGAGCCGCTGTCGAAGGGCGGAAGCTTCGTCGGCCAGCACGTCTACTCTTCGCTCCAGGGCGTCGCCGTCCACATCAACGCCTTCAACTTCCCGGTCTGGGGAATGCTCGAGAAGCTCGGGCCCACCCTGCTCGCGGGGGTTCCGGCCATCGTCAAGCCGGCCTCGGCGACCGGCTATCTGGCCGAAGCCGCCTTCCGGATCATGATCGAGGCCGACGTGCTCCCGCCCGGCGCGCTTCAGCTGGTGATGGGCGGGGTCGGCGACCTGTTCGACCATCTCACCCTCCAGGACGTGGTCAGCTTCACGGGCTCGGCCCAGACCGCGATGAAGCTTCAGAGCCACCCGGTCATCGCCCGGGAAAGCGTCCGCTTCATCGCCGAGCGCGACAGCCTGAACGCCTCGATCCTCGGCCCCGACGCGGCTCCGGGAACGCCCGAATTCGACTTGTTTATCAAAGAGGTGGCTCGGGAGATGACGGTGAAGGCGGGCCAGAAGTGCACCGCCATCCGTCGCGCCATGGCGCCGGCCGAGCATCTCGACGCGGTCGAGGCGGCGCTGGTCGAGCGGCTCGGCAAGGCGAGGATCGGCAACCCGCGCGAGGAGGGGGTGACGATGGGGGCGCTGGCCAGCCGGGCGCAGCTCGCCAGCGTCCGCGAGGCGGTGGGAATGTTGTCAAACGTTGCTCGCATCGTATCCGGCGACCCTCAGGAATCGCCGGTAAACGGCGGCGGAGCGTTCATTTCGCCGATCCTTCTGCGCACGGATTCGCCATGGACCGCCAGTGAAGTTCATGACGTCGAAGCGTTCGGGCCGGTTTCCACGATCATGCCCTATCGCGACCTCGGCGACGCCATCGCTCTGGCCAACCGCGGCATGGGCAGCCTCGCGCTGTCGCTGTTCACCTTCGATCCGGGCGTGGCGGAGGAGTTCGTGCTCGGCGCCGGCGCCTATCACGGCCGGATGGTCATCCTCGACCGGACCAGCGCGAAGGAATCGACCGGCCACGGCTCCCCCCTTCCCGTCCTCGTTCACGGCGGCCCCGGCCGAGCCGGCGGCGGCGAGGAGATGGGCGGGATCCGCGGGGTCGCCCATTATATGCAGCGAACCGCCTTGCAAGGCTCCCCGGCGGTTCTCTCCAGCGTGGTCGGGCAGTGGCTCCCCGGAGCGCCCAAGCCCGAGGGCGACCGCCACCCCTTCCGCAAGCGCATCTCCGAGCTCGACATCGGCTACACGTTGAAGACGGCGAGCCGGACCGTCACGCTCGACGACATCGAGCATTTCGCCGGCTTCACCGGCGACAATTTCTATGCCCACATGGACGAGGAAGCGGCGAAGGCGAACCCGATCTTCGACGGCCGCGTCGCCCATGGCTATCTCATCCTGAGCTTCGCGGCGGGGCTTTTCGTCGATCCCGATCCAGGGCCGGTCCTCGCCAATTACGGCCTCGAGAACCTACGCTTCCAGACCCCCCTCTACCCGGATGATTCGATGCGGGTCGAGCTCACCGTCAAGTCGAAGAGCGTCCGCAACGAGGAGATGGGCGAAGTGCGCTGGGCTGTTTACGTCTTCAACCAGAAGGACGAGATTGTGGCTTCCTACGACCTCCTCACGATGAACACGCCATGATGAAGCGCACCGTCCCTCTGATCCTTTTCTCCCTGGCCTCTTGCGGCGCCTCGGCCACGGCCGAGCCGCCGGTCGACGGCTACCGGATCGTCAAGGAATATCCGCACGATCCCGCCGCCTTCACGGAAGGCCTCTTCTACCTGGACGGCAAGCTCTACGAGAGCACCGGCCTCAACCGGCAGTCGACCATTCGCGAAGTCCGGCTCGAGGACGGCCAGGTGCTTCGGTCGGTCAGCCTCGACGCGCAATATTTCGGTGAGGGCATCGTCAATTGGGGCGGTGATATCGTCAGCCTCACCTGGCAGAACGGCGTCGGATTTCGCTGGGGTCTCAAAGACTTTCGGCCAAAAGGTCAGTTCAGATATGAGGGCGAGGGCTGGGCCCTGACCCAGGACGGCAAGAGCATCTACATGAGCGACGGCACAGCCGAGCTTCGAGTGCTCGACCCCGCGACGATGGCCGAGCGCCGGCGCATCCGGGTCACCTACAAGGGCCAGCCGGTCGAGCGCCTCAACGAGCTCGAGTGGGTGAAGGGCGAGATTTTCGCGAACATCTGGATGGGCCGCCGGATCGCCCGCATCGACCCGAAGAGCGGAGCGGTGAAGGGCTGGATCGACCTCGCCCCGCTGGCGCTCGAGAACGCCAACGGCGATCCCGATGCCGTCCTCAACGGAATCGCTTACGACGCCAGGGGCGACCGGCTGTTCGTCACCGGCAAGAATTGGGCGAAACTGTTCGAGATCGACATCGTCCCGAAGGCGAAGGAGTAACCAGAGCCGGGAAGGGTAACGTCCTTCGATACGCCGGTTCGACGGGCTCACCGGCTACTCAGGATGAGCGAGGAGGATAGCCCCGACCGCTCACCCTGAGTAGGGACTGAGCTTGGCGAAGGCCCGTATCGAAGGACGACTAACCCGCCTTATACGCCCCCACGCCCTCGCCGAGATGCGGGTTGTTCTCCTCCCGCTGCCGAGCCGCGGAATCGTCGTAGAGGAAGGGAAGGAAGGCGTAGCGGGTGCCTCGGGTGACCGGAGTCGCTTCGTGGAGGAGCGAGCAGGAGAAGACGACGGCGCCCCCGGTCGGCGCTCGGTAGGTGCGCCCGCCATATTCCGGAAAGCGAAGGTCGCCGCCGTCGTAATCGCCGGCGTTGAGGTTGATCGTGACGGCGAAGCGGCGGTGGGCGGTGCCCCTCGTGGTATTGTCGCGGTGCGGCCGGAAATGGCCGGCGCCGGCCTCGTAGCGGCCGACGATGTAACGCTCCATCCGCGTCGCCTCGAACTGGAAGCTCCTTTTGACCAGCGGCACCAGCCGGGTGAGGATCCGGTGGCGAAGGATGCCGCACAGTTTCTCGTCGGTGATCTCGCGGTCGCGGCGCATCTTGTGCTGAGGGTCGGTCACCAGAACGGTCTTGCCCCCCACCTCGCGCATGAAGCCCGAAGGCTCGCCGCCGGTTTCCTGGTGATGTGCGATCAGCCGCTCGCACAAGGGCGGCTCGAAGATGTTGGGCGCCATCAGAACCGGCGCCCAGTCGGGCAGCGGCATGTGCGCCGCCGCCTGTCTCAGGGCCGCGATCGCCGGCTCGCCCGCCTCGATCGGAAAGGCGCCCACCGCCCGGAGCATCGGATCGACCAGAAGCCAGTGCCGCCGCTCGCCTTCCCCTGCCCCCGCGGGCGCCGCCCCCAGCAGCCTCGCCAGGGCTCCGTCCGAATCGAGGAAGAAGCGGATCCCAGGGAGCTGCTGGGCGACACGGCCCGCCGTCTCGTCCTCGGCGTCGCCGGTGATTCCGAAGAAGCAGGCGCTGACGTCGTCGAACAGGGCGCGATGCCTCTGGACGCAGCGCAGCGCCTCGGTCGCCGCCGGATCGCTGGCGCGGCCGAGGAAGAGCAGCAGGATGTAGCGCCCAGCCGCCGTGTCGAAGACATAATTGTCGCTTCCGCCGATCGCCCTGGCCCGGAACCAGGGCAATGGCTCGCCCGGCAGAAGCGGGCGGGGGCGCGGCGGGGGCGACGGATCCATGAGGGGCCTTATGCCCTGTACTTCCCCTCTCTGAAAGGGAGGGGTGGAAAGCCTAAATCTCTTCCTTGACCTGAGCGTGGACGAGCATCGCGAACAGGCCGGTGCCGCCGATGATGTTGCCGGCGAGCGCCGGCAGCAGGAAGGTTCCGAGCACCCAGCCGGCCGAGGCCTTGCCCGCCCACAGCAGCAGGAAGGCCTCGGCGGCGCCGGCGATGACGTGCGTGAAGCCGCAGATCGCGATCGCGTAGGTGAGGATGAGGATGATCCAGAAGCTCGAATCGTCGGCGGCCGACCGTATCCAGGCGATGGAGGCGATGAGGAAGCCGGCGGGGATGCCGTAGGCCAGCATCTGCACAGGGCTTTTCTCGAGCAGCCTGGCGGACACTTCGAGCATCGCGCGGGTCAG
Organism: Allosphingosinicella sp.; assembly: GCA_036389015.1. Lineage (GTDB taxonomy): Bacteria > Pseudomonadota > Alphaproteobacteria > Sphingomonadales > Sphingomonadaceae > Allosphingosinicella. The sequence continues at coordinate 39,038 of DASVQS010000021.1, read as the reverse complement.
CTCTTCGGGCTGCAGGTGAAAGTAGAGCGCCGCCGCCGAGATCGCCGCGGCGCCGACGAGGTTGCCGGCGAAGACCACCGTCCAGAGCCGCGCCGTCCGGCCGAGATTGCGCATCGTCCGCTCGCGCATCAGCGGCAGCACGGCGACCATCGTATGCTCGGTGAACAGCTGCATCCGGCCGAGGATGACGATGATGAATCCGAGGCAATAGCCGAAGCCGGCGACAAGCTCGCGCCACGGCGCCTCGGGCAGCTGCTGATGGAGCGCACCCTGCATGGCGACGGAGGCCATGATCGCGATCCCGGCGGCGAGCCCCGACCAGAACAGCGAGCCGACCGGGCGGCCGAGCTCGTCGTCGGCCTGCTTGGAGACGGCGGCGTGGACGACCTTGGCCTCGGGCGGGCTGCGCTCCTCGACCTCGCGCTCCTGAGCCTCGTCGAGCGGCGGCGGCTCGTCGGCTTGGTGCTCGCGGTCGTCGGCCATCGCCGCTGAACCGGCCGGAAATGATAGGGTTCCTCCCCTCCGTGAAAAGGAGGGGTCAGGGGTGGGTCCGCCGAAGGCGGCCGAAACTCCGAGTCAGAAGGCAGTCTCGCTGCGCTCGCCTACCCACCCCCAGCCCCTCCCTTCCAGGGAGGGGAGTTACTTCAAAGCGGAATAGATCAGAGTCTTGAGCTGCCGCCTTATCGGATAGGTCGAGGAGGGCATCAGCTGGGTCATGAAGACCATGTGGAGCCGCTCGACAGGGTCGACGAAGAAGGCGGTCGAGAACATCCCGCCCCAGTAGAATTCGCCCTTCGAGCCCGGGAGCATCGTCCTGGCCGGATCGAGATTGACTCCGAAGCCCAGCCCGAAGCCCTGGCCGGCGTTGACCGCCTCGCTGAACAAGGAGCGGCTCATCTCGGTGAGGTCGGCGCCGCCGGGAAGGTGGTTCGCCGTCATCAGCTCGAGCGTCTTGCGGCCGACGAGGCGCGCCCCGCCAAGGTCGCCGCCATTGAGCAGCATCGAGCAGAAGCGATGATAGTCGGCCGCGGTCGAGACGAGCCCGGCGCCGCCGGCCAGAAGCCTGGGCGGAGCGCTCCAGGCGCTGTCAGACCCCTTGTCGTAGAGCACCGCGCCCTTGCCCTCGCGCCAGGCCCAGGAATCGCCGAGCCGGTGCGCCTTGCCCGGCGGGACGTGGAAAGCGGTGTCGGCCATTCCCAGCGGAGCGAAGATCCGCTCATCGAAGAAACGGTCGAGCTTCATCCCCGACACCCGCTCGACGACGAGGCCGAGCACGTCGGTCGAGACCGAATAGTTCCAGGCGGTCCCGGGCGAGAATTCGAGCGGGATGCCGGCGAGGGCGGCGACGAAGCCGTCGAGGTCGAGCTCGCCGTGCCACCCCTCGATCTTCCGCTCCCGATAGGCGGCGTCGACGTTGGTCCGGTGCTGGAAGGAGTAAGTGAGGCCGGAGGTGTGGCGCAAGAGGTCGATCATCATCATCGGCCGCTCGGGCGGCTTGACCAGGAACGGCACCCCAGCGCCGCCGCCGTCGTAGACGCCCATGCCCTTCCATTCGGGAATGACCGTCTCGACCGGCTGGTCGAGGGTCGCCCGGCCCTCCTCGACGAGCATCATGAAGGCGATCGACGTGACCGGCTTGGTCATCGAGGCGATCCGGAAGATCGTGTCCTCGGCCATCGGCGCGCCGTTCGCCCGAGCCTTGCCGGCCGTCGAGAAATGGACGATTTTGCCCTCGCGGGCGATCAGCAGCTGGGCTCCGGCGAGACGTCCCGGCGCGAGATAATGCTCGTCGAGGAAGCGGTCGATCCGCTCGAGCCGCTCCGGATCGAACCCCGCCCCGGCCGCGTCCACCAAGTCCATTGAAGCTCCTTCCTAATTCCTCCCCGCGATTTCGCGGGGAGGGGGACCGCGCGAAGCGCGGTGGAGGGGTTCTTCGGAGTCCGGGAGAACCCCTCCACCATGCTTCGCATGGTCCCCCTCCCCGGCAAATGCCGGGCAGGATTTGAAGGAAGCGCCTAGCGCTTGAGCCCGGGCCGAATCAACGGCATTGGTTCGCTCGAAGGAGAGGCGGGTGATCGAAGGCTTCGAGCTGGATCCTGACTGGCCGCGGATGAGCCTTAAGGAGGTCGACGCGCTGCTTACCGCGCCCGGGTCCAGGCTCGAGATGGACGAGATACTCGTCCGCGGAGTCCCGACCCGGATCTGGAAGAACACGCCGCCCGACCTGCCCTATCTGGTCGGCGTGTCGCGGACCCATGGCGGCCGCATCGCCACGATCCTCGGCGAGGAGCGGGTCGCCTACGAGGCGCAATATCGCGCCATCGTCGCCCTCGCGGCCGAGCTGGCGCGGCTAGGAATCGGCAAGGGGGACCGGGTGGCGATCGCGATGGCCAACCTGCCCGAATGGCCCGTCGCCTTCTTCGCCGCAACGGCGCTCGGAGCGATCGCGGTCCCGCTCAACGCCTGGTGGACCGGCGCGGAGCTTGAATATGGCCTCGCCGATTCCGGATCGAAGCTGCTGATCGCCGACGCCGCGCGCTGGCAGCGGATCGAGCCCCACCGGCCGGCCCTGTCGGGGCTCGAGCAGGTGATCGTCAGCCGAGCCGAGGCGCCGCCGCCGGGCGTTCTGCGGCTCGAGGACCTGATCGGGACGCCGGTCTCCTGGAGCGGGCTTCCGGACGGCGAGCTTCCCGAGATTGCGATCGAGCCGGACGACGACGCGGCCATCCTCTATACCAGCGGCACTACCGGCCGGCCCAAAGGCGCGCTCCACACGCATCGCAACTTCACGACCAACATCCTCTCCGTCGGCTATTCCAACGCCCGGGCCGCGCTCCGCCGCGGCGAGGCGCCGCCCGAGCCGCTGCCGAGAACCGCGCTGATGGTCATCCCCCTCTTCCACTGCACGGCGCTCAGCGCGATGCTGATGGGGACGATGGTGACGGGCCACACCATCGTCTTCATGCGCAAATGGGACCCGGTGGAAGCGATGGCGATCATCGAGCAGGAGCGGGTCCAGATGACCGGCGGGGTGCCGACCATCGCCTGGCAATTGCTCGAGCATCCCGAACGCGGCCGCTTCGACCTCTCCAGCCTCGAGACGATCAGCTACGGCGGCGCTCCGGCGGCGCCCGAGCTCGTCAAGAAGATCTGGGAGGAGTTCGGCGCACTGCCCGGCAACGGCTGGGGGATGACCGAGACCACGGCGACCGTCACCAGCCATGTCGGCGAGGATTATCTCAACCGCCCCGACAGCGCCGGCCCGCCGGTTCCGGTCGCGGACCTCAGGATCATGTCGCCCGACGGGGCGGAAGAGCTTCCCGTCGGCGAGGTCGGCGAATTGTGGGCACGGGGGCCGCAGGTCGTCAAAGGCTATTGGAACAAGCCCGAGGCGAGCGCCGCCACCTTCGTCGACGGCTGGGTGCGCACCGGCGACCTCGCCCGGCTCGACGAGGAAGGCTTCCTCTACATCGTCGACCGAGCCCGCGACATGGTCATCCGCGGCGGCGAGAACATCTATTCGATCGAGGTCGAGAACGTCCTGTTCGACCATCCGGCGGTGATGGACGCCGCGCTGATCGGCCTCCCCCACCGAACCCTCGGCGAGGAGCCCGCCGCCGTGGTCCACCTCGCCGCGGGCGCGAGCGCGACCGAGGCGGAGCTCAAGGCCTGGGTCCGCGAGCGGCTGGCGGTGTTCAAGACTCCGGTGAAGATCGCCTTCCTGCCCGAGCCCCTGCCGAGGAACGCCAACGGCAAGATCCTGAAGCACGAGCTGAAGGCGCTGTTCGATTGACGATCATCCCGGTGAAAGCCGGGATGACGGATCAATCGTCCGGCCACCCCTCCAGCACCTCGACGAACCGGGTCAGCCAGGCGTTGGTCTGGTGCCCGTCCACGACCCGGTGGTCGATGGTCAGCGAGACGTAAGCCATCGGGCGGATCAGGATCGCGTCGGTTCCGCCCACCTCGCGCACCACCACCCTCTTCTCCAGCTTGCCGACTCCGAGGATCGCGGATTGCGGCTGGTTGAGGATAATCGGCGCTGCGAACAGCGAGCCCGAAACTCCGTGGTTGGAGATGGTGAAGGTCCCTCCCGAGACGTCGCGCGCCGTGAGCTGCTCGCGCCTCGCTTTCTCGACCAGCTCCTCGAGGCCGGCGGCGATGCCCTTCAGCGACAGGGTCTGGACCTTGCGAAGCACCGGAACGATCAGGCCCTTCTCGCCCAGGGCGGTGCCGACTCCGATGTTGATGTCGTCGAACAGCTCGAGCCGGTCGTCGTGCCAGCGGCTGTTGATCGCCGGCGCGACCTTCATCGCCTCGGCTGCCGCGGCGACGATGTAGGCCGTGTAGGTGAGCTTGGCGCCTTTCCTCGCGAACGCCTCCCTGTGCGACTCGCGATGGGCGATGATCGCGCTGAAATCCGCCTCGAACATCGCCGTGACGTGCGGTGCCCGGGTCACCGAGGCGAGCATGTTCTCGGCGATCTTGAGCCGCATCCGGTCGTGGGGGACGGAGTGCGAGCGGATCGAGGACTCGGAGGGCTCGGCGACCCTGGGCTGGGCGGTGGTGCGCGGGCCGTCGCTCCGGACCTTGGTCGCCGCCTCGACGGCGCGGTCGACGTCGGCGCGAGTGATCCGCCCGTCGCGGCCGGTGCCTTCGATCCGGCTGGGATCGATGTCGTGCTGGAGAAGGGCCCGGCGCACCGAGGGGGACAGGCGAAGCTCGGGCGAAGGACCGTTCCCCGGCGAAGGCCGGGGCCCAGCCGGCGCCGGCGCAACCTGGCCCCCGGCCTTCGCCGGGGAGCCGGAGGCGACGATCTCCCCCTCTTCCGCGATCCGCCCCAGAACCGCGCCCGGAATTGCCTCGGCGTCCGTATCGAGCACTATCTCCCTCAGCACCCCCGCCGCCGGCGCCGGCACCTCCATAGCCACCTTGTCGGTTTCCAGCTCGACGAGCGGATCGTTGACCTCGACCCGGTCGCCGACCTGCTTGAGCCAGGCGCGAACCACCGCCTGGGTGCCCTCCTGCTCCTCGGGGACGAGCACATCGATCACGTCAAAACCCCACCAGCTCGTCGATCTTCGCCCGGATGCGCTCGACGCTCGGCACCGCCCAGTTCAAAAGCACCGGATTATGCGGGCTCGGAATGTCGGGCATCGTCACCCGGGCGACCGGAGCATCGAGGTCGAGGAAGGCCTCGTCGGCGACCACCGCGGCGATCTCGGCTCCGAAGCCGCCGGTCCTGAGGTCCTCGTGGACGATCAGGCAGCGGCGGGTGCGGCGGACGCTTTCGAGCACCATTTCCCTGTCCCAGGGCATCAGGGTGCGCAGATCGATGACGTCGGCCGACACGTGCCTGGCCGCCTCCTCGCAGCGCGGCACCATCGCACCCCAGGTGACGATCGTGATGGAATCGCCCTGCGAGACCTTCTTCGCCCGGCCGAACGGAAGAGCATAGCCGTCGCCCGGATAGGGGCGCCGCGCCCAGGAGTCGTCGAGCATCGCCCGGTGCTCGAAGAAGACGACCGGATCGTTGCCGCGAAGCGCCGTCCGAAGCAGGCCGACGGCGTCCTCCGCGTTGGACGGCACCGCCACCTGCCAGCCGGGATTATGGACGAACTGAACCTCGTTGGTCTGGCTGTGCCAGGGATCGCCGCATTTGAAATAGCCGCCCGGAATGCGCAGCACCATCGGCGCGGCGAAGCGGTTGTTGGTCCGCCAGCGCATCGTCCCGCAATCGTTGATCTGCTCGGTCGCCGGCTCGGCATATTTGCGGAACTGGATCTCGGGCACCGGCATCAGCCCCGCCATCGCCATCCCGACCGCGCGGCCGATGATCCCCTCCTCGTTGAGGCTGGTGTCGAACACCCGGCCGGCGCCATGTTTCTCCTGAAGCCCAAGGGTGACTGCATGGACTCCGCCCTTGGGGCCGATATCCTCGCCGAACAGGAGCACGCGCGGGTTGATCTCGAGCTCATGGTCGAGGGTCCTGCGGATCGCCGTCACCATGTTGATCCGCTGGCCCTCGGGCTTGGGCTCCTCGTGGCTTCGCGGGGCGCGGTAGCCGTGGGTCCATTGCCCGCCCATCGCCTGCATCTCGCCGTCGTAGAAGACATGGTCGAGCACCCGCTCCGGGTCCGACACTCCGCGCGCTTCGGCGATCCGGCGGGCGCCATCGACCTCGGCCCGGGCCCCGGCTTCGATCTCGTCCCATTCCGCCTCGGTCAGGAGCGAGCCGACGAGATGCGCCTTCAGCTTGGGCAGGGGATCGCGGGCCCATTCCTCGCGGACCAGAGCCTCGCCTTTGTAGGTCTGGGTGTCCTGGAAGCTGTGGCCCTGAAGCCTGGGCACGGTGAGGCGCAGCAGGGCCGGCCCCTTCCCGCTTCGCACATGATCGACCGAGCGCTCGATGAGATCGGCCGCTTCGGCAGGCTCGGTGCCGTCGCCGGCGAAGATGGTGAGGTTGCCGAAGCTGGCGAGGTTCTTCGCGATGTCGCCGCCGGGGGTCTGGAAGCTCGATGGCACGGAGATTCCGAAGCCGTTATCCTCGACGTAGAAGAGCATCGGCAGCTTCTGGGTGGTGGCGATGGTGAGGGCCGACCAGAAGCCGCCGGTCGCGCAGGAGGCGTCGCCGCCCAGCACCACCGCGATCGCCCCGTCATAGCTTCGGTCGTCGAGGACGGTGCGGTAATATTCGATGGCCTGGGCCCAGCCCGCCGTCGGCGTATATTGCGCTCCGACGCCGCCCGACATCGGGAGCGCCGGCGCCCCGCCCGGATTGGGAAAATTGAAGACGACGCCGATGTCGCGGCCGTCCGAATAGCCCCCTTCCCGGCCCATGCCCGAGCCGAGCGCGTCCTCGACCGGCACTCCGAGCGACAGCAGAAGCGGCCGCGAGCGGTAATAGCCGCAGGTCGCGTCCCGGCGGTGGGTGAGCCTGCTGCCGAGCATCGCCTGGGCCATGTCGTGGCCGCGCGCGCTGAACTGGTAGAGGACCTTGCGCTCGGGGACGAGCTTCTCCTCCTCCAGTTTGTCCATCGCCCGGCTGAGCTGGACGAGGCCGGCGATCCGGCGCCAATCATAGCCTTGATGCGGCGAAGACTGGCGAGCCCTCACCTTCTCTCCACTTTCAGCCATCCATCTTCTCCACCACCGCCGCGGCGAAAATATCGACATTGTCGTCGGACAGGCCGACGACGTTGAAGCGGCCGCTGTCCGCCAGATAGATGCCCTTCTCCTCGCGAAGCTCGAGCACCTGGGCCCGGCTCAGCGGAAGCATCGAGAACATCCCGTTCTGACCGTCGATATAGGCCAGCCGCTCGTCATAGGCGGCAAGCCTGGCGCGCAAGGTCCGGATTCGGGCGCACATTTCCTTGAGCTCTTCATTCCAGTCGGCGCGAAGCTCCGGGTCGTCGAGGACGATATGGACGATCGCCGCGCCATGATCGGGCGGCATCGACCACATTGTGCGCGAGAGCTGGAGGAGGTTGCCGTAGACGATCTGCGCCGCCTTGGCGCTCGCGGCCTTGACGAACAAATTGCCGACCCGCTCCCGATAGACCCCGAAATTCTTGTCGCAGCTCTGGGCGACGATCGCCTGCTCCGCCTTGCCGACGACGAGGCGCGCGCCCGCCGCGTCGGCTTCGAGGCCGTTGCCGAGCCCTTGGTAGGCGAGATCGACGAAGGGGATGAGGCCGCGCCGCTCGACCGCTTCGGCGACCTCCGCCCACTGGCCTGCCGAAAGATCGGCGCCGGTCGGATTGTGGCAGCAGCCATGGAGCAGGACGAGGTCCCCGGCGCGCGCCTTCTCGAGCGCCGCCATCATCTCTTCAAACAGGATCCTTCGGCTGGCCGGGTCATAATAAGGATGGGGCACCATCTCGACGCCCGAACATTCGATGAGCGGTCCGTGGTTGGGCCAGGTCGGCTGGCCGACGTGGATCCTGGCATCGGGATTGGCCTTGGTGACGAGATCCGCGCCAAGGCGAAGCGCGCCGCACCCGCCCGGGGTCTGCAGGCCGACGATCCGCTCGTCCGCCGCCCCGGTCTCGCCGAACACGATCGGCCGGATCAGCTCGGTGAAGCGCGCATCGCCCTGCGAGCCGAGATAGGCCTTGGTTTCCTGCCGTTCCCAGAGCAGCCGCTCGGCTTTCTTAACGGCGCGAAGGATCGGCGTGCCGCCGGCCGAATCGCGATAGACCCCGACTCCGACGTCGATCTTGTCGGGCCGCGGATCGGCGTCGCACAAGGCGATCAGCTGGAGCAGGGAATCCGATTTCTGCTCGTCGAGCCGGTCGAACAGGAGCGGCCCGTCCCTGAGCAGAAATGCATCGTCCATCTGCGTCCCTTTCGACAGCCAGAACGCGCTTTACGCCGTTTCGCTTCTCATTGCGTATCAGACTTGGCGGGCGTGGGGATGGATTTGAAACATATGTTCGGCTATTCAGCCTCAGATGAAAGAAGATGATCATCTTGATGCTGTCGACCGTCGGATCGTTCGCGAGCTTCAGCGCGACGCGAGCCTGAGCCACGCCGCCCTTGCCGAACGAGTCGGCGCCTCGGCCGCTTCCGTGTGGCGGCGGGTCCGCGGCCTCGAGAAATCCGGAGTCCTCGGCCGCGCCGTCCGAATCGCCAGCCCGCAGGCGCTCGGCCGCTCGGTCAATGTGCTGTGCCAGGTGCGAATGGCCCGCCAGACCGTCGAGGCGCGCGCCGATTTCGAGGATTTCATCCAGTCGCGCGAGGAGATCGTCGAATGCTACGCCATGTCGGGCGAATGGGATTATCTGCTGCGCATCGCGGTGAGGGATGTCGCCGATTACGACCGCTTCATCATGCGCGGTGTGCTCGCGCATCCCAGCGTGGCCAATGCGGCGAGCAACTTCGCACTGAGGCAGGTCAAATACACGACCGAGATTCCGGTCTAGTGAGGGCTCCATGACCTTCAGGTCTATCGTCATTGGCGTTGCGCTCGCGTCGGCCGCCTTCACGGAAGCCGCGTCCGAGTCCCGGGCGCCCACCGGCAAATGGAATGTCAATTTCGCCGACGCGCAATGCGTCGCCCATCGCGATTACGGCACTCCGGCCGACCCCCTCAAGCTCCTCCTCAAGGCTCCCGCGGTCGGCGACGTCATGCAGGTAGCGGTGCTTCGGCCGGCTGCCTGGACCTCGGCGGAGCAGGTGAAAGCCACGGTCACGGTCGACGGGGGCCCACCCCTCAAGACCAGCCTTCTCATGTACTCTCCGAAGGACTCGAAGGAACGGGTCTATCTGCTGAACATGCCCTCGGCCGAGTTCGCCTCGGTGCGGCGGGCGAAGACCCTGTCGGTACATTCGTCCGGCCTTAGCGAGACCTTCGCCTTGTCGCAGATGGAGCCGCTCCTGAAGATCGTCGACGAGTGCGTGGCCGACTTGCGCCGGGTCTTCAACATCAGCGCGAGCGGCGGCGAGCCGGTAGGGCTGAAAAGCCGGGCCAAAGCCAATCTCGCCAGGTTCTTCAGCGATGAGGACTATCCCACGGTCGCGGTCATGAAGGGGCAGGGCGGAAGGGTCGGCTTCGCGCTTCTGGTCGGAGAGGATGGCCGGGTCGCGGACTGCACGATCGTTGCGACCAGCGGAGTCCCCTCGCTCGACAGTCAGGCCTGCGCACTGCTGAGGATCCGGGCAAGGTTCGAGCCCGCGCGCGACAATGCCGGCAAGCCGGCGAAAGACTCGGTCCTGGGGGGTATCGTCTGGAACATGCCGGACTAGCCGACGCCGCTGGAATTACACCGGCCGGCTACGGAACCCCCTCCCCTCCCGCGAATTTGAATCGGCAACGAATCGAATCGGGAGCCGCAGTCATGGCCGCACGCGCCTATTGGAAGGGACAGATCAGGCTGGCCCTGGTCTCGATCCCAGTCGAGATCTTCTCCGCCACCAGGAGCGGCGCGACCATCGCCTTCAACCAGATCCACGAGCCGACCGGCAAGAGGGTCAAATATGAGAAGGTGGTGCCCGGCGTCGGCCCGGTCGATCCCGAGGAGATCGTCAAGGGCTATCAATATGAGAAAGGCAGCTACGTGCTGCTCACCGACGAGGAGATCGAATCGGCGAAGCTCGAGAGCAAGAAGACGCTCGAGCTCACCCAGTTCGTCGATTATGACGACATCGACGTCCTCTATTACGAGAAGCCCTATTTCGTCGTTCCCGCCGACGATCTCGCCGAGGAGGCGTTCATCGTGCTTCGCGAGGCGCTCAAGCGCACCAAGAAGGTGGCGCTGGGCCAGCTCGCCCTTCGCGGCCGCGAATATCTGGTCAGCCTCAAGCCCTGCGGCCGCGGCATCGTGCTGGAGACGCTTCGCTACGCCGACGAGGTCAACAAGGCGCAGAATTACTTCCGCGACATCGGCGAGGCCAAGCCCGACGAGGAGCTTCTCGACCTCGCCGAGGCCCTGATCGAGCGCAAGACCGCGCCCTTCGACCCGTCCAAATATCACGACCGCTATATCGAGGCGGTTGAGGAGCTGATCGAGAAGAAGCGCAAGGGCAAGACGATCCGCGCCGAAGAGGAGGAGCTGCCGGCCCGCGGCTCCAACGTCATCGACCTGATGGCGGCGCTCAAGCGGTCGATCGAGAAGCCCGGCGGGAAGGAAAGCGGCGGCGGCGGCAAGGCGTCGGGCGGAGCGAAGAAGTCGGCCGCCAAGCCCGCGGCGCGCAAGCCGGCGGCGAAGAAGGCGCCGGCCAAGGCCGCGCCTGCGCGGAAGCGGGCATGACCGCTCATCCTCCCCATCGCAGATGGGGAGGGGGACCACCCGAAGGGTGGTGGAGGGGTAGCTGGCAGAAGCCGGCACAATTACCCCTCCACCATGCTTCGCATGGTCCCCCTCCCCGCGAGCTTCGCTCGCAGGGAGGATGATGATGGCATTGCGCAAGAAACCCGCCGATCCGCTCGAGACCTACAACCGCAAGCGCGACTTCGCCAAGACCGCCGAGCCGCCCGGCGAGGTCGCCCCGGCGCGGGGGCCGAAGGCCCCTGCCCTGTTCATGGTCCAGAAGCACGACGCGACCCGCCTTCATTACGATCTCCGGCTCGAGATGGACGGAGTCATGAAGAGCTGGGCGGTGCCGAAAGGCCCAAGCCTCAACCCCGCGGACCGACACCTCGCCGTGCGCACCGAGGATCATCCGATGGGCTATGCCAGCTTCGAAGGCACCATCCCCAAGGGCGAATATGGCGGCGGCACGGTGATGCTGTGGGACTGGGGCCGGTGGATACCGCATCCGGACAAGGATCCGCGCAAGACCATCGAGGAAGGCCATCTCCACTTCACCCTCGAAGGGCACCGGATGAAGGGCGAGTGGGTGATGTTCCGGCTGAAGGGCCGCCCGGGCGAACGCGCCGAGAACTGGATGCTTAAGAAGGTGACCGACGAGCATGCCGGAGGGTCGATGGGGCTCACGGAAAAGTATCTGACGTCGATCAAGACGGGACGCTCGATGCAGGAGATCGCCGCGGGGAAGAAGGCGAAGGAATTGAAGGGGTGGAAGACGGACCCGTACAAGCCGGCGGCAGTTCCCCGGCGAAGGCCGGGGTCCGGTGCGACCGCCGATCTGGGCCCCGGCCTTCGCCGGGGAGCAAAGAGCGCCAAGCTCCCCGCCTTCCGAGAGCCCCAGAAGGCCACGCTCGTCGACCACGTCCCGTCCGGTTCGGGCTGGATCCACGAGATGAAATATGACGGCTACCGCTGCCTGCTCGGGATCGGCGGCGGCAGGGCGAAAGTGTACACGCGCTCGGGCCTCGACTGGTCGGACAAGTTCCCCGAGATCGTCGAGGCGGCGGCCCGGCTCGAGGTCGGATCCGCACTGCTCGACGGCGAGATCGTCGCGCTCGACGACAAGGGCAATACCGGCTTCTCGGCCCTCCAGCAGGCGATCAGCGAGGGGGGCCGCGGCCTCACTCTCTTCCTGTTCGACGCGCTCGAGATCGACGGCGAGGACCTCGGCCGCCTGCCCACGATCGAGCGCAAGGGCCGGCTCGCCTCGCTCGTCGGCGAGGGACTGCCGCCGACCATCCTCTACGCCGAGCATATCGTCGGCCATGGCGAGAAATTGTTCGACGCGATGTGCGAGGCCGGCCAGGAGGGGATCATCTCGAAGCGCGCCGACGCCCCCTATCGCGGCGGCCGGACCAAGAGCTGGCTCAAGATCAAATGCACCTACCGCCAGGAGTTCGTCATCCTCGGCTGGTCGGAGAGCGACAAGAAGGGGCGCGGCTTCCGGGCGCTTCTGCTCGGTGTCCATGAGCAGGGCAAGCTTCGCTATGCCGGCAAGGTCGGCACCGGCTTCTCGAACCAGGTCCAGAGCGATCTGCTCGAGCGCTTCGAGAAGATCCCGGCGGAGAAGCCGGCCGCTGCGGTGCCGAGGGCGGACGCCCGCGGCGCGCATTGGGTAAAGCCGAAGCTGGTCTGCGAAGTCGCCTTCGCCGAGTTCACCTCCGAAGGAGTCGTCCGCCACGGCAGTTTCCTGGGCCTGCGCTCCGACAAGAAGGCGGCCGAGGTGATCGAGGAGACCCCCCAGCCGGTCGAGCGCGCCGCTCCGGCCCCGGGCGACGGGATCAAGATCAGCAATCCCGAGCGGATCCTCTTCCCGGACTCCGGAGTGACCAAGGGTGAGCTGGTCGATTATTACCGGACGATCGGCCCGATGATGATGGAATGGGCCGCGAAGCGCCCGTTGAGCCTGGTCCGCTGCCCCCAGGGCCGGGCCCGCAAATGCTTCTTCCAGAAGCACAATACCGGCAGCTTCGGCCCCCACGTCCACCAGATTCCGATCGAGGAGAAGAAGGGCCAGGTCGAGGATTACGTCTATGTCGAGGAGTCGGCCGGGATCATCGCCTGCACGCAGATGGGGACGATCGAGTTCCACGGCTGGGGCTCGTCGGTCGCGGAGGTCGAGAAGCCGGACCGGCTGGTCTTCGACATCGATCCCGACGAAGGCCTGGGCTTCGACCAGGTCAAGCGCACCGCCCGCGACCTCCACCGCTACCTCGCCGACATGGGGCTTCAAAGCTTCCCGATGACGACCGGCGGCAAGGGCCTCCACGTCGTCGTCCCGCTGACCCCCGAGGCGGAATGGCCCGAGGTCAAGGATTTCGCCCAGCGCTTCGCCGTCGCCCTCGCCACCGCCGAGCCCGAGCGATTCACCGCCAACCTCGCCAAGGTCAAGCGCAAGGGCAGGATCTTCCTCGACTACCTTCGCAACCAGCGCGGAGCGACCGCGATCCTTCCTTATTCGGCCCGGGCCCGCGAGCGCGCTCCGGTCGCGGCGCCGATCAGCTGGGACGAGCTCGAGGATCTCCAGTCCGGCGCCCCGTTCACGGTACGCGACGGGGACCAGCTCCTGGAGCGCGCCTCGGGCCGCGGTCTGCAGGGCTGGGGCGAGGCCAGCCAGGTGCTTCCCGACCTTTAGGAGGCCGTCATGCCGGCGAAGGCCGGCATCCCGGCGGGTGAAAGACGCCTGAGTCTATCACCCGCCGAGGCCCCAGCCTCCGCTGGGGCGACGTAGGTGGCTTTGTCTCTTGGCTTTTTCGCCCGCATCGCCCACCCTCCGGCCGGGGGTGACAATGCGCAGGCTCAGCAGCGGCTATTACGTCTTCTTCGCCATGTGCGCGGCGACCCTGACCACCCGGGCGGTGCTCGATTCGAGCTTCCGCAACTCGACCCTCCTCTATCTCCTCATCCCCTTCGCCATCTCGATCCTGCTCACCCTCACCACCCGGGGGGCCGAGGGCGACTCGCCGGCGCAACGCTACGGCCGGCACATGCGGCTGGCGACCATCGTCATGCTCGGAAGCTCCGCTTTGCTGTTCGAGGGGTTCCTGTGCGTTTTGTTCTTCATGCCGATCTACTACCTCATGATCTCGATCGGCTTCCTGTTCAGCTCGCTCGCCGACCGCGACGGCGGCGGCCATGCCGGCGCCTACGCAATCCCGGTCGTCGTCGCCCTGCTCGTCGCGGAGGGCCTCACCGGCCCGACCACGGTGCCGCGCTACAACGAGGCCACCTACACGCAGGTCCTGCCGGGAAGCATCGCTTCGCTTCAGGCCAACATGGCGAAGCCGATCCACTTCGAGGCGAAGCGGCACTGGTTCCTGTGGCTGTTCCCCATGCCGACCCGGATCCAGTCGGGGAGCCTCAGGGCTGGCGACGTCCACCGCCTCCATTTCGTCTACAAGCGCTGGTTCTTCGCCAACATCCAGCAGGGCGACATGGCGATCAGGATCGCCGAGGTGAGCCCGGCGCGGATCCGCACCGAGATCGTCCAGAACGATTCCTACCTCTCGCACTATATGAAGATCGACGGCACCGAGGTCCGCTTCCGCGACGTCGGCGGCGGCCGCACCCTCGTCTCGCTCACCGTCAAATATCACCGGCTGCTCGATCCCAGCTGGTATTTCGGGCCGATGGAGCGGCTCGCCGCCCGGCAGAGCGCCCGCTACCTCATCGACACCATCATAGCGCGCAAGGATGGCTGACATGCCCGACTCAGCGGCGGGGAAGGCCGCCTTCAAGGTCAACTCGCTGACCCATCTCGACACGGCGAGCCCGGTCGAGGGGGACGTCCTCTGGGATCCGGCGCGCTCGCTGTGGAACAGCGGCTTCCTGATCGCCGCCCTGGTGCTGGGCCCGCTCACCTTCAGCTGGAGCGCCTTCGCGATCTTCCTCGGCCTCTCGGCGGTCACCCTCTGCGCCGGCCACAGCGTCGGATTCCACCGCCGACTCATCCACCGAAGCTTCGAATGCCCGAAATGGCTCGAGCGGACGATGGTCTGGCTCGGAACGCTGGTCGGAATGGGCGGCCCGGTGTGGACGATCGGGCTCCACGACAGCCGGGACTGGGCCCAGCGCGAGGCAGACTGCCACTGGTTCCTGCGCCACGGCAAGCCGCTGTGGATCGAGGGCTTCTACTATCTCAACTTCAAGCTGAAGCTGAAGCACCCGCCGGGCTTCGATCCCGGCCCCGGAATCGGCGACGACCCCTTCTACAACTTCCTCCAAAAGACCTGGATGGCGCACCAGATCCCGATCGCCATCATCCTCTATGCGCTGGGCGGCTGGCCATGGGTGGTGTGGGGCGTGGCGGTGCGCGTCGCCGCCTGCACGACCATGCACTGGTTCATCTCCTACTTCGCGCACAGCCGCGGCCCCCAGGACTGGACCCTCGATGGCGCCGCCCTCCAGGCCTACAACGTCCCGATCATGGCGATCCCGACGATGGGCGAGAGCTGGCACAACAACCACCACGCCTTCCCAAGCTCCGCCCGCCACGGCCTCTATCCCGGCCAGGTCGACCTCGGCTGGTGGTTCATCCTTCTTCTCGAGAAGCTCGGCCTCGCCTGGAACATCAAGGTCCCCGCCAAGCTTCCGCCGAGACCGGGGATCACGCCGAGGACCGACCGAGCGCTCACCATCGCCGCCCCCGGCCAGGAGGCGATGTGAGCGAATTATCCTCCCCATGCGGCACGCATGGGGAGGGGGACCATGCGAAGCATGGTGGAGGGGTAAATGGCGCAGGGATCGGGAGGATTACGCTCGAACCCGCTGACCCCGAGCCGAAGACCCCACCACCACCCTCCGGGTGGTCCCCCTCCGCGTCTCCGATGGGGAGGATATCCGTCGGCGAAGCGCTCCGCGCCTTCCGCACCGCCAACCGCCTCCACCACGACGAACGCCACGCCCGCTGGTGGATCGTCCGCGCCGACCTCGTCGTCTTCCCGCTCCCCAATTTCGCCTGGCGCCGCCGGGCCATCGACGCCCACGACGCCCACCACCTCCTCACCGGCTATCCCTGCACGTGCGCGGGCGAGCTCCTCATCGCCGCCTGGGAATGGGGCGCCGGCCGCTATCCCCATTGGGGCGCGACCTTGTTCTGCGCGCCGCTCGTGGTTGCCGGCTTCCTGTTAATGCCTCGCCAAACGCTCGACGCCTGGCAGCACGGCCGGCGCAGTCGCAGCCTTTACCGGCACCGTGACCTCGATCGGCTGAGCGATCTCCCGCTCTCTGATGCACTTGCGCTGGTTGCTCCGCGGGACCCTGTATTAGGACAATAACACACTTTGCCCCTTGCGCTCCCCGCCTCCCCTGCCCCATTTAGCGCGCAAAGCGACACGGAGCGACGACATGGCCACCCAGACCGAGACCAAGCTGAAGCTCGAGGCGCCCGAGGCGCTGCAGACGGTCGAGCCCGCCGCGGCGGCGGGGCTCGTGCCGATCGAGGAGGGGGTGAAGTCGAAGCTCGAGACGGTGGTCGACAAGTTCGTCAACGAGCTGGTCGCGGCCGACGCCAACAGCCCCGAGTTCGGCAAGAAGGTCGACGAGCTCACTAACATGGGCCGCAAGCAGATCATGGAGGCGGCGGGCCATTCGAACCGCTTCCTCGACCGGCCGATCAAGGCGATCGACAAGGACACCGGCATCGGCGCCGACCTGCTCGAATTGCGGCGTACGGTCGAGGAACTCGATCCCGGCCGCCAGGGCAATCTCTCGACGTCGCGCAAGATCCTCGGCTTCATCCCCTGGGGCAACAAGCTCGGCAATTATTTCCAGAAGTACCAGAGCTCGCAGACCCACATCTCCAAGATCCTCAACAGCCTCGCCTCCGGCAAGGAGGAGCTCCAGTACGACAACGAGGCGATCAACACCGAGCGCGCCGCGATGTGGAAGACGATGGGCCAGCTCGAGCAGATGATCCACATCTCCAAGCAGCTCGACCAGAAGCTCGAGGACAAGGCCAACGAGCTCGACGCCACCGAGCCGGCCAAGGCCAAGGCGATCCGCGAGACCGCGCTCTTCTACACCCGTCAACGCACCACTGACCTTCTGACCCAGATGGCGGTGACGGTTCAGGGCTATCTCGCCCTCGACCTCGTCAAGAAGAACAATGTCGAGCTGATCAAGGGCGTCGACCGGGCCTCGACCACCACCGTCGCCGCGCTTCGGACCGCGGTCACCGTCGCCCAGGCGATGACCAACCAGAAGCTCGTCCTCGAGCAGATCACCTCGCTCAACACGACGACGGCCAACATCATCGATTCGACCGGCGAGCTGCTCAAGAGCCAGACCGGGGAGATCCACCGCCAGGCCGCCTCCTCGACCATCCCGCTGGAGACCCTCCAGCGCGCCTTCCAGAACATCTACGACACGATGGACACGATCGACACCTTCAAGCTCGAGGCGCTCGGAAGCATGAAGCAGACCGTCCAGACCCTCTCGAGCGAGGTCGAGAAGAGCCGCGGCTACATCGCCCGGGCCGAAGGCACCGAGCAGAACCGGCTCGCGGGCCGGAGCGTCCCGGCTTCGCTGCTCGGGCCGGTCGAGGCCTGAAACCATGGCCCGAACGCCCCGCAGCGTCGAGGAAGCGATCGCCCGCTTCGACGAATATTCGGCGCGGCTCGACGGCCACACTCCGGCGCAATCGAGCCTCAAGCGGCGCTATTACGGGCGGGCCGCTGGAACCATCGCCAGGCGGATGGCGACGATGGGGATGGCGATCGGAGCGCTGATCGTCGCGACGATCATCTTCGGCCTGTTCCAGCCGATCGGCATCACCGGCCTGTTCTTCGTCGCGCTGGGGATCCTCGCCATCATGCTTCTCACCGCCTTCTGGCCCTCCGAGACCAGGCGGGTCGCCTATAGCGAGGAGCTTCCGACCGGGGCCGTGGTCCGCCAGCTCGAGTCCATGCTCGTTCGGCAGCGCGCGGCCTTGCCGGCGCCCGCGGCCCAGCGGGCCGACGCCATCGGCGCCCAGCTGCCACTGCTCGAATCGCGCCTGGCCGAGGTCGACCCGCTCGACCCGCTCGCCCAGGACGCTCGCCGGCTGATGGGCAAGCACCTGCCGGAGCTGATCGAGCGCTACGAGCGCATCCCCGCCGGCTACCGCCAGCAGACCGATGGCGAGGGCCTGACCGCCGACCAGCGCCTCGTCGCCAGCCTCGACGCCGCCCGCCAGGCGCTCGGCGATATCGGCGACAAGCTCGTCCAGGGCGACCGTCAGGCGTTCGAGACCCAGGGCCGATTCATCGAGAGCCGCTACAAGGAGGACGGCGGCCCGGGAGGCCGATGATGGGCTTCGACGTCGTCGGCCTGCTTCGGCAGGCGGACGAATATCTTCGCCGAAGCATGAAGTCGAAAGCGGTGCGCGCGGCGGAGCAGAGGCGTGCGGAACGCCAGTCGCTCGAGGCCAATGCCCGGATCAGGCGGGCCGCGTGGGTGGGCGGCGCCTCCGGAGCGGCGATTCTCGGAGTTGGAACCCTGGTCGCTCCGGTGGCCCTGCCGGTGCTTGCGGCGGCCGGCGGCGGCGCCCTGCTGCTCGCGGTCGGCTCGCTTTTCCGCCCCTCCCGCCGCCGGGGAGCGGGGGGCGATTTCTCGCAAGCCGAGCTGGCCGATCTGCCCGGCGACGCCGAGGACTGGCTGCTCGACCGGCGCGAGTCGCTTCCGCTCGACTGCCGTCCGCAGCTCGACCGGATCTTCCAGCGCCTGGGCGACCTCCAGCCCCACCTCGCCACGCTCGCGCCCCATTCGGGCTCGGCCTGGGAAGCGCGGCGGCTGCTCGGCGACCATCTGCCCCGGCTGATCCTCGCCTGGGAAGCCCTACCGGGATCGGCTCGGGAGGAAGAACGGGAAGTCCGGGCCAGGCTCGGCTCGGGCCTGGAGACGCTGGCGGACGCTCTCGACGAGCTCTGCCGCGAGGTCTGCCGGAACCCGCTGATGACTTTCGAGACCCAGGGCCGGTTCCTCGAGAGCCGGTATCGCGGCGAGGACGACCGACTGAGGCCCGAGGACGTCAGAGGTCAGAAGCTGCCGTCGAAACGCCGCGAATAGAGCACCCCGCCGGGACGGAGCGCGACATCGACCCGGTAGCGGCCGTCGGCGAACATTCGAACGTCCAGCCGCTCGCCTCCGGACTGGCTGACCAGCGGAAGCAGGAGGGCCGGCCCGTCGCATCGCGCCTCGCCGCTGAAGCCGCCGGCGAGGGCGACTCCGCCCAGCTCGCCGGCGAAGCGCGCGTTGACCAGCCCTTCGGCATGGACGCACAGCCCGTCCGCGAAGCGGAGGCTGAGGTCCGCGAGGTCGAGCGTCGGCGGCGGCAGTCCGGCGAGCGCCGCCGCCTCGAGCCTGCCGGTGGCATCGTCGATTCCGAAACCGTGGCGGGAGACGGTCACTCCGCCGCGCAGCCCGTCATCCGACTGCTCGACATCCAGCCTGGCGCGCCCGATCAGCAGCGGCAGGAACCTCAGCCGGGTCGCGACGTCGCCGAGCGCGACCGTCCCGAAGCGCGCCTCCGACAGGGCTCCGAGCCAGACGCTCCCAGTCGCTTCGCGCGCCGACAGGCCCTTGTCGGCATAGCCCAGCAAGCCCAGCGCGAGGCGCAGCGGAAGCAGCGCGGCGAGCGAGAACAGCAGGGCGCACAGGAAGAAGATCTCGCGCCACCAGCGCCGGCGAAGGCGAAGGCGCATCAGCCGCTCCTCGAGCGAAGCACGATCCGCGCGGACAAAGTCCGGTCGGGATTGGCGGTCGCTGTAAGACTATGAACGATATAGCCTTGAGCCTCGAGTCCGTCGATCCACCCGAACAAGGCCTCGGGCTTGGCCGCGCCGATGGCGAGCGAGACTCGGCCCGCCCCTTCCGCCTGGAGTCCCGACAGCTGGAAGCCGGCATCGGAAGCGGCGGCGGCCACTGCGGCGTCGATGGGACCGGCGAAGGGCGCGGGACGGTTCCGCTCCAGATCCGCGATCGCGGCCGCCTGCGAGCGCGCTTCCGCCAGCGCCGCCACCGCCTCGCCGTGCCGCTGCCTCGCCGCCGAGAGCATGTCGCCGAGCGGCCTCAGGATCGCCAGCCAGACGAGAACCACGGCGACCAGCGCCAGCATCAGGCCGAGCAGCCAGCGCTCGCGCGGAGTCCGCGCCATCCACAGGGCTTTGGCTCGGGCGCTCATCGGGGCCGGACCATGAGATCGGCGACCCGGCGACCGCCGCCGGTCCGCGGCGCGGCCGCTTCGGCCGCGAAGCCGTTCCCCTCGACGCGCTGGCGAAGCGACTCGATCGCCGCCGGCGAATCCGCCTGGACGGTCGCCCGAAGCAGCCCGTCGGGGGCGAAGGCGAGCGCGGTCAGCTCGACATTGGGAGTCGACTTCACCGCCTCGAACAAGGCTCCCGCCGTGGCCCGGAACCCTGCGCCGCCGCCGCGAAGCTCGGCCAGGCGCTGGGTCAGGGCGGCCTTGGGGTCGGGGACTCCCGGGCTGCGCGGCAGCGCCGCGGCGGCGATCCGGCGAGTTTCGACATCGGCCGCGTCGGCGGCGAAGATGTAGCGGGCGATGAGCGCGACCTGCACGGCCAGGCTGATCAGCAGAAGCGCCGCCGTCAGCACCGCCAGCCGCCGCGCCCGGGCCGGAGCGACCCGCCAGTCGCGGCGCCGGCCGAACGGGCCCTGGCGAAGGTCGAGCGGTGCCCGGTCGAGCGCTTCGGCGAGCCCTGCCGCGAAAGCCTCGGCCTCGACCGGGACGGCGGTCCGGCCGGCAAGCAGCATGTCGCCCAGCTCCGGCTCGGCCGCGAACGCCTCATTCTGCCCGCGGTAGAGTCTGAGCAGCCCGGAATCGAACGTCGCCAGCCCCTCGGCCGGGGTCGGCAGCAGCAGGGTCTCCGGGATGATCCGCTCGGCGTCGAAGCCGGCGCCTTCGAGGCCGTCCAGCCACAGGCGCATCGTCTCCATCGGAACCAGTCCGACGCAGCGGCCGCCGCCGCCCTCCGAATCCCGTCCGACCGCGACGTGGAGCTCGGCGACCGGCTGGGCGCTGAGCTCCGCCGCCATCAGCCGGGCGGCGCCCGCCGCCTGGGCCGGGGAGAGTCCCCCCGGCAGCTCCAGCCAGCGCACGGTCACCGCCTCGCCCGGGGCCACCGCCACGACCGGGGCCGACCGATGGCCCTCCGCCCCGTCCAGCCCGGCGCCGCGCTCGGCGACCGTGCCCTCGCCGATTCGGGTCCAGCCGTCGACGCCGCCGTCGCGGCCGAGGAAAAGCAGCAAGGCCTCCTTCATTCGCCGCCGCCCCACCGCCGCGCGACCACCTTGGCCGGATTGAGCCTCGCGTCGACCAGCGCCCATTCCTCCATCTCCGAATCCCCGAAGCGGACGGACAGGTCGATCGTGAACCAATAGGTTTTGAGCTGGAGCTGCGACATCGGATCTGCGTTCGTCTCTAGCCCGGCCTGCTCGGCGCTGCGCCAGAAATCGTACGTGTTGCGCCAGCCCGCCGGCGGCCGTGACGCGATCAGTCCCCGGACCCGGTCCGGCCGGGCCTTGGCCGGAGCGAACATGGCGAGCAGGGGCGCGTCGCGGGGAAGCAGCGTGTTGACGTTGATCGGCGACATGTCGGCGGCCGGAAGGGCGCACAGATAGGGCCTCAGCTCACGGTAGATTTCGGGCGTGACCCCGGCGACGGCGCGAAGCTCGCTGGGATCGGCGAGCAGGGTGTTGCCGGTGCGATAGGCCGGCTCCGACCCGCTGTAGGCGCCGTCCTCGGCGCCCTGGGGGCTGGGCTGGTCGTCGGAATCGATCCAGTCGGCGGTCGCCCCGGCGATCCGGCGGGCAGTGGGCTCGGGCAGCCCGAGAACGATCATCAGCGCGACGAACTGCTCGATCGCCGCCGGCCGCTGGACGAGCGTGGTGGCGACGTCGCCCTGGACGAGGCTGTTGAGGTTGAAGCAATTGCCGCCGTCGCGAACGGTGCCGGTGGCGAGGCCCTCGCCGGGCAGGGGTATCCGGCGCGGAGTCCCGTTCCAGTCGCCGGCCAGCGTCGTGACGTACGCGTCCGCGCCGGCGAGGTCGTCGATGCGCAAAGCAAGCAGGTCCTCGACCCCGAGCGCGTAGCCGCGCGCCTGGTCGAGCGCCGCGCCGTTCATCGCCATCGCCGTCGACAGCCGGAGCCGCTCGAAGGCCCCGGCGGCGATCGCCGCCATGATGACGACCAGCACCAGCACCGCGAGCAGGGCCGCGCCGCGTTCCCCGGGAGCGATCGCCCGCTTCACCACATCGTCCCGGTCTGGAAGAGCTGGCGGGTGGTTCCGCTGCCCTCGGCGTCCATGACCAGCTCGACTGCGCGAGGCAGTTCGGTCGGCTTGGTCGGGTCCCAGCGCTCCCGCCACTTTCCCTCGCGGTCGCGGTAGCGAAGGCGGATCCGGCGGACTCCGTCGACCACGGTCGTCGCCGCCAACGGCGCCGCCCCGTCGAGCCGCGGATACACCCGCCGCTCGAGCCGCCCATCGACGAAACTATATTCGACCCGCTGAAGCGACGCTCGCGGCGTGTCGTCGAGATTCTCCCAGCCGCGGCGGACGAAGGCGAGCGCCACGCCGCCCTGCTCGCCCCCGACCCCGTGAAAGGCGGGTCGGGCGGCGCCGGCCCCGTCGCGAGCCATTCGCGGCGTCGCCTGGGCGAGGTCGCCGGCGAGCAGGGTCCCGGCACGCCGGAAATCGGCGAGGTCGCCGAGCCGCGTCTCCGCCGCCTCCTGAGCCCGGACGCTGAACGACAGCAGGCCCACTCCGGCCGCCGAGAGCAGGCCGAAGATGAACAGCGAGACGAGCAGCTCGGCAAGGGTGAAGCCGTCTTGCCTCCCCATGGCAGATGGGGAGGGGGACCCCGCGAAGCGGGGTGGAGGGGTAATTGGCACAGGTCGGCGCCATCTACCCCTCCACCATGCTTCGCATGGTCCCCCTCCCCCCGCTTCGCGCGGGGAGGCAAGGATGATGGCTTTCACCGCGGCCCCCTGCGGAACAGGGTGAGGTTGGCCGCTTCCGGCCCGCGCTCGCTTCGCACCTCGATGTGGATCTGCTGGATTCGCGGCTCCGGCGATCGGCCGACGACTCGGCTCCAGCGCCATGTGCGCCCGGCATTGACCGCCTCGCCTTTCGTCGCTCCGAACGCCGGCGGCTCGGGATCGGTGAGCGCCTCGACGGCGAGATTGCGCGCCACCGTCTGGGCGAGCGCCTGCTCCTGGAGAAGAGCGGTGGTCTTCACAGTCGCCCCTTCCAGACGAAGCAGGGCCAGCGCGGCGAGGCTGAAGATCGCCAGGGCGACCAGCATCTCGACCAGAGTGAAGCCATTCCTAGCGGAGGACATGGACCTCGCCCCCGTCGGTCACCTCGACCTGCGCCTCTTCCTTTCCCCGCGCGAGGCGAAGCCGGGCCGGTTCGGCGAAGCCGGTCGAATCGAACACGATCCGCGATTCCCCGCCCTCCAGCGCGGCGCGCGTGCCCTCGCTCCAGCTCTGCTCGATGAACGGCCGCTCGCCGACCGGGCGCCACTCGCCGCCGGTGCGCCATTCGAAGCCGTAGCCGCCGTCCTTGAGCACCAGCGCCACCGGTCTGTTGTCCATCATCGCCCGCTCGCGCGCCGCCTCGGCGCGGGCGGCGAAGCGAAGCGCCTCGCCCCGAAGCGCTCCGCGGGGATCCGGCATCCCCATGACGACGGCGGCCGAAACCAGCCCGATGATGACCAGGACGACGAGCAGCTCGACGAGGGTGAAGCCCTCAGCGGTCCCAGTTGCCGATGTCCGCATCCTGGCCTTCGCCCCCTTCGCGGCCGTCCGCCCCGTAGCTGTAGATGTCGAACTCCCGCCCGTCGCGGCCCGGCTGGGCGTAGACATAGGCGTGGCCCCACGGGTCCTTGGGCAAACGCTTCACATAGCGTTCCGTGAAGACCGCCTGCAGCCCCTCCGAGCCGCTCGGGTAGCGGAGCTTGTTGAGGCGGTACAATTCCACCCCCTGCTCGAGCGTCTGGATGTCCGCCTTGACCTTGGTGGTCGAAGCCTTGTCCATCGCCGGAAGCACGTTGATGATGACGACGGTGGCGAGCAGGCCGATGATGACGATGACGACCATCAATTCGACGAGGGTGAAGCCGCTTTCGGCTGAACCCTCGTCACCCCAGCGAAGGCTGTCGCCCCAGCGGGACTGGCTCCTGCGTATTCTCGTCCACGGGCCCCAGCCTTCGCTGGAGCGACGGATCTTCCACGGACTTTTAATCATCCCATTCCTCCGGCCAAAGTGTCGAGCTGCAGGATCGGCAGCAGGATCGAAAGCACGATCACCGCGACCAGAGCGCCCATCAGGACGATGATCGCCGGCTCGAGCAAAGCCAGAGCCGTCGTCGTGAAGCTGTCGAACTCGCGCTCGAGATAATCGGCGGCGCGCTCCAGCATCAGGTCGAGGCGGCCGCTCGCCTCGCCGCTCGCCGCGAGGTAGACGAGCAGCGGCGGGAAGATGCCCGAGCGCTTTAGCGCTCCGGACAGGCTTCCGCCGGTGCGCACCGCCTCGGCGATCTGCGCGGTGGCGCCGCGAAGGGCGCGGTTGTGGACGGTCTCGGTGGTGAGCCTGAGGCCCTCCAGCAAAGGCAGCCGGCTCGCCACCATCGTCGACAGGGTGCGCGCCATCCGAGCCGCATGAAGGTCGCGAAGCAGACGGCCGATGACGGGGATTCGAAGCAGCCCGCGGTCGAAGCGCAGCCGCGTGCCTTCGTCGCGCAGAAGGCGGCTCACCAGGAAGCCGATCGCGGCGAGGCCGAGGAGGATCGCCCACCACCATCCGGCGAGGAGGTGGGAGGTGGCGATCACCGCCCGGGTGAGGAACGGCAGCTGCTGGCCGATGTCTTCGAACTGCTCGACGACCCGGGGCACCACGAAAACCATCAAGGCGAAGACGACGAACGCCGCGACGATCGCCAGCACCGCCGGATAGGCGAGCGCGCTCAGCACCTTGCTCCTGACCTGCGCCTGCCGCTCGAGAAGGCCGGCGAGCCGCTCCAGTATCTCGGGCAGCGTCCCCGACCCCTCGCCCGCCTGGACCATTCCGCGATAGAGCGGAGGAAAGCTCGCCGGCTGGCGCGCCATCGCGGCGGAGAGCCGGCGCCCCTCCAGGACCGAGGCGTGAACCGACATCAAGACGTCGCGGACCTGTTCCTTCTCGGTCTGGCGGGCGATCGTCCGCAGCGCCTCCTCGAGCGGGCTGACCTGGACGAGGGTCGACAATTGCCGGGTGAAGACGGTGAGCTGGCGGCCATTCAATTTCTTTCGGGCGAAGATCTGGCGCGAGAGCAGGGGCGGCGGCGCCTCCCCGCTCGAGCTCTCCATCCTGACCACGAACAGCCCGCGCGCGCTCAGCTTCTCCCGGGCTTCCTCGACGGTCTCGGCGCGAAGCGACCCGCGCCGCTCGCGCCCGGCGCGGTCGAGCACCAGGTAGGCGAACTCAGACATCCTCGCTCTCGCGCCGCGATACCCGAACGGCCTCGCCGACGCTGGTCACGCCCTCGCGCACCAGCTGCTGAGCGGCGGCGGCGAGGTTGGGGCTGTTGCGGAAGGCGTGGGCGGAGATCTCGACCTCGTCGCCGCCGGCGTTGATCAGCCGGCGTACATTCTCGTCGATGCGGACCGCCTCGAACACGCCGGTGCGGCCCTTGTAGCCGCTGTTGCCGCATTCGACGCAGCCGCGCGGTTCGTGGATAACGGCTCCAGGCTCGAGGCCCACCAGAGCCGCCGTCGCCGAGTCCGCCTCGACCGGCGCACGGCAGGCAGGGCAGAGCCGCCGCACCAGCCTCTGGGCGATCACCGCCCTCAGGGTGGAGGCGAGCAGGAAGGGCTCGACCTTCATGTCGCGCATCCGGGTGATCGCCCCGATTGCGTCGTTGGTATGGACCGTGGAGAGGACGAGATGGCCGGTCAGCGACGCCTGGACGGCGATCTCGGCCGTCTCACGGTCGCGGATCTCGCCGACCATGACCACGTCGGGATCCTGGCGGAGGATGGCCCGCAGTCCGGCGGCGAAGCTCAGTCCCACCTTCGGATTGACCTGCGTCTGGCCGACCCCGTCGACCGCATATTCGACCGGGTCCTCGACGGTGAGGATGTTGCGGCTGCCGTCGTTCAGGAGCCTCAGGCCGGCATAGAGGCTGGTCGTCTTGCCCGAGCCGGTCGGTCCGGTGACGAGCACAATCCCGTTGGGCTCGCTCAGCGCGCCGGCGAACAAGGCGTGGACCGAAGGCGGCATTCCGAGCGAATCCAGGTCGATCCCGGCATTCTCCTTGTCGAGGATACGCAACACGACCCGCTCGCCCGCCCGGCTCGGCAGCGTGGAAACGCGCACGTCGAGCAGCTTGCCGCCAAGCGTCAATCCGATCCGCCCGTCCTGAGGCACCCGCCGCTCGGCGATGTCGAGTCGGGCCATGACCTTGATCCGGCTGACCACCACCGGCGCGACGTGGGCGGGCATCCGAAGCGTCTCGCGAAGCACCCCGTCGATCCGCATCCTGACCACCAGGCCGGTCTCGTAGGGCTCGATATGGATGTCGGAGACGCCCTGGCGGGCGGCGTCGGCGATGATTCCGTTGATGAGCCGGATCGCGGGAGCGTCGTCGGCGCTGTCGAGCAGATCCTCGGCCGTCGGCAGATCGGTGGCGAGATGGCTGAGCTCGTCGCCGAGCCCCAGCGATCCCGCCGCGTCGGCCGCGGCCTGATCGTCCATCGCATAGCGTTCGGAGAGCAATTTGTCGAAACCGTCGGCGGTGACCGGCTCGATGGCCAGCGGCCGGCCCAGGACCCGCCGGGCCTCGATCAGCGCCTGCGGATCGGCGCCCTGCCGAAGCGCCACCCGCGCCCGCCCATCCGCTTCGCCGACGAGGGCGACGCCGTTCCGCTTGGCGAAGAGATAGGGCAGGTTCGCGATGGGGCCCTCCTCTCCCGTAAGGACGGGAGAGGCGATCATTTCGGAATCCCGGCCGGCGGAGTGACCACGGCATCGCCGGGCTTGGCTCCCGGGATATAGTTGGAAGGATCCACCGGCGGCGGCGGCGGTGGCGCGGGGTCCGGCGGGACCATTCCCATATATTCTCGGACGAGCTCGTCGATGGTCGGCTCCTGGTCCGGATTCTGCAGATATTGCATGCCGCGGATGTAGCCGTAGCGCCGCTCGGTCATCGCCCGGGCGTCGTCCGGCGAGCGCAGGATGGTCGGCCGGATGAAGACCATCAGATTGGTCTTGGCGCGGCTCCGGCTCTTCGACTTGAACAGGTTCCCGACGGCGGGGAGATCGCCGAGGAAGGGGATCTTCTCGATCGTCCGGCGCTCATTGTCGTCGAGCAGCCCGCCGATCCCGACGATCTCGCCGTCGTCGACGGTGATCACCGTCTCGATCTCGCGCTTGTTGAGGATGAGATCGCTCGACCGGCCCGAGACCGGCCCGGCGATCGAGCTCACTTCCTGCCTCAGGTTGAGCTTGATCGAGCCGCCGGCGTTGATCTGCGGAAGCACCTCGAGCGTGATTCCGACATTCTCGCGGTCGACGGTGCGGAACTGGTTGTCGAAATTGGGGGAGAGCGCCTCGCCGGTGGTGATCGGGATCTCCTGGCCGACGAGGATCCGGGCTTCCTGGTTGTCGAGGGTCATGATCGACGGGGTGGAGAGGATGTTCGACTTGCTGTCGGACTTCACGGCATTGATGATCGCGCCGAAGATGGCGTTGCCGGTGCGGAAGGCGAGGCCGGCGATCCCGCCGGTGGCGCCGAGCACCGAATTGACCGCCGCTTCCTGGAGCGCGTCGGCGACCGGCGAATTCTGGGTCGTCGTCACCACCTGGCCGTTGACCGTGGTCGTCGTCGTCCGAAGCCGCTCGGCCGCGATCGCGCCGCCGACGGTGAGCAGGTTCGGGCTGGCGTTGGAATAATTGGTGACGGCGAAGGGGATGTTGCTTCCGCCGAGGCCGGAGAGGAGCAGCTGGACTCCCAGCTTCTTGGCGGCATTGTCGGAGATCTCGACGATGATCGCCTCTACGAGCACCTGCTCGCGGCGGGTGTCGAGCTGGCGGATGACCTCGCCCAATTGCCGCTGGACGTCGGTCGAGGCGGCGATGACCAGCGCATTGGCGCCCTGGAAGCGGGTCACCACGGCGCCGCGCGGGCCGAAGATGCTGACTCCGGTCGACGCCACAGTCTCCGAGGGCGCCGCCTCGGCGGTGGTCGTGGTGGTGCGCACCGGGGGCCGCCCGCCCCCGCTGCGCGTGGTCGGCTGAGACGTCGTGCCCTCGCTGTTGCGCGACGACAGTCCCGGGGTGGGCGGCGGCTGGGTCACCGGCTGGCCGAGCAATTGCTGGAGCACCGGAAGCAGCTGCGCGGCGTCGGCATGCTCGAGGAAGATGACGCGGATCTCGGTGCCGGTCGCGGCCCGCTGATCGAGCTCCTCGGCCATTGCGGCGAGCCGGGCGACGGCTGCGGCGTCGCCCCTCAGCGCGATCGAATTGGAGCTGTCGATCGCGACGATGGTCGCGGCCCGCCCGTTCGGGCTGCTGCCCTCCATCAGGGCGTTAAGCGAGGTCGCGATCTCCCGCGCGCCGGCGTTTCGAAGGGCGACGATCCGGCTCGTGCTCGTGTCGCGGTCGATGCTCCGAAGCACCTGCCGGATCCGGGCGACATTGTCGGCGAAATCCGAGACGACGATCGAGTTGCGGCTGGCCGTGATGGAGCCCTCGCGGCTGATCAGCGGCCGAAGCGTCTCGAGCGCCTGGGCGCCCTCGATGCTTCGGGTGCGGAAGATCTCGGTGACGAAATTGTTGGCGCTGCCCCGGCTCGCGACCCGCCCGCCGGCGGCGGCGCCGGTGGCGATCGGCTGGATCCGGAAGGCGCCGCCCTGGAGCGGAACCGCCATCAGCCCGTTGGCGCGGAGGGTGGACAGGAACAATTCGAAATATTCGGAGCGCGACAGCGGCCGCTGGGTCACCACCGAAACCTTGCCGCTCACCGCCGGGTCGACGATGAACGTGCGCCCGGTCACCCGCGCGGCGTCCTCGATGAAGGCGCGGATGTCGGCCTCGCGGAAGTTGACGACATGCTGGGCCGAGGCCGGAGTCAGCGGCGCCGCGAGCATCAGCGCGAGGGCGAGCAGGGCGCGCTTCACCGGGCGGCTCCCGGCCTGAGGGTCATCACCCGCCCGTCGCGCTCGACCTGAAGCGTGACTCGCGCCGAAGCCAGCTGAGTCGCCATACCCTGGGCCTGCTCGGCCGAGCGGATCCGGCGGCCGTTGACCGAAAGAACGACGTCGCCGGGCGCGAGGCCGAGCGACCGGAAGCCGGCGCCGGTACCGCGCGGCTGGACCGTCACCCCGGTCAGCTCGGCCCCGTTCATCCGGGGCACGGCGCTGACCTCCGTCGGCTGCGGCCTGGACGGCGGGACGGGGCCGCTGCCGGGCTCCACCGAAGTGCTGGGCTGGATGACAGGCTCCGTCGGCGGCGCCGGTCCGGCGGCGGGGGGAGGCGCGACGGTGTTCGGAGTCTCGGACTGGTCCATGAACAATTGCTCGTCGGCGCCGCCTCGCGAGATGGTGACGCTGTCGAAATCGACCGACTTCAGGGTCACCCCCGGCTCGATCTCCTCGCCGACGGCGACGCTGCGCTGCTGGCCGTCCGATCCCGCGATGATCGCTGAGCCCTGGCCCGACGCCTGGTCCTGGCGGATCCCGAACAGCTTGAGATTGAGCGAGGTCACGGTCACCGGCCCGGCGGCGCCGCTGAGCCGGAAGAAGGGGTCGAAGCCGCCGAGGATTCCGGCCGGCGAGTCGCTCGCGGCGGAGTCGGAGCCGCGCCAGTCGCCGAGCGGACCGACCGGAGTCGCGACCGTCCAGATCAGACGCGCGCATTGCAGGGCGATCAAGGCGAGGAGAGCGAACTCGAGCACGGTCCAGCCGTTGACGCCCCGGGCGCGGCCGATCAGCCGCCGGCTGTCAAAAGCTAAACGCATCTTTACCCGAACCCCTTCCCCGCGACACCCACCGCGGTAAATTTCCACAGTCGTAACAATGTATTGGCGACCATCCAGCCCAGGATTCGCCAGCCGCGGAAACTCCCAGCTTTTCCGCCGTCGCGCAAGCGGCTTGTGAATATTGCTCCCCGGCGCAGGCCGGGGTCCGGCCGCGCAGCCCGAGCGACTGGATCCCGGCCTTCGGCGGGAAGCACATCAGGCCCCCTCTACCGCGCCACCAATAGCCAGATCGGCCAGGCGGCGAGCGCCATCAGCGTGCCCATCGGCAGCCGGTCGGTGGCCGCGACCGATCCTCCCCGAAGTCGCTTGGCAAGCAAGGCGGCGAGGCCGAGCAGCCCGGCCCCGACCAGCACGAACGGCAGCTGGGTCCACCCCAGCCAGGCGCCGACGGCGGCGAACAGCTTCGGGTCGCCGCCCCCAAGCCCTTCGCGCCCGCGCAACATCCGGTAGAGCCGGGCGATCAGGAACAGTGAACCGAACCCCGCCGCCGCGCCGATCAGCCGGCTCTCCAGCGGCGGCCCGAAACCGCCCCATGCCGCGGCCAGCCCGGCCG
Source organism: Allosphingosinicella sp. (assembly GCA_036389015.1). Classification (GTDB taxonomy): domain Bacteria; phylum Pseudomonadota; class Alphaproteobacteria; order Sphingomonadales; family Sphingomonadaceae; genus Allosphingosinicella. The sequence goes on along the minus strand of DASVQS010000021.1, from coordinate 8,660 downwards.
CGAGCAGCGGCCAGGTGAGCCGGTCGGGCAGCCATTCATGCTCGAGATCGAGCGCAGCGATCAGGAACAGCCACCAGCCCAGGATGGCCGTCACCGCCGCCAGCGGCATCGGATGGGCCAGGATCGCCGTCAGCCCGATCATCGCCGCTCCCGCTTCCGCCGCGAGATGGCGGCGGTCGATGCGGGCGCCGCAGGCCCGGCAGCGGCCCCTGGCCAGCGACCAGCTGAGGATCGGCACCAGATCGCGCGCCTCGAGCGTCCGGCCGCATTTGTCGCAGGCGGAGCGCCCGGCGACGACGCTTCGTCCCTGGGGCCAGCGGATCAGGATCGTCGCGAGGAAGCTGCCGATGGCGGCGCCGAGGATGAAGGCCAGCGCCGTCCAGGCCGCGTCGGCCGGCGCCGGCAATCCGCTCACGGCCCCGCGGCGGCGGCGAGCGTGCGCTGGGCCTGGACGAGATGCGGTCGGTCGATCATCCGTCCGTCGAGCGACAGCGCCCCGGCTCCCGGCTTGGCCGCGAAGGCGGCGACGACCGCGCGGGCATGCTCAACCTCCGCTTCGCTCGGGGTGAAGGCCGCGTTGATCACCGGCACCTGGTCGGGGTGGATCGCCATCATTCCGGTAAAGCCGTCGCGCCGCGCCCGAGCCGCATAGCCGCCGAGACCATCGAGATCGCGAAACGCCGGATAGACCGTCTCGATCGGCGCCACTCCGGCCGCCGCCGCTCCGAACAGGCACAGCGAGCGGGCGAGCTCATAGGGCGGTGTGAAGCGGCCGTCCGGCTCCCGCGAGGTCGTCGCCCCGACCGCCGCGGGCAGGTCCTCCGCGCCCCAGGTCAGCCCCGCGAGCCGTTTCATCCCGCCATAGGTCCCGAGCTGGAACATCGCCGCCGGGGTCTCGGTGGCGATGGCGAGGATCTGAGCCGTCGCATTGCCCTGGCTGGTCAGCCGCCGAGTCAGCTCCGCGACCGAGGCACCGCCCTCCGCCTTGGGAAGCACGATCCCGTCCGGATGGCTGGAGAGGATGGCGGCGAGGTCGCGGTCGCATTCGTCGCTGTCGAGCGGATTGACCCGCACCCACAGCCTCGCGGTGCTGTTCTCGTTGAGGAAGGAGGCGACATGGCGGCGAGCCTCGGACTTAGCGGCCGGAGCCACCGCATCCTCCAGATCGAGGATCAGCGCGTCGGCACCGGCGCGAAGCGCCTTCTCCATCCGATCCGGACGATCGCCGGGGACGAAAAGCAGCGAGCGGAGCCTCACGCCCGCCTCCGCTGGATCAGCGCCGTCCGCTCCATCGTGCAGACGAGCTCGTCACGCTGGTTGAGCATTCGGTGCTCGAAGGTGACGATGCCCGCCTCCGGCCGTGATTTCGAATCCTTGAGCGAGATCAGCTCGGTCTCGGCGCGCAGGGTGTCGCCGATGAACACCGGCTTGGGCATCCGCACCTTGTCGTAGCCGAGGTTGGCAACCAGCGTTCCTAGAGTCGTGTCGCCGACCGACAGCCCGACCAGGAGCGAGAAGGTGAAGGTGCCGTTGACGACGATCCGCCCGAACTCGGTCGCCGCCGCATATTCCGAGTCGAGGTGCAGCGGCTGCGGATTGTGGGTCAGCGCCGAGACGAGGAGGTTGTCGGTCTCGGTGACCGTGCGATGGGGCTGGTGGGCGATTCGGTCGCCGATCGTCCACTGCTCGAAGAAGCGGCCGGGCATCAGCGGCAGCTTTCCGGATAAGAGAAACCGTTCGGGCTGAGCTTGTCGGAGCCCTCCCCTTCCGGCGGGTCAGGGAAGGAAAGCCCTTCGACAGGCTCAGGGCGAACGGTTCTGCTCATGCCCATCACCCCTCCCCCTTCTCCACCCGCACCAGCAAGGTCCCCTCGCTCACCTGCGCACCTTCCACCGCGCCGAGCTCGGCGACAACCCCCTCGAAAGGCGCGGCCAGGCTATGCTCCATCTTCATCGCCTCCAGGGTCAGCAATTTCTGCCCCTTGGCGACCGGGTCGCCCTGCCGGACCTCGACCGAGATCACCCGCCCGGGCATCGGCGAAAGCAGGACGCCGTCGGAGACCGCCCCGGCGCCTGCCCCGCCGCCGGCGCCGGGAAGGGTGAAGGCGAAGGCCTGTCCGGCGGAGAAGACCAGCACCGTCTCGCCTTCGGCGGTGGCGATGCCCTCGAGCGGCGGATCGCCGGCGGAATCGACTATGCGGGTGTCGCCGGCATGGCTCAGCGCCACCGTCAGGTCCTCGCCGGCATTGGCGCGGAAGCCGCGCAGGCAATCCCACGGATCGCCTTCGCCGCCATTGCCGAAGCTCGACGCCATCACGGCCGTCGCCGCCAGGTTCCAGACCCCCTCGCCCGGCGCTGGATCGGGGACCAGCCGGTCGATCCGCGACGGAATGAAGCCGGTGTCGACGTCGCCGGAGCGGAAGTCGGGATCCGCGGCTGCCCGCGCCAGGAATCCGGCATTGGTCCTGACCGGCCACACCTCGACCTGCTCGAGCGCGTCGACCAGCCGGTCGATCGCCTCGTCGCGACTGCCCCCGCGGGCGATCAGCTTGGCGATCATCGGATCGTAATAAGGGCTGATCCGGTCGCGTTCCTCGACTCCGCTGTCGACCCTTACGCCGCGTCCGAGCTGGAAATGATCGAGCCTTCCGGTCGAGGGCAGGAATTCGTGCGCCGGATCCTCGGCATAGAGCCGGGCTTCCATCGCCCAGCCGCCGATGGCGAGCTGGTCCTGACGGAGGGGCAGCGGCTCGCCGCTCGCGACCCTCAGCTGCCACTCGACCAGATCCTGGCCGGTAATCGCCTCGGTCACCGGATGCTCGACCTGGAGCCTCGTGTTCATCTCCATAAACCAGATCCGGTCGGGCCTGAGCCCTTGCGAAGCGTCCGCGATGAACTCGACCGTCCCGGCCCCGCGATAATCGACCGCTCTGGCCGCCTTCACCGCCGCTTCGCACACCGCGGCCCGGGTCGCCTCGTCCATCCCCGGCGCCGGCGCCTCCTCGATCACCTTCTGATGCCGGCGCTGGAGCGAGCAGTCGCGCTCGAACAGGTGGACGACATTGCCATGCGAATCGCCGAACACCTGCACCTCGATGTGGCGAGGCCGCTCGACATATTTCTCGATCAACACCCTGTCGTCGCCGAAGGACGCCGCCGCCTCGCGCCTGCAGCTGGCCAGCATGTCCTGGAAATCCCCGGACGCGTTGACCTTGCGCATCCCCTTGCCGCCGCCGCCCGCCACCGCCTTGATCAGCACCGGATAGCCGATCGAATCGGCCTCCGCCTGAAGCCGCTCCGGCGCCTGGTCCTCGCCATGATAGCCGGGGGTAACGGGCACGCCGGCGGCTACCATCAGCTTCTTGGCCGCGTCCTTCAGTCCCATCGCCCGGATCGACGCCGCCTTGGGACCGACCCAGATGAGGCCCGCCGCTTCGACGGCTTCGGCGAACTCGGCATTCTCCGAGAGGAAGCCGTAGCCGGGATGGATCGCCTCGGCCCCGGCAGCCCTCGCGGCGGCGATGATCTTCTCGCCGACGAGATAGCTCTCCCGAGCCGGCGAAGGCCCGATATGCACCGCCTCGTCGGCCTCGCGGACGTGAAGCGCCGAGCGATCGGCATCCGAATGGACCGCGACCGTCCGGACGCCGAGCCGCCGCGCGGTCCGGATGATCCGGCAGGCGATCTCGCCCCGATTGGCGATGAGGAGGGACTGGATCATCCTACCCTCAGCAGGCGCAGCCCCAGGAGCCGCTCACGCTCCTCCGGGTAGCGCCCTCGCCCAGGGTCAGCGAAGCCGGAGTGCTGGAGCTGTCGCTCTCCATGTGGCTGCTCGTCTTGCCCGTCAGGCGAAGGCTGATCCCCACTCCGCCGCACGAATAGCGGCCGGATCCGCCGGCGATGCGCTGGTACTCAGCCTCGCTGATCCGGCAGACCTTGCGTCCGGCCTGGGTGCGGACCATCATCTCGTTGCCGATCACGTTCAGCAGCGTGCCCTGCTTCGCGTCGAAGCTGCAGGAGCAGCCCGTCTGGCGCGTGCTCATCAGGTCCGCCTCGCTGAGCGGCTGGAGCCGGACGACGGCGGCCGGCTTGGACGGCTGCGGTACAAGCTCCGCCGAAGCGGCCGCCGCGCCGACGGCAAGGGTCAAGGCGCCGGGCACGACAATCTGTATCATTCGCATAAAGGTCATCCCGTCACATCCTGAACGCCAAAGTGCGCCCGCTCAGGGATAGGCGCGTTGAAAATCGGAGCAAGCCTCGCGTGGTCCGGACGATCGCGCGGGCGAACGCCGCACAGTCGCCACTGTCCGATTTCGTACGAAGTTCAGTAAAGTCAGGGGATATCGCGCGCACGCGCGTGAGCGCGCACGAGGACGGCGGGTCTTGAGAAGCTGGTTGCCCGGCGTTCATGTTCGACCTCTGTTCCACCAGCCGGGTTAAACCAGACGTAATAGCGAATTGCGATTCCTGTTCGATCCGAAGCGGCGGGAAATGGAGCCGCTTGCTCGGGACCGAGGGAGTCGGTGAGGGCGGTGGATCACGCCGCGGATCATGCTTCTACCCGTCCCCGGGAGACGAGGAAGGCGAGATATTTCGGGTCCTGATGCTCGAATATCTCTTCGCCATGAGCTTCGTAGGCGCGCATCAGCTCCTCGGCGGCGCGGTCGTGCTCTCCCTGCTCGAGCAGCGCCTGACCGAGCCGGAGATGAAGGAACGGATTGCCGACGGCGTCGGGGCAATTCATCCCGAACTCGAGCGCCCGAAGGACCTCGTCATATTTGCCCGCGAGGAACCAGCAGTCGGCGATCGCCGAGATCACCGAGGTGGACAGCTTCCATCTTTCCTTCGGGTCGGGGATCAGCGCCCAGGCTTCGGCATATCGGTCCAGCGCGGATCCGGGGCGGCCGGCCTGCGCATGCCCTTCGCCCTCCGCGTACAAGGCGACGATCCGCTCGTACGTCTCCGGATCCATCCTGAGCGCCGCGTCGGTCATCGTCACATCCTGAACACGCCGAAGCTCGCCCGCTCCGGGATCGGTGCGTTCAAGCAGGCGGCGAAGGCGAGGCCGAGCACGTCGCGGGTCTGCACCGGATCGATGATCCCGTCGTCCCAGAGGCGGGCGGTCGCGTAATAGGGGTTGCCTTCATCCTCGTAGCGCTGGCGGATCGGGGCCTTGAACGCCTCCGCCTCCTCCGGAGTCCAGGTCTCGGCGTCCTTATGCACCGTCGCCAGAACGCTCGCCGCCTGCTCGCCGCCCATCACGCTGATCCGGCTGTTGGGCCAGGTGAAGAGGAAGCGAGGGCCGTAGGCTCGGCCGGCCATCCCGTAATTGCCGGCGCCGAAGCTTCCGCCGATCAGGACGGTGATCTTGGGGACCTGGGCGGTCGCCACCGCGGTAACCAGCTTGGCTCCGTCCTTGGCGATCCCGCCCGCCTCGTATTTGCCGCCGACCATGAACCCCGAGATGTTCTGGAGGAACAGCAAGGGCGTCCGCCGCTGGCACGCGAGCTCGATGAAATGCGCCCCCTTGAGCGCGCTTTCCGAGAAGAGGATTCCGTTGTTGGCGAGGATCGCCACCGGCATCCCCCAGATTCGGGCGAAGCCGCACACCAGGGTCGAGCCGTAGAGCGCCTTGAACTCGTGGAAGTCGGACCCGTCGACGATCCGCCCGATGACCTCGTGGACGTCGTAGGGCGTGCGCACGTCGTCCGGGATGATGCCGTACAATTCCTCGGGATCGAGCTTGGGGTCGACCGGTTCGGCGAGGTCCGCGTCGACGCTCTTCACCGTGTTTAGCTTGGCGACGATGCTCCGCACGATCGCAAGCGCATGCTCGTCGTTCTCGGCGAGATGGTCGACCACGCCCGACCTGCGCGCGTGGAGATCGCCGCCGCCCAGATCCTCCGCCGAGATCACCTCGCCCGTCGCGGCCTTCACCAGCGGCGGCCCGCCGAGGAAGATCGTGCCCTGGTTGCGGACGATGACGCTCTCGTCCGACATCGCCGGCACATAGGCCCCGCCGGCGGTGCAGCTCCCCATCACGCAGGCGATCTGGGCGATCCCTTCCGACGACATCTGCGCCTGGTTGTAGAAGATCCGCCCGAAATGCTCGCGGTCCGGGAAGACCTCGGCCTGGTGAGGCAGGTTGGCGCCGCCCGAATCGACCAGATAGACGCAGGGCAGCCGGTTCTGGATCGCGATCTCCTGGGCGCGAAGATGCTTCTTCACCGTCGTCGGGAAATAGGCGCCGCCCTTCACCGTGGGGTCGTTGGCGACGACCATCGTCTCGCGCCCGGAGACCCGGCCGATGCCGGCGATCATTCCGGCCCCCGGCGCCTCGTCCTTGTACATGCCGTTGGCGGCGAGCTGGCCGATCTCGAGGAAAGGCGAGCCCGGATCGAGCAGCCGGGCGACCCGGTCGCGGGGAAGCAACTTGCCGCGAGCGACATGACGCTCGCGATGCTTTTCGGGACCGCCCTTCGCGGTGGCTGCGACCCTCGCCCGCAGCGCTTCGGCGAGGCCGCGGTTGTGCGCGGCATAGCTGCGGAAGGCCTCTGACTCCGCGTCGATCTTGCTGACGATTTGGGTCACTGCATCAAATCCGTTCGGGCTGAGCGATCGGTGGGAGCGACGATGACCGACCTCATGCCGGCTTGGCCTCCGGATGCACCGGCTTCTTGCGGATGAGGTAGCGGTAGACTCCGATGACGTTGATGACGAACAGGGCAACGTTCTGCCAGGCTACTGCCTTGCCCTCGTCGTTGAGGAATCCCCAGGCGACGTAGGCGACCGAGGCGGTGACGAAGAGGACGAACGCCCAGCCCGTCGCCCGGCGGCCCAGGTCGAGCGAGACGACCAGCGCCGCGACCGCTCCGGCGATCGCGCCATACCATTGGAGGACGTTGAGCAAATTCTCGCTCATTCCGCCCGGGCCCCGTCGAGGCCTATCCCGTTTTTGCTCATTTGCGCGATGCCGTCATGGCGAGGCTGACTAACGGCTGAGCGGCGGGTTGGGAAGTCTGGCGCGCCGAGCAAACTGCCACTATCCGCCTTGACGTATATCAGTTCCGAAAGGCTCCCCGATGAACCGCTCCATCCTTCTTGCCTTGCTCCTCGCCACCGCCGCCTGCTCGGTGAGCGGACCCGGCGGAAACGAAAGCGGCGCGACCCAGACGGCGGGCACCGCCGCCGGGATCGTCGCCGCGTCGATGGACAAGGGGGTGGCGCCGGGCGACGACTTCTTCGCCTATGCCAACGGCGCCTGGGTCAGGAACACGCCGATCCCGGAAGACCGCTCGAGCATCGGTGGCTTCTACATCGCCGATCAGGAGCGCGAGCGGCAGACCCGCGAGCTGCTCACCGGAATCCTCGGCTCGAAGCCTGCCGCCGGCAGCAACGAGGCGATGATCGCGGATTATTACAACGCCTATCTGAATACCGACGCGATCGACCGGGCCGGAATGGCCCCGGCCAAGGCCGATCTCGACGCGATCGCCGGTATCGCGGACAAGAAGCAGCTCAGCGCGGCGATCGGCTCCAGCCTGCGCGCCGACACCGATCCGCTCAACGCGACCAACTTCCAGACCGAGAATCTGTTCGGAGTGTTCGTCACCCAGGGCCTGGCCACCCCGGGCGAGACCCTGCCCTATCTGATGCAGGGCGGGATCGGTCTTCCGGAGCGAGAATATTATCTCTCGGGCGACGCCAAGATGGCGGGGCTGCGCAACCAGTATCGCGCCTATATCGCGACGGTGATGAAGGCGGCGGGGGTCGCCGACGCCGAGGCCGCGGCCGGCCGGATCCTCGATCTCGAGACCAAGATCGCCCGGGCCCACGCCACCCGCGAGGAGAGCGAGGACTTCGCCAAGGGCGTGCAGGTGTGGAGCCGCGCCGAGCTCGAGGCCAGGGCGCCGGGGATCGACTGGCCCGCCTTGCTCGGCGCCGCCCAGCTCGCCGGAGCGCCCAAATTCCAGGCCTATCACAGCGGCGCGATCCCCAAGCTCTCCGCCCTCGTAGGCTCGGAGCCGCTCCAGAGCTGGAAGGAATGGCTCGCCTTCCACACGCTCAACCAGCAGGCCAGCGTCCTGCCCAAGCCGATTCGCGACGCCAATTTCGCCTTTTTCGGAACCGCGCTGGCCGGAACTCCGAAGCAGCGGCCGCGCGACCAGCTCGCTCTCAATTCGGTCAGCAACGCCCTCCAGGACGCGGTCGGCAAGGCCTATGTCGACAAATATTTCCCCGCCTCGGCCAAGGCCGAGGTCCAGCGCATGGTCGACAATATCAAGGCCGCCTTCGCCCGCCGAGTCGAGGCGATCGACTGGATGGCGCCCTCGACCAAGGAGGAGGCCCTGAAGAAGGTCCGCTCGATCGTCGTGGGGGTCGGCTATCCGGACCAATGGCGCGATTATTCCGCGCTCAGGATCGCCGCCGACAACGCCTACGCCAACAAGCGCAACGCCGATCTCGCCGAATATCGCCACCAGGTCGCCAAGATCGGCAAGCCGATGGACCGCTCCGAATGGTGGATGCCGCCGCAGCTGGTCAACGCGGTCAACCTCCCGGTCCAGAACGCGCTCAACTTCCCGGCCGCCATCCTGCAGCGCCCCTTCTTCGATCCGAAGGCCGACGCCGCCTTCAACTACGGCGCGGTCGGCTCCGTCA
>DASVQS010000020.1:0-24670 GCA_036389015.1 Allosphingosinicella sp. | reverse complement strand
CTTCGGGAGCGGCGGGCGGAGCGGCCGCAGCCGCACCGGTCAGCTGGCCGAGATCGGCGAGCGATTGGCGATTGTCGGTCATCAGGCACCCACCTTGTTCTTGCGGTTCATGCCCGCGACATCGAGGAGTTCGGGGTTCTGGCCGCCGTGCGGATGCTCGGTGCCGTTATAGAGGTGAAGGGCGCGCATCTGGTCGCGGCCCAGCGGCCCGCGCGGGATCATCCGCTCGACGGCCTTTTCGAGCACGCGCTCGGGGAAACGGCCCTCGAGGACCTTGCCCGCGGTCACGCCCTTGATCCCGCCGATGTAGCCGGTGTGCCGGTAATAGGTCTTGTCCTTGAGCTTGTTGCCCGTGAAGCGGACCTTGTCGGCATTGATGATGACGACATGATCGCCGCAATCGACGTGCGGCGTGAAGCTCGGCTTGTGCTTGCCGCGCAGGATGTTGGCGACGATGCTGGCGAGCCGGCCGACCACCAGCCCGTCGGCGTCGATCAGATGCCAGTTCTTCACCACCTCGGCCGGCTTGGCCGACTTGGTGGTCTTCATCAGCGCCTTCATGGCCTGAATCTCCCTTGGAGGGTGAACCTCTACTGAAATGAACCGCGCCGCTTCCCTTGCGGGAGCGGCGCCTGGACCGGGCAAATGACAGCGCAAGGCCCGGAAGTCAAGGAAAAGCGGGGGTTTGACGTGAGGTATTATACTACCTTGACCGTTTCGGAGCGAACCCATTCGGCGTAGGGGCCGAGCGGGTTGGCGATCTGCCAGACGACCGCCGCCGGGAGCTCATAGGAGTGAAGCTCGGTGAGCCGGTCGATGAGGGCGGCGGCGAGGTCCGACCGGGTCTTGAACAGCGCCGCGACCTCGTCCGACTCCTCGATCGCGCCCTGCCAATGGTAGATGGATCGGCAAGGCCCGAGGATGTTCGCGCAGGCGGCGTGGCGCTCCTCGACGAGGATCCGGGCGATCCGCGCCGCCTCCTCCTGGGAAGGGAAGGTCGCGTAGACGGTGACGATTCCGCTCATGGGCAGTCGTCTTACTAGCCCCTCCCCTCGATTGGGAGGGGTTGGGGAGGGGTGAGGTTGGAAGTGGAGCTGTGCGGATTTCGCGCCTCACCCTCACCCAATTCCCCGTCGAGGGCTTTTGCAGCGGGTCCCTCGCCGAGCCGGTGCGCAGCGACCAGCGCCGCGGCGAGCAGAAGCACGGCCATCGCCTGGTGCGAGGCGGCGATCCACAGCTCGACGCCGGAGAGCAGGGTCAGGATCCCGAGCAGGATCTGCGCTGTCACGGCGCCGGCGAGCGCGCCGGCGGCCGGCCGGTGCCCCGCCCGCCACGCCTTCCAGGCAAAAGCCAGGGCCGCACCGGCGACGGCGAAGGCGAGCCAGCGGTGGACGAACTGGACCACGATCGGATTGTCGGCGAAGTTCCTCAGGAAGGGTTTGAGCAGCGGCGCGTCGGCCGGAAACCACTGGTCGCCCATCTTCGGCCAGCTCGAATAAGCGAAGCCGGCGTCGAGGCCGGCGACATAGGCGCCGAACAGATATTGCAGGAAGAGGAGGGAGAGCATCCAGATCGCCGCGGTCGGCATTCGCGCCGGCCGGGAAGCGCCTTCGCTCGCCAGCCGAAGGAGGTCGAGCGCCACCCACAGGGTGACCGCGAAGATGGCGAGTGCGGTCATCAGGTGGATTGCGAGCCGGACGTGGCTGACGTCGGGCCGGTCGACGAGGCCCGAAGCGACCATCCACCAGCCGATCCCGCCCTGCAGCGCTCCGAGCGCGAGGATGAAGCCGAGCTTCCACCCATAGCCGCGCGGGATCGCCCGCTTCCACGCGAACCACAGCAGCGGCAAGGCGAAGGCGAGCCCGATGATCCGGCCGAGCAGCCGGTGCACATATTCCCAGAAATAGATGCTCTTGAAGTCGGCGAGGCTCATGCCGCTGTTGATCAGCTGATATTGCGGGCTGTGCTTGTAGGCGGCGAACTCCGCCGCCCACGCCGCCTCGCCGATCGGCGGGATGGCGCCGGAGAGCGGTTCCCAGCGAACGATCGAAAGGCCGGATTCGGTCAGCCGGGTGATCCCCCCGACGACGACCATCAGGAAGACGAGCCCGGCCACCGCCAGAAGCCACAGGGCGACGGCTCGGGGCCTGGCGGGGGCAGGGGCGGCGGGAGTGGCCATGGCGCGCGATATGGTCGCCGAACCGTTGAAAGCCAATGCAACTTTTTTCGGAATGTTATGTTGTATCTTTACGGCTGCGTGATTATAAAGGCGCCGTCAGGAGATTGGCGAGTCTATGTTCGCGAAGGTGGGAGCAAACGGATCGATGGACCGGGTGGCGATGGCGCTGTCCGGGCTTTGCCTCGTCCATTGCCTCGCGACTTCGGTCATTCTCGCCATGCTCGCTTCGGCCGGAGGCATCCTCGTGGCGCCGGCCGTCCATGAAGTCGGCCTGACCCTCGCCATCCTGCTCGGAGTCGTGGCGCTGGGCCGGGGCATATCCGAGCACGGTTTCATGATGCCCTCGGCCGTCGGCGGCCTCGGCCTCGGCGTGATGGGCGGAGCGCTCACCATGCCGCACAGCGGACTGGAGACGGTCTATACGGTGGTGGGGGTCGCGATCCTCGCGCTGGGTCACGATTTGAACCGGCGCGCGGTGATCTAGTTTTAATCCTCCCCCGGTTTTCCGGGGGAGGGGGACCGCCCGAAGGGCGGTGGAGGGGTTCTTCGGAGGCGGCAAGGCCCCTCCACCATGCTTCGCATGGTCCCCCTCCCCGGCAAATGCCGGGGAGGACTTAGGCCCGCACCCTTGTCCGCACCCCGCAAAAGCCCTACCTTGCGCCCATGGCGCATCCCCACCACCACGAGGCGCACGAGGGCGCTTCCCTCATGCAGGCCGCGCAGAGCTCGATGGAGAAATCGGGCGAGCAGTGGACCCAGATGCGGTCCGCCGTCTTCGAGGCGCTCGCCGGCTTCGACCGCCCCGCTTCCGCCTACGACATCGCCGACAAGGTCAGCCAGTCCCAAGGGCGGCGGGTGGCGGCGAACAGCGTCTACCGGATCCTCGACCTCTTCGTCGGCGCCAACCTCGCCCGCCGGGTCGAGAGCGCCAACGCCTATATCGCCAACGACCATCCCGACTGCCTGCACGACTGCATCTTCCTGATCTGCGACTCGTGCGGCAACACCACCCATCTCGACGACGACAAGCTGTCGGGCGGAGTCCGCGCCGCGGCGAGGGAAGCCGGCTTCACGCCCGAGCGGCCGGTGATCGAGGTCAGGGGCACCTGCCCGGATTGCAAGACGGCATAGGCGGCGCCTAGCCGCGCGGCTTGGCCCGGTTTGTCTTGCTCGGTGCCGTGGCGGCACCCTTGCCGGCGCCCTGCAACGCGGCGAGCCGCTCGGCGATCGCCGCCTCCTTCTGGAGCGCCTCGAGCTCAGCGACCTTGGCCGCGGCTTCGGGGCTCGCCCGGCCGCCGCTGAGGCCGCCGGCCGCCTCCATGGCACGCTCGAAGGCCTGCTGGGCGCGTTCGGCGCGGCGCTGCAGCCGGGCGTCCGGCGAGCCCGGGGCATCGTCTCCGTCAGAGCCGGCGCGCTGGGCCGCCTCGAAGCCGCGAAGCTCGTCGTACATCTGGCCGCGGCGCAGCTTGAGCTCGGCGGCGCTGTCCTCGAGCCGGCGTTCCGCCGCGGTCGCCTCGGCCTCGGCCCTGGTCAGCGAGGCGATCTGGGCTTCGACGTCGAGCTGGCGGGCGATGGCGGCTTCCGCCAGGTCAATGCGGTCCTTGCCCATGGCGAAGCGCGCCTGCTCCTTGAGGGTGGCGAGCTGCTTGCGGCATTCCTGAAGCCGATGCCCGGCCTGCAGGCGTTTCGCCCGAACCGCATCGCCCTCGAGGCGCGCCTTGTCGATCGCCGAATCCATGTCGCGGATCGCCTGGCGCATCACGCTGGTCCCGCCGAGCCGCTCAGCCGCGTCGAGCGCGCTTCCGACGCCTCCGGTCACGACCCGCTGAACGCGGACGAAAATCGAATCTGTCATCCCCAACCCCCTGCCGAACCCTGGGACCGAAATCCCGATCGTCCCGGGGATAATGGCGTCGGCTTAAAGCCGCGTAAAGCGCGATCGCCTTTGCAAGGGCCGAGGATACAGGTTCCAGTCAGATAAGCCATTGTAATTGCGGCCACCCGGGCGGAGTATGACCCGTCGCCGAGGGCTGGCCGATGATGTTGCGTCTGGAACCCGAGAACAGGGACCGTCTCAAATCGGCGGCCGTAGTCGGGCTTCTTCATGCCCTGATCGGCTACGTTCTGCTGACCGGCCTCGGCTACGGCCCGTCGGCGGCCCTGCCCGAGGCGCTGAAGCTTTTCACCGTGAACGAGGAGCCGCCGCCGCCGCCCGCGAAGCCGGCGCGCCCCGACGTCGAGAAGAAGACCCGTAAGGCCAGGCCGAAGAACGCCGAAGGCGCGGCGTCGCCGGCGAACCTGCGCAACACGCCGACCGAGATCGTCGCTCCGAAGCCGGTGATCGTCCTTCCCGTGCCCCCACCCATCCCGGTCGCTCCGGTCGCGGGGCAGGGAAGCGTGGTCGCGGCCGGCGCGACCAACGTGCCCGGCCCCGGCACCGGGAGCGGCGGAATCGGCAACGGGCTCGGCAGCGGCCGCTTCGGCAACGGCACCGGCGGCGGCGGCGGCGGCGGCCGCGGCACCCGCGCCCGCTGGCTCAGCGGAAGCATCGACGGCTCCGATTATCCGGACGGCGCCTACCGGTCGCATGTCGGCGGAACCGTCCATCTTCGCTTCACGGTGGCGCCGAGCGGCCGGGTCAGCGACTGCGCCGTCACCCGATCGAGCGGCAGCCGCGAGCTCGACAACGTCACCTGCCGGCTGATCATGAGGCGCTTCCGCTACCGTCCCGCGCGCAACGCCGAGGGCTTTCCGATCGCTTCCACGGTGGTCGGCGAGCATGTCTGGGAGGTGGCGCCGCAACCGCCGGACAAGTGGGTGGAGCCCGACATCGAGGAGCCGGACGACAGCTAGCCGCTGGGGCTCCTGCGCCGCGGCTGCACAACATCCTCATTCGACAGCGTGTCCGCTTTGGGCTAGCGGGGCATCGCGACAGGGACCATATCGACGCCCATGACCGAACGCCCGGAAACCCCCCTCCTCGACACCGCCGGCACGCCCGCCGAGCTTCGGCGGCTGAAGCCCGGCCAGCTTCGCCAGCTGGCCGACGAGCTTCGCGCCGAAACCATCTCCGCGGTCTCGGTCACCGGCGGCCATCTCGGCGCGGGCCTCGGCGTCGTCGAGCTGACGGTCGCTCTCCATTACGTCTTCGACACGCCCGCCGACCGGCTGATCTGGGACGTCGGCCACCAGGCCTATCCGCACAAGATACTGACCGGCCGCCGCGACCGTATCCGCACCCTTCGCCAGGGCGGCGGGCTCTCCGGCTTCACCCGCCGCTCCGAGAGCGAGTACGATCCCTTCGGAGCGGCGCACAGCTCGACCTCAATCTCCGCCGCGCTCGGCTTCGCCGTCGCCAACAAGCTCGCCGGCCAGCCGGGCCGGGCGATCGCCGTGATCGGCGACGGCGCGATGTCGGCGGGCATGGCCTATGAGGCGATGAACAACGCCCAGGCGGCGGGCAACCGGCTGATCGTCATCCTCAACGATAACGACATGTCGATCGCGCCTCCGGTGGGCGGGCTCTCCCATTATCTCGCCCGCCTCGTCTCCTCGCCCAAATATCTGACCCTTCGCCACCTCGCCCAGAAACTGGCGCGCAAGCTTCCAAAGCGCCTCCACGTCATGGCCCGGCGCTGGGAGGAATATTCGCGCGGCTTCTGGACCGGCGGCACGCTCTTCGAGGAGCTGGGCTTCTATTATGTCGGCCCGGTCGACGGCCACAATATCGAAGGGCTGGTCCAGATCCTCGAGAACGTCCGCGACGCCGACGAAGGGCCGATGCTGGTCCATGTCGTCACCAAGAAGGGCAAGGGCTACGGCCCGGCCGAGGCGGCCGCGGACAAATATCACGGCGTCCAGAAGTTCGACGTCGTCTCAGGCGAGCAGGCCAAGGCCGAGCCCGGCCCACCGAGCTACACCGCCGTCTTCGCCAAGGCTCTGACCGCGGAGGCGGAGCGTGACGACAAGGTGGTGGCGATCACCGCGGCGATGCCGTCGGGCACCGGCCTCGAAAAGTTCGGCGCGCGCTTCCCCGAGCGAATGTTCGACGTCGGGATCGCGGAGCAGCACGCCGTCACCTTCGCCGCCGGCCTCGCCGCGCAGGGCTACCGGCCCTTCTGCGCAATCTATTCCACCTTCCTGCAGCGCGCCTACGACCAGGTCGTCCACGACGTCGCCATCCAGAACCTTCCGGTCCGCTTCGCCATGGACCGCGCCGGGCTGGTCGGCGCCGACGGGGCGACCCACGCCGGAAGCTTCGACCTCGCCTATCTGTGCACCTTGCCCAATTTCGTGGTGATGGCCGCGGCCGACGAGGTCGAGCTCGTGCACATGGTCCACACCATGGCGCTCCACGATTCGGGTCCGAGCGCGGTTCGCTATCCGCGCGGCAACGGCATCGGCCTAGCCCTTCCGGACGTCCCTGAGCGCCTTGAGATCGGCAAGGGCCGCATCGTCCGCGAGGGCAAGAAGGTGGCGATCCTCTCGCTCGGCACCCGCCTCGAGGACGCCTTGAAAGCCGCCGACGCGCTCGAGGGCCGAGGTCTTTCGACCACGGTCGCCGACCTGCGCTTCGCCAAGCCTCTGGACGAGGCCCTGATCCGCCGGCTTCTGACCAGCCATGAGGTGGCCGTCACCGTCGAGGAGGCCGCGATCGGCGGCTTCGGCGCCCACGTCCTCACCATGGCCAGCGACGAGGGCCTGATCGACAGCGGGCTCAAGCTGCGCACGCTTCGCCTGCCCGATCGCTTCCAGGACCAGGACAAGCCCGAGAAGCAATATGCCGAGGCCGGCCTGGATGCCGACGGAATCGTCGATGCGGTGCTGAAGGCGCTGAGGCACAACAGCGCTGGAGTCGTCGAAGGCGCGAGGGCGTGATCGCCCGGCGCGCGCGGCTCTTGCTCCTGCCCGCGCTGGCCGGCTTTTTCGCCGCCTCCCCGGTCGCCGCGAAGAAACCGCCGGCGCGGATTTCGGACCCCGTTCCCGACGAGCGGCTTTACCAGAACGCGATGGAGTGCAAGGTTCGCGTGGAGTCGATCCTCGTCCTGGCCGGGAATGCCAAGGATCGCCGGCGCTACGAGCGGGCGCTGGCCTTGTGGACCGCGCAGGAGCACGCGATCGGCGCCAAGCTGGGCAAGAGCGAAGGCAACATGACCGGCGACGAGATTCTGTTCGGGGTCGGGGAAGAGACGCGGCCTGGATCCCTCAAGCGCGCCTTCATCTGCGTCCAATACGCCGCCGAAGCGTCTCGCCAGCGGTAGCGCCGCCCATGCAAAAGCCGCCGGAAATCCGGCGGCTCGCAGAAGAATCCTCGGTCGGCGCGTCCTAGAGCAGGATTGCGGCGACGATCAGGATCTGGCTGACAAGGGCGATGACGCCCGCCGCGCCGGTTTCAACGATACGCATTTCAACTTCCTTTTAAGCGGGAGCCATTTCGCTCCCGCAACACATGTGGCGAGCGACGCCACTAATCTCAACTGCAAAGGTAGACATAGGCAGTTGCGTTTCCTGCAACTCAGGTGGAGAGACTAGGCCTTTCGTTCACGCAAAAGGCGCAGAGGCGCAAAGAGGGTTCGGCGGCGAAAGGCTGGCGCCGGCTCACGGATCGGGCGGCAACGGGGCGCTTCGCGCCGAGCTCTTGCGCTTTTGCGTGAGGCTATCGGCATTTTTGCATCCGTCCCCTCAGCGGCGAAAATGATCGAGACCCTGCCGGGAGACACGGATGCGGGACGTTGATGAGCTTGCCCGGATAGCCGTCGATTGCGGATTCCGGATTCACAAGGAATTGGGGCCGGGCTTGCTCGAGTCTGTCTATGAGGCATTGATGACTGCGAGCCTCGTACGCCATGGGTTGATCGTCGAGCAGGTTGCTGATCGAAATCAAATCGGTTGACCGACTTGCGGCGGTTCATGGCAGACAGCTGTTGACCTATCTTCGGCTCACGAAGCAGCCCTTTGGGCTGCTCATCAATTTCGGCGGCGAGACTTTCAAGGAGGGTGTGAAGCGAGTGGCGAACAATCACACGTCCTTTGCGCCTTTGCGCCTTTGCGTGAACCAACAGCCCGATGTGCCGCGCGCGGGCGAATGAAGGCGCGCGCCGATCAGCTGCTGGTGGACCGGGGTCTCGCTGAAAGCCGGGCCAAGGCTCAGGCGCTGATCCTCGCCGGCCTCGTCTTTTCCGGCGAGCGCAAGATCGACAAGGCCGGCCAGGCGCTGGCCGAAGACGCCCCGCTCGAGGTGCGGGGGAAGGAGCATCCCTGGGTCTCGCGGGGTGGGGTCAAGCTCGCCCATGCGCTGGATCATTTCGGCTGGGACGTGACCGGCGCGGTGGCGCTGGACGTCGGATCGTCGACCGGCGGCTTCACCGACGTTCTTCTCCGGAAGGGGGCCGCGAAGGTGTTCGCGGTCGACGTCGGCACCAACCAGCTCGCCTGGAAGCTCCGCCAGGATCCGCGCGTGATCGTCCACGAGAAGACCAACGCGCGCTACCTCGACGAGGACGTGGTGACCGAGCCGGTGGACCTCATCGTCTGCGATGCGAGCTTCATTGCACTCGCCAAGGTGCTCGACGCCGCGCTCGGCCTGGCCAAGCCGGGCGGCCGGCTGATCGCACTGGTCAAGCCGCAGTTCGAGGCGGAGCGCGCGGAGATCGGCAAAAGCGGAGTGGTCAGGGACCCGGCGGTTCATGACCGCGTGTGCGAGGCGGCGGCGTCGTGGGTGAGGAGCAGAGGATGGATGGTCGAAGGCGTTGTGCCGAGCCCGATCACCGGCCCCGAAGGCAATGTCGAGTTCCTCCTCGCCGCCGAGCGGCAGCCGGAGTTCAGCTCAGGGGCGTCAGGTCCAGGTTCGCCCACGGGCCGGTGATGGCGAGGGTGGTTCCCGGAGTGTAGATGTTGAGGAACATGATCGCCCCGTCCGGCGAGAAGCAGGCCCCGGCAAGCTCTCCGCGCGAGGGATGGGCGTTGCGGCCGATCGTGTAGATCTTGCCGGCCGGGGAGACCGCCTTGAGATGGTTCACCCGGGTCGGGTCGTCCTCGCACAGGATGAGGTGGTTCCACGGGGCCACCGCCATGTTGTCGACATAGCTGAACAGCTTGGAATCGTCGGATTCGGAAAAGAGCTGAAGGGTCGAAGCGGATGGCGCGTAGCGCATGATCTGGCCGATCCGGGCGGCTCCGCCGGAGGTGCAGGTGAAATAGATCTCGCCGGTGCCGAGGTGGATGCCCTCGCCCCGAGCGAAGATCGCTGCCCCTTTCGAGCGGCCGCGCAGGCGCAGGTCGTCGACCGCGCTGTCGACTCCGTCGAGATCGATCCACTTCGCGTTGCGGACGCTTCCTTCCGTGAAGTCGCGGGCGGTCCAGTTGCGAGTGTCGACCAGGCCGTCGGTGAACCCAAGCGCCTGGAGCCGGCCTCCGTCGGCGAGCCGTCCCGGGCTCGTCGGCAGGAAGCGGTAGAAGAGGCCGTCGTCCCGGTCTTCGGTGAGATAGGCGATCCCGCTCGCCGGATCGACCAGCGCGGCCTCGTGATTGAAGCGGCCCATGGCCTTGAGCGGCACGGGATCGACGAGGGCGTTCGAATCTCCGGGGACCTCGAAGACGTAGCCGTGGGAAAGGCCCGCGGTCTGCACCGTCTCCTCGCAGCTCAGCCAGCTTCCCCACGGCGTCACCCCGCCGGCGCAATTTCGGATCGTCCCCGCCAGGCTGAGGTAGGAGGCGATCCGCGCCCGAAGGCGGTAATCGTAGACGATCGTGGTCGTGCCGCCGGGCAGGGCCAGGCCCGACTGCCGGTCGTAGGCCTTCGCGATCTTCGCCGCCCGCTGGGAATCGCCGCCGGTCGGGCCCTGGGCGTCGGAGCCGGGCGACAGCTCATGGTTGCGAACCAGCGCCATCCGGCCGGCGCCGAGGTCGATCGCGCCCATTCCGTCGAGCGCGTTGGGCACCAGGAAGCCGTCGTCCATCACGTCGCCGAAGCGGGACACGATGCTGTACGAGAAGCCCGCCGGCAGGTCGAAAAGCCCGGCCGGATCCTTCTGAAGCGGACCGTAGCCGCCGATCTCGTTGCGATAGGTGTCGTCGGGCGCGGGGGCGGGCGGGGGAGGCGGCGGCGGTGCCGGCGGAGGTGGAGCGGGCGGCGGCGGCGAGGGGGGAGGCGGCCCCGAGACCGGCGGCGGCGATGAGCCTCCGCCGCCTCCGCCACAGCCGGCCAGGGCCAGCGAAGCGCTGCCCAACAGGATTCCGCGGCGCGTATGCATCGGCAAAAACCTCCGCCTTTCCTGAGCATAGAAGGTGCGCGGTGGCAGTCCAGCCGAGTTTGGGCCGTAACGGGTTAATGCGGCGTTCCCGCCGGTCCGCCCGGCGCGCAACCGATGTCAGCGGGCTTGATCCGGCAAGGTGGCCGCACTAGCTGCGGCCCGGTGCAGACGTTGAAAATTTCCCTTGCTGCCCTGCTCCTTGCCGTGACCGCGGCCTGCGGCGGCGGCGATGCCGGGAAGGAGAAGAGCCGGCCCCCGCCCGTCGTCAAGGTGGAGCCGGTATCGACCATGCGCTTCGTCGAGGCGATCGAGGCGGTCGGCACCGCCGCCGCCAACGAACAGGTCACGCTCGCCGCGCCGGTCACCGAGCGGGTGCTTCGCCTCGGCTTCGACGACGGCGATTTCGTGCGCAAGGGCCAGGTGATCGCGGTCCTCAACCAGGGGCAGGAGGCGGCGCAGCTCGCCGAGGCCCAGGCTCGGCAAAGGGAGGCGCAGCAGCAGCTCGCCCGGATCCAGACCCTGAAGCGCCGGGGCTTCGCAACCCAGTCCAGCCTCGACACCCAGTCCGCCGCCGCCTCGGCGGCCCGGGCGCAGGCCGCCGAGGCGCGCGCC
This sequence comes from Allosphingosinicella sp., assembly GCA_036389015.1. Classification (GTDB taxonomy): domain Bacteria; phylum Pseudomonadota; class Alphaproteobacteria; order Sphingomonadales; family Sphingomonadaceae; genus Allosphingosinicella. The sequence goes on along the minus strand of DASVQS010000020.1, from coordinate 13,627 downwards.
TCGATCGGTGAGCGGGTGATCACCGCGCCTTTCTCCGGCTACGCCTCGCTTCGCACCATCTCGCCGGGCGCGATCGTCAGCAGCGGAACGCCGATCGCGACGATCAGCGACATCTCGACGATCAAGCTGGACTTCCCGGTGCCCGAGACCTTGCTGTCGACGATCAAGCCGGGCCTCACCATCCAGGGGACGGCCGCCGCCTATCCCGACCAGCCCTTCCGAGGCCAGATCGCCAACGTCGATCCGGTGATCGATCCCAATACCCGTTCGGTGATGGTCCGGGCGCATCTCCCCAATCCGGATGCCAGATTGAAGCCCGGAATGCTTCTGACGGTCGCGATCGAGACGGCCCCGCGCCTCGGCCTCTCGGTTCCCGAGCTTTCGGTGGTCGGCGAGGGCGACCAGAGGTTCGTCTATGTCGTCGGCAAGGACGGCAAGGTTAAGCGGACTCCGGTCAAGACCGGCCTGCGCTCGGCGGGCCGGATCGAGATCCTCGAAGGGCTGAAGGCGGGCCAGCCGGTCGTCACCGAAGGCGTCGTCAAGCTCGCCGACGGGATGAAGGTAAAGGTGGCCGGCCCCGCCGCGGGCGCCCAGGCGGCAGGGGGCGGGCGGGTGAAGTCATGAGTCAGGCGCGTCGCTCTTTAAATCCTCCCCTGCATTCGCAGGGGAGGGGGACCATGCGAAGCATGGTGGAGGGGCCTTGCTGAGTCCGAAGAACCCCTCCACCGCGCTGCGCCGAAGGCGCAGTTTATCCAGAGCGACGCCGCAGGCGGCGTCGAAGGGCGCGGTCCCCCTCCCCGCGCAATCGCGGGGAGGAATTGAGAGCACGCCGTGAAGATCTCCGACCTCTCCGTCCGCCGGCCGGTCTTCGCCGCCGTCCTGTCGATGCTGATCGCCATCATCGGCCTCGTCGGCTTCACCAGCCTTCCGGTGCGCGAATATCCCGACGTCGACCCGCCGATCGTGTCGGTTCAGACCACCTATACCGGTGCCGCGGCCAGCGTCGTCGAGAGCCGAATTACCCAGATCCTCGAACAGCGCCTGGCCGGCGTCGAAGGGCTTCAGACCATCTCGTCGCGCTCGCGCGACGGCCAGTCCGACATCTCGGTCGAGTTCACCCCCGGCCGCGACATCGATTCGGCCGCCAACGACGTCCGCGACCGGGTCAGCTCGGCCGCCGCCGACCTCCCCGAGGAGGCGCTTGCGCCTCAGGTGCGCAAGGTCGATGCCGACGCCGCTCCGATCCTCTTCCTGGTCGTGTCCAAGCCCGACTGGTCGCGGCTTCAGCTCTCCGACTATGTCGACCGGACTCTCGTCGACCGCTTCTCCGCCCTCGACGGGGTCGCCCAGGTCTTCATCTTCGGCGAAGCTCGCCCGTCGATGCGGGTGTGGCTCAAGCCCGAGCGGCTCGCCGCCTTCAGCCTGACCCCGGCCGACGTCGAGGCGGCGCTCCGCCGCCAGAACGTCGAGCTCCCCGCCGGCCGTCTCGAATCGCAGAGCCAGAACGTCACCCTTCGGGTCAACCGCGCCTTCTCGACCCCCGCCCAGTTCGCGGCGCTGGTCGTCGGCCGCGGCGAGGGCGGCTATCTCGTCCGCCTCGGCGACGTCGCCCGGGTCGAGCAGGGGCCGGAGAATCCCTACAGCAGCTTCCACGCCAACGGCGCCGAATCGGTCGGAATCGGCATCGTCCGGCAATCGGGCGCCAACACGCTCGCCGTCGCCGGGGCCGCGAAGAAGCTGGCCGAGGAGGTCAAGCCCAACCTTCCCGAGGGCATGACCATCACCGTCGGCTCGGACGAAAGCCTGTTCATCGACCGCGCCATCGAGGGAGTCTGGCATACGCTCGCCGAAGCGGCGGTGCTCGTCGTCGCGGTCATCTTCCTCTTCCTCGGCAGCTGGCGCGCGACCCTCATCCCCGCGGTCACGGTGCCGATCTGCCTGCTCGGCAGCTTCGCCGTGCTCTGGCTGTTCGGCTATTCGATCAATCTCCTCACCCTGCTCGCCATGGTTCTGGCGATCGGCCTCGTCGTCGACGACGCCATCGTCGTCCTCGAGAACGTCTATCACCGGATCGAGCAGGGCGAGCCGCCGCTCGCCGCCGCGTTCGAGGGCACCCGCCAAGTCGGCTTCGCCATCGTGTCGACTACCCTCGTCGTCTGCGCGGTGTTCGTCCCGATCATGTTCATCGCCGGCCAGACCGGCCTCCTGTTCCGAGAGCTAGGCGTGGCGATGATCGGCTCGCTGGCGATCTCGGGCTTCCTCGCGCTCAGCCTCGCTCCGATGCTCTGCTCGAAGCTTCTCCGCCACGAGAATCGCGGCCGCTTCGCCGCGGCGATAGACGATCGTTTCGGGCGGCTGGAGGCGCGCTACGCCCGCCTTCTCGACCGCGTCATCCGCAAGCCCGTCGTCACGCTCGCGGCGCTGGGGGTCTTCCTCGCGGCCGCCGCCGCCTTGTTCCTGACGCTCCAGTCGGAGCTGGTACCCCAGGAGGATGCCGGAATCCTCTCGGCCCAGCTCTCGGCCCCGGAGGGCACCGGCTATGCGGAGATGGTCCGTTACCGCGACGAGGCCGAACAGGCGCTGATGCCGCTGGTCGGCAAGGGCGCCGTTCGCACCGTCATCGCCCGCGTCCCCGGCGGCTTCGGCGCCAGCGACGATTTCAACAACGCTTCGGTCTCCGTCTTCCTCAAGCCCTGGGAGGAGCGCGACAAGACCACCGCCGACGTCGTCAAGGTGGTCAACCAGAAGCTCGCTTTGCTTCCCGCCGTCCGCGGCAATGCCGCGGTGCGCTCGTCGCTCAACCGCGGCCGCGGCCAGCCGATCAACTTCGTCATCGCCAGCTCGACCTACGAGGATCTCGCCCGCGCCCGCGACCGCCTGATCGCCGCGGCCCAGTCCAATCCCGGAATCCTCAATCTCGATTCCGACTATAAGGAGACCAAGCCGCAATTGAGGATCGACGTCGACACCGCCCGGGCCGGCGATCTCGGGGTCTCGGTCCAGGACGTCTCCAACGCCCTGCAGTCGTTGCTCGGCTCCCGCCGGGTCTCCACCTACGTCGACCGCGGCGAGGAATATCGGGTCATCGTCCAGGCCGAGCCGGGCGCCCGCTCGACCGAGGCCAATCTCGCCGCCATCTACGTCCGAAGCCGCACCGGCGCCCTCGTCCCTTTGTCCAACCTCGTCACCACCCGCGAGACGGCCGGCGCCCGCGACCTCGGCCGCTACAACAAGCTGCGCGCGATCACCCTCTCCGGCGGCCTCGCCCCCGGCTACTCGCTCGGCGAGGCGCTGAGCTTCCTCGAGACCCAGGCCGCGCAGGCGCCGGAGATCGCCGCCACCGGCTATCGCGGCGAGAGCCAGTCCTTCAAGGAAGCGGGGGGCTCGATCTGGATCGTCTTCGCACTCACCATCCTGCTCGTCTATCTGCTTCTGGCCGCTCAGTTCGAGAGCTTCGTCCACCCGGCCGTGATCATCACCACCGTTCCGCTGGCGGTCGCGGGAGGCGTGGTCGGGCTCGCCGCCATGGGCCAGACCCTCAACCTCTACAGCCAGGTCGGGATCGTCATGCTCGTCGGGCTGGCGGCGAAGAACGGAATCCTCATCGTCGAATTCGCCAATCAGCTTCGGGATTCCGGAGCGGACATCGCCACCGCCATCCGCGACGCCTCGCGCCGCCGGCTGCGGCCGATCCTTATGACCTCCATCGCCACCGCTTCGGGCGCCGTGCCCCTGATGATCGCGAGCGGAGCGGGCGCCGGAGCCCGCCAGGCGATCGGCGTGGTCATCGTCTTCGGAGTCTCGATCGCGACCGTCTTCACCCTGTTCCTGATCCCGCTGCTTTATTCGCGGCTCGCCCGCTATACCGGATCGCCGGAAGCGGTGGCCCGCAAGCTCCAGACTCAGCTCAAGCAGCCCCTGCGCCTGGCGGCGGAGTGACGAAGCCGCCATCCCAGCGAAGGCCGGGATCCCGGAGGGGGGAGAGCGCAGGCGCCTTTCACCCCCCGGGGCCCCAGCCTTCGGCTCCACCGAAGTTCATCCTGAGCGCCGCCGCAGGCGGCGTCGAAGGGCTGGCGCGACCGTCCGCGCAAATGAAGGAGACAGGCGGATTTGCCTGTGTCACGCTCGGCTCATGTCCGATAATCGTCCCCCTGCCGCTTTGGACCGCTCGCCCGTCGGGTCGGCCTCGGGGAAAAATCGGGAGATCGTGAACTTCATGAACTTCACCTCGCAAAAACGGGAAGGTCGATGACCGCGATCGCGTCCAAGTCGCAGCTCAGGATGTCGTTCCTGCGCTATGCCCTGTTCACCGTCCCCCTGGTGCTCCTGCTCGGCACCGTCTCCGGCCGGATCGCGGGGTCCGGCTACGGCAACGCCTGGTTCGACGCGCTCCGGAAGCCGGCGATCATGCCGCCGGGCTGGGTGTTCGGCGCGGCCTGGACCCTGCTCTACATCCTCCTCGGTCTTGCCCTGGCCCTCATCCTCCACGCCCGCGGCGCCCGCGGCCGAGGCCCGGCGCTCGGCCTGTTCGTCCTCCAGCTGCTTCTCAACTACGCCTGGTCGCCGATTTTCTTCGCCTATCATGAGGTCGGCGCGGCCTTCTGGACGGTTCTGGCGATGATCACGATCTCGGCGGTGACGGCCTTCCTGTTTTGGCGGATCCGCAAGTCCGCGGGCCTTCTGATGCTGCCCTATCTGGCCTGGCTTTGCTTCGCCGCGGCGCTCACCTGGCAGATCTCGACCCTCAACCCCGGGGCGTCGGAGCTTGCGCCGGGGGGGTCCACTACCGATATCGCGATCTAAGGCACTTCACAGGAGCGTGCGCGATGCAGTCCGAAAACCGTCTGTTCGACGATTTTGTCAAGGTGATGAACGGCGCCGCCGGCACCCTTGCCGGAATGGGCCGCGAGGCTGAGAACGCCTTTCGCGACCGCATGCGCGACTGGGTCGGCGGCCTCGACATGGTCTCGCGCGAGGAGTTCGAGGCGATGAAGGCGATCGCCGTCGCCGCCCGCGAGGAGAGCGCCGCCCTCAAGAGCCGGGTCGAGGCGCTTGAAGCCGCCACGGCGGCGAAGCCGAAGCGCAAGCCGGCCGGAGAGGCCGGTACGGGGCCTGTGGGCCAATAATCCACAACATATTGTGGTCGCCTGATCTGCGTTCTTGCGCCGCCGCTCGCGCGCGGGCAGTTTCGTTGAACCAGGCGGCTTGGAAAGCTGAGTGATGAACGTGGACGAATTCGAGCTGGAGCGCGAGCCGGGCGGCCCGATCGACATGCTCGAACATTATTTCAGCGCCCATGGCTGGGCGTGCGAGCGCGGCGAGGACGAGATCGTCGCCAATTTCCAGGGCAGCTGGGCGCAGTACGAGATGCGCGCCGTCTGGCGAGAGGAGGACCATGTCCTCCAGTTCCTCGCTTTGCCCGACATCCGCGTCGCCCAGGACAAGCGCGCCGCCGTCTACGAGACGATCGGCCTCATCAACGAGCAGCTGTGGATCGGCCATTTCGAGCTCTGGGCCAGCTCCGGCCTCGTCCTCTTCCGCCACGCCACCCTGCTCGAGGGCGAGGAAGGCGGCATCCTCACCCTCCAGCATGCCGAGACCCTGGTCGAGGCGGCGATCGAGGAATGCGAGCGCTTCTACCCGGTCTTCCAGTTCGTCCTCTGGGCCGGCAAGACCCCGCAGGAGGCGATCGCCGCCGCGCTGATCGAGACTCAGGGCGAGGCCTAGGCTGAATCGACATTCAGTTTCCAAATCCTCCCCTGCCTTTGCAGGGGAGGGGGACCATGCGAAGCATGGTGGAGGGGCCCTGCTGAATCCGAAGAACCCCTCCACCGCGCTTCGCGCGGTCCCCCTCCCCCGCAAATGCGGGGGAGGAATTAGGCAGGGCGGATGAAGGCGATCGCGGATCCGGGCGATGCTCTGGGACGAGGCCTGGCTTCGATCCGCGGCCAGTTTCAGATTCCCGGCGCCTTCCCGGAGCCGGTGCTCGCGGCGGCCGAGCAGGCGTCCAGGCGGGTGCCGAACGAGCATTCGGATCGCACCGACTGGCCGTTCGTAACGCTCGATCCCGCTTCGTCGACCGATCTGGACCAGGCTTTCACCATCGAGCGAAGCGGTTCGGACCTGCTGCTTCACTATGCGATCGCCGACGTCGCCTGGTTCGTGGACGACGGCGGCGAGATCGATCGCGAGGCGTGGAAGCGCGGAACCACCCAATATCTTCCGGACGGCAAGGCGGGCCTCTACCCGCCGGTGCTCGGCGAGTGCGCAGCGAGCCTTCTTCCGGGCGGCCCTCGGCCATCCATCATCTTCACGGTGCGGATCGCTCCGGATGGATCGGCGCATCTCGACGGCGCGGAGCGCGCGGTCATCCGCAACCGGGCCAAGCTCGCCTACGACAGCGTCCGGAACAGCGATCTGCCGGCCGGCTTCGCCAAGCTTTCGCGCCGAATCCAGAGCGCGGAGGCGGAGCGGGGCGCGGCTCGGGTCAATCCGCCCGCCCAGGAAATCGCCGCGGTCGGCGACGGCCGCTACGAGCTCCTGTTCCGGCCGCCGCTCGAGTCCGAGGTGCGCAACGCCGCCCTCTCCCTGGCGACGAACCTCGCGATCGCCGATCTCCTCCAGGCCAACCGGACTGGCCTTTTTCGAGTCATGGCCGAGCCGGACGACCGCGCCGTCGAACGCCTCCGCCACACCGCCAGGGGCCTCGGGCTCCATTGGCCGGCCGAAACCACCCTGGCGGAGTTCGAGCGAAGCCTGGACGCGGCCGATCCGATGCACGCCACCTTCGTCCTGGCGATCCAGCGTGCCGGTCAGGGGGCGGGCTACGTGCCGTTCCGTGAGGGCGAGATACCCTGGCATGCCGCGGTGGCCGCCACCTACGCTCATGCGACCGCGCCGCTCCGCCGACTCGCGGACCGCTACGTGGTGAGCGCCACCCTCGCGCTCGCCAACGGCCGGGCGGTGCCGCCCGTCGTTTCGGACGCTTTCGAAAAACTTCCCGAAGTGATGGCTCGAGCCGACGCTCTCGGGTCCCGGATCCAGCGCGCCGCGGTCGATCTCGCCGAGTCGGTGATCCTGCAGGGGCGCGAGGGCGAGAGCTTCGCCGCGATCGTCACCGAGACCGACGACCGGGGCGCGCGGATACAATTATGCGATCTCCCGGTCGTGGCTCGATTGAGCGGCGCCGACCTCGATCCCGGCGAGACTCTCGCCGTCACCCTCGTCGCGGCCGATCCGGAATCGCGGACGGTCACCTTCCGGCGGAGCGAACGATGACCGGTCTCACCCTTCCCGGGCCGCTCTTCCTGATCGGCTGCGGCAACATGGCCGGGGCAATGCTCGAAGGCTGGCTCGCCGCCGGCGCCGACCCCCGCCTGATCACCGTCGTTCGCCCCAGCGGCCGGGCGCCCGCCCCGGGCATCCGTACGCTCACCGCCCTTCCCGAGGATGAGGTCCCGGCCCTGGTCCTGCTCGGAGTAAAACCCCAGAAGCTGGCGGAAGTCGCTCCGGTCATCGCTCCGGCGCTGGAGCCGCAGACCCTCCTCGTCTCGATCCTGGCCGGAACGCCGCTGGCCACCTTGCGAGGCCTTTTTCCCGTCCCCCGCACCATCGTCAAGGCCATGCCCAACCTCCCGGTAGGCCTGCGCAAAGGGGTGACCGATCTTTTCACCGACGCCGTCAGCGACGAAGCCGGCCGCGCCGAAGTCGAGCGCCTGATGCGCGCTCTGGGCCATGTCGAATGGTTCGCCGACGAGAAGCTGTTCTCAGTCGCGAGCGCCCTCACCGCCGCCGCCCCCGCCTTCCTCTACCGCTTCCTCGACGCGCTTGCGGCGGCTGGAGAGGAGCTCGGCCTTCCGGCCGAACAGGCGGCGCGGCTCGCCGCGGCGATGGCAAAAGGGGCGAGCGCTCTCGCCGCCCGGTCGGAGGCGACTCCAACGGAGCTCGCCCGGCGGGTCGCCAGTCCGGGCGGCACGACCGCGGCGGGACTGAAGATACTCGACGAGGACGAGGCTCTGCGGCGCCTCATCCTCCGGGCGCTCGAGGCTTCGCGCCGGCGCGGCCAGGAAATGGCCTCCGGGCAGCTAAACCCCCGATGAACGCCGCGTAGTTTCCGGTTCATGCAACGCGGCGTAATCTCCGCTCGTTCTTGCGACGCCCGCGATCCGCGCGGGCGCTCCATCGAGGAGGTTTGAGTATGCGTAAGTTTGTTCTGGCGGCCCTCGCCGCCGCCCTCGCGCTTCCGGCCGCCGGCGCTTCTGCGCAGCGGTACGGCGGCTATGGCTACGGGTACGGCAACGGCTACGGCCATGGCTATGCCTATGGCCGGGGCCATCGCAACCGCGAGGTTCGCGACGAGCTTCGCGAGTGCCGCCGCGAGCTTCGCCGCGCCGACAGCCGCTGGGAATATCAGCGCGAGCTTCGCGAATGCCGGCGCGAGATCGCCGAGGCGCGGCGCGACAGCCGCTATGGCCGCTACAACCGCTACGACCGCCGCTATCGCGGCTGGTAGGACCGGCTTCGGGCCGCCTCCTCCCCTCGAGGCGGCCCGTCAGCCCTCCGGGACCAGGTCAAGCGCGGCGCGATAGCTTCCGTCCATCCGGAACGGCACCGAGCTGTGCCCGTGCGCGATCTTCCAGGCTCCGCCGGCCTTGCGGAAGCCGAGCGTCGATCGCATCCACATGTCGACCTCGCGCCCGTCCCTGAGCCTGCCGTGGAGGCGGTTGAGGCTTCGGCTCCAGGCGACCTCGCCCGCGGCTTCGACATGCAGGTCCCGGATCTCGATCGCCGGCGGCCCTTCCCAGCCGTCGAGCCAGGCGGCGAGCGCCGTTTCGTCCCGGGCCTGACCGGCGCCGAGCGCGAGCGGCGGCGCCAGCTCGAAGGCGACCACGTCCGCCGCCAGGGTCGCTACCGCCCTCGCTGCATCCTTGGCGCGAATCGCCGCTGCCCGCTCCTCGATCAGGGCTCGGATCTGCGCTTCGTCCTCGTTCATTCGGGCCCTCCCGAAGGATCGGCACCGGCCGGCGGGCAGGCGCGTTATCCTTCGCGCGAAAATCCGCAGCCGTATCGTCTTCGTCAAGGAGGAGGAGGATGCCGTCGACCGTCATCCAGTCGATCGCCTACCGGCCCGAGGCCCGCCAGCTCGACGTTCTGTTCACCACCGGCCGGCGCTACATGTTCCACGACGTCCCGCCCGAGGCGGCCGAGGCCTTCCGCCAGGCCCGGATCAAGGGCCGTCACTTCAACAGCCGGATTCGCGGCCGCTACCGCTTCTCGGAGGCCTCGCCGGACTGAGCGGAAGGCGCGGCCGCCTTGCATTCGGGCAGGCCGAGCTCCGTGGCATCCTTGCAGGGGCTCACCTGAACATCGCCATTGGCGCCGATGTACAGCGCATATTCGCCGGTGTCGGTGCAATGGGCGGTCCACATCGCCATCGATTTGTACTGCTGCTGATACTGGCCGCGGTCGACCCGCTTGCAGCGCTGGCCGTTGTCGCGAAGCGCCCGGTAGAGGCCGAGGAAGCGGGTCGGCTCGCTGAGCGCCTTGAGCTGGTCGCTATGCGGATTGGCGGCCTCGACATGGGTGACGCCTCGCTCCGGACTCCCGTCCTCGCAGCCGGCCAGCAGAACCAAGCACGCCGCCGTCGTCGACCAGGCCTTCATCTCTCACTCCTTGCCGTTCGCCCTCAATACGCTCGGGCGAAGCGGTCGTTGCGGTCGAAGCCGAGCCGCTCGATCCCGGAGCGCTTCACATGCGCGAGGATTCGATCGAAATCCTCATAACGCGTTTCCGACTCGGCACGGAAGAGGAGGAAATCCTCCCGGTTCTCCCGGAAAGCCGCAAGCCGGGCGGGCAGGGACGCCTCGGCGATAGGCGCGCCGTCCCAGGTGAGCCGGCTCGCGGAATCGAGGGCCAGCCGGTGAGTCTCCGGCTCCTTCTGCGTCTTGCCGGGGGGAGGAATGTCGATCTTCACGCTGTGGGTGGTGAGCGGGAGGGTGATGATGAACATGATCAGGAGGACGAGCATGACGTCGATGATCGGCGTCGTGTTGATCGTGCTGAACGGCTGCTCGGCGGGGCCGGCGGCGTAGGCGATGGAGCGGCGGCGGGTCATCTCGGCCTCCTCGATGTTATGTGACATCATAACAAGAACGGCGATCGGATTCAACAGTTCCGTTAGCGGCGGCCTTCGCCCGTGTAGATCCGCCAGCCCTCTCCCGCTTCGGGCCCCGACGTCGCCTTGCGGAGGGTGACGCTGCCCGCGCTGCTGAAGGGCTTGCCGCCGCGGAAGGTGCCCCGGATCATCACCGGCACCTCCACATAGGACCAGCCCTGTCCCTGGACCGGCTCGCCCGGAGTGCCGACATCGGCCTGGTAGGTGGCGTAAGCCTTGAAATTGTCCGCGAATCGCCGCCGCGCCTCGTCGCTCGCCTCACCCGCGCGCATCGCCCAGGCAGACTCGTAATCGCCCGATTCGATCCGCGCGTAATAGCGCCGAAGCATGGCCGCGGCGTCGCCGCTCTCCTCGCGGTCGCGGGCGGTCGGCGCGGGCGGCTCGAGCTCGGGCATGGGCGGCTGCTGGGCCTTTTCCCGCTGGCGGCTTTGCTGCGGGGTTTCCCGCTCGTCGCCGCACGCGGCGAGGAGGAGCAGGCAACACAAGGCGGTTCGCTTCATCAGGTCCTAATAGGATGCGGCGGCCGGGCCGTCACCCTGTCAGGCAGTGAGGCGGCTCTGCGTGCCGTGGATGAGGTCGGTGGCCCGCTCGAAGCTCATCGGGCGGCCGAAGAGGTAGCCCTGGATCTGGTGGCAGCCGAGGTCGCGCATCCGGGTGAAGTCGTCGGCGGTCTCGACGCCCTCGGCGGTAACGGTCATCCGGAAGCTCTTGGCGAGCTGGACGATCGACTGGATGATCGCGACCGTCTCTCGGTTGTTGGCGGCGTCGCGGACGAAGCTGCCGTCGATCTTGAGCTTATGGAAGACCGCCTTGTTGAGGTAGCCGAGCGAGGAATAGCCGGTGCCGAAATCGTCGAGGGCGATCCCGACGCCGAGCGCGCGCAGGCGCTTGAGAACGTCGAGCGAGCCTTCCGAGTCGCCGAGGAACACCGATTCGGTCACCTCGAGCTCGAGCCGGTTGGCCTTGAGGCGATATTTGGCGAGCGCTTCCGAGACGGTGTTGGGAAGCGCCGGCAGGATCAGCTGGCGCGCGGAGAGGTTCAGGGCCACGCTGATGTAATCCGGCCAGACCGAGGCGGCTCGGCAGGCTTCGTCGATCACCCAGTCGCCCAATTGCATGATCAGGCCGGTTTCTTCGGCGAGCGGTATGAACTCGATCGGCGAGACCATTCCGCGGGTCGGGTGGTGCCAGCGGATCAGCGCCTCGAAGCCGATCAGGCTCTGGTCGGCGGCGTTGACCAAAGGCTGATAGTCGAGCCTGAACTGCTTGAGTGTCAGCGCCTGGCGCAGGTCCTGCTCGAGCCGGAGGCGGTCCTCGGCCTCGTTCTGCATGTCCGCGGAGAAATAGCAGCAGGTGCCGCGTCCCTGGCCCTTGGCCTGGTAGAGGGCGAGGTCGGCCTTCTGGATGAGATCGTCGACGCTCTGGCCGTCGATCGGCCCGAAGGCGCAGCCGATCGAGACTCCGATCCGGATCTCGGCCTTGTCGATATGATAAGGCTCGGCGACGGCGGCGATGATCCGTCCGGCCAGGTCGTCCACTTTCTTGCGGCTCTGCGCGTCGCGGATGACGATGGCGAACTCGTCGCCGCCCATCCGGCCGACATGGCCCGATTCGCCGGCTTCCTTGACCAGGCGCTGCGAGACGCTCTTGAGCACCGCGTCGCCCTTGGGGTGGCCGAACGTGTCGTTGACCGGCTTGAAGCCGTCGAGGTCGAGGAACATGATCGCGCAGGGCACATTGCTCGACTGCGAGGTGGAGAGCGCCTCGCCGAGCAGCTGGCGGACCCGGCCGCGGTTGGGAAGCCCCGAGAGCACGTCCATGTTGGCGAGGTTGGTCAGCCGCTCCTGGGTGCGGCGGACCTCCGTGATGTCGGAGCCGACTCCGCGGAAACCCTGGAACTGGCCGGCCATGTCGATGATCGGATCGCCGGCCAGGCTGATCCAGCGGGTGCCCCGGCGGGTCTTCAATTCCATCTCGAGGCTGGCGAAGGGGGCGCGGGCGAGCAGGGTGCGGCCGAGCGCGCTGTTGCCGCCGAGAGTGGCCGGGAGGGAATGGCCGATCAGCTGGCTGGCCGAGCGGCCGAGCAGCGAGGTCATCCGCGAGGAGATGTAGACGACCCGGTTCTCGGCATCGACCTGCCACAGCCAGCCGACTCCGCGATGCTCATATTCCTTCAGCAACAGCCGGACCGACTCGGCCTGGGTTCGGACGTTGGCGATCGTCTGGAGCTGGCCGAAGGTCCAGCGGGTCAGCCGCGCCACCCCGAAGATTGCGACCGCGGCGACTCCGACGATCGAGGCTCCGAAGGTCGGCGAGAGGTCCGAGCTGCCGAGATAATAAGCGCAGCACAGGAAGAAGGTCATCGTCGCGATCCACGCGAACGCCGCGGCGGGGACCGAGGCGAGGCCGATGGCGGCCATGATCATCGCGCCCATCGCGCCGCCGATCACGACCTGGACCTCGTGCGGCTGGGTGGCGAAGGCGTAGGTGGGCAAAGCGGACCAGATCGCCGCGAGGATCACGGCCTCGCCCATGGCCCGGACCAGGGGACGGCCCTCGGCGGAGCGGCTCTCGGCCGCGGCGCCCTCGGTCTTGGCGAAGCGGTAATAGGTCCAGTTGGCGAAGCCGACGAGCGCCAGCCAGCCGGCGATGAACTCGATCCGGGTCGTCCCGAGCATCGCCCAGGCGACCAGCAGGGCGGCTCCGGCCCCGGTCAGGGCGAAGAAGGGCGCGAAGAGCAGCCGGGTCTGCGCCTGGCCGTTGTGGAGATGGGCGTCGCGAAGCCTTTGGCTGCTCGCGTCGGCGCCGACGCTCTCATCCACCAGCTCGGCCGGTTCCAATTCCTGCGGGTCGACATCCAAGGGAACGGGCGCGTGATACATGGGAATCCTGCGTGCTGCCGGGTTGCCCTGTCCTACGCAGAGAGTTTTGATGGAGTGTTAAGGACGGGACGGAATATGCGTCCTTCGAGACGGGACTTCGCCAGGCTCAGTCCCTCCTCAGGATGAGCGGCGGGGAATTATTCTCTGCCGCTCATCCTGAGTAGCCGGTGAGCCTGTCGAACCGGCGTATCGAGGGACCACTCAGCAATTCTCGTATTTCCAGTTGCGCCTTTTGCCTTCGGCCATCCATTCGATCGCCTGGGCGATGCGCCTTTCGCGGGTCTCGGGCCTTTTCGCCTGGATCACCCATTCGACATATTCGCGGCGGCAGCTCGGCGGGAAGCCGTCGAACGTGGCCCGGGCGGCGGGATTGGCGGAGAGCGCGGAGTCGAGCTCCGGCGGAGTCTCGAGCTCCGGCTTCGGCGCCGCTTTCGGCCGCGCCGGGCGGCTCGCGGAGTCGGTTAGCGCCATCGCCTTGCGGATCAGCGCGTGGAGGATTTCGTCCGGCGGCAGATCCTCGACCGAGGTCAGCCGACCGAACTGGCCCATCGCCTCGCGCTCCGCCCCGGTC
>DASVQS010000019.1:0-67775 GCA_036389015.1 Allosphingosinicella sp. | reverse complement strand
CGCCCCCTGCCCCTCCGCCTGGGCGACGAGCAAGGCGAGCATCGAATTCCCCTGTTCCCCCATCGTCTCCTCCATTCCAAAAAAATCCTCCCCTGCATTCGCAGGGGAGGGGGACCGCCCGAAGGGCGGTGGAGGGGCCTTGCCGAGTGAAGAAGACCCCCTCACCGCGCTGCGCGCTGTCCCCCTCCCCCGGAAAATCCGGGGGGAGGGTCTCAAGCTGCGCCGAACCCCAGCATCTCCCGCTTCTCCTCGCGGCTGAGGAAGTCGGCCGAGCTCACCTGCGCCCACAGCCGCTCGCGGTCCTCGGCGAGCGCGGTGACCTGGTCGACGTCGACCGCGAACCTCAGCCCCGGCCACCAGGCGCCGAGCGCCGCCGCGATCGCCGCGAGCAGCCGGTCGGCGAGCGGAAGCACGGTCAGCCGCCACAGCGCCCGGTTCGCCTCCCGGTAATTGGCGTAGGTCGAATCCCCCGGAAGCCCGAGCAGCATCGGCGGAACCCCGAACGCCAAAGCGATCTCGCGCGCCGCCGCCGCCTTCATCCCGGCGAAGTCCATGTCGGCGGGGGTCAGGCTCATCGGCTGCCATTTCAGCCCGCCCTCGAGCAGCAGCGGCCGCCCGGCGTTGGCGGTCCCGGCGAAATGCACCTCGAGCTCCTCGCGCAGCCGGTCGTATTGCTCGGCCGCCAGGGCCCCGTCGCCCTCGACGCTGAGCGCACCCGAAGGCCGCGCCGAATTGTCGAGCAGGGCCTTGTTCCACCGGGTCGCCATGTTGTGGATCGCCACCGCGCCCGCCGCCGCGCCGAGGCAACCGAGCCCGTAATGGTCGTCGAGCGGATGCATCGCCTTGACGTGGACGAGGCTCGGCCGGCCCAGCGCGTCCAGCGCCGGAAGCCTCGCCTTCACCGCCCCCGCCCGGTAGCAATAGGCCGCCGGCCAGCCGCCGGCGTCGGCCTCGACCGTCACCCGCTCGGGGCGAAGCGCGAACAGCTCGGCCGGCGCCGAATCGGCGTCGAGCAGGATCTGGATGAAGGCGTTGCCGTGGAGGAGCAGCTGCGACGCCGCCGAATCGAGCAGCGGCGGAGTGACCAGCGCCAGCGCCTTGGCGGACGCCGCCGCCTCGCCGTCGACGGCGTAGACCGGCGCCCAGGCGACGCTCTCCGCGACCAGCCTGACCGCCCGTTGCGCCACCGGATTGCCGAGATAGGCCTCGCGCGCCTGAGCCTCGTAACTGCGCGGCCACTCCCCCAATCCCGCGGCCCCGGCATAAGCGCGGGACAGCAAAGGCCGGGCGACCGCCCGAGCCGCCTTCCGTCCGAACCACGATTTCATGATGATCTCCTCTTTTCGCGCCGTCGAAGGAGGGATTTCACCCAAAGCACCAAAGCACCAAAGAGCTCGGAGCAGCTCGGCCGCTGGCCTCAGCTGGTTGGGCGCCCGATGAAGGCGGCGAAGTCGCTCAACCGAAGCTTGTCGCCCGGGCCAGACAGATATGACCGCCCCGGCCTCTTTGGTCCTTTGGTGCTTTGGGTGAAACCTTGCCTTGCTATATCACAACCGCCGCACCC
Source organism: Allosphingosinicella sp. (assembly GCA_036389015.1). Lineage (GTDB taxonomy): Bacteria > Pseudomonadota > Alphaproteobacteria > Sphingomonadales > Sphingomonadaceae > Allosphingosinicella. The sequence goes on along the minus strand of DASVQS010000019.1, from coordinate 66,211 downwards.
TCGGATCCGCCCGCCGCTTGCCGAGCATCAGCTCGGTCATCGCCCAGACCATCGCGTCCGCCCGGTCCGGCGAGCGTCCCGGCCCTTCGTAGCCGCCGCCCGCGACCAGCCCGGCGAGCTCGTCCTCGAGCTATTTTCACCCAAAGCACCAAAGCACCCAAAGAGATCGGAGCAGCTCGACCGCAGGGCTCACCTGGCTGACCGCGAGATGAAGGAGCGACGAAGTCGCTCAACCGAAGCTTCTCGCCGTTCGAGGCCTATATGACCGCGGCGGCCTCTTTGGTCCTTTGGTGCTTTGGGTGAAACCTTGCCTTGCTATCTCACAACCGCCGAACCCTGGGCGCCCCCGGCCGCTTGCCCGGCATCAGCTCGTCATCGCCCAGACATCGCGTCGCCGCGGTGGGCGAGCGAACGGAACCCGCGGAAAGCCCGGCGCGTCGCGATTCCGTTCAATCGGTGAGCGATGGTGCGACTTAATCGGCCGCCTGTGGCGTATTTTCCGAGGCTGCGTCGGCATTCCAGGGAAAAGCAACACTAAAGACGGTGTCGCCACATTTCTTCCCGTCAATCATGACCTGAACCTGATAATCTCCCGGGTTGGGAAACTGAAAGTCCTCCAACTCAGAGACGAACAGCAAAACATGATCAGGACTTGGGCACGTAAACCGGTCAGAAGGTACCAGCATTTTCTTCTTACCAGCTATATTTAATATCAGAATTTCAATATCATGCTCGCCGGGAGAAATTCCGCTTACTACGGAGTGGATGAAAAGCGGCTTTCGACCGGGTGCTTTTTCGAGCTTTACATCAGTATAGTAACCAACAATCAGCCACTTGCCGTTTGCTTCCTGCCGAATTTCATCCGCGACTACAATTGCGTGGACCTGAGCAGTAACGTCAGCCATCGAGCGTCTCGCTCGATTTTGAAGACGTTCTGAATAGCTGATAATCTGCGACACCGGGCGTAGAAAACTCCATGTTTTCCGTGGGCCCGCCCCACTCCCACAAACCGTCGCCAGATTTCATGAAGTGCAGTGCTCCTATATCGCCGACAGCTATGGCCTTGCGGGCCATAGATTCTTCCATGGGAACGGCCTTTACCTGCAAAACATGATCGGTTGCGCACAAGACGGCTGCGATACTACGAAGATTCGTGCCAGCCTGGCCCGCCAGGATGCGACTGAGAAACGCGGGGTCCATATCGACCCGATAGGCAATGTCCGCCTGCGTGAGTCCCGCCTTGCCCCGACGTACGACGGCGACGTTGAGTTCCTGCGAAATCTCGTCAAATAGCCGGAAAAAGTGCCCTCGAACTTTTGCTTTGGGACACTTCTTCGGTCTACTTACTGATCCCGAGGACCCGCGTGATATCTCCCGCGACATAATCTAGCCCAAGCCTCTTTCTATACCCGATGACCGCGTCAAAGAACGGCTGATAACCCTTACCCCCGACATCCTTGACGTTCCTGATGTCCGTACCGGCGGCCAGGACCAGGCACCGTTCCCGCAGGAACCACCCAAAGAGCCGTGTTTGGTCGAGCTTGACCTCCCAAACGCCGTGGCCGGTAGGCCGGAGCCGGACAACCTGTCCGCCGGTTTTCCCCAATATGAACTGGTAGAGGAACTGGTCGACCTCCTCGTCCGGCGACAGATCTGACGCCAGGTCGGTCGGAATGTCAGGCAGGACGTTTTCACGCCAGCTAAGAAAGTCGTTGGTTGCAAGGACGCAATAGACCCATTTCTCGTCCTCCAGCAGGAGGTCCGCACCGATGGGATGCAGACCCTTGGGAGGATTAAGACCGAACATTGATGATTTAGTCAACGTCGCCGCTTCGTGGAAGGTGTCCCTTCCCCTCTCTTTGCGGAAGGGTCAAGCCGTTGCGGCCTCACAACCTCCGCACCCTCGGATCCGCCCGCCGCTTGCCGAGCATCAGCTCGGTCATCGCCCAGACCATCGCGTCCGCCCGGTCCGGCGAGCGTCCCGGCCCTTCGTAGCCGCCGCCCGCGACCAGCCCGGCGAGCTCGTCCTCGAGCTCTGGAAAGGCCCCCGCGAACTTCGCCCGCCCGGACTCGAACAGGGCCGCCACCGGCTCGGCCCGGGCCGACTTGCCCTGGCCGGCGTGGACCAGCTTCGCCGGCAGGTCGACGTCGGCGCCCCTCAGCACGCTCGCCACCATCTCCCCGCCCTGGTTGCCCTCGGCGACGATCCGGTCCGCCTCCCACGCCGACGCCACCGTCGCGACGACCCGGGCCCAGCCTTCCGGGCTGAGGCCGCTGACCGTGCAGTCGGCGAGGACATAGCCGATTCCGTCGAACAGCCCGCACACCACGATCCCGCAGGAATCGCCCCCAGCCGTGAGCGGCGGATCCACCCCGATGACGATCCGCCGATTAATCCTCCCCGCGATTTCGCGGGGAGGGGGACCACACGCAGTGTGGTGGAGGGGTAATTGGCACCGGTCGGCGACGTCCTCGCTCGAACCCCCGCCCTCCTCGCCTTCTACCCCTCCCCCAGGCTCCGCCTGGTCCCCCTCCCCGGCCTTCGGCCGGGGAGGATATGAACGGCACTTCTCGATCAGATCCCTCGGCCACAGGCTCTTCTCGACATCGTCGATCAGCTCCCCGTCCAGCTCCTGCCTGCCGAGCCTCGTCGCTCCGTAATCGCGCTCGACATCGGCCAGGAACGCGCCCGCCAGATGGACGGCATTCTCGCTCGTCCGCCCCCTCGTCTTCGCGACTCCGGCCTGGCCGTTGAGCTTGCGCACGAGCGCCACCGGCCTCGGAGTCGTCGTCGCCATCGCCCGCGGAAGGGGCCCGCATCTCAGCCCGAGCATCAGATTGTCCCAGGCGGCCGGCCCGAACGGCCATTTGGCGATCTCGTCGCACCAGGCGTAATGATGCTGCGGCCCGCGCAGGCTGTCCGGCTCGGCCGCCGAAAAGATCTGGGCCCGGGCGCCGCCCGGGAATCTCAGCCGGCCCAGCGACGGCTCCCAGACCGGCCGCTCGTCGTCGGGACAGACGGCGAGGATTCCGCTGTCGCCTTCCACCATCACCGCCCGGGCCTCCGCCAGCGTGGCCGCGACCAGGGCGATCCGGACCCGACCGTCGGTCTTCGCCATCCGCCTGACCCATTCGGCCCCCATCCGGGTCTTGCCGAAGCCGCGGCCGGCGAGCACAAGCCAGGTCCGCCAGGGAAGCGGCGGCTCGCACTGCCCGTCCCGCTCCCAAAGCGCCCAGACATAGCCCAGATACGCTTTCTGCTCCGCGCTGAGCCCGGCGATCGTCCTCTCCCGCTGGTCCGGCTCGAAGGCGGCGATCTGCTCCGCCAGCGACTGGAGCTCAGGAGTCGCCATCGCGGGCCTCGCCGCTCTTCTTCGCCGCCTCGGCGCGGATCTCCGCCACGCGCGCGGCGAGGTGATCGAAGATCGCCTTGGCGTCGGGCGCGCGCCGCTGGTCCGCCGAGCGCATCAGCTCGACGCTCTTGCGGTGGAAGTGGAGAAGGCGAAGCGCCGTCGCCTCGTTGAACACGCGCGTCGTCGCCGTCTTCCGGCCCCGGTAGAAGACGTCCCTCGGCGTTCCGAAGCGGGCGCGATGGAGCATCTCCATCTCGAGCAGCTCGTAACCCTCGCGAAGCGCCTCCGCCCAGGCCGCCCGGAAGCCGGGATCGCGCCTCCTGAGATCGTAGAAGACCCGCGCCGAGCGCTTGGTCTCTCGCGCCGCCATGGAGACGTTGCAGGTCTCGGCCAGGACCGCGAGGAAGGTCTCGATCTCGGTCGGGGTCAGAGCCCTTTTGTGCTTCGCCCTTATCTGCGGCCGGCCGCCGCACCCGGCGCCGCGCGCCCGCTTCAGCTCCGTCCCCGGAATTCCCGCCACGAACCGCCCGCGCCGGTCGCGCAGGCCCTGCTTCTTGCCTTTCATTTTTCCCTCCCGAAAATGAAACGGCCGCCATGTCCCGAGCGAAAATCCTCCCCATCGCTAGATGGGGAGGGGGACCACACGCAGTGTGGTGGAGGGGTATCGGCACCGGTCATCGAGGTTCTCACTGGAACCCCCGTCATCCGCGCCTTCTACCCCTCCACCAGGCAAAGCCTGGTCCCCCTCCCCATGCTGCGCACGGGGAGGATGCAACTCGAAAAACATGACGGCCGCTCGCGCGCCCGCTCTCGCAAGACCGGGCCCGGCCGCGCCGGCGCCCCGCGCGGCGCGCAAAGAAAAAGCCGGCTGCGGGATGCCCGCGCCGGCTGCTCGATCGGCTCCAGATACAATTCTGAAGCGTGACTAAAAGATACCCGAGCAGCGTGACGCTGTCAAGCGAAAAGAACCGCTCCGGTCAAATCCTATTTTTATGACGGTCCAGCTGAATTAAAACTGCCATTTTTTGAGCGCAAAAATAGGATTTCGAAATCCTATTTTTCGACGTCCTTTTCAAAAAAACTTTATTTTCGGAGCCCGATTTCGGGCCCGACTCGCGCCTTCCGATTCGCGTGCCGCGAATCGCGAGTCGCCGCGGCCACGCAGCGCCGAACTGAACACTAGCTCCCCGGAAAGAAGGCGCCGCCCGCCGTTCGTCACCGCGGCTTCGCGCCCCGCGTCAGCACCCGCCGCCAGATCGGTATGGTGATCAGCGCGGCCTGGGCCATCTGCGGAAGCACGAAGCCCAAAGCGACGGCGCAGGCCGAGCCGAGCAGGACGCTCAGCGACCGCCCCCGCACGTAGGCGATGTCCTCGGCGCTGGTTCGCGGATCGACCATTTCGGGCCCGGTCGCGGTCCGCACGACCTTCACGTTGAACGCGGCGGCGGCGAGCATCGTCGCGCAATAGACCAGCGCCGGAGGCCGGGCGTAGAGGTTCTGCGCGAGCCAGGCGGTGACGAAGGGCATGAAGGCGATGGTCAGCAGAAGCCCCATGTTCCAGTGCAGGATCTTCGGGTGGTAGCGGCCGGCCAGAGCGAAGACCCGGTGGTGGCCCATCCAGAACAGGCCGATGACGGCGAAGCTGACGAAATAGCCGAGCAGGCTCGGCCACAGATGGGCGAGCGCCAGCCAATGGTCGCGGTCGGGCGCTCCGAACGGCAGGTGCGGGGCGTGGATCTCGATGACCAGAAGGGTGATCGCGATCGCGAACACCGCGTCGGAGAAGAACACCATCCGCTCCAGCGCATGATCGGTCTTGGCGCTCGCCGCCATCTCTTCTCCCCCCGTCTTTTAGGCCCCGGCCCGAACATGCCACGGCTTGCCGCGCAGGGCCAGACGGCGGCTGAAGCGCTGCTTTCATGCATCTTTCCGGCCGCCGCGGCGTTGGGCAAGGCGATGAAAAGATTTGGTTTTGCCTGCGTAACCATGCTTTGCCTCGCCGCCTGCGCCGGCGAGCCCGAGGGCGTGCCCCAGCCCGACCCCGCACTGATCGAGCGGATCGCCCTCGCCAACACGGCCGGGTCCGAGACTCCCGAGAAGCTCGAGAAAGCCGACCGGCTGGTCGCCACCGTCGCCCGCGTCGAGCCCGACCGGGTCGCCGGCGCCGCCGAGAAGCTGCTCGCGCGCTGAGCGCCCGGCAACGGGGCGGGATCCCGTGCCGGACACTGAAGTCCGCAAGAACTTCCTTTGATTACAGTTACTTGAGAATCAGCACGAGGCCCCGGTCCGTCAGAAGGGCCGCTCCCCGACGACGTTGCCGGCGGTCCGGTAGCGGCAGACCAGCACTTCCTCCTCGGCGCCCCGGGCGAGGGCGCAGCCGACCCGGTCGCTCTCGCGCCACATCAACTGGGTGTAATGGCCGACGTCGGCGAAATCGCCGGTCCGACTGTTGTCGGGAAAGCGCCCGGGGCGGAAATATTTCTTCTCCTCGATCCAGCCGCCGACCATCTCCTCGGGCGCGTAGGCGCCGGGAGTTCCCGCCCACAGATTCTCGCCCTGGGGATCCTCCTCGCCATTGTCGGGCGCGTGCTCGAACTCGCCGCTTGCGGCGAGCTGCTCGCCCCAGGCCGCGGCCTCCTGCGCGAGCTCGGGGTCCCAAGCCAGGGCCGCGATCCCGGCCGCGCTTCGCTCGCGATTGTGGGCCGCCAGGAGCCTCTGGTCGAGGCTGGTCAGCCTGCCGGTGCCGCCGATCAGCAGGGGCGCCGCCAGGGCGAGCGCCGCTGCCAATATCCTGCGAGTCCCAGCCATGCCCCGATCATGGGGCCTGAGCCTTAGCGTCCCCTTGCTGCCGAAGGTTTACGCCGCCTTCACCACCCCGGGGGAGGGCCTGCGGGATCAGGTCAGCCCTCTTCGTCGCGGACCGGGCTGACCCCGCCGGGGGGTCCCTTGCCGCCCGTCGCGCCCTCGACGCCCGCTCCGCCCATCCCGCCCGGCGAGCCCGGATCGGGAGCGCCGCCCTCGCCGCCACCGCCGCCTTCGCTTCGCATCTCGCCGTCCCGCTGATCGGCGCCCATCGCCGAAGCGCCCTCGCGCTCGCCGGTGCCGGCGGTTCCGCCTTCGCTTTTCTGGTCCGCCATTCGATTCGCCTCCTTGCTTCGAGGCGCCAACGAGCCCGGCCGGGGGGCGGTTCCTACTCGGCGGCGAGCGACTCCGGCTCGCCCTCGCCGAACAGGGGCGCCGGCGGGGGCGCGGCCTTCTGCGGCTTCGCGGCCTTTTCCGACTTCGCCGCCTTGGAGCCGTCCTCGCCGCCGCGGCGGCGCTTGAAGCGCCCCTCCACCTCGGCGCCGGCGGCGACGCTGAGGCTTTCGTAGAGGACGTCGCCGGTAACCCGGGCGGTGGCCTCGAGGATCAGCGAGGCGGCCTCGACCGCGCCGTCGACCAGGCCGGCAAGCCGGGCCTCCCCGGCCCTGATGTTGCCGCGCACCTCGCCGCTCGTCCCCTGGGTCAGCGAGCCGCAGCGGACGTCGCCGAGCACCTTGCCGTCGAGATGAAGATCGCTCTGGGTGGCGATGTCGCCGGTCACCGTCACCTCGCTTCCGAGATAGGAGAAAGCCCCGCCGCTCTGCCCCGGCCCGCCGCCGCCCTTACCGCCCTTCAAGAACATCGCCGGACCCTCCCCGAGGGCATCATGACACAACGCCAAAGCGGATCAAGGAGCGGAATCTCCGGCTCGGTGCGAACCTTTTCGAAAGAAGGCACGAAGGTACAAGAAAGAGGATGAGCCGCCTTCGGCCGAGCGCCAAAATTCCCCGAACGACCGCCACGGAATGCACGCAGGCTGGGGCGGCCTTCTTTCTTGTACCTTCGTGCCTTCTCTCAAAACAATGCGGTGGCCGTCGCGGAGAAAAGTCGCGAGATGCGCCGACAGGCATGAGTCCGGGGCCCCGAATCATAATGGGGGCCGGTGTCGCCACCGGCCCCCACTTGTCCCAGCTTTGACTGCCGTCGCTGGGTGGCGAGGCCATCTCTCGCTGGGCGGCTTTGGATCGCGAGGCGGGCGCTCGGCCCGCTTCGCTCTCCTCGGATTCCGGAGCGAGGCCGCGAAGCCCCGTTCGGCACCCGGTGGGTTTCGGGAGAGGCCCGAAAGCCCTCGCCGATCCCCGTCGGGTCGCTTGGTCCGGATTTGCATCCTCGCCGTCGCTTCCCTGGCGGATCGGGCCCGGCCGGAGCCGCGCCCTCACCAGGGCTCGCATCGAGGCCGAAACCTCTCCGGTCGCCCTTTTCGGAAGACTCTCGGCCGAAGCCTTCACGCCTTCCGAGGAATTTGTCGAGGCCGAAGCCTTTCAAAATCCCTTTTCGGATCGCGGCGCCGCCCGAAGGCCTTGCCACTCTCCCGGACCCCGCCTCGAAGGCCGAAGCCTTCTCGTCGAAACCCGTTTCGGGTCGCGGCTGGAGCGTGAGCCCTTCCCCGTCTCCCTCCGACTCCAGCTGCGGGGCGATTCCCGCGGCCTTCGCCGGTCGGCGGGCCTTCCAGCTCCAAAGGAGCCTTTCGGTGTCGCCACGGGAGGTTTCGTGAAATCCCGCCTCGCATCCGCTTGCGCTTATGCGGGCGCGGCTTCGTCCGCCTCCCCGCCTTCGGCTTCCGGCGCCAGCGTCCTTGGGGGAGCGACGGCGCCTTCTGCTTGGGCCTGCGATCTTCGGCTTGGCGTTCCGTTTCCGGTTCGCCGCGCTTCCGGCCACGTCCCGAAACTGTCAGCTCCGACCGATTCGGGAAAGCCGAATCCACCTGTGGATAATGAGGATAACGGGGGTAAGTTTAACCTCGATCAGACTCGTCGCCGCCATCCTTGCCGGCCTGCTTCGAATCGGCCGATTCCCACGCGTCCAGCGTTCGCCGCGCCATGTCGATCGCCATCCGGCGCAGCGAGTCGCCCAGCTTCAGCGCTTCCTGCCCGGCCTCGCCGGCCGCGCCCGCGGCGGCGCCGGCCGCCCGGCGGGTCGCCGGCGGATCGCGCAGCGCAGCCGCCGCCGCAAGCAAGGCCGCCGCCACCGTCTCGCTCACCGCGGGCTGCTCGGCGAGCTTCAGCGCGGTCTTGCCGGCCTGGCGAACCGCCTTCGACACCTTGACCCCGGCGATGCGCTTGGGAACCTTGATCTTGTCCTTGCTTTTCTTGGACTTCTTGTCGCCCTTGGCCATGTCGAGCTCCTATTCGACGATGATCCGGCCGGTCATTCCGAGCAGCCGGTGAAGGAGGTTGGCGCCGGTCGCCTTGTAGCGCCCCGCCTTGGGCACCAGCACCACGGTTCGGGTCGACATCGCGGGCACGTCGATGCTTCCGCCCTTGACCAGGGACGAATCGCGCCGCCGAAGCTTCGCGTCGCGGAAGAACCCGCCGGCCGAGAAGCTCAGGCCCTGGTTGCTGGTGTTGACGAAGCGAAGCCGGACCGGCTCCCCCGCCTTCAGCCTAATCTCGCCGGGCTGGATGTCGTAGGCGGCCAGAAGCACGTCATATTCCGGCGCCATCCGCCAATCCTGGGCGGCCGCCGGCGAAGCGAGGAGCAAGGCGAGGGGAAGGAGAAGGGATCGCATGTGGGTCCTGTAGCATCTCTGCCTCCCCACGCGAAGCGTGGGGTGGGGGACCATGCGAAGCATGGTGGAGGGGTAATTGGCGCAGGACTGGTAGGTTCCCGCGAAAGCCTCTTGCTCCGAGCCATTTACCCCTCCACCAGCCGGTGGCTGGTCCCCCTCCCCATCTGCGATGGGGAGGCAGAATGTGGAGATCCTGATGAGAATCCTCCTCCTCGCCGTCGCCCTCCTCGCCACCCCCGCCGCGGCGAAGCTCGCCCCCGCCGAGCAGAAGATCGTCCGCGCCGTCGACTCCGAGCAGGGCCGAACCGTCGACCTGCTCGAGCGGCTGGTGAACCAGAACAGCGGCTCGCTGAACCTCGCCGGGGTCGAGGCCGTGGGAAGGATGATGCGCTCGGAGCTCGAGCCGCTCGGCTTCACCGTCCGCTGGGTGCCGATGGCGGAGGCGGGCCGCGCCGGCCACATCGTCGCTACCCACAAGGGCAGCGGCCGCGGCAAGAGGATGCTCCTGATCGGCCACCTCGACACGGTGTTCGAGCCCGACAGCCCCTTCCAGCGTTTCGCGCGGAAGGACGGCGACATCGCCGAGGGTCCCGGCGTCGGCGACGACAAGGGGGGAATGGTCGTCATGGTCGCGGCGCTTCGTGCCATGAAGTCGGCGGGGACGCTCGACGACGCCGACATCGAGATCGTCCTCACCGGCGACGAGGAGGATAGCGGCAACCCGATCGCCGTTGCCCGCCGCGACCTCATTGCCGCCGCCGGCCGCTCCGACCTCGCCCTCGACTTCGAAGGCCTCGCCCAGGAAGGCGGCCGCGACATGGGCTCGATCGCCCGCCGCGGCTCCGCCTCCTGGCAGGTCACCGCCCGCGGCCGGACCGGCCATTCCAGCGGCATCTTCTCGAAGGACATGGGCAACGGCGCGATCTACGAGCTCGCCCGGATCCTCGCCGCCTTCCGGGCCGAGCTGCCCGAGCCCAACCTCACCTTCAACGTCGGCCTGATCGCCGGCGGCGCCACCGCCGAGCTCGACCGCGACCTCATCCGGGCCACCGCGACGGGCAAGACCAACATCGTCCCGCCGATCGCCGTCGCCCGCGGGGACCTTCGCGCCTTGTCGCTCGATCAGCAGGAGCGGGTGATGGCGAAGATGCGCGAGATCGTCGGCCGGCATCTGGCCGGAAGCGAGGCCGAGATCGCGTTCGACGACGGCGCCTACCCGCCGATGGCGCCGACGGACGCTAGCCGGGCGCTGCTCGCCCGTCTGAACGCGGTCAACCGCGACCTCGGCCTCGCCGAGATGGGCGAGTTCGATCCGCTGAAGCGCGGCGCCGGCGACATCGGCTTCGTCGCCCACCTGATCCCGGGCCTGGTCGGCCTCGGCACCGCCGGCCAGGGCTCCCACGCCCCCGGCGAAACGGTCGACCTCGCCAGCATTCCCCGCCAGGCCAAGCGCGCGGCGATCCTGATGACGAGGCTTTCGCGTCCCTGAGCCTCCCCTCCCTGGAAGGGAGGGGTTGGGGGTGGGTAGGCGAGCGCAGCGAGACTGCTTTCCAAGCTCGGAGTTCCGGCCGCCTTCGGCGGACCCACCCTCGATCCCTCCCTTCCAGGGAGGGAAGCGCGTCACCAATAGTCCTTCATGATCTCTCGGGCCCAGCCAGGCTCCCGAAGCTCGCCGCGCGGCAGGAAGCCGCTCATGACGGGCTTGATGTCCAGGACCGGCGTGCCGTCGATCGCGTCCAGCCCTTCCACCTCCAATACCAGCCCCTCGACCGCGACGATTCGGCAGACCGTCACTCCGATTCGCCCGGGCCGGTTCTTTCCGCGCTGGGCGAAGATGCCGACCTTCGGCCAGTCCGTCCGGCCGCGCGGATGGCGGGCGCCATATTCGATCTCATCCTCGTCCACGCGGTCGAAGACGAACACCACTTCGGCATGGCTGAATGCCTCGAGCCCGGCGAGGGCATCGGCGGAGAATCGTTCCCCGTCGAGCTCGATCCTGGCGCGGCTGCCGCCCCAATCGTCGTCCTCGGCCGCCGCGCGGCCGCCGCGCACCCGCCCCACCGCCTCGATCCGGTATTCCGACATTCCGCTCCCTCCGTTCCTCGTGCAGCCGCGAGGATTCACCCGCCCACCATCTCCTCCAGCCGCACCGGCCGCCAGCCCCACACATCCACCCCGACGTCGATCTGCCGGGGCAGAGGCTTCAGCCGGCCATGGCTGTGGCCGTGCAGATTGATCGCACCCTTATGCTGGCCGTTCCAGGTCCTGAACGGATAGTGGCAAAGCACCAGCCGCCGCCCCTCCACCTCGATCTCGGCATAATCATGGACGCTCGCCCAGCCTGCCTCGGCGGTCGTCCCCGCCGGGTCGTTGTTGCCGCGGACCAGATGCTTGACGCCATGAAGCCGTTCCAGAAGCGTTGGAACGTCGTCCGGCCGCCTCGCGAAGTCGCCCAGGTGCCAGATTTCATCGCCCGGGCCGACCGCCGAGTTCCAGCACTCGATGAGGGCCGAGTCCATCTCCGCCACGCCAGCGAACGGCCGCTTCCAGATGTTGAGCGTTCGGTGGTCGCCAAAGTGGGAGTCGCTGGTGAAGTAGACCGACATGGTCCGTTCAACGCGGCGCGTCGCCGCTTGTGTCACCGCAGCCGATAATGGTCGGCCAGCCGGTCGAGCGCCATCGTCAGCACCAGCTTGCCCGCCCGCGCCGGCCAGCCGAGGGCGGTTTCCGCTTCGCGCATGCCCTCGCCGGCGCACAATACCCGCCAGGCGACGTCGCGGAGGCCCGGGCCGAGCGCCTTCACCGCCGAATCGAAGCGGCGGCGGGCGGCGAGCTGGGCATGGGTTGCCGCCGACTGCCCGGCCGGCCCGCGCGGGTTCCGGTCGGGCGGCGGCGAATCCCAGCACATCGTCACCCGCGGCGGCAGCCCCGACCGCTCCCAGTCGCTCCGCAGCTGCTCCCCGGCGGCGAACTGACGTTCGCTGACATGGCCGCGCGAGCGAAGCCAGCCGAGCGGCGATTCCACTAGATTCACCGTCACCGCCCGGGCCGCGGGGCGCCGCTTGCCCTTGCTCCGCTCCAACCCGTCCTGCGGCGCCGGCCTCTCGGCAAGCAGCCGGTTGCGCCTGACTCGCTCGGTTTTCATATTTACCCTCCTGATATGGTACATATCGGGAACACTTGCCATGTCGGCAAGTATGTAGGAAAGTGAAAACACGAATTCGCAGCGTTCGTGGGGGATTTTGGAATGATCACGCGTATCCGCGACGTCCGCCGCGCTAAGAAGCTCACGCTTCAGGACGTGGCCGACCGCTGCGTTCCACCAACCACGCCCCAGACGATCGGCCGGCTGGAGACCGGGACTCGAACCGTTTCGCTCGCCTGGCTCAACCGGATCGCCGCCGCGCTCGGAGTCGAGGCGACCAATCTGGTTGAATTTTCGGAACGCGAAGACGACGTCCCGCTCGCCGCCTTGCTGGGCCATGACGGCGCCCATGCCCCCCGCCGGGCGGGCGTGATCCTTCCGCCGCGGCCCGAGCCGGACATGGTCGCCGTGGCCGTCCAGTCGAGCGTCGGCGACTATCGCAGCGGCGACGAGATCTGGTGCCTCCGCCTGTCACCGGAGGCTTTCGGCCAGGCACTCAACCGCGACGTCCTCGTCCCCCGCCCGGCCGGCCGCTTCCTGTTCGGGAGGCTGATCGGCCGCGAGGAAGGCAAGCTTCACCTCCTCCCCCTGGGCGGCGGCCGCCGCCAGTCGGTCATCGCAGATCCGCTTTGGATCGCGATGGCGGCGAAGCTGGTGCGGAGCCTGTAGGATCCCGTCGCCGCAGCCAAGGCTGGGGCGCCGGAGCGTGAGGGAGACACAGCGCCTTTCACGCTCCGGGGTCCCAGCCTTCGCTGGGACGACTCTGGTGGGCGCTGACGGGCTCGAACCGCCGACATCTTCCGTGTAAAGGAAGCGCTCTACCAACTGAGCTAAGCGCCCGCCCTGCCGCGCCTCTGCCATCGGCGGGGGCACCGCACAAGCCTGCCTCAGGTGATGAACTGGGCGATTCGCTGGGCCGACCTCAGATAGGCCTCCATCCTCGCGGCGGTTTCGGCCGACAGCTCGATGAACACCCGGCGGCCGTCCTCGGGATCGGCGATTCGGACGAACAGGCCCTCGTCGCACAGGCTCTTGATCCATCGCAGAGCCGTCGTCGGCGGCACCGCGGCGGCGATGCACAGGCTCGAGACGGCGACTCGCCGCCGCTCGACCCGGGCGGCCATCAGGTCGAGCAGCATGTCCCAGGCCGGATCGGAGAACAGGTCGCCCTTGAAGAAATGCTCGCGCAGCCGCCGGACCCGGATGATCGAGCGGATGAAGCCGGAATCGAGCCTCTGGCCTTCGCCATCCGGGCTGTCGCCGACCGCCGCCATCGCCGCGGTCGCGGCCTCATGCTCCGACAGGGCAGCGAGAACGTCGGCGATCCGCCCGACCTCTTCGCTGAGCTGCTGCAGGCGCACCGTCGCCTTGCCGTTTACCTCGGGACTGATCGCCGTCGCCATTGTCGCCCCCCGCCGGGCAGATTGGCGCCGTTCCGGAGCAAATGCAGGCGCACATTGGTCCGTTTCGGATGTATTTCCTCCGGCCGGGCGAAGACTGCCGTCGGCTTCCAAGCGTGAGGCGGCACCTCGGGCACGAGGCGAAGGACGGGTGGGGAGGCGCAGGGATCAAAACCGGAATCGGATTCAGTCCCTGAACGCTATTATTCCTGTCGCCGAACTCCATCCATTTCGGATCAATCGTCCAATATCCACCGCGCCGCCGCGGCCGCGTGGAGCGCGGTCGTGTCGTAAACCGGGATGACGTTGGCGCCGGGGTCGACGAGCAGCACCAATTCGGTGCACCCGAGGATCACCGCCTGCTGCCGCGCCTTGCCCATTTCGGTGAGGCAGGTCTTAAGCAGGCGCTGCGAGCTTCGGCTGACGTGTCCCCTCGCCAGCTCCTCGAAGATGATCCGGTCGATCTGCTCGGCCGTCGCCGGGTCGGGCAAGGCGAGCGCGATGCCCCTGGCCGCGATCCGGTCGCGGAAGAACCCTTCGCTCATCGTGAATCGCGTGCCGATCAGCCCGGCTTTCCCGATGCCGTCCGCGGCGAGCCGCTCGGCGGTGACGTCGGCGATGTGGAGCAAGGGCAATTTGACCGCCGCCTCGACCGCGGGCGCGACCTTGTGGGTGGTGTTGCTGCACAGGATCAGCCCCTCGGCCCCCGCCGCCTCCAGCCTTTCGGCGGCCGCGGCGACGATCTCGCCGACCTTGTCCCACTTGCCGGCCAGCTCGAGCGCCGCGACCGGCGCGAGATCGAGGCTCTCGAGGACGAGCGGCGCCGAGGTCAGGCCGCCCTTCGCCTTCGCCACCGCCTTGTTGATCTGCTCGTAATACATTGCGGTCGAGAACCAGCTCGTCCCGCCGATCATTCCCAGTTTGCGCATCCGGCGACCCATAGCCGCCGCGGCCCGGGAAGGAAGCGCTTTCCGCCGGGCGATCCGACTTATGCGCCGAAAGGATTCGTCATTCCGGCGAAGGCCGGAATCCACGAACGCCGCTCAACCCGTCATTCCGGCGAAGGCCGGAATCCACGAACGCCGATGCGCGAGGCGTCGTACTGCAGTGTTCATGGATGCCGGCCTCCCCCGGCATGACGATCACCCCAGCGACTTCACGATCTCCTCGGTCATCTTCTTGGCGTCGCCGAGCAGCATCATCGTATTGTCCCGGTAGAAGAGATCGTTGTCGACCCCGGCATAGCCGACCCCGCCCATCGAGCGCTTGATGAACAGGACCGTCTTGGCTTTCTCGACGTCGAGCACCGGCATCCCGTAGATGGGCGAGGTCTTGTCGGTCTTGGCCGCCGGGTTGGTGACGTCGTTGGCGCCGATGACGAAGGCGATGTCGGTGCGTGCGAACTCCGAGTTGATGTCCTCCAGCTCGAACACCTCGTCATAGGGGACGTTGGCCTCCGCGAGCAGCACGTTCATATGCCCCGGCATCCGTCCGGCGACGGGGTGGATCGCATATTTGACGGTCACGCCTTCCTTCTTGAGCTGGTCGGCGAGCTCGCGCACCGCATGCTGGGCCTGGGCCACCGCCATTCCGTAGCCGGGCACGACGATGACCTGCTCGGCCTGGCTCATCAGGAAGGCCGCGTCCTCCGCCGAGCCCCGCTTCCACGGGCGGTCGGACGCGGCGCCGCCGCCGGCGATCGCGGTGTCGCCGCCGAAGCCTCCGGCGATGACCGAGATGAAGCTCCGGTTCATCGCCCGGCACATGATGTAGGAGAGGATCGCGCCCGACGACCCGACCAGGGCGCCGGTGATGATCATCGCGCTGTTCTGGAGGGTGAAGCCCATCGCCGCCGCCGCCCAGCCCGAATAGGAGTTGAGCATCGAGACGACGACGGGCATGTCGGCGCCGCCGATCGGGATGATCAGAAGGAACCCGACCAGGAAGGCGAGCGCGGTCAGGGTGACGAACACCCAGGCGCTCTGGTCGGTGGTGAAATAGCCGACCAGCCCGACGATCGCCGCGAGGGTGCCGAGGTTGAGGACGTGGCGGAGCGGAAGCAGGATCGGCTTGCCCGACATGTTGCCGTTCAGCTTCAGGAAGGCGATCACCGAGCCCGAGAAGGTCACCGCGCCGATCGCCGCTCCGAGGCTCATCTCGACCCGGCTGACCGGATGGATGATGCCGGCGCTGGCGATTCCGAAAGCGTCGGGGTTGAGATAGGCCGCGCCGGCGACCAGCACCGCCGCCAGCCCGACCAGCGAGTGGAAGGCGGCTACCAGCTGCGGCATTGCCGTCATCGCGATCCGCCGCGCCGTCACCAGCCCGATCACGGCGCCGATCAGGATCGCCCCGCCGATCAGCATCAGATTGTCCCAGTGGACCGGCTCGTGCCACTGGAGCGGGAATTCCTCGTCGCGGGTCGGCATGTAGTGGATCAGGGTCGTCGCGAGAGCGATGCCCATGCCGATGATCCCGGCGCGGTTGCCGCGCCTCGAGCTTTCGGGGCTGGAGAGGCCGCGCAGGGCGACGATGAAGCAGATCCCCGAAATCAGATAGGCGACCATTACCCAGGCCGGGGCGGCGGCGGTTTCATGCATGGAAGAAGATCACCCCTTCTTCTCCTTCTTCTTGTACATGGCGAGCATGCGCGCGGTCACCGCGAAGCCGCCGAAGATGTTGACGCTGGCCAGCACGACGGCGGCGAGGCCGAGCCATTTGGCGCCGGGCACGCCCGCCGCGGCCGCCGCGATCAGGGCGCCGACGATGATCACCGAGGAGATGGCGTTGGTCACTGACATCAGCGGCGTGTGAAGCGCCGGAGTGACCGACCAGACCACATAATAGCCGACGAAGCAGGCCAGCACGAAGATCGACAGGATCGAGACGAAATCCACCTGGCACTCCCCGGCTTTAGGCGGGCGCACCTTGGCGGCGCGCTCCGCCCTTGTCGAGGCCCTATCGCCGCGCGTCCCCGGCCTTCGCCGGAATGAGGGTCAGGGCAGGAAGTCGGCCTGGGTCAGAGGCCCGCCGGTGACGGTGACCTGGATGAGGAGGTCGGCGGCGCCGTCGCCGTTGACGTCGCCCTCGACGAACCAGTCGTTCCCGGACTGGTAGGCGCGAAGCTGACCGGCGACGTTGGTGAAGGCGTCCGAGCCGATCCAGCTGAACGCCTGGTCGCCCGCTAGCCCGGTGTTGGCGTCGATCTTCGAGAGGTCGATCCTGTCCGTCCCCGACGCAAAGTCGAGGATATGGTCAGTCGCGCTTGCGCTCGAATCCGTGACCAGCTTGTAGCGGAAGCTGTCCGCGCCGCCGCCGCCGGTGAGGATGTCGGCCCCGGCATTGCCCTGGATGATGTCGCCGTTCTGGCTTCCCGTGATGGTGTCGCCATTGGCCCCGCCGAAGATCTGGAACGACCCGTCACTCTCCGCCGAGCCGTTGAACACCAGGGTCTCGCCGCCGCGCAGCTTGGCGCCGTCGACCACCATCTGGACTCCGGCGGCGACGTTGGCGTCGTTCATGGTGAGGTTGTAGCTGTAGCTGCTGCCGAGCGCTCCGTAGCGGGTGTCCTGCGCCGAGAGCAGCCCGATGCTTTCGATCCCGATCAGCTGGCCGGCGCCGAAGGTCAGGCTGTAGCTTCCGCGAAGCGCGAGCTGGTCGATTCCGGCGCCGCCGTTGACGACGTCGCTCGCTCCGAAGTGGCCGTCGGAGCCGAACAGGAAAGTGTCGTTCTTCGCTCCGCCGGTCAGGGTATCGACACCCCGCCCGCCGTAGATGAAGAAGCTGCCGTCGGTTTCCGCCGAGCCGTTGAAGGTGAGGTTCTCCCCGGCGCGAAGCTTGGCGCCGTCGACGGTCAGCATCGCTCCCGCCGCGACGTTCACGTCTCGGGTGGTGAGGTCGTAGCTGTAGAAGTTCGTCCCGGGATCGCCGAAGCGGGTGTCGTTGCCCGCCAGAAGGCCGATCGACTCGACGCCCACCACCCCCGTGCCGAAGGTGAAGGCCACTCCGCCCTGAAGGGCGATCTGGTCGCTGCCGCCGCCGCCGTCGACCGCATCCAGCCCGTCCATCGTCGCTCCGAACAGGAAGACGTCGTTGCCGAGACCGCCGATGGCGGTGTCGTTGCCGCCGTCCTGGAGCCGGATCAGGTCGTCGCCCGCGCCGCCGGTGACGACGTTGCTCGCGCTGTTGCCGCGGAAGTCGTGGGCGGCGTCGGAGGTGGCGGCGAGGTTCTCGACATTGGGGCGGGAGAGCAGGCTGTAGGTGAGAAGCGAGGTGCGGATCTCGTCAGTGCCTTCGCCGGCATTCTCGGTCACCGAGTCGCCGCCATTGTCGACATAATAGATATCGTCGCCGGTTCCGCCGATCAGGACGTCGGCGCCGCCGGCCCCGTCGAGGACGTCGTTGCCGGCGCCGCCTTCGAACCGGTTGACGCCGCTCGAGCCGAGCAGCCAGTCGTTGCCCGAAGAGCCCCTCACGAACTCGATCCCGAAGAGCGTGTCGGTCGTCCCGTACGTGTCGCGCGCGGTTCCGGCCGCGAGCAACGTCCCGCCGAGATTCTGCGTGGAGCCGCTGAGATTGACGGCGACTCCGCCGCTGCCCGTCTCCTGGTCGTAAAGCGCCCAGTCGTCGGCGCCGTCGGTGCCGTCCTGGAGGCCTCCGTAGAGCGTGTCGTTGCCCAGCCAGCCGGCAAGCTGGTCGGTTCCGCCGGCGCCGACGAGCACGTCGTCGCCGCCCGCGCCCCGGATGACGTTGGCACCGTCGTTGCCGGTCAGGGCCTGGCCGAAGCCGATGACTCCGGTGAGGTTCTCGATCGTGAAATGCAGGGTGTAGCTGAGGAGCGTGGTGCGGACCTCGTCGGTTCCGGACTCGTCGAGGGCGGAGTCGCCGGAGTCGTCGACGATGTAGATGTCGTTACCCGAACCGCCGCTCATCGAGTCGGCGCCGGCGCCGCCGTCAAGATAATCGTCGCCCGAATCGCCGACCAGCGTGTCGTTGCCGGCGCCGCCGTCGATCGTGTCGTTGCCGCCCGAGCCTTCGAACCGGTCGTCGGCGGAGCCGCCGAGGAAGAAGTCGTTGCCGAAGCCGCCGCGGACCTGCTCGATCCCGATCAGGGTGTCGATCGTTCCGAACGTGTCGCGGGCGGTGTTGGAGGCGAGCAGCACTCCGCCGACCGTGGCGGCCGAAGCGCTGAGGTTGACCGCGACTCCGCCCAGGCCGGACTCGCGTTCGTAGATGACCCAGTCGAGCGTCCCGTCGCCGCCGTCGAGCGTGTCGGTGCCGGCGCCGCCGGTGAGCTCGTCATTGCCCCCGGCCCCGGTCAGGGTATCGTTGCCCGCCTCGCCGAGGAATTGTTCGGCGCTCGAACTTCCGAGCATATGGTCGTCGCCCGACGCCCCGCTGACCTTCTCGATGGCGGTGAGCGAATCCGTGCCGCCGAACGTGTCGCGCGCCGTGCCCGCGTCGAGCAGCACTCCGCCGACATTCGTCTGGCTGTCGCTCAGGTTGACGAAGACGGCGCCGCCGCCGGTCTCGAGATCGTAGCGCACCCAGTCGATGCCGGTGCTTGCGCCGGTGGCGCCGGTGAGGATGTCGTTGCCCTGGCCGCCGACGAACCGGTCGCCGTCGTTCGGGAAGGCGAAGACCGCGCCGTTGCCGGTGATCACGTCGTCGCCCGAACCGCCGTCCAGGAGGTCGTTGTGATTGCTTCCGGTGATGACGTCGTCGCCGGTGCCGCCCATCGCCACGTAGCGCTGGAACGAGCTGTTGGGGGCCCCGCTCATGTCGATGAGGTCATTGCCGCTGCCGCCGTCGGCACTGAACGGCACGCCGGTGCTGCCGCCGACGACGTAGATCTCGTCATTGCCCGCGCCGGTGGTGATCGCGCCGCCGGCCAGGCCGAGATTGAGCCGCATGATGTCGATCTCGTCGCCCAGCGCCCAGGTCGTGTTGCCGAAGAACCTGGCGGTCACCTCGAGGCGCTCGATCGAGGTCCACGACACGCCCCAGGCGCTGCTCGAGCCTCTGCGCACGGTCATTGAGCCGTCGAGGCCGCTGGCGCTGATGCCGTAGACGTTGGCATAGCCGGTATCGACGATCAGCGTGTCGAAGCCGGAACCGCCGTTGACCGTCACCGTCTCGAGCATCGCGCCCGTGGGCGTGGGCGCATTGATCGTGATGACGTCGTCGCCGCCGAGGGCGTCGACCGTCTCGTGCGAGATGCTGATGTCGTTGGTGAGGTTGTCGTTGCCTTCGGTGCCGGTCGTCATCGCTTACGCTCCTCGCCGGCCTTTGCCGGTCAGGTTTGAAAAATCGGATCGGGCCATGCGGCTTTCGCTACCTGGCGACGACGCCCGAAGCGCCCCCCAAGGCGCCGCGCGCTCCACGGTCGATTTTCATACTATACAGCCACTTAGCTGAACTCAATCCGGTCAATTTCGAATCGCGCCGCGATCCTTCGTGCAAAGGGGGAAAGCCTGGATCGCAAATCCTGTTTCCAGATGGAAATTTCTTGGTCGGGAATTGGGCGTCAGGGCAGGAAATCGCCCTGGACGAGCGGCCCGGCGGTGACGCTGACCTGGATGACGAGGTCGGCCACGCTGTCGCCGTTCATGTCGCCCTCGACGAACCAGTCGGAGCCCGATTGATAGGCGCGAAGCTGACCTTCGACCCCGCTGAACGCGGCGGAGCCGATCCAGCTGAAGGCTTGGTCGCCCGCTAGCCCCGTGTTGGCGTCGATCTTCGAGAGGTCGATCCTGTCGGTCCCCGATGCGAAGTCGAGGATATGGTCGGCCGAGCCCGCGACGCTGTCGGTGGCCTTGGCGTAGCGGAAGGTGTCCGCCCCGCCGCCGCCGGTGAGCTGGTCGGCGCCGCCATTGCCCTGGAGAACGTCGCCATTCTGGCTTCCGGCGATGATGTCGCCATTGGCGCCGCCGAACACCCTGAACGACCCGTCGCTCTCCGCCGAGCCCTCGAACACCAACGTCTCCGTGCCCCTCAGCTTGGCGCCGTCGACGGTCATCTGCACCCCGGCGGCGACGTTGGTGTCGTTCATGGTGAGATTATAGCTGTAGCTCGTGCCCAGCGCTCCGTAGCGGGTGTCCTGCGCCGAGAGCAGGCCGATGCTCTCGATCCCGATCAGCTGCCCGGCGCCGAAGGTCAGGCTGTAGCTTCCGCGAAGGGCTAGCTGATCGATTCCGGCGCCGCCGTTGACGACGTCGCTCGCTCCGAAGTGGTTGTCCGAGCCGAACAGGAAGGTATCGTTCTTCGACCCGCCGGTCAGGGTGTCGACACCCCTTCCGCCGTAGATGAAGAAGCTGCCGTCCGTCTCGGCCGAGCCGTTGAAGGTGAGGTTCTCCCCGGCGCGAAGCTTGGCGCCGTCGACCGTCAGCACGACCCCCGCCGCGACGTTCACGTCCCGGGTGGTGATGTCGTAGCTGTGGAGCAATCCGCCCGGAGCGCCGAAGCGGGTGTCGCCGCCCGACAGCAGGCCGATCGATTCCACGCCGACCACACCGGTCCCGAAGGTGAAGGCCACTCCGCCCTGAAGTGCGATCTGGTCGCTGCCGCCGCCGCCGTCGACCACATCCAGCCCGTCCATCGTCGACCCGAACAGGAAGACGTCGTTGCCGGCGCCGCCGATGCCGGTGTCGCTGCCGCCCTCGAGGAAGAACAGGAGGTCGTTGCCGTCGCCGCCGTCGACGATGTCGTCGCCCTCCCCGCCGGTCAGGCGGTCGTCGCCGCCGCGGCCTTCGATCCGGTGATTGCCGGCGCCGGCCGTGATCACATCGTCCGCGGCGCCGCCGGCGATGGCCAGCGACCTCAGGTCGTTGAGATTATAGGCTGTCAGCGTGCCGGCATCGACATTGGCGAGCCGGATGAACTCGCGGAACGAATCCCCTCCCGACAGGCCGTCGGAGTCGATCCGGATGACGGCGTCGGAGCCGTCCTGCCGGAGCTCGAGAAAGCCGGCCGCGAACGGATCGGCGACCCCGTCCCAGCCGGTCAGCGCGGCGGCCAGATAGTCGCGGAAGAAGAGCACGTCGGTACCCGGGCCCAGCTGGCCGGGGGCGAAGTCGGTGATTTCGAGCCGGGTATCGAACACGTCCCCGACGCCGGGGCGGTAATCCGCGTAGCGGCCGAGATAGACCTGGTCGTAGCCGGCTCCGAGCGTGATCGTGTAGAGGCCGGAGGAATTGTCGATATCGACATAATCGTTGCCGGTACCGGCGTCGAAAACGATCGTCCCCGCGCCGCGGGAATAGAGATCGTCATTGCCCTCGCCGCCGATCAGCAGTGCGGAATCGATTCCGCGCCCATCGCTGGAGAAGTCGAGCACGTCGTTATCCGCCCCGCCGTCGAGCACGACCGCCGAGGCCGCCGTCGCGCCCTCGCGGTTGACGGAGAGCCGGTCCTTGCCCTCGCCTCCGAACAGCTGGTCGTTGCCTCCGGCCCAGTCGCCGAGCGAATCGTCGCCGCCGTCGCCGAACACCATGTCGTTGCCGAATCCGCCGTCGAGAAAGTCCCGCTGGTCGCCGCCCTCGACCCGGTCGTCCCCCGGACCGGCATGGATCTCGTCATAGCCGGCGAAGCCCTTGATCACGTCGGCTCCGTAAGTCCCCCAGAGCAGATCGTTGCCGGCGGTTCCCGAAACGGCGATTCCGCCCGGAGTCGAGCCGTCGGGATAATAGCCGCCCAGGTTGAACTGGGTGAAGTCGGCGGCGTTGCTGTTCTCGAACCGGACCAGGTCGGTGAAGCCCGCCGGCCCGCCGGGACCGTCGCGATCGATCCGGAGGACGGTGTCGGCCCCGACCTGGACGAGAGCCAGATACTGGCTCGCGAACGGGCTGGTGCCAGGATCGAAGCCGGGCAGGATCGAGGCGAGATGGGCGGCGATCTCGAGCCGGTCGCCCGCCGCTCCGGTCTCGAAATCGGTGACGGTGATGCTTCCGCCGGGCTGGTCGTCGTAATTGCGGTTGAGCGAGAGCAGGTCCGAGCCGCTTCCGAGCGTGACCCGGATCTGGGCGCCGAGGAAGTTGAGCGAGACCCGGTCGTTGCCGGTACCGGCGTCGATGAGGATCGCCGCGCCCCGGAAGCTGCTGATATGGTCGTCGCCGTCGCCGCCGATCAGAGTGGCGGTGTCGACGTAGCGACTGCCGGAAAAGGTCAGGACGTCGCTGCCGAGGCCGCCGTCGAGGAGGACGTTGCTGGCCGCGTGGGTCTCGTTGCGATGGACGGAGATCCCGTCGTCGCCGCCGCCGCCGTAGAGCCTGTCGTCACCGCCGGAGGAGTCCTCGAGACCGTCGCGGCCGGTATAGCCGGTGATGACGTTGTCGAGCGCGTTGCCGTAGAGGCCCTGGCCGCGCGAATCGGTTCCGGTCAGATTCTCCACATTGTCGGGCAGGGTGTAGAGCCAGACGAAGCTTCGGACCTCGTCCGTGCCTTCGCCCGCATTTTCGATGACCACGTCGCCAGAGTCGTCGACCGAATAGACGTCGTCGCCGGTGCCGCCGCTCATCTCGTCGGCGCCCGGGCCGCCGTCGAGCCGGTCGTTTCCGCCCAGGCCCTTGAGGATGTCGCCGCCCTCGCCGCCTTCGATGATGTCGGCGTCGGCCGTCCCGTCGAGCGCGTCCGGCCCGCTGGTTCCCTCAATATACACCGGCAAATCCCCGCTCGGCTCTCCAGCGAGCCGATTCGAAACGATCTAATCAGGAAAAGAATGAAAGTCCAACGGCTTAGAGCAATCCTGCCCGACATCCCGGACTTGATCCGGGATCCATGAACACCGGTCCGCGCGGGCTGGCGCCGGTCCGTGTCCATGGATCCCGGCCTTCGCCGGAATGACGCTACGGCAGGAAGTCGCCCTGGACGAGCGGCCCGCCGGTGACGGTCACCTGGATGACGAGGTCGGCGGCGCCGTCGCCGTTGACGTCGCCCTCGACGAACCAGTCGCTCCCGGACTGGTAGGCGCGGAGCTGGCCGGCGACGTTGGTGAAGGCTCCGGAGCCGATCCAGCTGAACGCCTGGTCGCCCGCGAGCCCGGAATTGGCGTCGATCCTGGAAAGATCGATCTTGTCGGTCCCCGACGTGAAGTCGAGGATATGGTCGACCGCGCTTGCGGAGGAGTCCGTCACCAGCTTGTAGCGGAAGCTGTCGGCCCCGCCGCCGCCGGTGAGGATGTCGGCCCCGGCATTGCCCTGGATGATGTCGCCGTTCTGGCTTCCGGTGATGGTGTCGCCATTGGCCCCGCCGAAGATCTGGAACGACCCGTCGCTCTCCGCCGAGCCGTTGAAGACCAGCGTCTCGCCCCCACGCAGCTTGGCGCCGTCGACCACCATCTGGACCCCGGCCGCGACATTGGCGTCGTTCATGGTGAGATTGTAGCTGTAGCTGCTGCCGAGCGCCCCGTAGCGAGTGTCCTGGGCCGAGAGCAGGCCGATGCTCTCGATCCCGATCAGCTGGCCTGCACCGAAGGTCAGGCTGTAGCTTCCGCGAAGCGCGAGCTGGTCGATTCCGGCCCCGCCGTTGACGACGTCGCCCGCTCCGAAGTGGTTGTCCGAGCCGAACAGGAAGGTGTCGTTCTTCGCTCCGCCGGTCAGGGTATCGACACCCCGCCCGCCGTAGATGAAGAAGCTGCCGTCGGTTTCCGCCGAGCCGTTGAAGGTGAGGTTCTCGCCGACCCGCAGCTTGGCGCCGTCGACCGTCAGCTGAACCCCGGCACCCACGTTCACGTCGCGGGTGGTGAGATCGTAGCTGTAGGTGTGTCCGCCGGAATCGCCGAAGCGGGTGTCGTTGCCCGACAGCAGGCCGATCGATTCGACGCCGACTACTCCGGCCCCGAAGGTGAAGGCCGCTCCGCCCTGGAGAGCGATCTGGTCGCTGCCGGCACCGCCGTCGATCGCATCGAGCCCGTCCATCGCCGCCCCGAACAGGAAGAGGTCGTCGCCCGCGCCGCCGTTGCCGCTGTCGTTGCCGCCCTGCCCGAGCATGAACATTTCCGAGCGCTCGGCGCCGGTGATGCTGTTGCTCTTCTCGTCGCCCATCAGCTTGTCGCCCGGATCGTCGACTCCGTTGATGATGACGGTCACCGTCGCGGTTCCGCCATCGGCCAGCGTATATTCGAACCTGTCGACGGCCGAGATGTTCGCCGCGCCGGTTTCCTTGTTGGTCAGATAGTCGAACTGGCCGTTCGGATCGTATCGGTAGGTGCCGTCCTCGTTGACGGTCAGAAGCGCGCCGGAGTCCAGCTTGATGGTCTGGCCGACGTCGGCCCGTGAGCCGTTGACGGCGGCGATTATCAGCTTCCCGCCGTCGGGATCGTAATCGTTGCCGGGACCGTGGGGGTCGAAGAGGTTGCCATAGCCGACCTCATCCTCGTTCGTCGAAACGGTGTCGTCTTCCGCGACGGCCGGGCTGTCGACGGGGACGACGTAGATCGACGCGGCGGCGGCACGACTGGCGATGCCTTCGCGGTCGATGAGCGTGAAGGTGACGAAGCGCTCGCCCTCGACCGGGTCCTGGGAATAATTGGCATAGCCGATGGAGCGGACCACCGCCTGGACGATGTCGGTCGTCACTTTCCCGTAGAAGCTTATCAAAAGCGGACTGGACCCGTCGTCGCCTCCGGTGATGCTGCCGATTATCTCGCCCTTGTAATAGAGATCGGTCTCGATCGCGTAGACCACCGATTCCCGTCCGGTGACGATCCGCAACTGGTCCTCGGTCGTGCTGCGGTCCTTGAATTCGACGACCAGGCTGGCGCCGTCGAAATACTCCGTATCGTCATATATGATCGCGTCGGGCGCTATGGCGGCGGCCGGGCTGTTCTCGAGATACTTGATTCGGTTGCCGGTGCCGTCGGCATCGCCGTTGAGGTCGATCTCCGGAGCAGAATTCTTTTCAAGTAGCACGGCTTCCATCGCTGCCATGGTCCCACTCCTTCGCAACGCCCCAAGTTACGGTCTCGCAACAGATTTTCTCAGAATATCAAGAGTCGGCTGGCGCCGCAAACAACTTGGCATGGATTTCGGCGAAGGGATCTCGACTCAATAGGCACGAGTCCGAAAACGAACGGCTTCCTTATTGGGAAGGCGCCGTCGCGCTGCCGGACTCGCCGTCTATTGCGCTCCCGGGCGCATCGTCGAGCGAGGCCTGGGTGTCCGGCCTTGAGGTCAGATCACCCGTCATCCCGGACTTGGTCCGGGATCCATGAACACACGCCCTTCAGTCAAACCGGGCTCGGTCGGGGACGCACGGACACGACACCCCGTCATCCCGGACTTGATCCGGGACCCATGAGCGCGGTTCGGCGAGTTATTCCCGCCGCCGGTGTTCATGGATTCCGGCCTTCGCGGGAACGACGTCAGGGCAGGAAATCGCCCTGGACGAGCGGCCCGCCGGTAACGCTGACCTGGATGACGAGGTCGGCCACGCTGTCGCCGTTCATGTCGCCCTCGACGAACCAGTCGGAGCCCGATTGATAGGCTCGAAGCTGACCTTCGACCCCGCTGAACGCGGCGGAGCCGATCCAGGTGAAGGCCTGGTCGCCGGCGGCGTTGCTGTTGGCATCCAGCTTGGAAAGATCGATCTTGTCCGTGCCCGATGCGAAGTCGAGGATATGGTCGGCCGAGCCCGCGACGCTGTCGGTGGCCTTGGCGTAGCGGAAGGTGTCCGCCCCGCCGCCGCCGGTGAGCTGGTCGGCGCCGCCATTGCCCTGGAGCACGTCGCCATTCTGGCTTCCGGCGATGATGTCGCCATTGGCCCCGCCGAACACCCTGAACGACCCGTCGCTCTCCGCCGAGCCGTTGAAGGCCAAGGTCTCGGTGCCGCGCAGCTTGGCGCCGTCGACGGTCATCTGCACCCCGCCGGCGACGTTGCCGTCATTCATGGTGAGATTGTAGCTGTAGCTCGTGCCCAGCGCCCCGTAGCGGGTGTCCTGCGCCGAGAGCAGTCCGATGCTCTCGATCCCGATCAGCTGACCCGCGCCGAAGGTCAGGCTGTAGCTGCCGCGAAGGGCTAGCTGATCGATTCCGGCGCCGCCGTTGACGACGTCGCTCGCTCCGAAGTGGCCGTCGGAACCGAACAGGAAGGTGTCGTTCTTGGCTCCCCCGGTGAGGATGTCGATTCCCCGGCCGCCGTAGATGAAGAAGCTGCCGTCGGTTTCGTCCGAGCCGTCGAAGAGGAAGTTCTCGCCCGCGCGAAGCTTGGCGCCGTCCACCGTCAGCACCAGGCCCGCAGCGACGTTTATGTCGCGCGTCGTCAGGTCGTAGCTGTAGAAATTTCCGGCGGTGTCGCCGAAGCGGGTGTCGTTGCCCGCCAGCAGCCCGATCGACTCCACCCCGACCACTCCGGCGAAGATGACGGCGCCTCCGCCCTGCAGAGCGATCTGGTCGAGGCCGCCGCCACCGTCGACGACATCGTACCGGTTCATCGTCGCCCCGAACAGGAAGACGTCATTGCCCTCCCCGCCGAAGGCGGTGTCGTTGCCGCCGTCCTGGAGCCGGACGAAGTCGTTGCCGGCGCGGCCGGTAACGAAATTGTCGCCGCTGTTGCCGCGGAAATCGTGGCTGGAGTCCGACGTCGCGGTGAGGTTCTCCACATTCGCGGCGAGGACGTAGGTGGCAAGCGTCGTGCGGACCTCGTCAATGCCTTCGCCCGCATTCTCGATGACGAGGTCGGCGGCGCTGCTCACGACATAGATATCGTTGCCCGTGCCTCCGGTCATGCTGTCGTCGCCGCTGCCGCCGTCGATGAAATCATTGCCGGCGCCGGCGTTGGCGATGTCGTTGCCGCCGCCGGTGCGGATCTCGTCATTGCCGTCGCCGGTGACGATATTGTCGGCGCCGCTGCCGGTCGCGATCAGAAACCGGTCGATCGCCTCGAAATTGACCGAACGGGTGACGCCGTCGGTGAACCGGCCGGTAAAGCCGGCGGAATTGCCCGTAATCGATCCCTGGTTGAAAACGGAGCTCGTCGCCGCGCCGTAATTGACGATCAGGGTGTCGAAGCCGCTGTCGACGTTCCCGGCCCCGCTTTCGCCGCCGATCACGATATCGAACCCGTCGTAGAGGGTGGCGGTGTCCGACCCCGCGCCGAGCGTGATCGCGTCGGCGCGGTTCGCATTCGCGGTAACGATGGTGTCCTGGCCGCTGCCGGTGGTCAGCGACAGGAAATATTCGAAGCCGGTGTAGATATTGTGGAGCCCGGGCAAGGCGGTCGGCTGCAGGCTCCAGAGGATTGCGCCCCCGTTGGCCCCGAGCGTTCCCGAGAAGCCGTCCACGCCCGCTCCGGCGTCGACTGTGTCGGTGCCGCCCATGGAGTAGAAAAGGTCGTCGCCGGCGCCGAGGGAATATTGGTTGATGAAATTGCCCGGAATCGTGGTCGTGATCCCGCCGCCCCGGATGATGTCGTTGCCGGAGCCGGTCGTGATGTTGAAGACTTCGATGCTCGAATAGGCCAGGCTCCGGTCGCCGCCGTCGCCGATCGTCCCGGCATAGCCGCCGGCCGGATCGCTGACCGGGGCGCTCATCGTGATCGCGGTCACCGCGTCGCCCCAGGCGACGACCAGGGTGTCGGTGTCGCCGCCGCCGCCCGCGATCGAGGTGCCGGTGCCGGAAATCTGCAGCTGGTCGTTGCCCGCGCCGCCGTCGAGAACATCGTCCCCGCCGCCCCCGATGAGCGTGTCCCCGCCGGCACCGCTGTACAAAGAATCGTTGCCGGCGCCGCCGTCCAGACGGCTCACTCCAGTCCCACGGGCGCGGACGAAATCGTCGCCGTCGCCGCCCTCGAGCCAGTCGGCGCCGCCCTCGCCGTCGATGAAGTCGTCACCGTCGCCCCCGAAGATCGAGTCGCCGCTGGCCCCGCCGCGAAGATCGTCATCGCCGCCGCGGCCGTTGAAGATGTTGGGGCCGCCGCCACCCAGCATCGTGTCGTTGAGGGCGCCGCCGGAGACCGTGTTCACGCCCGATCCGCTCCAGGCGGAGAAGGAGATCTGTTCGACATTGACCACCGTGCCGGTGGTCGCGAGCAGGTCGATCGTGATCGGTCCGACGGCCGACGTGACCCGGTATTCGAGACTGTCGAAGCCGTCGCCGCCGTCGATCAGGTCGGTCGGGTTCGGATCGCCGGTTACGTTGTGGAGGAAATCGTCGCCGTTGCCGCCACTCAGTTGGTCGAAGCCGTCGCCGCCGGAGAGCCTGTCGTTTCCGGTGCCGCCGACGAGGATGTCATCGCCGCCATTGCCCATCAATTCGTCGTCGCCGGTTCCGCCGGTGAGTCGATCGTTGCCCGAGCCGGAGTAGAACCACAGCCTCTCGATCCCGGTCACCCGGGTGCCGAGCACGAGGGTTTCGACATTGGGGTTCGACACATCGACGGTGACGCCGATCGACCAGAAGATTTCCATTCGGAGCTGGTCGGTTCCGGCGCCGCCGTCGACCAGCGTGTCCCCGCTCGAGCGGATGACGTCGTCGCCGTCCCCCCCATAGATGGAGTCTTGGCCGCCATAGATCGTGTCGTCGCCGCCGCCGCCGTAGACGGTGTCGATTCCGCCGCCGCCGAAGAGGACATCGTTGCCTAGGCCGCCGTCGACCCGGTCGTTGCCGTCGAAGCCGTCGATGGAATCGTCGTTAGCTCCGCCGGTGATGTCGTCATTGCCCGTTCCGCTCCGGAACGAGAGCCGCTCGACGTTGACGATCGTGGCTCCGGCGATGTTTTGGGCGATCGCGGGATCGGCGATGCTGAAGGTGATGGGGCCCGTGAGGGCGAATCCGTCGAACTGCAGCGTGTCGACGCCGTCGCCGCCGTCGATCGAATCGCCGGATATGCCCAGATAGTCGTTGGAAAGGAGCAGGAGCCGGTCGTCGCCTCCCTGGCCGCGAAGGGTGTCCATGCCCTCGTTGCCGCTAAGCGTATCGTTGCCCGCGCCGCCCTCGAGGAGGTCATTGTCCAGGCCGCCGTTGAGACCGTCGTCGTCGTCGCCGCCGAAGATCTGGTCGTCGCCGCCGTTGCCGTTGAGGTGGTCCCGGCCGCCCTGGCCTTCGATCCGGTCCGCTTCAGAGCCGCCCCAATAGGAATCGTCGCCGCTGGTGCCGCTATAGTCCGCCATGCCCGTCTCCCAGGCCGAACCGCGCGGGACGCGCTGCGTTCATGCTCCGTTTCCCCGGATATCCAGTAACTTAGCTTAACGCAAGCTGATGACCGGAGCGGACGGCCGCCGCCGGCGGCGATCAGGCCGGAAACAGTTCCGTTTCGGGATAGAATAGCGCCGAGCCCGCCACCGCCTGCGCCGCCAGCCCCGACGCCTCGGGAACGACATGCTCAAGATAATAGAGGCAGGCCGCGCGCTTCGTCGCCACGAACTGGCGATCTTCGGCAATTCCGCCACGTTCAACGACCGCCAGCTGCCGCTTCATCAGCCATCCGCACACGAGGGTGGAGAGCAGGGTGAGGAAGGGATAGGAGCCCGCCAGCCGGTCCTCCATCCCCATTCCGGCCAGCCGTTCCGAGGCACGTTCGGCAACATTCGCCAGCTCCAGCAACGGCCCCTCCGCGTCGCTCCGCACCTCGCCCAGCAGGCGTCTAAGGGTCTCGCCGCCCTCGAGGCCGAGCTTCCTTCCGACGAGATCCGCGGCCTGGATGCCGTTCGTGCCCTCGTAGATGGGCGCGATCCTGATGTCCCGGTAATGCTGGGCCGCCCCGGTTTCCTCGACGAAGCCCATGCCGCCGTGGACCTGCACCCCCAGGCTCGCCACTTCGCAGCCGATGTCGGTGCCGTAGGCCTTGACGAGCGGCGTCAGCAGGTCCGCGCGGGCCTGCGCCGCCTCGTCGCCGAGGGTGCCGCGGTCGGTCTGCCCCGCCGCATAATAGCACAGCGCCCGGGCCGCCTGGGTCAGCGCCGTCATCCTGAGCAGCATCCGCCGGACATCGGGATGGTCGGCGATCGCCGCCGGCCGCCCCTCGCGCACGCCCTGCACGCGCTGGCGGGCGTAGGCGACCGCCGCCTGGGTCGCCCGCTCGCCGATCGACACGCCCTGCAGGCCGACGTTGAGCCGGGCATTGTTCATCATCGTGAACATCGCCCGCATCCCGGCCATCTCGTCGCCGATCAGCCAGCCGCGGCAGTCGCCCTCGTCGCCGAATGCCATCACGCAGGTCGGCGAGGCGTGGATGCCGAGCTTGTGCTCGATCGACACGCAGCGAAGGTCGTTCGCGGTCCCGTCGGGCCTGACCTTGGGGACCAGGAAGAGCGAGATCCCCTTCGTGCCCGGAGGCGCTCCGGGAGTTCGCGCGAGCACGAGGTGGACGATATTCTCGGCGAGGTCGTGATCGCCAAAAGTAATGAAGATCTTCTGCCCGCTGACCCGCCAGCTGCCGTCCCCGACCGGTTCCGCTTTGGTCTTGAGCGCTCCGACGTCCGAGCCGGCCTGAGGCTCGGTGAGGTTCATCGTCCCGGTCCATTCGCCGGTGACGAGCCTGGGCAGCCAGCGCGCCTTCATCTCTTCCGAGCCGTGATGGCGAAGCGCCTCGACCGCTCCGGCGCTCAGCATGGTCACCAGCGAGAAGGCCATGTTGGCGGATCCCAGATCCTCCATCACGACGGTGGCGAGGACCAGCGGAAGCCCCTGCCCGCCATGCTCGGTCGGCCCGGCCAGAGTGCCCCAGCCGCCTTCGACATAGGCCTGATAGGCTTCGCGGAAGCCCGGCGGCATGGTCACGCCCTCGGGCGACCATTTCGCGCCGATCTCGTCGCCGGTCCGGTTGAGCGGAGCGAACTCGCCCGCGGCGAACTCGCCCGCCCCTTCGAGGATGGCGTCGACCAGGTCGGGGGTCGCTTCGGCGAACCGGTTGTGACCGGCGAGCTCGTCCATGCCGACGATATGGCTGAGCACGAAGCGCTGGTCGGCGACGGGAGGCGTATAGGTCATGGGCTCCTCGGGGCCGTTGCGCTGCTGGAACAGGGGCTATAGCGCGGGGCGGTGAGCGCGCCAAACACCCGAATGATGCCCTATGGCGAAGAGGCACTCGCCGAGGCGGCGCGACTGATCCGCGCCGGCGAGCCGGTGGCGGTCCCCACCGAGACCGTCTACGGCCTCGCCGCCGACGCGACCAGCGACGAGGCCGTCGGACGAATCTACGCCGCCAAGGGCCGGCCTTCGTTCAACCCGCTGATCGTCCACGTCGCGAGCCTCGCCGAGGCCCAGCGGCTGGGTACCTTTTCCGAGGCGGCGCGAGCCCTGGCGAAAGCTTTCTGGCCAGGGGCTCTCACCCTGGTCGTGCCGGTGCGCGAGGACGGCGGCCTCGCCGCCGCGGTCACCGCCGGCCTCGGCACGGTGGCTCTGCGCTGCCCTGACCATCCGGCCATGCAGGCGCTCCTCGCCGCCGCCGGCCGGCCGCTCGCGGCGCCTTCGGCCAATGCCAGCGGCTCGATCAGCCCGACTCGCGCCGAGCATGTTCTCGCCGGCCTTAAGGGGCGCATTGCCCTCATCCTCGACGGCGGGCCGACCGAGCGCGGCCTGGAATCGACCATCGTCGTCGTGGAAGACGGCGGAGTGCGCCTCCTTCGTCCCGGGCCGATAAGCCTGGAGGAGCTCAATGTTACGGTCTACCCTTCCAGGGAGGAGCGGATAGAGGCGCCCGGCCAGATGCGCAGCCACTATGCTCCGGCCAAGCCGCTCCGGCTTGACGCCACGACCGCTCGCTCCGACGAATGGCATATCGGCTTCGGCGCCATCGCCGGCGACGACAATCTCTCCCCTTCCGGCGATCTCGACGAAGCCGCCGCCCGGCTGTTCGACGCCCTCCACAGCGCCGACGCCCAGCCGCGTCCGCACATCGCCGTCGCCCCGGTTCCCGCCGGCGGCATCGGCCTCGCCATCAACGACCGCCTCCGTCGCGCCGCGGCCCCTCGGGAGAACCGCTGATGCCGCTCGCCCTCCAGGCCGGCCTCTGGGGCCTGCTCAGCGGCTCAGCCTTGCTGATCGGTGCGCTCGCCGGCTGGTTCCTGCCGATGCCGCTCCGCCTGGTTGCCGCGATCATGGCCTTCGGCGCCGGAGTGCTCATCTCCGCTCTCTCCTTCGACCTGATGGACGAAGCCTGGAGCCGGGGCGGCATCTGGCCGGTCGCGGTCGGCTTCTTTGGGGGAGCGGCCTTCTTCACCTTGTGCAACCAGCTGCTCGCCGCCTGGGGCGCGCGCCACCGCAAGCGCAGCGATCCCGACCTTCGCAAGTCCCATGGCGAGAACAACGGCGCCGCTCTGGCCCTGGGTGCCCTGATCGACGGAGTTCCCGAATCGATCGTCATCGGAGTCAGCCTGCTCGAAGGCGGCGCCATCGGCCTGGTCGCGGTCATCGCGGTCTTCCTCTCGAACCTCCCCGAGGGGCTCGCCAGCGCGGCCGGAATGAAGAGCGAGGGCAAGAGCGCCGCCTTCGTCTTTCTCCTCTGGAGCGCGATCGCGCTCGCCGCCGGAGCCGCTGCGCTGGGCGGCTACATCGCCTTCGAGGGCGTCGATCCGGCCGCGGTCGCCGCGGTCCAGGCGGTCGCCGCCGGAGCGATCCTCGCCATGATCGTCGACACGATGGTGCCCGAGGCGTTCGAGGGCACCCAGGATTATGCCGGCCTGATCGCCGTCACCGGCTTCCTCGCCGCCTTCCTGCTCTCGAAGCTGGGCGGCTGAGCGTAAGAGGATTGCCGGGCTAGAACGCTCGGCAGCGCTCATTCGAATTCATGCTCCGTCACGCCAATCCGTCCGAAGCCGGCGGCCAAAAAAAGGGCGGCCGTAGCCGCCCTTTTCGTGTCACGGCGCGAGGGCTTACTTGCCCTTCTTGCCGCGCGCCTTCTCGGCTTTCTCGCGGGCTTTGCGCTGCTTGTCGGTCTCGGCCATCATGCTGACCCGGGCCGGCGTGTAGCTGGCGGCGATCACCGCCGCGCCGTTGTTGCCCATGGCGACCGGGATGGCGTCCAGCGTGCGGGCGGTGAACTCGCGGCCTTCCTCGATCTTGGCGCTCTTGCCCTTGACCATCATCCCGCCGACCAGTCCGGCGGCGACCACGGCGCCGACGGTGGCGCCGGTGCGCCCCTCGCCCGCCTGGTGGTGACGGCCCTCGATCGGGATCTGCATGCCGTTATAATCGATGTAGCGGAAGGTGAAGTCCATCTTGCCGGACTTGCCGAAGCCGCCCTTGCCGGTGCGGCGCGTGATCTGCGCCACGGCGCGGGTGCCGCGCGGGATCACGGTCAGGCCGTTGGCCTTGACGTCCTGAGCCACGGTCAGCGAGAATTTCTCACCGAGCCGGTGCGACTTGCTGCTCACCGTCTCGTTCATGGTGAGAACGACTTCGCTGTTCGCCGGAAGCACGACCTCGGCCGACATCGGCGCGGCCTGAGCTTCGGCCACGGCGGGCTGAGCCGCAGGCGCGTCCTGAGCGAAGGCCGCGGTCGGAGCAAGCATGAGTGCAGCGCCGGCGAGCAGCGCCGAATGAATCTTTTTCATTGAACCCCCCCAATAGAGTCGCCCCAATACGACTCGCGGGCAGGATGCTGGACTAATCGCCGCTCACTGGCAAGCTCATGAAGCCGCAAGCCCTTATAATTTCGGGAGATTCGGCAAAAGTGTGGCTTATTTCGGATACGTTATTGTTAAAACCGATGTACTGTCAGATAGTTCATGAGCAATACCGATGAAAATTCGATCATACGTTGGGCCGCTATGCGACTTTGAGATCAGTCGCCGGCCTCGCAGCCCGGGCCCTTCGGCCGCTTCCAGCAGCGCAGCGCCCGCTCGAACTCGGCGGGCGGCGGCGGTCCGCCGTCCTGGAAGGCATATTGGAAGATGAAGCTGTCGCGGCCCATCGTCGCCACCCGGTAGATGAGCGGCTCGGTGGCCCCTTCGCCATTCTGGACCACCATCCTGCGCAGCCGCGCGAGATCGGCCGGGCGAAGCACGCCGGAGGCGCAGAGGCGCCGTGCGGCCGCGGCGAAGCGGTCGCGGGTCAGCGCCGCCAGCCGTGCCAGCCGCGCCGGGCTGGAATCGTAGCCGGCCTGGGCGAAGCTGCCGTCGGTCGAGGCCGTCACGGAGACCGCGCACCCGCCGGCCGGCGGGGCCGCGAGCAGGAGCAGCCCGGCGACCAGCGCCGTCATCTCAGGCGGCGCCCGCCGCTTCGCTCTTCACCCGGTGCGCGAAGCTCTTGCGCAGCTTCTTCAGCTTGGGCGGGATGACGGCGAGGCAATAGGGATTGCGCTGGCCCTCGCCGGCCCAATAATCCTGGTGATAATCCTCGGCCGGATACCAGTCCGAAACCGGCTCGATGGTGGTGACGATCGGCGCCGGCCAGTCCGCGCGGGCCCGCTCGATCGCCCGGTGAACCGCCGCCTCCTGGTCGGGCGAGAGCGGGAAGACCGCGGACCGATATTGGGTTCCGACGTCGTTGCCCTGGCGGTTGAGCTGGGTTGGATCGTGGGTGGCGAAGAACAGGTCGAGGATCTCGTCGTAGGAGATGGTTTCCGGATCGTAGGTCAGCCGGATCGCCTCGGCATGGCCGGTGTCGCCGCCGCACACCGCCTTGTAGGTCGGGTTGGGCACATGGCCGCCGGTATAGCCGCTCTCGACCCTGGTCACGCCGATGACGTCGTTGAACACCGCCTCGGTGCACCAGAAGCACCCGCCCGCCAGGATCGCCTGCTCTTGCGCCATGTCGTCACTCCTTTGCTGTCGGCTCCAGATAGGAGGGATGGCGCCGACGGCAAGCGCCATCCCTTTGTTGCGTTCCGCCCGGGCTCCTTTACTCCGGTCGGAAGCTTCGTCTCCCCACCCTCGGGGCCGAATGCATATCAAGATGGATGTCGGAAGCCGCTACTCGGCCAGCTGCGACTCCTTTCCGGCGATCGAGACTCCGGAGGACGGCTAGCCTCGCGGCGCCCCCGGCAGGGTTTGCCTGACCTGGAGCATCTCCGCCCAGGGATCGCTTCGCTGCCGGGCAATCAGGGCCGGCACCGTCTCGACCGTATAATCGCACGGATCGAGCCCCGCCTTCACCTGATCCCAGCGGATCGGCATCGCCACGGGAGCGCCCTTGCGCGAGCGGGTGGAATAAGGGGCGACGGCGGTCGAGGTCGGGTCGTTCCTGAGATAGTCGATGAAGATTCGGCCGACCCGGTCGGCCTTGCCGGCCGTTGTCAGATATTTGTCCGGGGAGTCCGCCGCCATTTCCGCCGAGACGCCCTTGGCGAAGCTCTTAACCTCCTTCCACGGCGCCGTCGCCTCGACGGGCACGACGACATGGAGGCCCTTGCCGCCCGTCGTCTTGACGAAGCTGGCGAGGCCAAGCGCCTTGAGCCGGTCGCGAACCTCCTTCGCCGCCTCGATCACCGCCTCGAAGCCGAGGCCCTCGGCCGGATCGAGATCGAAGACGATCCGGTCGGCGCGGTCGGGGGCGTCCGCCTTTACGCCCCAAGGATGCATTTCCAGCACCCCCATCTGCACCATCGCGACCAGGCCGGCGACGTCGGTTATATAAAGGTAGGGCTCGTCGAAGCCCGGGATCGTCACCTCGTGAAGCTGCTCCGGAACGCCCGAGCCGGCGTGGCGCTGGTAGAAGCATTTCGTGCCTTCGCCGGTCGGGCAGCGCACCATCGTCACCGGGCGGAAGCCGATGTGGGGCAGGATACGCTCCGCCACGGCGACATAATAATCGGCCAGCTGCCCTTTGGTGATGCCCTGCTCGGGATAGAGCACCTTGTCGGGATTGCTGAGCCTCACCCCTTCGACGATCCGTTCCGGCTTCATGACGCCACCTTGAGCCCGGCGACGAGATCCTGCGCCGCCGCCTCGGGCTGGAGCTGGTCCATCCGGCATTGCTTGGGAGACTTGTCGGGCCGCCAGCGCAGGAACTTCGTGCCGTGGCGGAAGCGGCGGCCGGTGACATGATCGTAGCGCACCTCGGCGATCAGCTCGGGCCTGAGCGGCTGCCACTCGCCGGTGCGCTCGGTCGACCAGCGGCTCGGGCCGCCGGGGGAGTCTCCGGTGAAGCCGGGCGCCTCGACCAGAGCCTCGAGCCGCTCGGTCAGAGCCGCCTTCTCCTCGGCCGGGATCGACGAGGTGAAGCCGACATGGTGGAGCAACCCGTCCTCGTCGTAGAGGCCGAGCAGCAGCGAGGCAACCGTCCGGCTGTTGGTGCCGTAGCGGAAGCCGCCGACCACGCAGTCGGCGGTGCGCATCGCCTTGATCTTCAGCATCGCGCGCTCGCCGGGCTCGTACCGGCCGTCGCGGCGCTTGGCGACCACCCCGTCGAGGGCGGCGCCGACCTCGTCGAGCCAGCCGCGCGCGACCGCGATATCGGTGGTGCAGGGCGAGAGCAGGAGGTCGTCATGCTGCTCGGCGGCGTAGATGATCTCGAGCATTCGCCGCCTCAGCTCCAGCGGAGCGTCGAGATAGCTGGTCTCCTTCGAGAAGAGCATGTCGAACAGGATCAGCTGCGCGGGAGTCTCCCGCGCCAGCCGGTTGACCCGGCTCTCCGCCGGATGGAGGCGAAGCTGGAGGGCGTCGAAGGAGAGCGCTCCGTCGACCGGGATGACCAGCTCGCCGTCGAGGACGAACCGGTCCGCCTCCATCGCCAGCACCGTCTCGACCACCTCCGGGAAGTACCGGCCGAGCGGCTTTCCGGATTTGGACATCAGGGCCACTTCGGGCCCGTCGCGGAAGACGAGGCAGCGAAAGCCGTCCCATTTGGGCTCGTACTGCCAGCCCTCGCCCTCGGGCAGGGCGTCGACCAGCTTCGCCTCCATCGGAGGCAGCCCGGGCTTCACTTCAAGGCGGTCGAACTCGGCCATAAGTGAGTCGGAAGACGCTTCCACGGCCCGCCGGGTTCCCGGCACGCTTCATCGATCCCGTTACGCCCCGGTAACCAACCGGAGCCGAAATGTTGCGGTGAGTCGCGGCACGGATGGGACGAAGCGGCTGCAGTTCACTGGAACTTAAGGACAAAAGCTATAACTAGGACTCCAGAGCTGAGGGGAAAATCTTGAACTACTCGCGCAGGCAATTGCTTGGTGCCGGTCTTTCGGCCGGATTTCTCGCCACGGCGGCCCAGGGCCAGACCCTGGCCGAGATCGTCGCCGGCCTCAAGGATCCGGCCCCGAAGCCGCTGCCCGTCCAGCCGATTTCGCGCGCCGTCGTGCCGGCCCAGCCGCGGGTCGCCGTCGACGGAGTGATCGACCCGCGCCTCCTCGCCCGAGCCCGCGCCGCCTTCGATCGCCACCGCTCGCAGCTCGCCCACACCGACGTCGTCGCGATCGCCGATTTCAGCCGCCCGTCGCACGATCATCGCTTCTTCCTGCTCGACACCGCGTCGGGCCGGGTCAGCAATCACCTTGTCGCCCACGGCCGCGGCTCCGATCCCGCCCACAGCGGCGAGCTCCAGCGCTTCTCCAACGCGATCGGCTCGGAGGCCTCGTCGCAGGGCGGCTACCGCACCGGCGATTATTATCAGGGCAAGTACGGCCGCTCGCTTCGCCTGTCCGGCCTCGACTGGAGCAACTCCAACGCCGAGACCCGGGCGATCGTCGTCCATCACGCCTGGTATGCGGAGCCCGACCAGATCGCCCAGTACGGCAAGCTCGGCAGGTCGGAGGGCTGCTTCGCCCTCCCCTACAACAGCCTCCAGCAGGTCCTCGCCCGCCTCGGCCCGGGCCGCTTCCTCTACGCCGACAAGCTCGCCTAGGCGCCGGCCGGAGCTACGTAATACCACCATATCGCCGGTCCCCGCCCGCCGTGACACCTTGCATGGCGTCGAAACATGGGGGACAGACAATGCGGCAACTCATCATCCTCGCGCTTACCGGCGCTCTCATCGCCGGCCAGGCTGAAGCCTGCGACACGTCGGAAGAGGCGAAACCGGCGCGCGCGAAAGCTAATCTGACCAGCCTGTTCAGCGATCAGGATTATCCCGCCGAAGCCGTCGCCGCGCGCCAGCAGGGCAGCGTCGCCTTCGCTCTCGACGTCGGGGCAAACGGCCGGGTTACGGACTGCACGGTCACCGCCTCGAGCGGCTCGGCTGCCCTCGACGCCACGACCTGCCGGCTGATCGCCTCTCGCGCCCTCTTCACCCCCGCCACCGATGCCCGCGGAGCGACGGTCCCCGACCATGTCCGAGGCCGGATCGTGTGGGTGCTGCCGCCGGCCGCGCCTGCTCCGGCGCCGTAGCGCGGCGGGGGATCGGGTGGCATCGTCACCCCGGACTTGATCCGGGGTCCACCTTCTTCAGCGCTTGCAGATGAGTAAGAAAGGTGGATCCCGGATCAAGTCCGGGATGACAAGCCTGTCAGCGCCGGCCCGCATAGGCCTTGCACTCGATCTCGACCCGTCCCCCGAGCGCCAGTCCGGACGCCGCGAAGGCGCTTCGCGCCGGCAGCCGGTCCGGATCGAAATATTCGAGATAGATTCGATTGAACGCGCCCCATTCCGCCATGTCGGCGAGCATGACGAGGCAATGGAAGACGTCGCCGAAGCCGAGCCCAGCCTCCGCCAGCACCGCGCCGACATTCTCCATCGCCAGCCGGGTCTGGGCCTCAATGCCCTCGGGAAGGCTCCCGTCGGCGCCCGCGCCGATCTGCCCCGACAGGTAGAGCACGTCGCCGACCCGGACCGCCGAGGAGAAAGGAAGCCTGAAGCCGCCGGCGCGTGCCGCCTCCGCCGCCGCCCCGGAAGGCGGATAGTGATGGATCGGGGAATCGTCGGGATCCGGCATGACAGTCTATCGGGGCGAGGGGTCGACCGGGTCGTCGTCGGAATGGCTGAGCAGGTCGATCCGCAAATGCGGCTTCGGCGCCCGGCGAACCCGCCGCCCGCGGCGCCAGAAGACGAAGGCGGCGGCCAGGAAGGCCAGCAGGATCGCATAGGCGATCAGGTGTCGCTCCATCAGTGCCGAGGCCATCCCCCAATCTCCTTCGGGTGTCCGGACTCAACGCTCGCGCCGTGAGGGCCGTTCCGGATCCTATGCCAGATCGCGAGCGCGTTGTCCTGCACCGGGGGCAATCACCGCAACGGCCAGACGGCGAGGATCAGCGGCACTCCGACGATTACCACCAGCACCGACAGCGGCGCTCCGAGCCTCGCATAGTCGCCGAACCGGTAGCCGCCGGGCCCCATCACCAGCGTGTTGCACTGATGGCCGATCGGAGTGAGGAAATCCGAGCCCGCGCCGACCGCGACCGCCATCAAAAAGGCCTCGGGACGGTAGCCGAGCCCGCCCGCGAAGCTCGCGGCGATCGGGGCCATGACCAGCACCGTCGCGGCGTTGTTGAGGAAGGGGGTGATCGCCATCGCGGCGACCATGATCAGCGCGACCGCGCCCCAGGCCGGCAGGGTCGCGGCGAGGCCGGACAGGAAATGCGCGATGAGATCGGTCGCCCCGGTCGTCCGCAGCGAATCCGAAACCGGAATGAGCGCTCCGATCATCACCAGGATCGGCCATTCGATCCGCGCATAGGCCTCGCGCGCGGGCAGTGCGCCCGACAGCATGATCAGCGCCGCCGCGCCGAAGAAGGCGACCGCGACGGGCACCCAGCCGGCCGCGGTCAGGGCCATTGCGGCGGCGAGGATGGCGAGCGGGATCAGGCCCCGCCGGGCGTTGCCCAGCCTGAGGCTCCGCTCGGCGAGGGGAAGGCAGCCGAGCTCCCGAAGCCGCTCCGGCAGGGTGTCGAGCGCGCCCTGGAGGACGACGACGTCGCCGGCACACAGGACCACGTCGCGCAGGCGCCGGCTGATCCGCTCGCCTCGGCGGGAGACCGCGATGAGGTTGACTCCGTGGCGGTCATGAAGAGCCACTCTCCCGGCGGCGGTTCCGGCGAGGATCGAGTCGCGCCCGATCACCGCCTCGATCACGCCCATGTTGGACGAGGCGGTTCCGGCCGCGGCGTCGCGGTGATGGCCTTCGAGGTCGAGGCCGAGGGTGGCGATGGCGCGCTCCAGCGCCTCCGGGTCGCCCTTGAGGATGAGGACGTCGCCGGCCCGAATGACCGCGTCCGGCAGGGTCAGGGTCGAGCGGGTCTCGCCGCGATGAAGGCCGGTGAGATCGACTCCCCGCTCCAGCCGCTCGCGCAGGTCGGCGACGGTCCGGCCTTCCGCGCCCGATCCGGGCGGAACCTGGGCCTCGGTCGCATAATCCTCGATGTCGAGCGCCTCGCCCATCGTCGGAGCCGCCCGTCGGTCCGAGGGCAGGAGCCGGTAGCCGAAGCGAAGGAAGACCAGCCCGGCGATCGCGATTCCGGCGCCGACCGGCGTGTAATCGAACATCGAGAAGGGCTCGCCGGTCATCTCCTCGCGCACCCGGCTGACGATGATGTTGGGCGAGGTTCCGACCAGGGTCATCAGCCCGCCGAGCAGCGAGCCGAAGGCCATCGGCATCAGGAAGCAGGAGGGCGAGCTGTCCGAGCGCTTGGCCATCCGGAAGGCCGCCGGCATCAGCATGGCGAGCGCGCCGATGTTCTTGACCAGGGCCGAGAGCAAGGTGACCGATCCGACCAGCAGAGAGAGCTGCGATCCCATCCGGCTCATGCCTCCGCTCAGCCGCCCGATCGCCGCCTCGACCACGCCGGACCGCTCGACCGCCGCCGAGATGATCAGGGCCGAAGCGACGATGATCA
The DNA here is from genome assembly GCA_036389015.1 of Allosphingosinicella sp. Classification (GTDB taxonomy): domain Bacteria; phylum Pseudomonadota; class Alphaproteobacteria; order Sphingomonadales; family Sphingomonadaceae; genus Allosphingosinicella. Next base: position 25,090 of record DASVQS010000019.1, on the reverse strand, counting down.
CGATGTCGTCGGCGAAGCCGGTGAAGGCGTCCCTGGGCTTGACCAGCCCCAGCGCCAGGGCGGCGAGCAAGGCCAGCACCGCGACGAGGTCGTAGCGGATCCGCCCCCAGATGAAGAGCAGCATCATGCCCGCGAGCAGGCCGAAGGCGGTGAGCTGGGGAAGGGTGGCGGTCACGGGTGCGGGCGGAACGCGGGAGGGGCGATTCCTATCCTCCCCATCGCCAGATGGGGAGGGGGACCACCCGAAGGGTGGTGGAGGGGTAATTGGCGCAGGCCTCGTCAGCTACCCCTCCACCATGCTTCGCATGGTCCCCCTCCCCATGCTTCGCATGGGGAGGATTTTACCCCTCGCTCACCCGTCCCCCTTCGACCCTAATCAGCCGGTCGCAGGCGGCCAGCGTCGTCGCCCGGTGCGCCACGGTCACCAGGGTCATGTCCCTGCGCAAATCGTGCAGCGCCGCCAGCACCGCCCGCTCCGTCGCCTCGTCGAGCGCGCTCGTCGCCTCGTCGAGGATGAGCAGGCGCGGCCGCCGGTACAGCGCCCGGGCGAGGCCGATGCGCTGGCGCTGGCCTCCCGACAGCCGGACTCCGCGTTCGCCGACATAGGTTTCGAGCCCCTCCGGCAGCCCGGCGAGGAAGGCCTCCAGCTGAGCCGCCTTCACCGCGGCCGCCAGAAGCTCCGCATCCATCCCCTCCGGGCGGCGCGGGAAGGCGATGTTGGCGGCGATCGTATCGTCGGCGAGGTAGATGGACTGGGGCACATGGGCGAGCCCGGCCTGCCAGGCCGGACGGGTCGCGGCGTCGAGCGGCCGGCCGTCGACCAGGATCGTACCTTCGTCCGGCTCGAGCAGGCCCATCAGCAGGTCGAGCAGGGTCGATTTGCCGCCCCCCGTCGCTCCGGCGATCCCGACATGCTCGCCCGGCCGGATCCGGAAGCTGACCTCCGACAAGGCGAAGCGGCCTTCCTGGAAGCGGAAGCCGACCCGCTCGAAGGCGAGCTCGCGCTCGAAGGGGAGCGGCGGCGCCTCGGGCTGCGGCTCAGGGATCGGCGCTTCCATCATCTCGATGACGTCGCGGAAGGCGTGGACATTGCCGCTCGCCAGGCTCCAGCCGTAATAAGCCTGCTGGAGCAAGGGCAGCAGCCGCTGGGCGCCCAGGGCCAGAGCGCCGAGCACCGGGATCGCCTTGACGACGCCGCCCGGCTCGAGGCTCATCGCCAGCGTCACCAGGGCGATCGCCACCAGTCCCGCCGCCTCGACGATATAGCGCGGGAAGCCGGCGACGAACTGGTTCGCCGCCTGGGAGCGCCGGTAGCGGCTGTCGAGGTCGCGGAACTTGGCCTCGAACAAGGGCTCGGAGCGGTCGAGGATGATGTCCCTTATCCCGCCCAGCCCCTCCTGGACCGTCCGGGTGCGCTCGACCATCGTGTTGGCCAGCGCCTGCGAATTGCGCCGGAGCCGGGGCCGCACGAGCAGGCTGACCCCGACATAGACGAGCCCGACCGCGAAGGCGGCGAGGCCGGCGGCGCGGGCATCGATCCGGAGCAGGAGAGCAAAGACGCACAGTGCGATGAAGGCTCCGATCAGCCCCTGCATCGCTGGCTGAAGCAATCCGAACACGACGCCCTGGACCTTCTCGATCGCCGCCAGCGTCGTGCTGGAGTTGCGCCGCACCTGCTCGGCATAAGGCTGGCGGAGCATCCGGCCGAAGACGGCGGCGGCCATGTCGTGGCCGGTCGCCATGACGAAACGCTGGCTTCCCCAGGTCAGCGCCAGCCTGACCGCCGCCGAGCCGAGGGCCGCGGCGATCAGGAGCAGGGCGGCGCCGACCACCGCCGAGCCGCCGGTCGCGGCGAGGAAGCGGAGCAGCCCGGGCGGGATCAGGGCGCTGTCGGGGTCGGCGACCAGGGCGAGAAAGGGCAGTGCCGCGCCGATCGTCACCATCTCCGCCGCAGCGCCGAGCAGCATCAGCAGCAAGGTCAGTACGAGCTGCCGCCGCCGAGCGGGCGAGAGCAGCCGGAAAAGGGCGGAGAAGGCGTTCATGTGGGGTGGTTTCTAAGCGCGACGATGGCGGCGCGTAACCCCTCTCCCTGCGGGGGAGAGGGACAGGCGAGCGAAGCGCGCCAGGGTGAGGGCCTGCAGGGATCCGGCAGTAAGGGCCCTCACCCTCTCACCGCTTCGCGGCGGGTCCCTCCCTCTCCCCTACAGGGAGAGGGGGTAGGTTCCCCCTATTTCCCCGAAGCCAGCGCCGTTCCGCCGCGGTCGGTCAGCGCCGCGAGCACCTTGCCGTCGCGGCCGTACATGTCGGCATAGCTCATCGGCGGGCCGTCGCTGGTCGCGGCGACGGTGAAATAGACGATGTAGACCGGAACCGGGGCCGCGAGATTGGCCTGGACGGTCTTTCCGGAAGCCACGGTCTGGCCGATCTTCGCATGGTCCCATTCGGTCCCGTCGAGCAGGGTCTCGGCGAAGCCGACCGCGTCTTCGGTGCGGATGCAGCCGTGGCTGTAGGCGCGCGCCTGCTTGTTGAACAGGTTCTTGGCGTTGGTGTCGTGGAGGTAGATGGCATAGGGGTTGCCCATCACCAGCTTGACCCGGCCGAGGGCGTTCGACGGCCCCGGCGGCTGGCGCCAGCGAACGCCCTTGCCGTTGGGAACGGAGACATAGCCCTTCTTGCCCGCCACCGACGCGGCGATGCTCGAGGGCACTTCCCACCAGGGGTTGAAGATCGCCCCGGTGATCACCGCCGAAAGCTGCGGCGTGGGGGTCTTGAGCGCTCCGGCGACCGCCCGGCGGCGGTTGAGGGTCTGGCCGTTCTCCACCAGCGCCACCGTGTAAGCCGGGACGTTGACGATCACATATTTGGAGCCGAGGTCGCGCGGCAGCCAGCGCCACCGGTCGAGGTTGATTCGGATCCGGTCGCGGGTCTTGGCGTCGGTCGACGACTCGGCGAGCAGCGCCTTGAGGGCGGCATATTGCGGATGGGTCGGAAGCAGGCCGTCGAGGGTCTCGGCGACATCGCCCTTCACCGCCCGGTCGAGGAGGGCCTGCTGGTCGTAGACGTTCCAGCTGTCGTCCTTGACGTGCCAGTCGATCCGGTCGTCCCCGCGGACGTGGCCGAACATGAGGTCGCCGGCGAGCTTGAGGAAGGTCGAGGTGGCGACGGCGTCGAGTATGTCGCCTTTGGTTTCGATGGCGTCGCGGAGCGCGGTCGGATTGTAATCGGCCGGATCGAGCCCCTCGGCGTCCACCCGCTCAACATAGGCGAGGAGAGCCTCGGCGTCCTTGCGCGACCAGTCGGCGGCGAGGACGGGGGCCGCGACGGGGGGCGCGGGGACGATGGCCGGCGCCGCGGCCGGCGGCGCGTTCTGGGCGGATGCGGGCCACGCGGCCCCAAGCGCGAGGAGGGCGAGTAAGCTGCGGCTGTACATGGTCAATCCCCGTAATGGCGGCCGCGAAAAAGCTCCGCGTGGCAGTCCGCTCATTATCCTGGGATAGCCTATTAAAGCTCGCTGAACGGCCCGGCAAGGGCCGGGCAAGCCATGGAAAGAAAAGGCAAACCGTGGGACTTAAAAGGAAAACGGCCCGGCGCAGGGCCGGGCCGTTCCCTGATGCTCCCCGGCGAAGGCCGGGGCCCGGCGGCACCCGCGGAAGGGGCTGGATCCCCGCCTTCGCCGGGAAACAGGCCTCCGCGTTCCCCCGCTAGACTCGGTCGCCCGCGGTGTCGCGGTTGACGAAGCCGAAATAGGCGGCGACCAGCGCCAGCAAAGCGTGCAGCCAGACGTCGTTGCCGTAGATCGGGATGAAGCCGAAGGTGGTGCGGGTCGGCTCGAGCAGGCCGAGGATCGTCAGCAGCCCGTAGACCACCGCGACGACTCGGAAATAGGTGCGCGAGCCGCCGTAGGTCTTATAGGCCAGGATGCCCCATATCCCGAAGATGATGTGGACGATGTTGTGAAGCATGTTGATGGGGAACAGGCCGAGCTCATGGCCGAAACCGTTGTGCATGGTGAGGTTCGGATCGGGCGTCGCCGTCATGTCGGTCACCCCGGGGATGAAGCCGCCGGCGCCGATGACGAGAAAGACGATTCCGAAAATAAGCGCGAAAGTCCGCGTGTTCATGATCTAACTCCCCTGACTTTTCTTGTGTTTTTACGCTTACGCTCGTGACTCTTACCGTAATAACGGTCCCGTAACCAGCCGGGTTCCGGTCGAGGCCCAGCCGGCGATGGCCGCGGCGATCTTGTCCCCGCCGAGGACGGACGGTTCGATCGGGTTGGCATAATCCTCATCGCGATCGCAGATCAGCCGAAGGTCGATCAGCCCGGCTCCGAGCGCGAACGCGGACCTTGTGATGACGTCGTTGAACAAGGCGAGCCCGGTGCGGACGATGCGCTGGTCGCGCGACGAAGGCGGGGTGTCGTAGATCGTGCAAAAGGCGGCGGCGAGGCCCGTGGCTGCGACCGCTTTGGCCATTTCCATATATCCGGCGGCGAAGCGGCTCTGCGCGGTCTCGAGCAGCGACAGGGCCTCACCGACGGTGGCGACCGAATGGCCGAGCATGGACGAAGCGCCGAGCGCGTCGTTGCCCCCGGCGCTGACCACGACGTGGGTGCAGTCGCGGGGAGGAGCGCAAGCTGACTCCTAACCTCACCGGTCACCGCCCCGTCGCGCGCGAGCAGGGTCGAATCCCAGTCCGTCGGAAGCTTCGAGCGCAGCTGGGCCACGACGTCGGGCCCGCCCCTGACATAGGCGCCGTTGTCGAAGATCGAATCGCCGAGGAGGACGACATGGGCCATGGACCCGGTTCAGCGGGTGAAGGAGGGGAGAGGTTCCTTCAGTTCATTCATCCCCGAGATTTCTCGGGTAGGGGGACCAGGCGAAGCCTGGTGGAGGCGTCCTTTCGGACTCCGAAGAACCCCTCCACCGCGCTTCGCGCGGTCCCCTCCCCCGGCAAACCGGCGGAGGATTTAAAGCAGGTCCACCGCCGCCTTCGCGAACCGCTCGCCCGCCCCCGCCTCGTGCTCCAGATACAAATCCGGCTCGATCAGTTCGAGCTCGATCAGCTGCGGCGCCCCGTCGAGGCCGCGGACCAGGTCGATCCGGGCGTAGAGGAGGGGCTCCTCGACCGCTCCGAGGATCAGCGCCGCCGCCTCATGCTCGGCGGCGTCGGGCCGGTGAGCGGCGATGATCCCGTCATACTCCGGCTGCACCCGGAAGTCGCCCGGTTGCGGGCGCTTCGAGATGGCGTGGCTGAAGGCGCCGCCGAAGAAGATCAAGGAAACCTCGCCCGAACGCTCGATCTCCGGCAGATAGGGCTGAACGATGGACGCGCCCTCCGGGCCGCCGTCGAGCGGATCGCCGGGCGACCAGCGGATCGTCTGCCAGGCGGTCGACGAGACCCGCGGCTTCGCAACCAGCCGGTCGGTGCCGAAGGCCCGCGCCGCCTCCTCCAGCCGGACCTCGCTCAGCCGGCCGTCATAATGGCGGGTGGGAATGACCGGAGCGCCGCGCTCGGCCAGGCGCTCGAGGTAGATCTTGTCCGCGTTCCAGCGCAGCACCGATGCCGGGTTCTGAAGGCGCACGCCTTCGCTTTCCCAGCGCCGGACGGCCTCGGCCCATTGCCGCGGAGCGAAGGGATAGCCCCAGACGAGGAGCGGAAGGACGAGATCGAACCCGGCGAGGTCCGAGGCATCGGCCCAGTCCCGCGGCTCCACCTCGAGCCCCGCCTTCCGAAGCGGTGCCGCATTGCGCTCGAGCACGTCCGGCCAGCGGGTGCGGAAGCCGTCGCTGTTCCTGTCCGGAGTGAGGATCGCGACCCTGGCGCTCATGGCATGTTGAAGTTGATGCCCTGCGCGAGCGGCAGCTCGCGGCTGTAGTTGATCGTGTTGGTCGCCCTTCGCATGTAGTTGCGCCACGCGTCCGACCCGCTCTCGCGGCCGCCGCCCGTCTCCTTCTCGCCGCCGAAAGCTCCGCCGATCTCGGCGCCCGACGGGCCGATGTTGACGTTGACGATCCCGCAGTCCGAGCCGGCCGCGGACAGGAAGGTCTCCGCCTCGCGGATATCGTTGGTGAAGATCGATGAGGCCAAGCCCTGAGGCGCTTCGTTATGCGCGGCGATCGCCTCGTCGAGCGCTTCGTAGCGCATGACGTAGAGGATCGGCGCGAAGGTCTCGGTCAGGGTGATCGTCGTCTGCCCCGGCATCTCGACCAGAGCTGGGCGGACATAAAGGCCATCGAGCCGCTCGCCCCCGAACACCTCGCCGCCCTCGGCCCGGGCCCGCTCCAGCGCCGAGTGCATCGCCCCGGCGGCCACCTCGTCGATCAGCGGCCCGACCAATATGCCTTCCTCCAGCGGATTGCCGACCGGCACCGACGCCCAGATCTGCTTGAGGCGAGGCACCAGCGAATCGTAGACCGTGTCCTGGACGAACAGGCGCCGGAGCGTCGTGCAGCGCTGCCCGGCCGTGCCGACCGCCGCGAAGGCGATCGCGCGCTCCGCCAGCGCCAGGTCCGCCGAGGGCGCCACCACCATGCCGTTGTTGCCGCCCAGCTCGAGCAGGGTTCGTCCGAATCGCTCGGCGACCCGAGGGGCCACCACCCGACCCATCCGGGTCGATCCGGTCGCGGAAAGCAGAGCCACCCGCGCATCGTCGACCAGCGCCTCGCCCGTCTCGCGCCCGCCCTGGACCACCTGGCTGAGCCCCGCCGGGACGTCGCCGAAGCGCTCCGCCGCCCGCTCGAACAGGGCCTGCACCGCGACGGCGGCGAGCGGGGTCTTCTCCGACGGCTTCCACACCACGGGATCGCCGCAGACGAAGGCGAGGCAGGCATTCCACGCCCACACCGCCACGGGGAAGTTGAAGGCCGAGATCACCCCGACCACGCCGAGCGGATGCCAGGTCTCCATCATCCGGTGCCCCGGCCGCTCGGTCGCGATGGTGAGCCCGTAAAGCTGGCGCGACAGCCCGACCGCGAAGTCGCAAATGTCGATCATCTCCTGGACCTCGCCGAGGCCTTCCTGGAGGATCTTGCCGGCCTCGAGGCTGACCAGCCGGCCAAGCGCTTCCTTCTCCTCGCGAAGCACCTCGCCGAACAGCCGGACGAGCTCGCCGCGACGGGGCGGTGGGACATTGCGCCAGGCGAGGAAGGCGTCGTGGGCGCGGGAGATAGCGGCGCCGACCTCCGCCGGCGAGGCAGTGGAGACGGAGCCGATGATGCGGCCGTCGATCGGGGAGTTCGAGGCGAGGTCGCCTTGCGGGAGGGGAATATTCAGGCGCTCGAAGAGAGACTGGGTTTCTGCTGCTGAATCGAAGGTCATGCCGAGCCGTCTAGCCGCCCGCCGGCGGACGCGCCAGCTTGCCTCCCCATCGCCAGATGGGGAGGGGGACCACCCGAAGGGTGGTGGAGGGGTAATTGGCTCGGACTAGGAGGTTAGGGCGCGAAACCGCGGCTCCGCGCCATCCACCCCTCCGCCATGCTTCGCATGGTCCCCCTCCCCGCCGCTCTGCGGCAGGGAGGCAAATCACGCGAACAGCGCCCTTGCCTTGCCCATCCTTTCCACGCCCGCCGCCAGGGTCTCCGGCCTTTTGGCGAAGCACAGGCGCACCACGCTGGTCACCGGATCCTCTGCATAGAATGCCGAGAGCGGGATTGCCGCCACGCCCGCTTCGCGCACCGCCCGCTCGCAGAAGGTGGCATCGTCGGCATCGATCCCTGAAGCGGGCAAGTCGACTCCGACGAAATAGGTCCCCTCCGCGGGCAATGTCGCGAACCCCGCCTCCCGCAACCCTTTTACAAGCCCGTCCCGAGCCTCGGCGAGCTCCCGCCGCATCCCGTCGAACCAGCCCGTCTCCTTGCCCAGACCATAGGCAACGGCAGCCTGCAGATTGGGCGCGGTCGCGAAGGTGAGGAACTGGTGGGCCCGGGAGATCGGCCCCGCCAGATCCGGCGGAGCCACCACCCAGCCGACCTTCCAGCCGGTCAGCGAGAAGATCTTGCCGGCCGAGCCGACCTTGACGGTCCGCTCCGCCATTCCGGGCAGGCTCGCCAGCGGGATATGGCCGCCGCCATCGAAGACGACATGCTCCCAGACCTCGTCGCTGAGCGCGATCGCGCCATTGCGGACGCAGGCCTCGGCGAGCAGAGCGAGCTCGTCCGCGCCGAATACCCGCGACGACGGATTGTGCGGATTGTTGAAGACGACCAGCTTCGTCCTCGGCGTGAACGCGTCGGCCAGCGCCGCCTCGCCGATCCGCCAGTCCGGGGGAGCCAGCCGGACGAAACGCGGCACCCCGCCGGCGCGAAGGACCAGCGGCAGATAGGCGTCGTAAAGCGGCTGGAAGAGGAGGACCTCGTCGCCGGGTTCGATCAGGGCCATCAGCGAGGCCGCCAGAGCCTCGGTCGCCCCCGAGGTGACGACGACCGAGTCCGGCTCCGTCTCCAGTCCCTGATGGACCCGGTAATGATCGGCGACGGCGCGGCGCAGCTCGGGCAGCCCCGGCATCGGCGCATATTGGTTCGAACCCGCGATCAATGCCTCGGCGGCCCTGGCCACGACGTCGTCCGGCCAGCCGAAATCGGGAAATCCCTGGCCCAGATTCACGGCTTCATGCTCGACGGCCAGAGCCGACATCCGCGTGAAGATGGTCGTCGGCAGGTTCGCGAAGAGCGGGTTCATGGGGTCCTTATGCCTCCCCATGCGCAGCATGGGGAGGGGGACCAGGCGAAGCCTGGTGAAGGGGTGGTCTGTTGAGGACTCGTCAGGTCACCCCTCCACCACCTTCGGGGGTCCCCCTCCCCATTTGCGATGGGGAGGCAGCTAAAGCCGCGCGATCAACTCCTCCGCCGCCGCCGGATTGCGCTCCTTCGCCCCCGAGATGAAGAAGATATAGGTCTCCCGCGCCTTCGGCTTTGAAGGCCTGGCCAAGTAGGGAAAGCCCTGCGGGCTCTCGCCCCGAGCCCAGGCCTTCGCCACCTGCGCCCATCGATCGAGCTCGTCCGCCGGATAGCCCGACGCCTCCTCCGCCCGGCCGCGCTGCAGCCGCGCATAGGCGAGGTCGCCCGACAGGTCGGCGATGCACGGAAATTCTTCGGAAGCGGCGAAGACGATCGCCACCTTCGCCGCCCGCGCCATGGCGACGAAGGCCGGGTCCCGGAAGCTCTCGTGCCTCGGCTCGACGACGTGGCGCACCGGCACGCCCGCCACCTTGCGCGGCAGAAGCGCAAGGAAGGCCCGGAAGTCGTCGGGCTCGAACGTCTTGGTGGCCATGAACTGCCACACGATCGGCCCGAGCCTGTCGCCGAGCTCGGCCAGTCCCTGTCCGCAGAATCGCTCCACCGCCTCGCCCGCCTCGGCGAGCACCTTGCGGTTGGAGCAGAAGCGCGAGCCCTTGATGGCGAAGCGGAAATCCGCAGGCACCGACTTTGCCCAGCGTTCGAACGATTCGGGCTTCTGAAGCTTGTAATAAGTGGCGTTGACCTCGACCGCCGTCAGCCGCCCCGCCATATGCTCGAGCTGCCTCGCCTTGCTCAGCCCCGGCGGATAATAGGTCTCCCGCCAGGGATCATAATCCCAGCCGCCGACTCCGACTCGGATCGGACCCTGGGGGGCAGGCGGCATGGCATCGGGGTTCCGCACATCTCCGCACATATCCGCACAGCGCATCCAGGACCACCCGGCGCAACCCCGTGGTTTGTGCCGAAACTTGGCTGTACTGCTGGTGGCGGCCAGCGCCCGCGCCGCTCTACTCAGAACCGAATTCGAGCAGGAGCAGGAGAATGTCGACAGTCACGGCTTTCGGAACCCGGCGACCGGCCGCGGACGATCGCGGCGGCAAGTCGGCGAAAATCGCCCTCCCCCCATCGCGCGGAATGGTGGGGGCGGTGCTGTTTGTGCTTGTTGCCTTCTTTCTGCTTGCCGCGGGGGCGGTCACCGGCGCGCCGCAAGGGAGCGGCGCGCCGGTCGAGGCCGGAGCGTTCATCCTCGATCCGTCGATAGGCTCGGCCCGGGGCTGAGCCTCTGCTATGGGGGGCGCGTGAAGCGCCTCGCCTTCCTCGCCGCACTCCTCCTCGCCGCCTGCGGAAGCGCCCCGCAGCCGGTCGCCACCGGGCCTCTGCTGAAGGCCCGGCTCGCCGCCCGCTTCCGCGACTCCGACGCCCCCGGGCGCGGCGCCGCCTTCAGCCCGGACGGCCGCCTGCTCGCCACCAGCAGCGCTTCGGGCCTGGTCGTCCTCCGGCGAATGCCCGGCCTAGGGATCGTCCGCCGGCTCGATCATCCGGGCGGCGCCACCGCCCTCGCCTTCGCGCCCGGCGGCGCCTGGCTGGCGACCTCCGGCTATGACGGCACCGTCCGCCTGTGGGACGTCGCCACCGGCCGGGCGCTTCGAAGCCTCGAGGGCGCCCGCGGAACCCTGTGGACGCTCGACGTCTCGCCCGACGGCAAAAGGCTGGCCGCGGCCGGCGAGGACGGCATCATCCGGATCTGGAACCCCGACGACGGCCGCCTGGCGGCACGCCTGGCCGGCCATTCCCGCAATATCTGGGAGGTCCGCTACAGCCCCGACGGACGGCGCCTCGCCAGCGGCAGCTTCGATTCGACGGTGAGGCTGTGGGACTCCGCGACCGGTGCCGCACTGGCCACCCTCACCGACCATGACGAAGCCGTGGTCGGGCTCGACTGGAGCCCGGACGGCCGCTTGCTCGCCACCGGCGGCGACGATTCGACCATCCTCGTCCGCCGCTCCGCCGACGGCAAGGCGCTGCGCCGGCTCCTCGTCGGCAACCATGCCTACAAGCTCGACTTCAGCCCCGACAGCCGCTGGCTCGCCAATGCCGGCCGGGCCCGGAGCGGCCTCGGCACCCTGTGGCACGGGGTGACGGGCGGCGGCGGCGCCGGCGAGTCGGTCCGCTTCTGGCGAGTGGCCGACGGCGCCCTCGTCGAGGCCCTGAAGATGCCCGAGGACGTCATGCACATCGGCTTCAGCCCCGACGGCCGCTGGCTCGTCGCCTCGGCCGACGACGGCGTCATCACCCTGTGGAAGCTTCGGGTTGGCAGGCGCTGAACAGTTGATCTAAGCTGCCCGGAAGGGAGGCGAAGCGATGCAGGACGTCCTGACCGATACACTGGCGATTCTCGCCGCCTGCCTCGTCATCACCGCCGCCGCAGCCCTCATCGTCCTGTTCCGCCCGTCGGCGCGCAGGCGTCGGCGCCGGAAGCGGCATTCGAGCCGCCCGCGGATCGACCTGTTCAAGCCCGCCCACTCGGAAACGGCTTCCGACGCCGATGCATAAAACGCAGGTTATTGCATAATTATGCATTAGCGCGCATGGCCGCGTTCCGATGATTCGAACCGCCATCCTGGGAGCCTCGGGCTTTGTCGGGGCCGAGCTGCTGAGGCTTTGCGCCCAGCACCCCCGACTGCGCCCCGCGAAGTTGTTCGGAAGCAGCCAGGCAGGGCAGAGCCTGGACTGCGTCCATCCCCATCTGGCGCTGGCCTATCGCGATTTGATGGTGAATAGTTATGCAGCCGAGGCGCTCGACGAAGGCGTCGACCTGGTCTTTGCGGCTTTGCCCCACGGCCAGTCCCAGACGATCGCGCGCGACGTGATCGAGCGGGGCATCCCCTTCGTCGATCTCGGCGCCGATTTCCGGCTCGATTCCGCGTCGGATTACGAACAATGGTATCGCGAGCCGCACCGGGCGCCGGACCTTCTGGGCCGCTTCGTCTACGGCATTCCGGAGCTTCGGCGCGATTCGATCGCCGGCTCGGCGACGGTGGCGGCGGCCGGATGCTATGCGACGGCGGCGATCCTCGCCCTGAAACCGCTGATGAGCCTGGTCGATCCCGCGTCGGTCGTCGTCGACGCCGCCTCCGGAGTGAGCGGGGCCGGCAAGGCGCTCAAGGACAGCAGCCATTTCAACAGCGTCGCCGAAAGCTTCTCCGCCTACGGCCTGCTCACCCACCGCCACACGGCCGAGATGGAGATGGCCCTGGACGGGAAGGTGCTGTTCACCCCCCATCTGGCGCCGACGAACCGGGGCATCCTCGCCACCTGCCACGCAGTCGCGAAGGGACGCTGCGACCCGCTCGAGGCGTTGCGCAGCGCCTATGCGGGCGAGCCCTTCATCCATGTCTCGGATCGCCCGCCGGCTACGAAATGGACGCTGGGCTCCAACGCCGTCCACCTCACCGCCCGCTACGACGAGCGCACCGGCCGGGTGCTGGCGGTCGCCGCGCTCGACAATCTCGTCAAGGGCGCCGCCGGCCAGATGATCCAGTGCGCCAATCTGATGCTGGGGCTGGAAGAGACCGCGGGATTGCCGGCGGCGGGAGTTTATCCATGAGCGCTCGTGTAGAAAATCCTCCCCTGCATTTGCAGGGGAGGGGGACCGCCCGAAGGGCGGTGGAGGGGCCCTTCGGCAGCAGGCCCCTCCACCATGCTTCGCATGGTCCCCCTCCCCTCGAAATCGAGGGGAGGATTTTATGAGCGTTACCGCGGCCGAAGGCTTCGTCGCCGCCGGCTGCCATGCCGGGATCAAGCGGCGCCGGTTCGACATGGCGCTGGTCGCGACCGACGACCGCAAGCCGGTGGCGGCCGCGGCGGTGTTCACCCAGAACAAGTTCGTCGCGGCCCCCGTCGTCCTTTGCCGCCGCCGTCTCGCCGAGAATGGCGGCCGGGCGGCGGCGATCCTCGTCAACAGCGGCAACGCCAATGCCGGCACCGGCGCCGCGGGCCTCGCCGACGCGGAGGCGATGGCCGCGGCCGCGGCTCGCGCGCTGGGCGTGGCGGAGGCGGAGGTGCTGGTCTGCTCGACCGGGATCATCGGCACGCCGCTGCCGATGGACGTCATCCTGAGCGCCACGCCGAAGATCGCCAGAAAGCTGTCCGTCGGCGGCGCCCACGACGCGGCGCGGGGGATCCTGACCACCGACCACCAGGCCAAGGAGGTCCTGGTCGAGGGCTCGACCTTCACGCTCGGCGGAATGGCCAAGGGCTGCGGGATGATCGCGCCCAACATGGCGACGATGCTCGCCTTCCTCACCACCGACGCCGACGTGACCGCCGAGGAGATGACCCGGATCCTCAGCGATGCCTCGGACCGGACGTTCAACACCCTCAACGTCGACGGAGCGACCTCGACCAACGACACCGCGATGCTTCTCGCCTCGGCCCGCCGCGGCCGGCCGGACATGGCCGAGTTCGCCGACTCCGTGCACCGGGCCTGCGAGGACCTCACGCTGCAGATGGCGCGCGACGCCGAGGGGATGACCAAGATGGTCGCGCTGACGGTCACCGGCGCCGCCTCCGACGCCGAGGCGCGAATCGCCGCCAAGCGGATCGCCGAGAACAATCTCGTCAAGTGCAGCTGGTATGGCGGCGATCCCTATTGGGGCCGCCTGCTCGCCGCGGCGGGCTCGGCCGGGATCGCCTTCGAGGCGGAGAAGGCCGTCGTCGCCTACGGCGGCACGGTCGTTTCGCGGGCCGGCACCAACGCCGAGCACGATGGCGAGGCGGTCGCCCGCCACATGAAGGGCGAGCGGATCGAGATCGAGGTCGCGCTCGGCCTCGGCACCGGCCGGGCCCAGGTCATCGGCATCGACCTCGGCCCCGGCTACATCAAAGAGAATTCGAGGACGTCATGAGGAACGAAGCGGAGTCGGCCGACTTGATCCTCCCCATCGAAGATGGGGAGGGGAACCATTCGAAGCATGGTGGAGGGGTATCTGGCTCGGCCTGCTCCGGCTACCCCTCCACCACCCATCGGGTGGTCCCCCTCCCCAAGCAAGCTTGGGGAGGATGAGAGCGTGAGGAGCCCCACCGAGACCGCGGCGATCCTCGTCCAGGCTTTGCCCTACATCCAGCGCTTCCACGGCCGCTCGGTGGTGGTGAAGCTGGGCGGGGCGGCGATCGACAAGGCGCTCGACCGGGCCTTGGCCCAGGACGTCCTCCTCCTGCGCAGCGTCGGCGTCCGCTGCGTCCTCGTCCATGGCGGCGGGCCACAGGTCGATGCGATGATGCGGCGGGTCGGCAAGGAGCCGGAGTTCAGGGACGGGCTCAGGGTGACCGACGCCGAGACCCTCGAGATCGTCCGGATGGTCCTCGTCGGCAAGATCAACCGCGATCTGGTCGGAACGATCAACCGCGAGGCGCTCGACGATCCGGTGGCGGTCGGAGTCTCGGGCGAGGACGCCGGGCTGCTGACGGTGACTCCGCGCGACAGCGCGATGGGCTTCGTCGGCGACGTCAGCTACGTGCGGGCCTCGGTGCTCGAGCGGCTGCTCGACGAGGGGCTGAGCCCGGTCGTCTCGACGATCGGCGCCGACGAGGCGGGCCAGCCCTATAACGTCAATGCCGACGAGGCGGCCCGGGCAATCGCCGTGGCGATGGCCGCGGAGAAGATCGTCTACCTGACCGCAGCGCCCGGACTGCTCGAGGACGTCAGCGACGAATCCAGCCTGGTGCCGCGCCTGACTTCCGCCGAGCTTCGCGACCGGATCGAGCACGACAGCGTGTCCGCCGGTATGATCCCGAAGCTGCGCGCGTGCGCCGACGCCGTGGACGCCGGAGTGGGCACGGCGCACATCATCGACGGCCGGGTTCCCCACGCGCTCCTGATCGAGCTTCTCACCGACGAGGGGATCGGAACCATGGTCAAGCGGGAGAAGAGCTGGTGACCCTCATCGAAAAAACAGGGACAGTATATATTTTCCGGCAGCGGCGAGCGCCGCGGCAAGCCTCCGAAAAATATATACTGTCCCTGTTTTCGGGAGGTGGGGAATGAGCCGGCTGCTCACGATCGCCGATCTCGGCCGCGAGGGGCTGGACGAGATACTCGCTCTGTCCGAGCTTCCCGACCTCGGACTGCCGCTGGCCGGCAAGGGCGTGGCGCTGGTCTTCCAGAAGCCGTCGGCCCGGACCCGCAACTCGATGGAGATCGCCACCGTCCAGCTCGGCGGCCATCCGGTCTACATCCAGAAGGAGGAGGTGGGCCTCGGCACCCGCGAGAGCGCCGAGGACGTCGCCCGGACGCTGGCCTGCTACCATGCCGTGATCGCGGCCCGGGTGATGGACCATAAGGACCTCGAGGCGATGGCCGCGGCGACCGGCAAGCCCCTGCTCAACCTGCTGTCCGACCGCGCCCACCCGCTTCAGGCGCTGGCCGACCTGTTGACGGTTAGGCAGCTGCTCGGCCGGCTCGAGGGCGCCCGGATCGCCTATGTGGGCGACGGCGACAACAACGTCTGCCGCTCGCTTGCCGAAGCCTGCTCGCTGGCCGGGGCGGAGCTGCGCATTGCCAGCCCCGAGGGGTATGGCCTGGACGACGCGCCCGAAGGCGTGACCCGGCTCGCCGACCCGGCCGAGGCGGTCGACGGGGCGGACGTCGTCTATACCGACGTCTGGGTGTCGATGGGCCAGGACGACGAGGCCCAGGCGCGGATGCAAGCGTTCGAGCCCTATCGGGTCGACGAGGCGCTGATGGCGCGCTGTCCCGAAGCCCGATTCCTCCACTGCCTCCCCGCCCGCCGCGGCGAGGAGGTCAGCGCCGGGGTGATCGACGGCCCGCAAAGCGCGGTCTGGCTGCAAGCCGAGAACCGGATGCACACCGCGCGCGGAGCGCTGGCGTGGCTGATGGGGGTGAGGTCGTGACCTCCCCTCCCTGGAAGGGAGGGGCCGGGGGTGGGTCCGCCGGAGGCGGCCGAAACTCCGAGTCCGAAGGCTCGCTCCGCTCGCACCCACCCCTGACCCCTCCCTTCCAGGGAGGGGAATCATGAGCGAGGCCCGCACCCGCCGCCAGAAGGCGATCGCCGACCTCATCCGCGCCGAGCCGCTGGCGAGCCAGGAGGAGGTGACGGCGCGGCTCGGCGCGATCGGATTCTCGGTCACCCAGGCGACCGTGTCGCGCGACCTCGACCAGATGGGCGCGGTGAAGGTCAAGCGCGGCGGGTCGCTCAGCTATGCGCTTCCCGACCAGCTCGGCGCCAACGACTGGGCGGCGGCCCGGCTTCAGCGGATCCTGCAGGAATGGGTGATCTCGGTCGAAGCCGCGGGCAATCTCCTCATCCTCAAGACTCCGCCCGGCTCGGCCCACCTGGTCGGCCTCGCCCTCGACCAGGCCAAGCTCGACGAGGTGGCGGGGACGATCAGCGGGGACGATACGTTGTTCGTGGCGCTGAGGAACGGAATCGAACCGGGGATCATGGCGAACCGATTTCGCAAATTGTCGCAGGAGGGGGAACCGTGATCCTCCCCTCCCTGGAAGGGAGGGGATCGGACCGGCAGCCCGGTCCCCCGGACCGGGCTGCGAACGTCCGGGGGACGTTCGCACCGGTTCGATGGTGGGTCCGCCGAAGGCGGCCGAAACTCGGAGGCCCCAAAAAGTCTCGCTTCGCTCGACTACCCACCCCTAGCCCCTCCCTTCCAGGGAGGGGGATTGTGATCGCAGGAATTCCCTTATGAACTCCCCAGCCCCCAAGAAGGTCGTGCTCGCTTATTCGGGCGGGCTCGACACCTCGATCATCCTCAAGTGGCTCCAGACGGAGTATCGCGCCGAGGTCGTCACCTTCACCGCCGATCTCGGCCAGGGCGAGGAGGTCGAGCCGGCGCGGCGCAAGGCGGAGCTGCTCGGAATCAGGCCGGAGAACATCTTCATCGAGGACCTGCGCGAGGAGTTCGTCCGCGACTATGTCTTCCCGATGTTCCGGGCGAACACGCTCTACGAGGGCCAGTATCTGCTCGGGACCTCGATCGCCCGGCCGCTCATCGCCAAGCGCCAGATCGAAATCGCGAGGGCGGTCGGCGCCGACGCGGTCTGCCACGGGGCGACCGGCAAGGGCAACGACCAGGTCCGCTTCGAGCTCGGTTACTATGCGCTCGAGCCCGACATCCGAGTGATCGCGCCGTGGCGCGAATGGGAGTTCGCCAGCCGAGAGCAATTGATCGACTTCGCCGAAAAGCACCAGATCCCGATCTCGAAGGACAAACGCGGCGAATCCCCTTTCTCGATCGACGCCAACCTCCTCCACTCCTCGTCCGAGGGGAAGGTGCTCGAGGACCCGGCGATCGAGGCGCCCGAATATGTCCACCAGCGCACGATCTCCCCCGAGGACGCGCCCGACGAGGCGACCGTGGTGGAGATCGGCTTCGAGGCCGGGGATCCGGTCTCGATCGACGGCGAGGCGCTGTCGCCGGCGGCCCTTCTGACCCGATTGAACCAGCTCGGCCACGACAACGGCATCGGCCGGCTCGACCTGGTCGAGAACCGATTCGTCGGAATGAAGTCGCGCGGGGTCTATGAGACTCCCGGCGGAACCATCCTTCTCGCCGCCCACCGCGGCATCGAATCGATCACGCTCGACGGCGGCGCCGCGCATCTCAAGGACGAGATCATGCCGCGCTACGCCAAGCTCATCTACAACGGCTTCTGGTTCTCGCCGGAGCGCGAGATGCTCCAGGCGCTGATCGACAGGAGCCAGGAGCATGTCAGCGGCAAGGTCCGGGTCAAGCTCTACAAGGGCAATGCGACGGTGATCGGGCGGGAGAGCGAGCTCGCGCTCTACGACCAGGACCTCGTCACGTTCGAGGAAGGCTCGTCGAGCTACAGCCAGCGCGACGCCGCCGGCTTCATCCGCCTCAACGCGCTCAGGCTGAGGATCGCGGCCAAGAGGGCGCGCAAGGCGGGGCGCTAAGCCTCCCCTCCCTGCAAGGGAGGGGCGGGGGTGGGTCCGCCGAAGGCGGCCGAAACTCGGAGTCAGCAAGCAGTCTCGCTTCGCTCGCCTACCCACCCCCAACCCCTCCCTTCCAGGGAGGGGAGCTTATATGCGGATATTGACTTCGCTTTGGGCCAATGGGATTTCTGAGCCGTGGGGGCGTGGCTACGTGCCGCGCCGAAAGGAATCGGCGAAATCCAGGCCAGCGCGGTCGGGCGTCTCGGGCGCCCAGGCCTTCCGCTCGGCGAGAGAAGGAGCGACCTATGATCACCGCCTTGAACATGACCGTGCCGCTGAAGCAGGATCCCGAATCGCTGGCCAAGCTTCAGCAGCTCAAGGCAGTCTTCGCCGACCGGATTCAGCCCGAGATCGACCGCGCGCTTCGCAAGTCGAGGATCGTCCATTTCGCCCGGGTGCTCGTCATCCACGACAAGTTCCTCCAGGTGATCACCGAGTTCGACGGCGACCCGCAGGAATATACCGAATTCTTCCGGCGCGAGCTTCCGCACGTGTTCAGGCCGATCTTCGAGCTGGCGGAGGGCGCTCCGGCCTGGGACGAACTCAACGACCAGGACACCTTCTTCGAGGCCTCCAAGGGCCTCAACGTCAAGGCGCTCGGCCGCTCGGACGACGGCCGCGAGGAGCAGGGCTGGCTGTTCAGCTACTTCCCGAAAACGGTGCGCGAGATCGAGGAATCGCTGGCCGGCGGCGGCAGCGGCGAAAGCGAGAATCCCGCGCCGGCCGGGGACGGCCAGCCGTCGGGCGGGGAGCCGCCGACGGGGACGGTGAAGTCGGCGGTGCTTCAGGCGGCGGCGGCGGCGCTGACCGCGGCGGCGGCGGTCTTCACGGCCGCGGCCGGGGGCTCCGCGCAGCGGAAGGACTAACACGTCACCCCGGACTTGATCCGGAATGACGGTCCGGGGAGACGGCGATGACGGCCGACACGAGCGATCTCCAGGGCATGGTGCTCGGCAACATCGCCGGCTACCGGCTGGTCCGCCACCTCATTTTCTCGGCGCCCGATGCCGCATCGCTCCGGCGCTTCGTCCAGGAGATAAGGCCGCTCATCCTGTTCGGGACCAACAAGCCGACGGCCGCTCACGGATGGGTCGCCAACCTCAGCTTTGCCGCTCCGGCGATGGCCCAGCTGCTTCCGGCCGACATCTACGCCAGGCTCGAGAGCGCCTACCGCTCGCCGCCCGATGCCGAGCGGATCGGCGACGTCGGCGCAAGCGCCCCGTCGAAATGGTGGGAAGGGCGGTTCCGGGGCGAGGAGGTGAGCTGCTTCGTCCACCTCCACGCCGTCGGCGAGGCCCAGCTCGCGGCGGGGACCGCGGAGATCCTGGAGGAAGCGGCGTCGGCCGGCCTCGTCGAGAAGATCCCGCGCGCCTCGGGCGGCCGGCTCGACGGCGCCTTCCTCGGCTTCGGCCCGTGCGGCAAGGGGGCGAGGCTTCATTTCGGCTATGTCGACGGCCTGTCCAACTCCAAGGTCGCCTGGGACGGGGCCCCGAGCCCGGAGCGGCCGGTCGATTTCCGCTCGGTCGTCATCGGCCATTATGACGACCGCTTCCCCTGCGCCCCGGCCCGGGAGCCGGCCGCGGAGGTGCTTCGCGACTCCTCCTACCTCGTCTTCCGCTGGATCTACCAGGACGTCGCGACCTTCGAGCGTTTCCTCACGGCCAAGGGCCCGCCGCTCTTCCCGGCGCTGCCGCCGGCGCAGGCTCGGGAGCTGCTCGCCGCCAAGATCATGGGCCGGTGGCGCGACGGAACGCCCCTGTGCCTGTCGCCGGACTCGCCGGCGCCGGAGAGGTGCGATGAGGGCTTCGCCTTCGCCGAGGACCTTCAGGGCCTCGCGTGCCCGGTCTCGTCCCACGTCCGGGTGATGAACCCGCGCGACCAGCAACTTTCGGGAATGTCGGCCACCACCGGGGTGCCCCAGATCGTCCGGCGCGGAATGCCCTACGGGCCGGAGCTGAAGGGAGACCAGGACGACGGCCAGGACCGCGGAATCCTCGGCCTGTTCGTCTGCGCCTCGATCCGCGAGCAGTTCATGCGCCTCGCCGCCTGGGGCCAGCGCAACAATTTCAGCGACTCCTTCCCCGCCCACGGCCGCGACCAGGACGCGCTGATCGGCAACCGCTCGGTGCCCGGGGCGACCCGCGAGTTCCGGATTCCGAAGGGGCCGGCGGGCGGCGGCACGGTCACCGGCCTGCCCGACTTCATCCGCACCAAGGCGACCCAATATCTGCTGATGCCGAGCGGCCAGACCCTGTCGAGGCTGGTGCCGCTCTAAACCCCTCTCCCTGTAGGGGAGAGGTTTACTGCTCGAGCGCCCGCCTGGCCCGCTCGATCTGCTCCCGCACCCGCTCCGGAGCGGTCCCCCCGTAGCTGGTCCGGCTTCGAACCGAGGCATCGACCGTGAGCACGTCGTAGACCCGCTCGTCGATCCTCGGGTCGATGGACTTCAGGGCCTCCGGCTCCAGCTGCGCGAGCCCGACGCCCCGTTCCTCCGCCGACTGCACCGCCCGGCCGACGATATGATGCGCCTCGCGGAACGGGACGCCGGCCTCCCGGACCAGCCAGTCGGCGAGGTCGGTCGCGGTCGAGTGGCCGGCTTCGGCCGCGGCCCGCATCCTGCCCTCATCGAACCGCGTCGCCTCGACCATGCCCGCCAGCGCCTGAAGCGACAGGAGCAGGAGATCGCTCGCCTCGAACACCGGCGGCTTGTCGTCCTGCATGTCCTTCGAATAAGCGAGCGGAAGACCCTTCATCGTCATGACTAGAGCGACCATCGCCCCCGCGATCCGGCCCGAATGGCCGCGGACCAGCTCGGCGGCGTCGGGATTGCGCTTCTGCGGCATGATCGAGGAGCCGGTGCTGAACGCGTCGGGCAGGATAACAAAGCCGAAGGGCTGGCTCGCCCAGACGATCAGCTCCTCGGCGAGGCGCGAGAGGTGGAGCGCGCACTGGGTCGCCGCCATCAGATAGTCGAGCGCGAAGTCGCGGTCCGAGACGGCGTCCAGCGAGTTCGCGCAGGGCCGGTCGAAACCGAGAGCGGCGGCGGTGGCCTCGCGGTCGATCGGGAAGCCGGTGCCGGCGAGAGCGGCCGCTCCGAGCGGGCTCTCGTTGAGCCGCTCGCTCGCCGCGGCGAACCGGGACCGGTCGCGAGCGAGCATCTCGTAATAGGCCAGAAAATGGTGGCCGAGGGTGACCGGCTGGGCCGACTGGAGATGGGTGAAGCCCGGCATCACGGTTTCCGAATGCTCCTCCGCCCGGGCGACCAGGACCCGCTGGAAGGCGGCGATGGCGGAATCGGCCTGTTCGATCGCGGCTCGAACCCACAGGCGGAAGTCGGTCGCGACCTGGTCGTTGCGCGAGCGGGCGGTGTGCAGCCGGCCCGCGGATTCGCCGATCAGCTCGGCGAGCCGGGCCTCGACATGCATGTGGATGTCCTCGAGCGCCGGGTCCTCGCGGACTCCGATCCGGGCATATTCGTCCGCGATCCGCTCCAGCCCCTCGGCGATCGCCGAAGCGTCGGCCTCGGGGACGATGCCCTGGGTCTCGAGCATCGCGACATGGGCGAGCGAGGCGGCGATATCCTCGCGCCACAGCCTCTTGTCGAAGCCGATCGACGCGTTGATCTCGCGCATCAGCGCCGCCGGCCCGCCGGCGAAGCGCCCGCCCCACATCAGGTTGGAGGTTGGTTTGTCGTCGGCGATCGGTGGTCTCCCTCGACGCGGCGATAGCGCCTCATCCTCCCCATGCAAAGCATGGGGAGGGGGACCACCCGAAGGGTGGTGGAGGGGTAGCCGGCGGAAGCCTGCGCGATTACCCCTCCACCATGCTTCGCATGGTTCCCCTCCCCATCTTGCGATGGGGAGGATAAAGCAGGCCATGCGCCAGGCCACCGGCATCCTCGAATTCCACACCTCCCGCCAGGGCCTGCTCGAGATCACCCGCGAAATTGCCGCCTGGACCTCCGCCCAGGGCCTCAACCAAGGCCTCCTCACCCTCTTCTGCCGCCACACCTCCGCCTCGCTGATCATCCAGGAGAACGCGGCCCCGGAAGTCCGCGCCGATATCGAAGCCTGGGTGGCGCGGCTCGCGCCCGAAGACTCCTCCGCCTACGCCCACCGCGACGAGGGCCCCGACGACATGCCGGCCCATCTCAGGACGATCCTGACCCAGGTCCAGCTCGCCATCCCGCTGCTGAACGGCCGGCTCGCGCTCGGCACCTGGCAGGGCATCTACCTGTTCGAGCACCGCCGCCGGCCGCACCGGCGCAGCCTCGCTCTCCATCTGGTGGGCGAATGAGCCTCGAATCCGTCCGCGCCTGGCTCGCCGCCCACGCCCCCGGCCTTCGCCTGATCGAGGTGGAGGAGAGCACCGCGACGGTCGAGGCCGCGGCCCGGGCGCTCGGGGTGGAGCCCGGCCGCATCGCCAAGACGCTGGCGGTCCGGGTTCGCGATACCGTCTTCCTCCTCGTCACGCGCGGGGACGCGCGGCTCGACAACCAGAAGACCAAAGCCGAATTCGCGGCCCGGCCGCGAATGCTCGGACCGGAGGAGACCCTCGCCCTGACCGGCCATCCGGTCGGCGGAGTCTGCCCGTTCGCGCTGGCCACGCCGCTGCCGGTCTATTGCGACGTGTCGCTGAGGGATTTCGACCTGGTCTATCCGGCGGCGGGGTCGCTCAACAGCTCGGTCGAGGTCACCCCCGAGCGGCTGTTCGAGCTGGTCGGCGAGCGCTGGGTCGATCTGTGCCGGCCTCCGGAGCGCCCGGCCGGACCGCCCTCCCTGTAAGGGAGGGGCTGGGGGTGGGTCGGCCGAAGGCCGCCGGGACGCTCGGCCCCAAGGCTCGCTGCGCTCCCACCCACCCCCGGCCCCTCCCTTGCAGGGAGGGAAGGACGGCCCCTATGGTGGTCGGATGAAGCGTCTCCTCCCGCTGCTGGCCGCACTCCTCCTGCCCGCCTGCGCGACCGGCGAGCCCGGTCCGGCCGCGGCGGTGCCGGCAACCGCCGGCTGGCGGACCATCGCCACCGATTTCGATCTCGAGCGGGCCCGCAAGTGGCGGACGGCCTGGGTGCGCGCGGTCGCCAAGGCCCGGGCCGGCGGGCATTCCGACGAGATTGCCGACGAAGGCATCCTGCTCGATCCCGACTCGGCGCTTCGCGGCGTCGCCCCGCCGGCGGGCGACTATCGGTGCCGGGTGCTTAAGGTCGGCGGCAAAAGCGAGGGCCTGCTCGATTTTGTCACCTATCCCTGGTTCGACTGCCGGATCTCCGCCGGAGCCGGCCCGCTCGACTTCGTCAAGCTGACCGGCTCGCAGCGCCCGGTCGGGCGGCTGTTCGCCGACAGCGACCGGCGGCTGGTCTTCCTGGGAACGCTCCAGCTCGGCGACGAGCAGGGGATATTGCGCTACGGCCACGACCGCCAGCGCGACATGATCGGCCTCCTCGAGCGGATCGGCGAGCGCCGCTGGCGGCTCGCTTTCCCCTACCCCGCCTTCGAATCCACCCTCGACGTGATCGAGCTCGTTCCGAAGGGATGATCAAAATTCCTCCCCGAGATTTCTCGGGGAGGGGGACCATGCGAAGCATGGTGGAGGGGCCTTGCTGACTCCGTAGACCCCTCCACCACCCTTCGGGTGGTCCCCCTCCCCTGCAAATGCAGGGGAGGATTTTAGGGTCTCGACCGTCCTGCGAATCCCGTTACACCCGGACCATGCGCTACCTCCCACTCCTGCCTCTCCTCGCCCTGGCCGCGCCCGCCGCCGCCGACCCGCTCGCCGACCAGGTCAGGCAGGACATGCCGTCGCTGATGACTCTCTACCGCGACCTCCACGCCAATCCCGAGCTGTCGATGCAGGAGCTCAAGACCTCGGCGAAGCTCGCCGCCGAGGCGAGGAAGCTGGGCTTCGAGGTGACCACCGGGGTCGGCAAGACCGGGGTCGTCGCGGTGATGAAGAACGGCCCGGGCCCGGTCCTCCTGATGCGCTCGGACATGGACGCACTGCCGGTGATCGAGCAGACCGGCCTGCCCTTCGCCAGCAAGGTCAAGGCGACCAGCGTCACCGGCACCGAGAGCGGGGTCATGCACGCCTGCGGCCACGACACCCACATGACGAGCTGGCTCGGAACGGCCCGGCGGATGGCCGCGATGAAGGGGCAATGGTCGGGGACCCTGGTGATGATCCTCCAGCCGGCCGAGGAAACCGGCGAGGGCGCCAAGGCGATGCTCGACGACGGCCTGTTCACCCGCTTCCCAAAGCCCACCCACGCCCTCGCCTTCCACGACAGCGCCTCGCTTCCGGCGGGCGTTCTCGGGATCACCGTCGGCCCGGCCTTCGCCAATGTCGACAGCGTCGACATCCAGGTCAGGGGCGTCGGCGGCCACGGCGCGGTGCCCCAGAACACGCGCGACCCGATCGTCCTCGCCAGCCGGATCGTCGGCACTCTCCAGACCCTCGTCAGCCGCGAGCTCGACCCTCAGGACGCGGCGGTGGTGACCGTCGGAAGCTTCCAGGGCGGCACCAAGCACAATATCATCTCGGACCAGGCGACCCTGCTCCTGACCGTTCGAAGCTACAGCCAGAAGACCCGCCGGGCCCTGCTCGACGGGATCCAGCGCATCGCCCGCGGCGAGGCGATCGCCGCGGGCGTGCCCGAGGACAAGATGCCGGTGGTGACGATCAGGGAGGGCGAGTTCACGCCCGCCGCGATCAATACGGAAAAGCTGAGCGCTTCGACCGCCGCCCTCTTCCGCAGCCGCTTCGGAGCGGACCGCGTGCGGGTCGTCCCGCCGCCGATGGTCGGCGAGGATTTCGGCCGCTACCATCTCGCCGACGAGAGCATCGAGAGCCTGATCTTCTGGGTCGGCGGAGTCCCCCAGTCCAAATGGGACGCGGCCGGCGGCGACACCTCGAAGCTGCCCTCCCTCCACAGCCCCTACTGGGCGCCGGAGGCGGAGACGGTGATCGCGACGGGTATCGAAGCGATGGTGACCGGCGCGATGGGCGTGCTCGGGAAGAGGTGATCCTCCCCATGCGAAGCATGGGGAGGGGGACCACCCGAAGGGTGGTGGAGGGGTAGAAGGCAGGGACTGCTGCGGATCCTGCGCGAGCCTTCTACGGCGTCGGCAATTACCCCTCCACCATGCTTCGCATGGTCCCCCTCCCCGCCGCGTCGCGGCAGGGAGGATTGCGCTCAATCGAAGGTCGAGAACACCCCTCGCGCCCGCGCCGCCGCCGCCTTGTCCGTGAGATATTCCCAATGCCAGGGCTCGTGCGAGACGGTTCGGAGGAAGCCGAAGCGGGTCGCGTTCTGAGACAGCCAGACGTAGGTGGGATTGCTGCCGCCGCCGTTGACGTCGATGTCGAAGG
>DASVQS010000018.1:0-92128 GCA_036389015.1 Allosphingosinicella sp. | reverse complement strand
CCGAACCGAAGCGCTGAGCACGATGTTGCGGATATGACCGCCGGCGAGGTCGACCGCGACCGACAGTCCGTCGATCGCCCGATGGTCGAGATCGTGACCCGAGCCGAGATGGGCGTGCCACAGCGCCCGGCGCGCGACCGCGTCGGGGAGCGGGAATTCGAGGATCGAATCGAGCCGGCGCACGAAAGCGGGATCGAACCGGTCGCGGCCGTTGGTGGCGAGGATCGCGACCCCGTCGAAGTCCTCGATGCGCTGCAGCAGGTAATTGGTCTGGGCGTTGGCAAAGCGATCGTTCGAATCGCCGACTTCGGTGCGCGCCCCGAACAGGCTGTCGGCCTCGTCGAAGAACAGGACGACGTCGGCATGCTGGGCCGCGTCGAGAACGGCGGAGAGGTTCTTCTCGGTCTCGCCGATCCACTTGCTGGTCATCGCGGCGAGGTCGACGCGGTAGAGCGGAAGCCCGGTCCGCCGCGCCAGCCAGTGCGCGGCCAGGGTCTTGCCGGTGCCGGATTCTCCGGTGAAGAGGGCGCGCACGCCCGGCCGGTAGCGCGCCTTGAGCGACGGGCCGAGATCGTCGGCGAGCCGGTTGCGGAGCCGGATCCGGTCGACCAGCAGATCGAGGCCGTCGCCGAGCGGCCCCGGGATGACCAGGTCCTCGCGCTCGACCCGCGCCGAGGAACGGCGGGCGAGCATGTCAAGCTGGCTCGCGCCCTGCTCGACCGCCTCCGTCAAGCGCTGCCAGGGGTCGGGCTGGTCAGCATCGCTTTGCATCCGCCCCGCGATTTCGGCGATCCGCCCGGCGCCCTGGCGATAGGCGCGGGCAGCGCGCTCGGCGGTCGGCCGGTCGAGCCCGGCCGTTTGCCACAGCGCGGCGCGCTCCGCCTCGCCGGGGATTGCGACATGCCAGTCGCTGACCGGCATCGGCGCCTCGATCAGGCCCTCCGGGCCGGTCAGGATCAGGATCGGTCCCGAATAGAAGCCGGGCGATTCGATCCGGCCGCGCTCCCCGGGACCAAGGGACTTGCGGAGCACCGGCAGGCCGCGGCTCGCCGCGAGCCAGCCGCTGTGATCCCGAGGCTGCTCCTCGCCCATGTCGACGCAGGCCAGGCCGAGCGCCGCCGCGACTTCACCGGCCAGCGCCTCGCCCTCGCGAGCGCAGGGCGAGCGGATGGCAAGCACTGCGGCCCGCCCCGAGGCGCCGAGCGCCGCCGCTCGGGCCCGGGCTTCCTCGACCAGGCGCGGGGGCAGTGCGGTGGCGGCGCCGGCCAGTTTCCTGATCCCGTCCGGCGCGGACCAGCGGCCGCCCAAAGCCGCCACCAGGGGGAGCGGGATCGAGAGCGAGCGTTCGGTCAGGGGCCCTTCCTCCGCGCCGAGCTTCAGCAGCCCGATCGAGCGCGCGGCGCCGCTCAGCAGGCCGACGCAATCGAGGCCGAGCGACGCGAACAGGGTCGCGGCGAAGCCGGCGAGCGGTCGCGACCCGCCGACCGGCGCCTGGGCCGCGGCGACCAGCCGGGCCGCCCTTGGATCGCTTTCGACCGCGAGGCAGAGCGCGGCGGCCATCAGTTCGCCGTCGCTCAGGGCGAAGCGGCCGGCGAGCTCGACCAGCCTCTCTTCGCCCGCTGCCGGGGCCGCCTTCAGCCCGGCGAGCAGGCCTTGATCATCAACCGGGAAGGGCCCCGCTTCGCGGCAGGCCTCGCGCAGCATGGCGAGCGCGAGGGCGCGCAGGCTGACGGCGGCGCCGGCGAAGGGCGCGTTCACCAGCACGTCCTCTCGGAATAGAGATAGCGGACCGACAGGCCGAGCCACTGCGTCCAGCCCGGATCGACGTCGAGCGCGTGGCGGCGCAGGCGGATATCGGCGGCTTGCGGAGGAAAGCGGACGACCAGCCGGTCGTCGGTCTGGCGCAGCCAGCCGGCACGCCAGACCAGCCGGGCGAGCGGTACGCGCGCTCCGCGCCGCAGCCAGCGGTCGAGCCCGGCGCACCACATCACGGCCCATTGGGGCGGCTCGAATTCGCCCTCCGGAATGGCCAGCGGCGCAAGCGCCGGGTCGTCCGGCAAAAGGCGATGACGGGCGGCAATGGTCCCGATCAGGATTCGGCCCGGATCTTCGCAAAGCAGCTCAGGGCGCGCCTCCAGCCATTCGCGAAAGCCCAAATGGATCAGCGCTGGGATCGCCAGCCACAATCCCGCGGCCTCCGACCGCCGCTCCCGGCTGCCGTCGCTCGGGAGCGGCAGGATTTCGGGGCGGGCCGGAACCGGAGCAGGCGGGTCCGGGATCGGCGCCCGGTCGGGAACCGAATCGACAGGCCGAGCGGAGCGCGGAACCTCAGAGATTCGGGGCGCGCCGGTTTTATCGGCGATCACGTCGGGGCCGATGGGGGGTTTCGCCGGCACCGGCCTCGGCGGGCCCGCGCGAGGGACCGCGAGCCCGAGTGTCTCGCGGTACCAGCAATCGACCAGCGTGCGCAGAAGCGGCGGCGACAAGGCGAGAGACGGGCTGGCGACCTGCAGCAGGCGCTCGACCAGGATCGCGGAGGCTCGATGGCGGATGCCGATGCGGCGGATCAGAAGGTCGACCGTCTCCACCAACGCGGGCGGAAGCCGCTCGCGCAGGCGGATCACCCTCTCCTGCCCCGCGGCCTCGACAGCCCCCGCAGTCCCGACGCGCCGTCGTTCGACGGCCCTGCCGATCGCGGGGAACACCACTTCGCGCCTAGGCCATGCGGGGACAGGGGCCGCGGCGATTCCCGCCAGAGCCCTGAGCAGGATTTCGACCGCCCCTGTTTCCGCCGCGAGAAGGACGAGCCCCACGATGTCCGTCGAATCTTCGCCGGCGAGCGCCGCTTCGATCTCGAGCGCCAGCCACGGCTCGGCGGGCTGACCGCCCCAGTCCGGGACGGCCAGCCGCCAGAACCAGGCCGACGGCCGCCTGCCCGCCAGCAATGCGGCGAGGAGAAGCCGACGGGCTTCGGCGCGGCTGGCGAACCAGACGCAATTGGCCGCTTCGGCGCCGTCCATTCCGCCATGGCGCGCGGTAGCGGCCGCCAATTCGTAGCTTCGCCTCAGCGCCGCCGCCTGGGCGCCGCGATCCCGGGGATTGAGTCCCAGGTCGAGCCGCCGGACCAGCACCAGCCGCTCGCTGTCGGGCAGCTCGGTACGGCAGGCGTCCTCGATCGCGAACGCGGTCGAGGCTGCGAGGTGGGGCGGCCCGCGAACCCGCAACCGGCCGATGTCGACCGCGCCCATCGCCTCAACCGACCCCGCTTACCAGGTGAAAGCGCAATTCGTGCGACAGGGTGGTGATGGCGGTGAGGTTCTGAACGATCACCGCGCTCGCGTGGCCGTCGACGACATCGTCGATGACCGCCCTCGAGACGATATTGTCGTTCCGGTCACGGATCAGGGTCGTCATGCCCTTGCGGATCCGGCTGATGTCGACCGCGAGCTGGAAGCGCTGGCCGACCCTGGCCGGGATCGGCTCGATCAGCCGCGCTGGGATGATCCGGTCCACCGGCGAATCGGCGGCCATCAGCATCGCGATCCGGACCAGCTCATTGACGGCGTCGGTCGCCCGCGGCTCCTCCCGGTCGACCTGGTGGAACAGCCAGTCGACGAAGCCCTGGAGAGCGCGCCGGAGGTCAAGCGGCACTTCCGGCCAGCCGGGGAGGCCGGCGAGCGAGCGGAGCGGCGCGGGCCGGTCGAATTCGGACAGCATCTCGGCCCAGCCCAGCCGGATAGCCGGCGGGACCTCGGCGAACGAGGCATGAAGGCAAGCCCCGATCTGGGCTACGCCCTCGATCATCTCGCCGGCCATCCGGGTCAGCACCGGCTGGCGATGGCGGCCGCTGATCAGATCGGCGAGGCTTGCCGTCTCCCGGATCTGGACATGGGTCTGCGCCAGCGAGAGCCGGGTGAGCGCATTGAGGTTGATTTGCGCCACCATGTCGCGGCGTTCCTCGACGATCCGGCGCTGGACGCTCAGCGCCTGATGGACTCCGCGCAGATATTTGGGCGGCGCGGGCGGCGGCGGCCGGTAGTAGAGCGGCAGGCTCGCCCGGATCCGCATCATCTCGATCGCTGCGCGGGCGGCCTCGAGCCGGTCGATCCGCTCGACCGCCGCGGCGATGGCCGGGAACCATTTGACCGGCGCGTCGCGCATCAGCTCCACATAATCGTGGATCTCGTCGGGCACCTCCTCATGGTCGCGGCGGCAGGCGACGATCGGGCTGACTTCGAGCCCGGAGGAAATTTCGAGGACCGGCGCGGGGCTTCGGTTGCCCGCCTCGCGCACCCGCCGCCACGCGATCGCTCCGACCTCGCTCGCGAGCACGGCGGCGCGCCGCGCGTTGGTGGCCTCGATCCTGGCTTTCTCTTCGGCGCGCAGCCGGTCGGCGGTGGCGAGGTCGTGCCGAGCCTCTTCGACCTCGACATCCACCTGGCGCAGATAGGCCGCGGCCTCCTCGGCGCGCTCGATGATCCCGGCGCGAAGCTGGCGGATCGAATCGGTCAGCGCCTCGAACAGGGCCACCCGCCCTTCGACGAGGCGCATGATCGCGACGCTGTTGTCGATCGCTTCGACCGCCGCGGTGAAAT
Source organism: Allosphingosinicella sp. (assembly GCA_036389015.1). GTDB lineage: Bacteria > Pseudomonadota > Alphaproteobacteria > Sphingomonadales > Sphingomonadaceae > Allosphingosinicella. The sequence goes on along the minus strand of DASVQS010000018.1, from coordinate 87,533 downwards.
AATCCGATTCGTGCTTGCCCTTGGCGTCGGGAAGATCGTCGGCGTCGATATATTCCTGCGCCGAGACCGCCTTGGCCCGGTCGGCCAGCAGGACGTCGAGCGTCGGCACGAACAGGGGCTGGTCGGCCTGCTTCGTCCTGTGCTCGAAGCCGGGCATCGGCAGGTCGCCGAGCGCGATCCCCCTGGGACGCGACGAATCGCCGCGGACCAGGCCGCTCAGGGTGCCGATCACCGCCGCCTTGCTGGCGATCGCATAGCTCAAGGCCTGCACCGCCGGCGGCGGGGTCAGGCGCTCGGCGACGCTGACCGTGCGCTCGACCAGGCCGGCGACCGGGATCTGCGCCTGGATGTCGCGCGGACGATAGCGAGTCATGTCGAGCGACAGTCGCGCGACGTTGAGGCTGGTCGCCTGCATCGTCGCCGGCTGGCGGGAGGCGCCGGCGACCGTCGCCGGAAGCACGAACAGCGGCGTCGCCGCCGCAGCGGGCGCTCGGACGCTCGGAACGCTGCTCGCCGGGGCGGCCCGGCCCGCCCCCGCCGGAGTCGCGCTCGCCGGCCCAATCGCCGAAGTGTTGATGTTCAGCATCATCATCCTCGGCTCGAAGGCTATCCGGGGCCGGGTCGTCCGCTCCGCCGCAGGCTGCGCTCCGGCCGCGGCGGCGGGCTTGAACTGGGCGACCGCGGCGTCGGGCGTGCGCTTGACCGATTCGACCAGGAACTCGCTGATCCCCTTGCTCGTCGCGCGCGCGCCCTCGTCGCGCGAGGCGAGGTCGGCGAGCGAGGGGGAGGTGACCAGCCGCGAGGCGGCGTCGGCGCCGAGCATGATCTGGCGGACCCGGTAGATGTCCGAGCGCGCCCGCACGAAGCCGAGGTCGATGGCGTCGTTGGTGGCCTTCAGACGGCCCTCGATCTCCGCGAGGAAAGCGTCGAGGCCGTTCTCGTCGACCTGGGCGAGGTCGGCGGCGAGGAAATCCTGGGTCCATTGCGCCCGGAAGGCGTCGAGCCCGGAAACCCGGCGCACGCCGTTCTCGCTGATCGTTCCGAAATCGGGCACGCCGATATCCTCGCGGCCCGCGACCGGAGCCCAGGGCCAGGGCGAAGGAACGCCCGGGGGGGTCTGGTTGGTGCTGAGAGTGGCTCCCGCGGGCGCGTCGTCGCCGATATAGGTGTAATTCTTGCCCGACGCGTCGGTCTTGCCGAACGACGCCCATTCGACCTCGCCGCCGCGCTGGCCGAACTCGACCGCGTTGACCGAGAAATTGTCGAGCCCCTTGCCGTCGACCCGCCATGCCCGATCCGCGGGGATCTCGAGGCGATGCCAGACGCCCGCCTCCGGCAGGTCCCCCACCCGCCGCGCCTGCAGGCCCGTGGGGTCAAAGCCTATCGGAAGCACGTCCGGGGCTCCCCAGAATACGCCGGCCGCAAACGAGCCGGCGTTGGCCAGGGTGGCAGTGCCGAGCCGAAGCGACAGCCCGGTCAGCTTGCTCGCACTGTGGATCCGGACCCAGAACCAGATCGTATCGCTCTTCGCGACGGGCAAGGTGGCATGGGCGCCCATCATCTGGTGGAGGCGCATCGCGGCCTGCTCGTCGAAGCGCCGAGTCCGGCTGACCTCGACCGGGACCTGGACCCGCGGCGCCGGGCTGTTCTCCTCCAGCGAGAGGTCGGTCGCGGCCCAGCCCAATACGATTCCGGAAACGCTTTCCATCAGCCGGTCGTAGCGCCGACGCGAGACTTCGCGCCGGGTCAGCCACTGGGCGCGGTCTTCGCGGAAGGCGGCGACCGCCTGGGCGAAGCGCGGGTCTTCCTCGGCGACTTCGAGCAGCCCGGGCTCGTAGACTCGGTCCGGCACCGGCACCAGCAATTCGACCCGGTCGGGCACCGAGCGGTTGAAGCTCGCCATCGGCGCCGCCTCGCGGATCGCGAGATCGAGGTTGCTGTGCGGAACGGGCACCGCGGAAACCCCGAAGCTGCCGGGGAAGAAATGCTGCCGGCGGAGCGCGGAATCGAACATCTGCGGCGGCAGCAGCCCGACCGGAGGCATGCGCACGAACGCATCGCGCAGGGTCGCCTCGCCGAAGTCGGGAAGGTCGATCAGCTGGCCGAGGAACTGGTCGATCCGCGCCTGCCAGAGCCGGGCGTCGCCGGTCGCCGGCACCATCGGCGTGCGCGCGTGCGGAGTGCCGCCGACCCGGGCGACCGCGGACCGGTCGATGAAATCGAGCTTCCAGGCTTCGTCGAACGCCGCGATCGCGAGTGGCACGCCCCATTGTTCCCAGGGGTGCATTTCATCGGCCAGAAGCAATTTCTCATTGTCGAAGACGCTGTAGGCGAGCCGGTTGCGCAAGGCCGGACCGGCCGCCGGGAGGGCGTAATCGGGACCGCCGGCGATCGCGGCCATTTCGGACGGCCACAGATAGAGCGCGATCCGGCAGCCGTCGATCCGGCGCAGGTCGGCATAAGGCTCGTCGCGCGGGTCGGGCGCGCATTCGTCCATCGCCCGCCCGAGAATCGTCGCCGAGACGGGCTGGGCGACGATCACTCCGACATGGGGGATGAACTTGCTTTCGGGATTGGCGGCGATCTCTCCCAAGGTCGCGCCCAGGCGGCGCGGAAGCTGGGGCCGGAGCCGGGCGGCCATTCCCACCGCGACGCTCTCCTCCTCCGGGTCGTGAGTGGACCGGGAGGCCCTGTCCGGGGCGCCCTCGCCCTCCAGCGCGTCCTCATGGTCGGCGCGAAGGATCACCGGCAGCATCGCGAAGCTCATCTTGCGAAGCGCGCCGACGCTGACGTCCTCGCCCGAGCGGGCGAGACCGAAGCCCGGCGAGACCTGGAACAGGGCCTCCGCGGGCGCCTTGCCCCGGGCATCCGGATCGAGAAGGATCTCGAGCCCGTCGACGCTGCCCGGAGCGAGCGCGAGGCCCTGCAGGCGCTGCATTCCGGCGCGCATGTCCTGCTCGGCGGTCAGCGCCTTGTCGGAGACGGCGCGGCCGGCGAACGGATTCATCCGCCGCCGCCACACGCCCGGCAGTTCGGGCCTCATCGGCGGGTCGACTCCGACCACATGCTCGTCGGCGAAGGTCCGGCCGATTTTCCTGATGACGTCCATTCTCCGCGGCCTTTCCTCAGCGCATCTTCTCGAGCAGCGAATCGATGGCGGCCGAGTCCTGAGCGGCGACCGCCTTGGCGATCAGCTCGGCGAAATCGGCGAGCTTCTCGCCCGGCGCGGCGCGGAAGGCGGAATCGACGGGCAGCGCCTTGCCGGAGGCGCCGAGCCAGAGCACGCCCTTGGGGTCGGGCCATTCCTCGCCGAGCGCCTCGTCGAGCTTATCGAAGCCTTCGCCGAGCCTCGGGTCCCCATATTTCTGGGCGACCGCCAGCGCCTCGGCCTCGCTGAGCGTGAGCCCGGTGTCGAGCGGCACGATGGTCCGGGCGATCGAGCCCGTCTCGGTCCCCCCCGCCGCCGCCCGCAACGCGGCGGCGCCCCCCAGGCTGATCGGCTGGAAGGTCTGAATGTCCGGCAGCGGCCCGCGAGTCGCCATCGCGGCCGTCTCGAGGTCGCTGAGCACGGCGACGGTCAGAACGTCGGAGCGGGCGATGGCGTGGGAGCCGAGCAGTGCGACGACCCGAGCGGTCGCCTGCGGGGTCGCCTTGCCGCTGAGGTTGGCGAACCTCTTCTCCAGCTTCAGCCGGGCCAGATTGGCGTTGACCGTGCTGCTGATGACGACGTCGTCGCCGCTGACGGCGACCCCGACTCCGGCGACCCGGGTCTGCAAGGGAATCGAGCGCTGCCTCGTGTACCAGAGCAAGGGGGGCCGCCCGCCTTGCGCCGGCAAGGCCGTCACCGCTTCCTGGAAGGCGGTGTGCCACGCCTGGATCTTCAGCGCCTCGGCCTCCTCGCGCGCCTTGGCGGCCATGTCGCGCTCGACCGATTCGACCGCCTTGCGCCGCTTTGCGACCAAGCTGGCGAGCATGTCGAAGGCCGGCTTGCCGGCCGCCGCCCCGGGATTGGCGGCGATCGTGGTGCGGGTTGACCCCAGCCCGTTGTCGAAGCGCTGGAAGCGCTGGCGCGACACCGGCACCATGATCAGGACTCCGGTCGCGTCGAGATCGGCGGCCTGGGCCTGAAGGTCGATCGGGGTCAGCGCCAGCGATTCCTCGACGAGGGCGCCGATCTCGTCGGCCGGGACGAACGCGAGGTCGACGTCCACCGAGGGCGGGAAATAGAGCTGGACGAAGCCGAACGGGTCCGGCTGGACGGCGGCGGCCGGCAATTGCCCGGCCGGCGGAAGCGCCGCGAAATGCTGGGCCGCCGGGAAAATCGGCGGCAGGTTGTGCGACTGCATTTCCGCGAGCACGTCGTCGAGATGGCCGCGGTGCTGAAGAACATGCGCCTCGGCGAGCGAGCGCGGCCGGCCGCCCAGAGCGACCTGCACGCCCGAATCGCTCCCGGTCTCGCGGCGGACCATGGCGGTGTCGATCCAGCGGACGGTGCCGCGCTCCACCGCGATCATCGCCAGCGGCAGGGCGTCCTGAGGAAGCCCGGTCGGCTTGCCGGTGAAGATCTGCTTGGCCACCGCCCGCCGAGCCTCGGCGAGAGTCGCCGCGCCGCTCGACTCGGGATAGGGGATTAGCGTGATCGCGGTAGCCTCGATGATGTCGCCATCCTCGACGGTGCGCTTGCCGGTGATGTCCTTCGGATAGGCGGCGATCGGGTTGGCGGTGAATTCGACCGCTCGCAGCGCGAGGATGAAGAGCCCGGTGCGCCGGGCGAGAGCGACTCGCGGTTCCTCGCGCAACCCCATCGCCGCATCGAGCTGCCGGGTGACCGGCATGTCGAGCAGCGGCACGTCGCGCACCTGGGTAAGCATCACCACGTCCCCCGACGGGGTCAGGCCGACGCCCGGCTCGATCCGGATGGTCTGCCCCCGCGCCAGGGCGAAGCTGCGCACCTTGAGCCCCGAGATCACGCCCGCGCCGGCCGCCCGCGCCATATCGGCCTGGCGCTGGCGGATGTAATTCTGGTCGCGGGTCAGATCGGCGGCGGTCAGGAACTTGCCGTCGAAGAAATTGGTCTGCACCCTCGCGCCGTCGAGGATCAGGGGACCGGCGCCGAGCTGGTCCTCCAGCTCCTCGCGCGCGACCATGTCCCGACCCGCGCTTCCGGCAAGCCGGGCGATCTCGCGCGCGTCGGCGACGCTGATCGCGGCGCGGGCGGTGGCTTTGGCGAACTCGTTCATGACGATGGCTCCTAGGGTTCGACGAGTGGCGCGGCGGCCGCGGCTCGGCCGAGCCACTTTCCGGGCAGGAAGATGAACGGGCGCAGGCCGTTGTCGACTCGGGTCCGCTTGGTCAGATCGAGCGCGGGCGCCTTCCCCGCCGGCGCCGTCACCGGAATCGCGATCCGGGCGAGCAGGACCGCGGACAGATTGTTGCCCGGGACGTGCTCGGCGAGCGGATCGAGCCCCTCGTCGAGTCCGCCCGAAAGTCCGACGTCCCACGCTCCGAGCACCGCGGTGAGCTGGGTGTCGCGATCGGCGCCCGGCGCCGGCCAATGGTTCTTCGGCGTCGGAATGTCTCCCGGCGGCCCTTCCGCCCGAAGCACCAGCTCGAGCTGCGGCGCCTCGGCCAGCCGCGCGGGCACCACCGCGTCGAGCGCGTCGAACGGCCCCGAACCGAAGCTCGGCGTCTTCCCGCGCCCGCAATCGCGCGCCGAGAGGAAGACGTCGGCGACGACGGCGACATTGAGCGGCGTGCGCGGCTTCAGCTGGATCGCGGCCTTGAGCCGTTCGGGCTCTTGGGCGGCGAACCAGCGCGCGAGGCGGATGCAATAAGGCTCGGCCAGCTCGATCAGGCGGCCGTAGCGATCCAGCGCGAGGCCCGGATCGACGTGGATCTCCAGCTCATTGTCCTCCGCCTCCGGCGCCCGCACTCGAAGGCCGGCGATCGTCCCGAAGCCGGCGAGGTGGCGCATCGCCATCGCCAGGCGGCCGCGATGGTAGGTCTGCTCGTCGCGGAAATCTTCCGCCTGGAGAAGAACGCCGGTGGCGTAGTTCACCCGTTCGGGCGCGACCGTCCGCTCGAGCGGATCGGCGGGCGCGAAAAGGTCGGCGTCGCTCATGATTCTATCCTCCGGGGCGAAGGGGACGGATGGGGCCCGGGCCGATCGGCGTGATCCGGCGGGGGTCGACCTCGATCCGCGATTCGAGGTCCGGGCGGAAAATGCCGATGTCCACCCGCGGGTCGAACACGCGGCGGGGGCGAACCTCGACCACGATCTGGGCCGGCACGCTTTCATTGCCCGAATCGTCGACGACGACGAGCTCGAACCGGTAGCGGCCGGGCGCGAACGCGTTTTCGACGAGCAGGGTCGGAACGTCGCTGCTGACCGTCCTCGATTGGGCGAGCACCGGCATGGGTCAGACCCTGTCGAGCAAGGTGAAGCGGTATTCCTTGATCTTGCCCGGCGGATTGTCGGTCGATTTGGCGCCGGACAGAGTGAAGCTCGTGCCCTGCGCCACCACCGGGTCGAGCCGCGAGCCGCGTGCGTCCACCACCTCGACGACCGCGGTCGGCTTTTCGGTGTCGCGGACGACGACCTCGAGGAAGGCCGGCTCCGATTCGTTGCCCGAATCGTCGACCACGACCAGTCGGAAGCGCTGCTTGCCGACCGCCAGCGGGTTGCGGGCGGTGACGTCGACGGTCACCGTTGGGTCCGCCTGAACCACCGGCACATTGGGTTTGAACTCCGCCATCTAACTGCTCCTTCTCTCGCGAGCCGAACCGCTCATTCCCATGTCCAGATATGCCGGCTGATCCGGCGCCCGCGCGGCGCCGACGATCGCATTGCGCTCAGTGTGAAATTGGATCCCGACCACAATTCGGCGGGGCCGTCCGCCCGGGCCGTCGGCCGGGCCGAGACGGGCCCGTCGGCGCGCGGATCGAGATGGCCGCTTCCGGCGACGAAATCGCCCTGGCCGAGGATGGTCGAGCCCAGCCGGACCTGCTCGAACGGCCTCGCCTCGGCGAGATAGGTGTCGATTCCGACGAGCGAGGCGGCGCCGACGATCAGCGGGTCCCTGGCCTGGTGGATCCGCGGCTCTACATGGGCCGGGATCTGGGCCTCGACGACGTCGCGAAGGCGGCGCAGCCCGGCCGGGTCGGAGACCCCGCGGACCAGCACCAGCACCCGGTGCGCGAGCCGCGCGTAGAATTGCGCGACCGCCTCGGCCTCGCGCGCGCTCCCGTCGATCTCGCCGCGATACAGAGCGAGCAGTTCGGAACGCGCCTCGTCGCCGAGGATCAGGGTATCGCCGACGAAGCTGTTGCCCGAGCTCGCCATGCCCAGCGTGAGCGGATCCTGCTCGTCGGCGAGATCGGCGCCCAGAATGGTGGCGAAGGTCCGGCGCAGCCGGAAGCCCTCGACGACGACGATGTCGCCGCGCGTCACGGCGCCGCCGGCCAGCATCGCGCACTCGCCGCCGGCCTGCATTCCGAGCATCAGGGCCCTGAGGGCGACGTCGCCGAGACGGGCCACCGCAAGGCTGCCCGGCGCCGGCGCGGCGCGTCCGGGGTCGAGTCGGCCGCCGGTGACGAACAGCCCGCCCGTCGCGATCTCAAGCGCCGCCATCAGCCCGCCCAGCGTCCCGTTCAGCGCCGCCGTGTGCGGCGCCGCGCGCAACGCCTGGCGCAGGGGAGCGGGGCTGTCGGACGCCGCCGCCTCGACTCCGATCCACTGGCCGATCCAGGGCAAGGCCGAGTCGGGCGCTGCGGCGGGATCGGTCAGCAGCCAGGACGAGGCGATCTTGCCCTCGATCTCGGTCAGCACCCCTTCGTAGAGGCCAAGCAGCCGGTCCATGAAGTCGTGCGGGGTGGCATCGCCCGGGACGTCGGCATCGGCGGCGGTTAGAGCCTCGCGGTAGAAAGCCGGCAGATAGCGGTCGCGGTACGAGAAGCGCTTCGCATAGACCCGGATGGCGGCGAGCTCGGGCGAGCATTGGCTGTCGCCCTCGAGCGTGATCCGAAGCCACAGATAGCGGCCCGAGATTCGCCTGACCTTGCGGCCCGCCCGCTGGAGCAGAAGAGTGAACAGGCCGGACTGGCCCGGCCGGCTCGGGCAGTCGAGCATTGGCGGGCTGAACGGAATCTCGGACGGCTCGGCGCACCAGCTCGCGTGCGGGACGTCGCGGCCCAGGTCCGGATCGCGAATCGCCGCGACCCGGTGCTCGACCCAGGCCGGCGCATTCTTCTGGCCCGGCGCCGGCGGAGCCGAATCGTCCTCCCGGGCGACCGCCTCGATCAGGATCGCTCCGCGGCTCGGCACTGCCGCCTCGAGATAGAGCCGGTGCCAGACGCAGGCGGTCTGCCCGGAATCGATCGGGCCGATCATCACCGACCCGCTTCGCGCATAATTGCCGCCGGAAAGCCCGCGCAGCGGGCGGATCCCGCTCGGCGCGGCGGCAGGGCCGTCGGCGGTCAGATAGAGCGGGACGGGAGCGGCCGAGTTGCAGAATTTGCCCGCCCGGGCCTCGATCAGCGGGTGGACCTCGCCTTCGGGCGGCAGAGGGGTCGAGGGCAAGGGCGGCAGGTCCATCGGGTAGACGAAAGCCTGAGCGGACGGCTTGCCGCCGTCGCCGGCGAGCACCGCGATCTCCTCCTCGCCGATCCAGGCCAGCGAATAAGGGAATCTGAGCCCGGCGAGCCGGAAGCGGAGCACGAAGCCCACTTCCTCGAGCGTGAAGACGGCCGCGTCGGCGCCGTCCTCCCAGGCGAGCAAGGCAAGCCGTCCCCCCGCGGAAGCGGCCATCGCCACCGCGTCATAGCGCGGCGCGATCCGCGCCCGGGCGACGGGCAGCAGCCGGGGCGGATTCGGATTGGGCTCGACCGGCTCGAAGCGATTGGGATCGGCGTCGCGCAGCCCGGCGAAGCGCAAGGGATAACCCTTCAGCCGCGCCAGGCGGCGGTTCGTCCGGTCGAACGCCCAGACGCCGCCGTCCGGCGCCGGTGCGAGCAGGGCGGCGATGAAGCCCTGCTTCTTCGCCTGCGCGGGCCGCCAGCGCTCGTGAAGGTCCTTCATCGCCACCGAGCCGTCGCGGGCGATGTAGATGACGTCGTCCGCGCCGAGCGCGAAATCGGTCGGGGCGACCGGGCTCGGCGGATCGTCCCGGGGCAGCGGCAGCTCGACTCCGCCCGGCGCGAAGCCCGACGCCTCGAGCCTCTTCTCGCTTGCGTTCCACCAGGCGAAGCCGCCGAGATCGTCGGCGATCGGCGAGGGGCTCGACACCATCAGCCGGGCGAAATTCTCATCCTCCGCGAGCGCCGGCGCCGGCTGTTGCCGGGCGAGCCGGACGTGACCTTTTTCGTCCTTGAAATGGAGGTTGTCGGCGATGTTGGGCGCGGCGCTATGCTCGGCCAGGCCGAAATCGGCGCGGCCCGCCAACTGCCACATCGGCAGGCCGTTCACGTCCATGATCGGCGCTCCCGCTTCATCAGCACAGCTCCGGAACCACGGGCACGGCGATCCCGTCATCGTCGCCGAGGGCCGGGCCGCCCGGGCTCAGGCTAGAGGCCGCCGTATCCCCGACCCCGACCGCGAGCATGGCGAGCTCGGGCAATTGCCAGGGCTGCAGCGTGATCAGAGCGCGCCCGGTCCGATCCTCGGCCACCGGCATCCAGGAGGCGCCCCGGCTGCTCTTCCTGAACAGCCTGACCGGAGCGACCGAGCGGACGCCCGGCACCCGGGCGATCGCGGTCTCGACCAGCCGGTCGTCGACCGCCCGGCCGAGCGGCCAGCCCTGCCCGTCGGGCCCGCCCGGAGCGAGCGGCCAGAGATGCGCCCGGATGACCTCCGAGACCATTTCGAGCACTGCGTCCCGGCGGTCGGGATCGACCAGCTCGACCGCGGCGGAGACTCCGATCGGCACATAATCGGGAGCGATGACGTAGAATTCGGTGGCGAGGGGGCGGCGGGCGTCGAGCCAGGCGTAGACGGTCTCCAGCATCGCTCGGTCGGCGCGCGGTGCGGGCTTGGCGGTTCCGGCGCGCGACGGGATCACCATGACCGAGACGACCCCGGGGATGTTGGAGCGGCGCTGCTGAGGCTTGAACCGTTCCAGAACCTCGACCCGGCCGATGGCGACGCCCGGAGTGCGCAGCGCGAGCTCGCGAACGTCGCCCCGGGTCACGGCCCGGCCGCCGTGGCGGATCGCCGCCGGAATCCGGGTTTCCGCTTCGTCGAGCCGTTCGGAGTCGACTCCGCCGGCCATGGCCAGCGGTTGCGTCACCTTCAGCCGGGGCGCGCCGGCGGGCGCGGCGATCGCCTTCAGCGAACCGGCGGGAAGATTGCCGGCCGAGCCGCCGCCCGAGCGCAGGTGGGCCACGTGGATGGCGCGGCCGAGGGCCGGCACCGCGCCTCGAGCGCCGTCGCCGAACCGGATCACGCCCGCTTCGCTGTCGAGGCTGTAGACGCGTTCGCCGCGGCCGGCCGCCTGGACGTCGGCCACCTGCCGCCAGGTCCGCATGCCCTCCACTTCCTCGACCTCGATGACGAGGCTGGTCGGATCGACCGAAGTGGTGCCGAGCGAGGCTTCCTGGCCCGAGGCGCCGGTGCCGCGGCCGATCTGCTGGCGCCCGAGGGTCGTGCGCTGCTCGACCATGGCCGCGTTGACTCCGACCCATGAGAGCTTCAGCGAGCCGAGCTTCGCCTCGGCGAGCGGCCTCAGCCGGATCCAGGCCACCAGCCGGGCCGCCGTCACCGGATCGTCGATCCGCGGCGGGCGGTCGCCGACCCCGGCCTGCACGTTCTGGAGCACGTCGTTGCCCGGCACCCCGAAATCGTCGGCGCCCGGCAGGAGCAGACGGGTGACTCCGGGCCTGACCAGACCCGATGTGCCGTCCGCCAGCACTTCGAGGGGCAGGTACTCGTCGCCCTTGCCGCCCCCGGTGCAAATCTCCCAGACGTGACGGATCGGCGCGCGCGCCGAGATCGCTTCGAGGGAGCCCGGAATGGCGATCGCGGGCGCGAGTCCGACGGTCAGTGCGACCCGGCGGTTGTCGTCGCCGCCGCCCAGGGTCTTGCGCACGGCCTCGACGTTCTCGGGCCTCGGCGAGAGCAAGGCGAGCCAAAGGCATTTGTCGATGCTGTCGGCGACGAAATCGCGGCCCCGGGGCTCGGCCGCGCCGTCGACGAAGACCGGGGTCGCGACATAGGCGCTGGCCTTGCCCGGGACACCGTAGAGTTGCGACAGATCGGTGATGAGGTCCGAGAGCTGGCGGCGTTCGCGATCGTCGGGCTTGCGCTTGATATAGGCGCCGCCCTCGATCGGAAGCAGGCTTAGCTCGCTCTCCGTCTCGAACGTCACCGGTTTGGCGATTTGCGCGCGCGGGGGCAGAGTCACCGCTCCGGTGAACGCGGGATCGATCGAAATCTGGACTAGGCCGCGCGCCGGCGACGCGGGACGCATCTGCTGGCCGAGCAGGCGCAGGAAGGCGAGCCGCTGGCGCTCGGGGATGAGGTTCGCCCGGTAGAGGATGGTGTCGCCGAGCCAGGCGAACAATTCGATCAGGGTTCGTCCCGGATCGCCTTCCCGAGGATCGGTCCATTCGGGCGTGTGCGCCGGAATTCGGCGAACGAGGTCGGCGACCAGATCTTCGAAGCCGCGATCGTCGAGACTTGGAACCTGGAGGGGCATCAGCTCGCTCCCACCGGAACGCGCGCCGAGATCCGACCGGCGACTCCGGTCGAGCGGATCCGATAGCCGATCGAGACGATCAGCTCGCGAAGGTCATCGCCGGGCGCGACATGGACGCTGTCGATCGTGATCCGAGGCTCGAAGGCGCGCAGGTGCTGAATGATGCTCTCCTGCGTCCGGGCGCGCACCTCGGTCGTGTTGGGCTGATGAACCAGCAGCTCGAGCCCGGCGCCGAATTCGGGCCGCATCAGTTGCTCGCCGGGGCTGGTTCGAAGCACCGATTCGATGCGCTGGCGGATCGACGTCTCGAGATCGGGGAAGGCGATCCGGCCGTCCGGGTCGGGGACGGGCAGGAGCGGCCAGCAGATCGGCGAACGGAAGACGGTGCCGCCGACGGTGGTGAGGATCGGGCCGGACATCAGTCTGCCTTCTTCGGAATGGGGATGCAGATCTTGAGGAACAGCATCCAGCGGAAGATGAGGTCGAACAGCGAAAGGAAGATGTTGAGCACGATGAAGGCGCACAAGGTGATGATTGGAATCGAGAAACTGCACAGCCAGCCGAGCTCGAGGCCCTTGGTGTCATCCTCGCTGCCCTCGCCGTCGGCGAGCTTCTTCATGTCACCCTTCAGCAAATTGGCGATCGCAGGCGGCATCTCGAAGGAGACGTTGGGCTTGACCTTCTTGAGCTGTGACATGTCGGGAAGGGTGATCTTGGTCCCCGACCCGTCGCCGTCCCACCAGGCCGCGATCCGGAAGCGCTCGGAAAATCCGCTCCAGACCAGCCTGTCCGGGCAGCCGTCGTGACCGGCGATCCGGATGAAGCCGCGCACCGCATATTGATCGGAGAGAGTCTCGTATTTGCCCGGCGAGCTCGCCACCTGCGCGTGCCGGGCCGACAGGCAGTCGAGCGCGGCGCGGGTCAGCCTGGCGCCCATCGCCTGATCGACCCTCGGCCATTCCAGCGGCATGGCGAAGCCGGACGGGTTCGCCTCCCCGCCGACCAGGATCGGCGCGGCCTTGAGGATGAAGGCGGCGGCATCGATGCTGGCGGTGACGTGACCCTGCGCGTCGCGGCGAGTGGGCAGGACGATCTGGCGGAGCAGCGCCATCAGCGCCCGCGGGGCGGGTCCGGTCCCCTCGGCGTCGAGCTCGACCAGCATCTGCTGGAGGAAGATGCCGAGCGCGTTGAGGCGCGGCCAATCCGGATCGGCGGTCGGGCGGCCGAGCACGTTCCAGTCGCGCGACAGAGCCTCGCCGGCATTGGGAAGAGCGAGCTTTGGCCTCTGCTTCAGATATTCGGAAAGATGGAGCTCCATGTCGGCCCGCTGCGGCGCCGGCAAAGCGCTGTAATCGAGCGCGGGCGGCGGCTCGTCGCTGCGGTCGTCGCTCGCCACCGGGATCACCGCGAACAGCACCGTGCGCTTCAGCGCGGCACACACCTCGGGCGGCGGCAGGTGGAGCGGGATCGTCTCCTCGCCGAGCAGCGACGGCGGCTTGCTCTTCGCGATCAGTGCGCGGGCGTCGCGATTGGCCGGATGCGCCGCCTGGCGATGGACCGGATCGGGATCGGCATCGGCCAGGGCGATGGGCAGCCAGCCCGAGACCCGCTTGCCCTGCTTCATCCAGCCCGCCCATTTGCCGCCGCGATAGCGGCGCACGACGAGGCCGCTCGAGGCGATCTTCGACGGATCGAGCCGCGGCATTCCCGGCTGCCGGCAGACCGCCTCGAACAAGGCGAGCTGGAACCTGCGATGGACCGGCAGGCTGAGCTTCAGCAGGCCGTCCGGATCGCGGCGCTTTCCGCGCATCGCCGCCAGCCTCGCCTGCCAGTCGGCCGCGCCGAGATCCTCGAACAGCGCCTCGACGAACTTGCGCGCCTCGCTGGTCGCGATGATCGTCTTCGCGTCGCCCCCGCCCAGCGGGCGCAGAAGCACGTCATGATCGGGCTCGGGCGGAAGCATCGGCGCGATCCTGCGCCGCGCGGCCGGGTGAAGGGTGGCGACGCTCACCAGACGTTCCCCGCGCCGGGCGAATAGGTGCTGGAAGTGATGCTGACCGCGGTGAAGGTCTTGCAGTCGACGGCCATGCTGAACGTCGCCTGCGGAGTCGTGACGTCGACCGTGCTCGCCTTCAGGCTGATCGTAGAGGCATCCACCTTGAACGCGTTCGCGGTCTTGATCGACACCCCCTCGCTGTCCATCATGAAGGTGTTGGAGCCGACCTTGAGCTCGATCGAGCCGGACGAGCTATCGCTCAACGTCGCCTTGGCGCCGCGCGGAGTCGAGATCTCGACCATCTCCTGACCCGCCGATTCCTCGACGATCGCGATCCTCGTCCCGTTCCTGCCGGTCAGGGTCCAGCGGTCAACCGCGTCGGCGGGAAGCTTTTCGGGCACCGCGGTCGCGCCGTTCCACAAGGCGCCGATGACGATCGGAGCGGCGGCATCGCCGGCCGGGAAGACGACCAGCACCTCGCTCCCGACATCGGGAATGAGGAAGGCGCCGTAATTGTCGCCCGCGAAGGGCACCGCGACCCGCGCCCAGACCAAAGCCATCCCTTCCGGATCGGCGGCGACGAGCTGGACCTGGACCCGCGCGAGCTCGAGCGGATCCTTGACCGAAACGACGATCGCGATGTGGGATCCGGCGAGCCATTGCACCGGTGCCGGGAAGAGTCCGGCAACGCTCATGCCGGCTCTCCCAGATAAGCGGATTGAGCGTCGAAATCGGTCATATAGCCTTCCCGCCGATCCCAGCGGTGAACGGCCCGGGTCACCGCATATTGGTTGGCGAATTGCGGATTGACTCCGCTGAGCTCGACCCAGGTGCCGACGCGCAGCTGGGGATTGCCCTGGGCGGTGCCGGTGACGGTGACGAAGCCTCGGGCGCGGCGGTCGCATTCATATTGAGCGAGCTTGCCGGCGGCCGCTTCGGTCATCGGGCCGAAGCGGCCGAGGTGCATCTTCACCTCGCTATACTTGTCCTTGAGCATGTCCGCGCCGGTCTTGCCCTTGCCCGGGCCGAAGCCGCCGGCAGTGGCTTTGGAGTCTACCTTCTCGCCCGTGGCGGGATCGAACGAGGCGAGGCGGATCTCGTTGACCTGCTCGGCGATGTCGGCGGTGATCCGGGCTCGCCTCAGCGTGTTGCCGGCGGCGAGCTGGACGAGGGCGCGCTGGTTCATCCCGATCCGCCCCGCCTGAAGCTTGTCGCCGACGATCTGGACGTCGGAGTCGGAACGGCCGAGGACCCGCCGCAGGAAGGCGAGATCGGTCTCGTCCGTCTGCATCCAGTCGGCCGCCTCGGTATCGACGCCCTCGCGCACCTCCGGCTTCAGCTTGTGGTCGGCGGCGATCTGCTCGACCAGATCCTTGGCCGATTTCTTCTCGAACAGGCGGGTGCGGCGGATCCGGCGGGCGGCGAACAGTCGATCCTCGGCAAGCACCGTGAACAAAGGCGCTCCGCCTTCGCGGATCTCGCTTTCGACGGCGGTGATCTGGCCGTCGAAAATTTCGAAGGCATGGACCTCCGCGGGGCCCGCGAAGACCCGGATCCCGGCGCCGAGCCGAAGCGGCGAGCCGGCGCCGGCGGCGTGCGAGGCGCTGCCGTCGGCGAGGGTGGTCTCGTCGGTCAGCGCGACCTCGAGCGAGGACAGGCCGCCGAGCCCCTCGGTCATCCGCATCAGCTCCAGATTGGCGGCGACGAGCGGATAGCTCATCCCGTCGATCTCGATCGCCGGCGAGGCGGTGTGGAGGGGATCGGCCAGAGCCACGGTCAATCGGCCCAGAGCCGGGCCGAGCGGGTCCGCCGCCGCGCCATTTGATATTCCAGCTTGTCGATGTCGGGCTCATCGCAGCCGGCGGGGGCGGCGGACGGCACGGCCGGCGCGGCGGGAGGTGCCTCCGCCGTCTCGGTCACCATTTCCTGTATCATCACCGCCATCGCGGTCCCCTCCCCTAGAAAAACGTCACGCTGGCCTGGGCCGAATAGCTGGCCGCGACCTGGCCGCCGCCGGAGATCAGCTTGCCGGTGGCATCGAAGCGGGCGTCCGGCCCCACCGAAGGCAGCGGCGGACCCAGCATCCGGCTCGGATCGAAGGATGCGCTCGGCAGGGTCATCTTCGACGTTCCGAGTCCGGCGAACGCGCCCTGGCTCGCGCTGACCCCGGCCGTCGCCGAGCCGGAGACCCAGGCGCCGCTCGCGGTCCTTCCGGCGAAGGCGGAGCTGGTTTCGGTATGGGTGACTCCGTCGAAACCGGTGACGCTGGTCGTCATCGTCGCCCCAACCCCGATGCCGCCGCCGCCGCTGATCCCGATTCCGGCGTCGGCCGTCATGCCGGCGCCGGCGCTCATCCCGGTGCCGGCGCTCAGGCCGATGCCCGCGCCCGCCGACAGGCCGGCGCCGGCGCCCATTGCGATTCCGGCGCCGGCCGACAGGCCGATTCCCGCGCTCGCGCCCATCCCGATGCCGGCGCCGGCGGACATCCCGACTCCGACTCCGGCGGACAGGCCGGCGCCGACGCTCGCACCGGCCGAAGCGCCGAAGCCGAAGCCGACCGAGGCGCCGGCGCTGATCCCTCCGCTCATCTCGAAGCCGGCGGCGGCGGAGAGGTTGACGGAGGCGGAGGCCGAGGCGCTCATCGACCCGCCCGGCATGCGCATGTTCTCGACGCCGTTGAGCGCCGCGAGCAATCGCCCGGCGGCCGGATCGCCGGCCGCGGCGGCGGCGCCGGTCGCCCCGGTCGGCGCCGCAAGCGCGGGCACCGGGATGAAATCATCGAGAGCCGGCGCCGGATTGTCCTTGCTGTAGCTCGCCGCCTTGCCTTCGCCTTCGAAGAACTTGTCGGCCGCGCCCTTCATGCTGATCTGGGTCGTCGCGCGCAGGGGAACGCCGTCCGACGACCAGAAGTCGAGAGTCTCGTTGAGCGATTCGATGATTCCGTAATATTTGGCGGTGCCCCAGCTGAACGTCACCTTGGGCAGGCTGTGATTGGCCTCGTCCTTGGCGCCGCCGCCGCCCTTCGCCGCCGGCTTCTGGGCCGTCTCCTTCGCCGTGGCCGTCGCCATGATGCGAAGCGCCTCGGTGGTCTTGCGGACGTCCTCGCCGCTCTCGGTCGTGTCGAAGATCAGCTCGACGTCGAGCTTGGTCGTGGTCGCCTTTGCATGCTGCTGCGGCGGGTCCTGGCCGAACTGGTTGCTGAGCGATATCTTGAGCGAAGCCGGGTTGAAATGAACCACAACCGACTTCCCGCCGCCCGTGAATTTGGCGATGGCGGTGGGGGCGGTCATTCGGCCACTCCCTTCATTTCAAGGCCTTCGTGAACGAGGTGAAGCTCCTCGACGGCGACGTCGGCACCCTTGGCGTTGAGGTCGGCAACCCTGAACTTCACCGGCATGGCGTTGCGCAGCCGCCAGCCGACCCGGATCTTGGGCTCGACCGCCTTGGGATCCGGGCTTCCGATCGTGCTGATCAGGCCGATGAGGACGTCGCAGCGATTGTCGCGGGTCGGCCTGGGATCGGTCGCTCCGTCGGCGCCGGCGAACATCGCCCACCAGCGCCACAGATGCTGCGAGCGGACGATTCCGCGCTTCATCACGACGGTTCCGAAGCTGGTCAGACCGGCGCGAATCGCCGGTCCGTAGTTGCGGCCGCCTTCCTTGATGACCTTATGCTCCATCATCGCCTCAAGGCCGCTGATCTCGGAGAAGCCGCCGAGCAGCGCCTCGTCCAGGCCTGCGCCCGGGGCGAAGCTCTTGCCGACCTTCTCGAATGCGACGTGGAAGGCGAAATTGCCGTAGGGGATGCGGGTGTCCTCACCCCGGGGAAGCTCCATCAGGCCGCCTCCCTCGTCTCGGCGGCCGCTTCAAGCAGCAGCAGCGACACTTCGATATGCTGGATCGGGTAAGCGGCGGTGAAGCCGATCCGGCAGATGATCCGGCCGGAGTCGATGTCGGCGGGCGTCATCGAGCTTTCGTCGCAAACCACCTCATAGGC
Source organism: Allosphingosinicella sp. (assembly GCA_036389015.1). Lineage (GTDB taxonomy): Bacteria > Pseudomonadota > Alphaproteobacteria > Sphingomonadales > Sphingomonadaceae > Allosphingosinicella. The sequence continues at coordinate 69,851 of DASVQS010000018.1, read as the reverse complement.
CTCGCCGCTGGTCCGCCCGTCGAGCGCTCCGCGCTCTCTCAAGCCCTCGAGAAAGGCCTCGACCGTCGAGCGGATCCGTTTCCAGAGCGAAGGCCCCGACGGCTCGAAGATCAAATCGTCGCCGAAACCCCGCGCCGCCCGAAGGATGATCCCCATCAGCCGCGACACGCCTCCCGCCCGCCATTGAGAGTCCAGCGCCATGGTCGAGTCGCTGAGCAGCTCGACGCGGCCCCTCTTCTGCCCCACCAGGCACAGCCGGTCGCCCATCCAGTCGGAGTTGCGACCCGGCAGGCCGCGGCGGATCTCGCTTTCGCCCAGCGACGGATGGAGGCGGCGCGGAGTCTTGCAGGAGCGGCCGGCGGCGCTTCGGAACGCGCCGTCCGCCAGGGCCGTGCGGGCGATCAGGCCGGCAAGCAGCCCTTCCGGGCTTTGCAGCCCTTCGGGCAGGTTGATCGAGGCCGCGGTCTCGACCCACGGATAGCCGAGCTGGAGACGGGCGCTTCCGACCGCCGCTTCGTCCAGCAGCGTGAGGCCCTTGCGAGGCATCCCGCCGCGGGAGAGGATGGCGAGAGGGTCGCTTTCCTCGCCCTGATTGAAACCGCCGCCGATCAACGGCAGCGGGAAGGCCGAGATCAGCATCACGTCGCGGCGGTGGGCGGGGCCCCTCGGACGCCCGAGCAGATCGAGCGCGAAGGCTAGCGCGTCGGCCCAGAGGGAATAGCCGGCGGCATCGAGCCTGGGCGCGCGATAATCGGGCCGCGCGATGCGGGGCAGCGGCGCCAGCTCGGGCGCCGGCGGGGCGCAGGGCTTGAAGATCTCGGGCGGCCCGGGGGGCTCGGGCGGTTCCGGGGCGATCTGCGGATCGCCGGCGCAAATGTCGATGAGGTCGGGCAGAAGCAGCATCGCCGCATCGTCGACCGCGTAGATCAGTCCGGCGCCGGACCAGGTGGCGGGATCGGCGGGATCGGAACTCTTCCCCGACTGGAAGCCAGGCAGGATCACGGCGCTGCCGGGCGGCACCACGGAGCGGCTGAGCAGCGCCCTTTTCGCTTTGGCGAAGGCGCCGGGCGCCGCTTCCGGATCGGGATCGGCCAGGGCGACGGGATCGCCGGTGCGAACGATATAGGCCTTGGCTCCGCCTTCCTCGAAAAACGCCTTGACCGCGAGCCCGAGGGAGGTCGGCAGCATGTCCGCCGATCCGGGCGCGGACGGCCGCCGCTCCCAGGCGAAGAGGGAATCGAACTCGGACCAGCTTTCAACCGGGACAGGAACGTCGAGCAGTGCCTGGATCCGCTCGGGACCGGCCTTGAACAAGCCCTGTTTCGACCAGCCATCCGCTTCCAGCTCGGCCCTCAGCCGATCCGGCACGGCGGAGTCGCGGCGGGCCACGCAGCCGACGAACATGGCGACGTCGGCGCGCGACGAAAGCATGGTCCGCGTCGGCCGGCTGACGGAAAAGGTGATCCCGGGCAGGAACATCGGAAGGTCCTCGTTTCCTTCCTCAGATGTCGATGAACTTCATGTCCTCGGCGGCGAGGACCAGCTCCTCCATGGCGACGTCGCTGCCGCCCTTGGCGGCCAGCGTCGGCCCGGTGTATTTCAGCGGCCTCGCGTTGGTCAGCTGCCATTTGAGCACCGGATTGCGCTGCTCGTCCTGGAGAGTGATGTTGACGGTGCGGCGATGGGTCGGATCGGTGCGGGTGATCTCGATCCATTGCCAGAAATTGACCTGGCCCATGATCCCGCGCTTCAGGGTGACGTCGCCGGCCTTGTGCATGGCGGGGATCTTGCGGACGTGGTTCTCCTTGTCGTTACCCTGGCGATATTCCATCAGGGTGATCTCGGTGCCGATCCCGGAGACGTCGGAGAATCCGCCGAGCGCCGAGGTCGCGGCCTCGTTGCCGTCGAACTCGACCAGGAAATTATAGGCGCCATAGGGCGTGTCGCGCAGTGGCATGTCATTCACTCCTTATCCGCGCGCATCGGCGGTCTTCTGACCGATGCGGAAGATGACGAATTCGGCGGGCTTGATCGCGGCGACTCCGATCGTGCAGATCAGCCGGCCGTTATCGAGGTCGTTCTGGGTCATGGTCGACCGGTCGCAATGGACGAAGAAGGCCTCCTTGGGCGTGGCTCCGAGCAAGGCGCCGCTGACCCATTCGTTGAAGAGGAAGTCGGACACGGTCGTCCGGATATTGGCCCACAGCGCCTCGCCGTTGGGCTCGAACACGGCCCATTGGGTACCGCGGTCGATCGACGATTCGAGGTATAGGAAGTAGCGCCGGATATTGACGTATTTCCACTCCGGGTCGGAGCTCAGGGTGCGCGCGCCCCAGACCCGGATGCCGCGATTGGGCAGCGAGCGGATGCAGTTGATGCCGAGCGGGTTCAGCACCTCCTGCTCGCCGAAGCGGACGTCGCGCTGGAGCGCGATCGCGCCGGTGACGGTCTCGTTGGCCGGCGCCTTCCACACGCCGCGCTGGACGTCGCTGCGAGCGTAGATGCCGCAGACCGCGCCGGAGGGCGGCACGTCGATCGTCTCGGGCTGGGCGGGATCGGTCGACGCCAGCGGGTTCGCGATCCGGATCCAGGGATAATATAAAGCGGCATATTTGCTGTCGATCCTGCTCTTGACGGCGCGAATGTCCGCGATCTCCTGGTTGGGCGGCGGATCGAGCACGGCGATGCGATAGGCGCGCCGCGCCTCGGCATTGCCGATCAGCATCTGGTTGATCGTCGCCGGCACGGTGCCGGCGAAGCTCGAGGATCCGGGCGCGGCGACGATGGAAATATCCTCCAGGGCGAGCAGGGAATCGAGCGCGTCCTGATAGTCGGTCGTCGACGGCGCGGCGGTGCCGTCCTTGCCGCCTTCGACATCGACGACCCTGGCGCCGTTGACGGCACCGTTGAGCAAAGCGTCGAGCAGCTCGAGCGGAGTGGTCTTGCCGCCGATATTGACGACCAGCGGATTGGCGAGCGGATCGCCGTTGCCGGCCTGCGGAACCGCGCCGAGCACGTTGCCGATATAGCGCGGATGACTTGGATGGACTCCGAGCCCGCCGGCCTCGAAGATCGGGCCGGTCGGGTCGCTGACCTCGACCGAGACGGTGGCGACGGTCGCCGCGTCGCCGTCCTTGACCGCCTTCAGATCGGCGTTGGTGGCATCGCTGTCGACGCCGGCGACGAACGATTTGCCGCCGGCCTTGAAGACCGTGCCCGCCGGCTGGCGGAGCGCCGCCGCCTTGGTGGTCGAGAGGTCGGTCTGGCGGACCACGACCCGGAAATTGGCCTTCGAGCCGGGAATGGTCGCGCCGCCGGGCCGCCGGGCGGAAAAGGTGACCACCTTGTCGGCGTCGGGCGTGCCCGAATTGAGCGTCGCGGTCCTTCCGGCCGCGGCGCCGGCGCCCAGGATCCGGGCGACGTAGAGCCGACCGCCGCCGTTGTTGAAGTAGGCGCGCGCGGCCAGCGCGAGATAGTTGCGCGCCGCCTTGCCGTCGATCAGCAGATCGTCGACGCCGCCATAATAGCGCTCGTAATCGTTGAAGCTGGTGAGCAAGGGCGGGGTCGGATCGCTCGGAGCGACGCTGACCGGCCCGCGCGCGGTCATGCCGACGAAAGCGGTCGTGCTGGTGCCGACCCCTTCGATCGATTTTGCGCGAAAGCTGGTTTCTTCGACGAATACTGCCGGCGCTAGATATTCAGGCATTGGCCGCCTCCTCGTATCGGCCTCGAACTGGCCGGTGCGTTGCGAAAATGATCATCACTCTTCCCATTCGATCAGGAGCGAAGGCTGTCGCCCGGCGGCGAGCCGGACCGCGGCGCCCGAGGCGAAATCGGGGGTGAAGGCCGCTCCGAGCGAGTCGGGATCCGCATGGCCCGAGGTCCGCGCCGCAGACGCCGCGGCGAGGTCCGAGGCGGCGTGGAAGCGCGCGGTGACCGGGTCGGCGTGGGCGACGACGCGCGCGGCAAGGTCGGGCTCGACATTGGCCCCCTGGCCGGTGAAAGCGAGCGGCAGCGCCGGGAAGATCAGGCAGGCCTCGCCGCGCGCGTCGGTAAGCGCCCGGGCGGCGAACAGGCCATTGTCGCTTCGGCCTCTGACAAGGGCATTTTCGACCAGGCGCTGATCATCCTTTCGGCGGACCGTGACTCGAAGCGCGCAGGCGCTGCCGCTCGGAGCTGCCCGCGAGCTCGGCAGAAGCTCGATCTCGACGGACTGAAACAGCGAAGCGGCCTGGGCGGCATGGGCCGGAGCGGGATCGCGTGGCAGCCTGAGCTCGAAGCGGCGCGGCGCCAGCGCCCGGTCGGCCGGCGTCAGGTCGAGCGCGACCGGGACGGAAGCGATCGCCGGCTTCGCGGGCGGTAGGGTGAATTGAGCGGTATAGGCTTCTAATCCGGCCGCCGTCAGGATCGCGAACCGGCCTTCGCCTTTGGCAGCCACGCGTACGCCGGGACCTTCGATCGCGACCGGCCCCACGACCGGCCGGCCCCAGGCATCGACCAGCCGGACCAGGGCCAGTGCGCGGCGATCGAGCAGATCGGCGGAGAGCATCACGCCGCGGCCTCCGAGACGGGGTCGCCATGCTCGAGCGAGAAGCGGGTGGCGACCACCGGCAGGGCATCGCGCGCCGGTCCGTAGCCGATCCGCACCACCCGCGCCTTGAACAGGGTGCTGAGCCGGTACTTCTGCTTCAGCGCTTCCCAGATCCGGAACAGTTTTTCGGGCTCGGGATCCTCCGGCACGATCTGGATCGATTCGCCGCGCTCCCAGGCGTCGCCGCCGGCGAGCTGCCCCTTGTCGAGCACGGCGTAGCGGTTGAGCTCGAGCATCGCCCAGCTGAGCAGCGCCTGCTCCTCCAGCGAGGTCGAGGACCAGCTGACCATGAGGTAGGAGAGCTCCAGAGAGAGTCCGGCGGAGAGCGACGGGTCCTGGGACGGGAGGCGACCGAGCTGGCTGTCGGATCGGGCGACGTGATAGCAGCTGATCGTCAGCCCCGAGGTCGGCAAGGTAGTGCCGATCAGCTTGCCGATCGAGACATGGGCGATGTCCTGCGAGGGCGGGACGGGTTCGAGCCGCCCTTCCTGGCCGAGCAGGGAGCGGCGCGACCGAAGCAGGGCCGCGATCGATTCACCGACCAGATTGACCGCTCCGAGCGCCGCCATCATCCACTCCAGGCGACGCGGCGGATCGCGTCGGCGAAGGCGGCGCTCGAGTCGCCTTCGATGTCGACGGGCCGGCGCACGAGGGAGACCGCGGCGGCTTCGCGGCCGTCTGGCGCGATCGCAAGGACACTGAGCGGGGGGCCGGACAGAATCGCGTCGAGGCAGGTCCCGCCGGCCTCGCCGCCGTCCTGGGTGATCAGCATGTCGGCCCGCTCCTCGCGCGCCCGCATCAGGGGATCCTCGCCGGTGAGCGAAGAGCCGGTGACGAGGAGGTCCGATTCCCGGGCCAGCAGATCGTCGACGATCGCGCGCAGCATCGGCGGCATATGGCCAAGGTGAATGCGTATCGGGGTCAAGCCGGTCCCGCCTGTGCTCATGTCCACGCCAGCTTCGGCCCGGCGGGCGCCGCCGGTAACCCGCCGACCGGGTTGGAAAGGATGGAGGAAAGGATGGGGGACCATTCGGCCCCCGCTGGCGTCATGATACCCCGAAGGGCGAGAACGTCAGGTCGCGACGCCGCTCCTCAAGTATAGATCAAATGGCCCGTACCATTTGGAAGCGAAGCGTGCAGTCGTACCGCATTTTTGCTTCATTTTGCCGATTCCTTCCTTTTGGCTTTTTGCGACTCGGAAACCTATGTTAGCGAACTCGGTCGAACAGGATTTTGGGTGGGGCAAAACGCGGCTTCTTAATGCGACCGGACCGTTACGGCGACCGCATTCAAGACCGCAACTGTTTGAAATCGGCAATTGTTCTGCTGGTTTCGCGTCTCGTGGGAGGGCGGTATGAGTTGGTCGCGTGGGGACTTCGATCGAGTCGATCAAAACGTTCCGCTGGACACGCGGCCCCGAGTGATCATCGTCAGCGACGTCCTGCTCTACCGCCACGGCCTTGCCGCGAGCCTCGAGCGCGACGGCCGGGTCGACGTGATCACCGCAATCAGCGGGTCGGATGCGCGGGTCTCCCTGACAAAGCATTCGCCCGACGCTCTGCTGCTCGACGCCTCGGCCGAACCCGGTCTCGCCCTGGCTCGGAAGCTCCGGTCATCCTATCCAGCCCTGCGCCTGGTCGGATTTGGCATTTCGGGCGGCGCCTCGAACCTGATCGCCTGCGCCGAATCAGGCCTTTCCGCTTTCGTCGACCGCGACGGGACCGTGAGCGCGCTGGTCTCGGCGGTGCTCAGCGCGATCAAGGGCGAGCTCAATTGCTCACCGCGAATCACGGCGCTGATATGCGACCGGCTGGCGTCGCTGGCGGGGGTCAAGGCGGAAGCGAGCGAGCCGCTGACCCGGCGCGAGCGCGAGGTCGCCGCGCTGATCGCCGAGGGCCTGTCCAACAAGGAAATCGCGATCGACCTCAGGATCGGCCCGGCGACGGTGAAGAACCACGTTCACAACATCCTCGACAAGCTCAACGTGCCGCGCCGGGCCGCCATTCCCGCCAGGCTTCGCGAAGCGACCCGCGCGCGCGCCTCGGCGGAGACTCGCGAGGCCGATCTGGCGGCGGGGGATCGCGCCTAGAATCTGTCTCGTTCAGATGGAGTGGTCACCCCGGACTTGATCCGGGGTCCACCTTCCTTTGCGCTTCGCGAGACGAAGGTGGATGCCGGATCAAGTCCGGCATGACGAGGAGCTAGGGCGCCTTCGCGATCCGGTCCGGAGCGGGCTTAGGCGTCCCCCAGCCCCCGCCGAGCGCCCGGATCAGGCCGACCGTTGCGACGTAGCGCGCGATATTGACCTGGACGGCGGTGCGGCGATGCTCGAGGACCACCCTTAGCCCGTCGACATAGTCGAGCTGGCTGATCAGGCCGTTGGCGAAGCGCGCGCGGAGCATCGTCGCGAGGGTTTCGTCGTCGTCGGCGATGGAGCGCAGAGTCTGTGCCCGGTCGCCCAATATCCGGACCGCGCTGAGCTGGTTGTCGACGTCGCGAAGCGCGGTCAGAAGCTGGGTGCTGTATTCGGCGGAAGCGAGCGAAAGGTCGGCGCGGGCGGAGCGGACCCGGGCCTTGTGGCGGCCGCCGTCGAGGCCGGGGATCGAGAAGAGGAAGCCAAGCCCGAAATTCTGGGTCGCCGAGCTCAGCAGGTCTCCCAGGGAGGGAGAGGCGAAACCCTGGGCTCCGGTCAGGCTGAGGCTGGGCAGCCAGGACACTTTGGCGGCCCCTACCCTCATCCTGGCCGCCTCGACGGTGCGCAGCCCGGCGGAAATGTCGGGGCGGCGGGCGATGACGGCGCTCGGGATGTCCGACGGGACGATCGGCGGAGTGCCGAGCTTTCCGGCTACAGCCACCTCTGACGGCGCCTCGCCCATCAGCAAGGCGAGGTTGCTCGCCAGCTCCGCCCGGCGGCGGTCGAGATCGTCGATGTCGGAGCGGATCGTGGCGATCTCGGCGCGCTGCCGGTTCACCGCCAGCCGGGCCGCGAGGCCGTTGCGCTCGCGCTCCTCCAGGATCTTCAGACTCGCCGCCTGGTCGTCGGCCGCCCTTGCGAGGATCGAGCGCTCTTCGTCGAGCGCGCAGATTTCGAAATAGGTCTGGACGGTGTCGGCTTCGACGAGCAGCCGGGCGTGGCGGAGAAGGTCCGCGCTCGCCGCGGCGTCGAGGCCGGCGGCCTTCTTCGCCTTCGACAGCCGGCCGAGCAGGTCGACCTCGTAGCTGAGAGTCGCGGCCGGGTAGATCAGCCTGCCGCTCTGGCCGGACTCATTGATCAGCGGCCCGCTGCGCTGCGAGGCGCCGCCGTTGCCGCCGAGCTGCGGGTTTCTGGCCGCCGCCGCGCCGCGCAGCAGGGCCCGCGACTTCTCCAGCCGGGCCGCGGCTTCCTGGATGCTGCCGTTGCTCGCGCGCGCCTTGTCTACGATGGCGTCGAGCACGGGATCGCCGAAGATCTTCCACCAGGCCTCGTCGACGACGCCGGCGGCGGGCACCGTCGCCGCCGGATAGCGGTCCGCGGCGCTGAAGCGTTCGGGGATTGCGGGAACGGGCCGGTCCGCCGGACGGGGCTTCGCCGCCTGCAGCGGGCTCAGCCCCGCGAGGAGCAGGCTCAGCCAGATCCCGGAGTTTCGCGCGGTGGATCCTGGAAGCTTCATGCCATTACATTCTTCGCGAGAGACCTGGGATTTGAAAAGTATAGCCACCCAGCCGAAGCTGGATGGCTACACTTCACGACTGGCGTATCCGCCTGCCGAGGCAGGCCGATGCCAGGTCCGCGCGATGGATCAGACCGCGTAGACCGTGCCGCCGCCGCCGCCGCCGCAGCGGGTGCCGCCACCACAACGAGTGCCGCCGCCGCAACGGGTGCCGCCGCCGCAACGGTCGTTGATGATGCCAGCGCGGACGTTGGTCCTGATTTTCATGTTTGCTTCCTCTCAGTGTTGCGCGAGATTGCGCATTATCCGGCCGACCTCGCGGTCGGCCGAATCCCTTGTCCCGATCAGACGTCGTAGATCGGGGTAACCGTGCCGCCGCCGCCGCAGCGACCGCCGCCGCCGCAGCGGGTTCCGCCGCCGCAACGAGTGCCGCCGCCGCAACGGTCGTAGACGACGCCGGCGCGGACGTTGGTTCTGATTTTCATTTTTGCTTCCTCTCAATGTTGCGCACGATCGCGCATTTCCCGGCCGGCCCAGGGTCGGCCGAAAGGGTTCGGCCCGTCGATTAGACTTCGTAGACCTTGGTGGTGGTGCCGCCGCCGCAACGGGTGCCGCCGCCGCAGCGGGTGCCGCCGCCGCAACGGGTGCCGCCGCCGCAACGGTCGTTGATGATGCCGGCGCGAACGTTGGTTCTGATTTTCATTTTGCTTCCTCTCAGTCTTGCGCAGGGTTGCGCGTTATCCGGCCGGCGCGATGCCGGCCGAATTGCTTGCGCCATCCTAGAGGGCGTAATTGTCCTGGAGCGTGCCGCCGCCGCCGCCGCAGCGAGTGCCGCCGCCGCAACGCGTGCCGCCGCCGCAGCGGGTGCCGCCGCCGCAGCGATCGTTGATGACGCCGGCGCGAACATTGGTCCTGATCTTCATTTTCGCTTCCTTCCACGTTGTGCGCATGATGCGCGTTATTTGGCGGGTGCGATCTCCGCCAAATATTCGTCACCCACGACGGCGCTGCCCCTAACGCCGTCGAGGATCCTGACCTCGTCCGTGCCCACCTCGATCGTGACCTTGAGAAACTTCGCGATCTCGTCGATCAGGAAAGGCACTTCTATTCTCTCGCTCTTGGAATCGACCGTCTTGTCGAGGCCAATGTAGGTGGCGAGATCGCGACCCTTGAACTCCTGCGTCGGCGGCTCGCGCCCGAGCAGCGCATTGATCTTGCCCTGAGTCTCCAGCGAGGTCCGCAACGCGACCTGGACGAAGCTGATGAACCGGCCGAGCCAGGCCGTGAACTGGTCGACCAGCTCGTCGCGGTCGGGCAGGTCGTCGAAACGGCGGTCGAAGACGGCCCGGAGCCGGGCGTTGATCTCCTCCGGCAGGGGCGGCAGCTTCTCATACCGGTCCCAAAGCGACGGCTCGGGAAAGCGGCCGGTGACCCCGAAGCCGCATTTCTGGTACATGTCGTCGTAGGCGATCAGCCGGCTCTTGCGGAATTCGTCGGTTTTTAGCCAGCCGACGGCGTCCATGGTCGCATGAACCCGCTCACACCGCTCGCGCAGAGTCTCGAGCGTCGGCGAGGTGGACTTGTCCCAGGCCCTGACGATCTCGCGAAGCTGGGCATGGCCGGCCTGCGACGTCGGGAAAAGCGAGAAGACCGAGCCGAAATTCTGGAGCCCCAGCAGTCCGTAGTCCATCGCCGGCTCGATCTCCGCGATCGCCTGCTCCACCTCGGGCGGAAGCTGGTCGGGCCAGCCCCCCTTGGGATCCGCCCTGTCGAGGATCACCGCCAGGAAATCCTCGACCATGGCCGGAGGCCCCGCGCAGACGCCCTGTCCGGTGTGGAAGGAATAATTGCGCTCGGCATATTGATGCGCCTCGGTTCCCGTCATCGGCGTATTGCCCGAGCGGGTCGGCTCGCCGAAGGGGACGAAGAGCATGTGATGCATCAGCATTCTAAGCCCGTCGGTCAGCCGGAAGGCGGAAGACAAAGCGGGGTGAAGCTTGCCGTTCTCGACCCGGTTCTCCACCCGCATCAGCAGGTAGGTGGGCAGCGCGAGCACGCAGACCGTCATCCGCTCGATGTCGCCGACGGTCCAGCCGCGTTCGTCAACCTCCGGGAAACGGGCCCGGTAGGCGTCGCTGACCTTGCGGATGATCACCATCATGTGCCGCCACTGGTCGCGCATGATGCGCAGGGCCGTGACGTTCATCGGGAGGTCGGGCTGATAACGCGTGCCGGAATAGGTGCAGGTCCGCCACAGGGTCGGCCGGTCGAGCCTCATCGCGGGCGGAAAGACATTGGCCTCGCCGACCTGGCGATTGTCGGAATCGAGATACATGTGGGCAACGCGGAAGATCGGGATGACCATCTCGATATAGCCGGTCTCGAGCGGCTCGCCGCGGATCATCGTCATGATCTCTTCGGCGTCGTCCCAAGTCTTCCCATTGTCGATGCGCGCCGGCATCAAAAGGGTCTCGCGCTCCTCGTGACGAAGCGCCGCCGGAACGTCACCCACTTCGTCGGCATATTTGAGGACTTCCGCTTCGATGAGGTCCTCGAGCATCTGGCGCACGCGCGGCCACTGATAATCGCCCCATTGAAGAGCGTCGCCGGCGCGGAACCGAGTCTGCTTGATCAGAGTCTCGCCGAAAGACCAGAAAGCGGGATCGTCGAACGCAATCTCTTTGTCGCGATAGAAGACCCGCAGCTCCCTCGGGGTTTGCTCGTCTTCCCAATATTGCGCGAAGGCGCCCTTGGAGAGCGGGAAAATCAGCTCATCGTCCTGATGAAGGGCGCGTTCGTTGCTAGTGTCATCCTCGTCGGATGAGTCGCTGCCGAATATGGGACTTAAAGGGCTGGCTTCTGCGGCTTGATTGGGAAGCGTTGACATACGTCGACAATACTCCGTCGAGGAGGCAGGCGGGGCATCTCTCTGCCTCACCTTTCGATCCATCGTGTTGGCGGCTCGACCATCGGAGAAACCACCCGATGATTGACGATAGGTCCGCGCGGTTGACTAGCTCAACAACATTTCACTCCCGTTTCGGATCAATGCGCGGAAAGGGAGATTCGTACTTGCGCGACACCGGTTACCCGCTCAATCTACATCCTGATCTGGAGTAATTTTACGGTATCCTACGCTACGCAGTTGTCATTGGCCCCCCGATCTTCTGCCCGGTCGACTCAGCTTGGAGTCGTTTAACCCCATACCGTCTTTTGATTTTGGAAAACTCATCCCATAAGCTGGGCCCGCAGACCTCTTCGCCGTCGCCGTCGCGCGAAATCAAACGGTTGAGGTTCGCCCGGGAGAGTGCGTTGACGTTTCAGTTTTCCAAGACGACCCAATCCCTCGCGCTGGACTCATCGCGGATCGTCATGATCTCACTGGCGCTGGCCGGATTGGCCCTGCTCGCCTGGCTGCTCTGGTTCGGATTCGGCAACGTCACCGTCTACGAAGTCTCGCGCCAGGCGCGGCTGGAGGTGGGCAGCGCGCCCCGCGAAATCTCGTCCCTGCTGGCGGGCCGGCTGACCGAGGCGCATATCGTCATCGGGCAGAGGGTCCGCGCCGGTGAGGTTCTGATCGAGCTGGATTCGACCCGGCAGCAGCTTCGCCTCGCGGAAGCTCAGGCGCGGCTTCCGCTCTATCCCGCGAAGCTCGCCTCGCTGCGCAAGGAGATCGCCTATCTTGGGCGGGTGATGGAGAATGAGCGGCGGTCCACCCAGGCCGCCGTTCGCGCCGCAAGCGCCCGCCTGCAAGGCGCCAATGCGGCGTCGAGGTTCGCCAACGACAGCGCGGCCCGGATCCGAAGCGATGCGGCGACCGGCGGATCGGCCGCGGTCGAGGCGGTCCGGGCCGCGGCGGATGCCCGCAAAGCCGAATCCGAGCGGGACATTTCGGCCGCCGATCTGGCAAGGCTCGGAGTCGACGCGAGCGTCAACGCCGACCAGACGCGCGTCCAGATGGAGCGGCTGACGCGGGACCTCCTCGCGACCCAGGCCGAAGCGGCCTCGACTCGCGAGCTGATCGAGCAGCTTCGCCTCGAAGTGGCCAACCACCAGATCCGAGCTCCCGTCTCCGGAGTCGTCGGCGAGATGCGCGCGCTCAGCGCCGGCGCCTATGTCGCCCCGGGACAGAAGCTGGCGACGATCATCCCGCAAGGCGACCTGCTCATCGTCGCCGACTTCGACCCGACCACCGCCCTCGGGCGGATCCGGCCGGGACAGACGGCGCGGTTCCGGCTCGAAGGATTCCCCTGGGTCCAGTTCGGAACGATCGAGGCCACCGCCGTGCGGGTCGCCGGCGAGATTCGCGATCAGTCGCTGCGCGCCGAGTTCAGCATCAAGCGCAACGCCACCCGCGGCCTCGTCCTTCGCCACGGCCTTCCGGGCCAGGTCGAGGTCAGGGTCGAGACGGTGTCTCCGGCGAAACTGCTGCTGAGGTCGGCTGGACGGCTCACCGAGGGCCAGGACGCTCGGAGCCGCGCCGGCCGATGAGCGAGGACAAGCCGAAGGAGCGCCGCTGGCTCGCGGTCGAGGTCGTCCAGACGTCGACGATGGATTGCGGGCCCGCGGCCCTGAAATGCCTGCTCGAAGGCCATCATATTCCGATCAGCTACGGCCGCCTTCGCGAGGCCTGCCAGACCGACGTCGACGGGACCTCGATCGACACGATCGAGGAGATCGCCAAGGACCTCGGCCTGTTGGCGGAGCAGGCGCTGGTTCCGGTCGACCATGTGACGCTCGCCAGCGCCAAGACGCTCCCGGCGATCGTCGTCGTCAATCGGGGCGCGGCCCTCCACTTCGTGGTCGCCTGGCGCCGTCACGGCCGCTGGCTCCAGGTGATGGATCCCGCCTCCGGCCGTCGCTGGATGACCTTGCGTCAGTTCCAGGCGGACATTCACGAGCACTCCGTCCAAATCGAGGCCCACGAGTGGTTCGACTGGGCCTTAACCGAAGATTTCCTGGTCCCGCTTCGCGAGCGCCTCGGGCGGGTCGGCGCCGCCCCCGAGGTTATCCAGGCCCTGATCTCGGAGGCCGTGGCCGGCTCCGACTGGCACCCGCTCGCCAGCCTCGATGCGGCAGTGAGACTCGTCCAGTCGCTGATCGACACCAAGGGCGTTCGTCCGGGCCGGGAAGCGGAGAACATTCTTCACGGCCTGATCCGGGACGCCGCCGAGAGCCATCAGGCCGGACGGGCCGACACGCTCATCCCCAAGCTCTTCTGGTCCGTGCTGTCGCACGCTCCGGCGACCGGAACGTCCAGCGAAATGCTCAAGGTCAAGGGCGCGGTGATTCTCGCCATCTCCGGCCTCGCTCCCGACGGTGCGGCGGTGGGCGAGGAGCGACGGCCCCTGTCGCTCGAGCTCGAGGCGGCCCTTTCCGAGAAAGCGGTCCCGCCGCTCGCCGCCTTGTGGAAGATGCTTGGCGAGGACGGGCTGCTCGCGCCGCTCGCCCTCGTCCTCGCGGGGGCGTTCGCGGTCAGCGCGACGATGATCGAAGCGCTTCTGTTTCGAGGGATATTCGACATTTCGGCGCAGCTTGCGCTGCCGACGCAGAGGCTGGTCGCGGCGATCGGGCTGCTGGTCTTCGCGGCGATCCTGCTTGCGATCGAATATGCGAGCGGGCTCGGGACCCTGCGCTGGGGGCGGAAGCTGGAGGCGAGGCTTCGCATGGCTCTGCTGGCCAAGCTGCCGCGGCTCAACGACCGCTATTTCCACAGCCGCCCCATCTCCGACATGGCGGACCGCAACCACAATATCCAGACGGTGCGCGGGGTGCCCGGCCTCGGGCTTCGGCTGGTCCAGTCGGTGCTCGAGCTGGCGATCACCTTCGCCGGAGTGATGATCCTCTCCCCCGGCAGCTGGCTGCTTGCGACCCTGCTGGCGCTGACCACTCTCGTCATCCCGTTCACGACGCAGAATATGCTCAACGAGCGCGACCTTCGAGTGCGCAACCACGGCGGCGCGCTCAACAGCTTCTACCTCGACTCCATGCTGGGCCTCGCTCCGGTGCGGGCCCACCGCGCCGAGCGCAGCGTCCAGGGCGAGCATGAGAGCCTGCTCGTCGAATGGTACAAGTCGCTTCGAAGCATGATCAATCTCACCCTCGCCACCGACGCGGTGCAGGCGATGATCACTACCGCCCTGGTCGGCGCCCTGCTGCTGACGCACTTCTTCGACACCGGCCGAGTCACCGGATCCGACCTGCTGCTCGTCTACTGGTCCATCAAATTGCCGGCGCTGGGCAGCCAGATCGGGCGGCTGATCCGTCAATATCCGGCGCAACGGAATGTCGTGCTGCGCCTGCTGGAACCGCTTCTGGCGCCGGAGGCGCTCGAACTGACCGAGGAGGAACGCGTCGCGCTCGCGGACCGGGACTCGAAACCGGCGGCCAAAGGCGTCGCGCTCGAGTTTCACGACGGCAGCGTGCTCGCGGCGGGTCACACGATCCTGCAGTCGGTCGACCTGACGGTCACCCCCGGCGAGCACGTCGCCATCGTCGGAATGTCGGGCGCCGGTAAATCGTCTCTGCTGGGCGTCCTTCTGGGATGGCACCGGCTGGCCACCGGTTATCTCCTGATCGACGCCAAGCGGGCGCAGGCGCGCGACATCGAGGCGATGCGCCACGAAACCGCGTGGGTGGACCCGGCGATCCAGATCTGGAACCGCTCGCTGCTCGACAACCTCACTTATGCCTCGGACGAGGATGCCACCCTCTCGGTCGGCGACGTCATCGCGGCCGCGCGGCTGCGCGGAGTGACCCAAAAGCTCCCGCAAGGACTTCAGACCCTGCTCGGCGAAGGCGGCGGCCTGCTGTCGGGCGGCGAAGGGCAGCGGGTGCGCCTGGCGCGGGCGCTGCTCAGCCCGACGACCCGGCTTGCCCTGCTCGACGAGCCTTTCCGCGGCATGGACCGAATCCAGC
Organism: Allosphingosinicella sp.; assembly: GCA_036389015.1. GTDB lineage: Bacteria > Pseudomonadota > Alphaproteobacteria > Sphingomonadales > Sphingomonadaceae > Allosphingosinicella. Next base: position 54,692 of record DASVQS010000018.1, on the reverse strand, counting down.
GCCGCGCACTGCTCGCGGAAGCGCGGCAGTGGTGGAAATCGGTGACGTTGCTGTGCGTGACCCACGACGTGGCCGAGACGATGGCCTTCGACCGGGTCCTCGTTGTCGAGGACGGGCGGATCATCGAGGACGGGGCGCCCCACGCGCTGGCGGCAACCGATTCGCGATACCGCGGTCTGATCGATGCCGAAGCGGCGCTCAACGCGAATATGTGGGAGGGCGATTTCTGGCGCCGGCTGACTCTCCAGGACGGCCGGCTGAAAGCCAGCGAGAGCGTCTGATGGCCGATCTCGGAATCGAAGCCGGCACGGCCTTGCCCGATCCCCGGATGATGGAGGCGATGCGCCCCTTCCTGTGGCCCATGGACCGGATCGGCGAAGGCCTTGAAGAGCTCTCCCGGCGGAACGGCCTGCGACGCCGGGGCACCACCGATCCGGTCAAGGTGCCGGCCGTGCTCGCAGCCGGGAATTACCGCAACCTGGCCGACTGGTTCGACTGGGCCGCCGAGCACCTCGGCATCGAGGCCAATCTGGTTCAGACCCCGGTATCCGAAATGCCGGACCTGCTTCGGACCGGAGGTCCGGCGGTCTTTCCGAACGGGATGTTCGAGATTCCCGGCGTTCTTCTGCTCGCCGGATGGCGGCGCGGGCGCCCGCTGATGCTGGCTCCGGATCTGCGGATCCGACCGGTCGAGCTGGAGCATCTTCGCGGGATGATCTGCTGGCCCCGCGAGGGCCCGCTGATTCCGGAGATCACCCGGTTGGTGCGAGCGACCGGAATCGATCCGGCCCGGGAGGCCCAGGTCCGTGCAGCGATGCTTCGCGAGCAGCTCGCCCAATGGGAAGTCGAGCGCATCTGGGTGCTCCGGCTTGCGCCCTCGGCGAGCTTCTGGAAGCAGCTTTCCAGGATCGGCGCCTTCAGGAAGGTCGCGGCGATGACCGGCATATTCGCCGCCAGCTACGTCGCCGAGATCGCCGGCTGGGCGCTGATCGGCTCGGCGGCTTTGGGCGGGACGTTCGATCTGGGCTGGTTCATGGCCTGGCTCCTCCTGATGGCCACGATGATTCCGCTGCAGACGATCGGCGGCTGGTGGTCGGCGACCCTGGCGCTCGACGCCGGCCGGCTGCTCAAGGCGCGGCTGCTGGCCGGGGCCCTGCGAATGTCGACGGACAGCATCAAACGCCAGGGGGTCGGGCAGCTGCTCAGCCGGGTCGTCGAATCCCAGGCGCTCGAATCGCTGTCGCTCAACGGCGGAATGTCGCTGCTTCGCTCGCTGCTCCAGCTGGGCTTCGCGGCGTGGATCCTGGCGCAGGGCGTCGCGCCCGCAACCCATCTGATGCTCCTTGGAACGTGGACTCTTCTCGCCGTCGCGCTCAGCTGGAATTTCTTCCGGAAGCTGCGGGCGTGGACGATGACTCGCCTCGACATGACTCACGAGCTGATCGAGGTGATGGTCGGGCACCGCACGCGTCTCGCCCAGGAGCCGCCGAATCGAAGCAACGGCGCGGAGGACAGTGCTCTCCGGAATTATCTGCAGATTTCGGGCGCGATGGACTGGACGGCCGTCTCGACGACTCTCGGCGTGTCTTCCGGTTGGGTAATCGTCGGGCTGATCGGCCTGGTGCCGGCATTCGTCGGCGACCTCGACGTGTCTTCGACGGCGATCGCCATAAGCCTGGGCGGGATCCTGTTCGCCCAGCGGGCATTCGGCGGGATCTCGGAGGGGCTGGGCGCCGCGGGAAGGGCGTGGGTCGCCTGGAAGCAGGTGGCGCCGATGTTCCATGCCGCCCGCAACAAGACGTCCTCGAAGACCTACATCACGCTCGAGCAGCAGGAGAGCGAGGCAATCAGGACACCGCTGATCGACGCGCAGGCCCTCTCCTTCGCCTATCCGTCGAGCGCCGAGACCGTCATCGAGGCCACCGACCTCGTCATCGCCCATGGCGACCGGATCCTGCTCGAAGGCTCATCGGGCGGCGGCAAGTCCACCCTGGCGGGGCTACTGACGGGGCTCAACACGCCCAGATCGGGACTGCTCCTCCTCAACGGGCTCGACCGGCACACCCTGGGCGACGACTGGCACCGGCTCGCGACCTCGGCTCCGCAATTCCACGAGAACCACATCCTTTCCGGATCGGTGGCGTTCAATTTGCTGATGGGGCGGCAATGGCCAGCGCCCGGCGCGGACCATGTCGAAGCCCACAAGCTGTGCGAGGAGCTCGGGCTCGGGCCGCTGATCGCGCGAATGCCGGGCGGGCTCATGCAATATGTCGGCGAAACGGGCTGGCAGCTCTCGCACGGCGAACGAAGCCGGATCTACCTCGCCCGGGCACTGCTTCAGAACGCTCATTTGACCGTGCTCGACGAGAGCTTCGCGGCGCTCGATCCGGAAACGCTCGCCTTGTGCCTGGAATGCAGCCTCAAGCGCGCGCGCACTCTGATGGTCATCGCTCACCCGTGATCTGTCGAAGCGGGCAAGAAGGAACAAGAAAAGCGCTCAGCATTGCAGCATGGGAAAGCCGGGTTTAAGCTTCGGCCTCGCACGCGAGTCGAGGGGGGAATCGACGATGACTGTGACGGTGGACGATCTGCTGAAGATGCAGCAGAAGGAACTGGACGATCTATTTTCGGCGCATGAGGCCGGGCCGATTCCCGACGGCGAGGGCGAAGGGACCGCGATCATCGCCCCCGGCACTCCGCGAAGCAGGATCCTCGCCCGAATGATCAGCCACTTCGCCTGGCAGGGGAAGGTGTTCGACGCCGAGCACGGCACGCTTCGAAACCACGTCCTCCCGCTTGGCATCCGGGCGATCGTCGCCCAGGTCTACAAGGGCCCGAGCCTGCTCGACGGCAAGGAATGCATCGTCCTCGATTATTCGCAGACCTCGATGATTGCCGGCTGGGTGCGGGACGAGATCCGCGAGATCGAGCCCAAGCTCTATCTCGGCAAGGTCTATGCCCACGAAAAACGGCTGATCGATTTCGCCCTCCAATTCTAGGGCCGGGCGGTGACGCCGCAACACGATTTCATGATCGCCGCGCCGCTGCGCGCCGGCGCCCGGCCGTCGATCGACGAGTTGCTCGACTCGATGACCATCGAGCCCGGCCTGGCCGATCCCGACAATCCGGTACTGCCCTTCGGCCGCTTCCCCAGGATCCACTTCGCGCGGCTGCTCCTGCTCGACGATCCGTCACTCGCGGACCGCGTTCATTTTCCAAACCTCTATTTCCCCTGCCCCGTCCGGCTTGCCCTGCTCGTCGTCTGCGACGGCTCGGCGGAAGCGCAGATCGACGAGCTCGCCGCCGCCGCCGGCGACGGGCTTCGCCGCCTGTTCGGCCATTGCGAAGGGTTCGACGAGAGCGCCGACCTGCGCGGCTGGCTGCACTCCAACAATATCAAGAGCGCCACCTTTTACATGAACTGGACTGGAAGGACCGTCCTCCAGTCGCGCGAGGAGGCGGTCCTCCATCAGGTCCTGCGGGAGGAGCTGGCCGCCCTCCCCCCCGCTTCACCCTTGGAGACGAAGCGCGCGCTGCGCGAGGCGGTCGCCCGGCGCGGAGTGAAGCTAACCCCGGAGGCACCGACTCCGCCCGGCCGCCGGCTCGCCAATCTGGTCGACCTGATCGGCGTTCCGATCATCATCCTGCTGATGACTCCCCTCTTGATCCTCCTCGCGCCGCTTCTGGCGATCAAGCTCAGGCGGCTCGAAAAGGCGAATCCGGTGATCGCTCCGAGGCCCAGCGTCGAACGGATCGAAATGCTCTCGCGCTACGAGGAGCGCGACATCACCAACCCGTTCAGCGCGATGGGCACGATCCAGCCGGGCCTGTTCCGCCGCTGGCTGTCGAGCTACCTACTCTGGCTGATCGACTGGGCGGTTCGGCACATCGCCAACCGCGGCAAATTGTCGCGGGTGAGGACGATCCACTGCGCCAGGTGGATCTATCTCGACGACAAGCATCGCCTCTATTTCGCGAGCGATTACGACGGCTCGCACGAGGCCTATATGGACGATTTCGTCAACAAGGTTGCGTTTGGCCTCAACCTCTCCTTCTCGCACGGCATCGGCATCCCCAAGACCCGCTGGCTGCTCTGGGGCGGCGCCCGCAACGAGGGCGACTGGAAGGCGTTCCTGCGCCATCACGAGATGCCGACGCCCGTCTGGTACAAGGCCTATCCGGGCCTGACCTGCCAGGACCTCGCCCGCAACGCCCGCCTTCGCAAAGGGCTGGAGAGCGACCAAGGCGACGATCGTTCGATCCGCCGTTGGCTGGCCGAGATCTGAGGAGAGCCGATGCCCACCGCCGTCCTCGAGCGCGACGATATCCAGGCGCTGGTCCGATCCGGCTTCGGCAAGCTCGATGGCTCGCGGCTGCTTCTCGTCCGCATCCGTCCGGGCCGCGAGGCGCAGGCGCGGGCATGGCTGCGCGAGGCCGAGGTGCTGAGCGTCGCCGAGTTCGACGACGCACGTAGCGCCAAGCGGCGCATCAACCGGATCCTCCAGATCGCGGTCACCGCGCCAGGCCTCGTCGCGCTCGGAATCCCGGACGAGGTAATGGCGCTTTTCCCGGCCGATTTCCTCGCCGGAATCGCCAGCGACGAGCGCCGCTCCTTCCGCCTCGGCGACGTCGGCGAGAACAGCCCGAGCCGCTGGAAATGGGGCCGAAAGGGCAATGAGCCGCATCTGCTTCTGATGCTCTACGCCGATTGCGCCGACATCGAGGCGTTCGCGGCCGCGACCCTGGCCGGGATCGGCCAGAGCTGCGAGGTGCTCCAGCCCCAGCTCGACTGCTCGGAGCCGGGAATCGAGCCGTTCGGCTTCAAGGACGGCATTTCGCAGCCGAGGATAGACTGGGACGGGGTGCGCACGCCCGGCGGCACCGCCGATCAGGTCTATACCAACTTCGTCAGCGCCGGAGAGGTGCTGCTCGGCTACATGGACGAATATAATCTGGTCAGCGACCGCCCGCTCGTCCCCGCCTCACTGCCCGGCGCCGGCGGGCTTCCGCCAAGCGTCGACGACCCCGAGCGGCGCGACCTCGGCCGCAACGGATCCTTCCTCGTTCTTCGCACTCTCAGGCAGGACGTGGACGGCTTCTGGAACTGGACGAAGCGGGAAGCGGGCGAGGAAGGTTCGCTCAAGCTGGCCGAAGCGGTGATCGGGCGCCAGAAGGACGGCAGGCCGCTCGAAGGACTGCGCAGGGTCGAGGTCACCGGCCTCGAGGATCCCGAGGACGGCTTTACCTACGATTCCGATCCGGAGGGCCATATCTGCCCGTTTGGCGGCCATATCCGCCGGGCCAACCCGCGGACCGGCGACATTCCCGGTGGCGGACGCGGGCTGCTCCATTATCTGCTGGTCACGCTGGGGCTTTGGGGGACCGTGAAGGACGACGTCATCGCCCCCTCGCGCTACCACCGCCTGCTGCGCCGCGGCCGTCCGTTCGGCAAGCCCGGCACGGAGCAGGGCCTTCACTTCATGTCGCTCAGCTCCAACCTCACCCGGCATTTCGAGTTCGTCCAGAACGCCTGGCTGATGAACCCCGGCTTCGCCGGGCTCGCCAATGAGGCCGACCCGTTGACCGGCTGCCGCGAGCCCTACCCGGGCGGGCTGGCCACGGACAATTTCACTCGCCCGCGCGCGGAGGGACCGTGCACGCGCTATACCGGCCTTCCTCGCTTCGTGACGGTGGAGGGCGGAGGCTATTTCTTCCTGCCGGGGCTCAGGGCGCTGAGGTATATCGCTCGGGCGTGACCTGCCTCCCCATCGCAGATGGGGAGGGGGACCATGCGAAGCATGGTGGAGGGGTAGCTGGCTCTGGATCTTGCGGCTCGCGCGGGATCCTCCGCGTCCCCGGCATTTACCCCTCCACCATGCTTCGCATGGTCCCCCTCCCCATGCTTCGCATGTGGGAGGCAAGATCAGCCGAACGGCGCCCAGCTGGTGGGCTCGATATGCTCGACCCGATTGTTCTTCTGCCGGAACTGGGCGAGCGTCTGGTACATGCGCCTGCGCGCCCGGCTCTGGTTGCCGAGCGGACGATGCACGGGCAGGCAGTGCCAGGGGTTGAAGGAGAGGTTGCGCGCGAAGGCGAGCTGCTCGGGCGAATCGAAACGCTGGCGCGGGATCCGGAGAGTGGCCACCGGGATCCGCGGCGACAGCCGGGTCGGCCAAAGCACCGACGCATTCTCGATCGGCATCCGATGGCTGTCGGTCTGAAGCTGGACGGTCATCTCCAGCTCGACGTCGGTCTCGAGGAGCGTCTTGACCATATTGTCGCGCAGGTAATTGTCCGGCGGCCGCAACGGCACCCGCGGGATCTTCTCGTGCACCTTCGACTTGCCGAAGAAGGCATATTGCATGGCCTGTCCCTCGCCGAGGAGGTAGGGCACGCAGCTGTAATAATTGTGGCCGAGCGGGTTGTACTGGGTTTCGTTCCACAGCGACTGCATGAGGAAGTCGCGGATGTGGTGCTTCCTGGGATTGAGGAAATACCAGATCGGAAGCTCGCGCTTGCTCCACAGCTGGAGGTCGGCATTGGCGGCGACGTCTGGAGTCGGGAAGGTCGGGACGCAGATGGCGAGGAAGTCCTGGGTCCCCTTCTCATCGTCCATCAGCTTGGGGCCTTCGACTCCCATCACCTTGAGGCCGAGGCTGACGAAGCCGACGTCGTCGATGTCCGGCTCGACGTGCGGCCCCGGATTGGAGAAGCGCGCCCAGGCCTTGTAGCGCCCCGGCCTGGCGAAGATGCCGTGCCTCAGCTTCTCGGGCAAATCGTCGTGGACGATGAACTCGGCGCGGACGACGCCGTGGGTCTTGGTGTTGCCGGCGCGCTCCATCCGCTCGGGCGGGAAATCCTGGATGAGATGATCGCGCATCGTGTCGATCATCGACTGGACGTCCCGCTCCTCGTTGGGCTGGATCGTCTCTTCGGCGAGGGCGAGCTTCTCGTTCTTGCGCGAGAGGTTGATCGCCCATTGCAGGACGGCCGCCAGGGCGTTGCGGAAAAGGGTGTTGAAGGCGCGGCGGAAGAAGGGCTCGAAGCGCCGCTCGACCAGCAGCCCCCAGGTCAGAAGCTCGTGCAGCCAGAGAAGTCTCATTGGGCTTCCTCCATCTCGGCAGGCGCGAGGACCTTGTCCTCGAGGATCATGTCGGCGGCCTTCTCGGCGGCCATGTAGATGGCGCTGACGATGAAATAGCCGGGGATTCGCGGGAAGATCGACGCGTCGACCACCCTCAGCCGCGGGACTCCGTGCACCCGCAGCCTGCTGTCGAGCACCCCGCCTTTCTCCCGCGGGCCCATCGGGCAGGTGCAGGAAGCGTGGTGGCCCCAGGCGTTGTCGCGAACCCATTGCTCGAGCGCCTGGCCCTGGACGTCACGGCCTGGACAGATTTCCTCCGTCACCAGATGGCAGTCGAGCAGCGGCGCTGCCGCCTCGCGGACCATGGCGACCGCCGCGGCGACCGCCTTCACGTCGACTCCGCCCGGATCGCATTCGAAATAGTTGAATTCGATCCGCGGCGGATCGCGGGGATCGTCGGACGCCAGAGTGACCACGCCCGTGCAATTGGCGGTCCTCGCCTTGAGGATCGCCCAGCTGAGCACGTCCTTTTGCTCGCGCAGCGCCTTCGAATAGCCTTGGTAATAGCCTTGGAAGGCGCCGAGCAGGGCCATGATGAAGAGGTCGGCGTCGCCCGTGCAGCCCGGCGAGTTGCGTTTCATCGCCAGCGCGGCGCCATTGGAGATGTACATGCCCTGCCGCTTGCTCTCCCACAGCCGGCCGACCGGATCGTCGGGCGAGAAATCCGCGCCCTCCATCGACTTCCACGGCGCCGCCAGCCGGTAGAGGACGCAGACCTCGTAGCGATCCTGAAGGTTCCGACCGACGGGCAGAGGTTGGTGGACTGCGATGCCGCGCTCGCTCAGATGCTCCTGCGGACCGATGCCCGACAGCATCAGCAGCTGGGGCGTGTTGAAGGCGCCGCCGGCGAGGATCACCTCGCGCCGCGCCCGGATCGAGACGAGCTCCCCATCCTCCTGCGCCGCCGCGCTCAGCGGGCTCGCCCGGTACAGGTTCCGGCCCTTGCGATATTCGACTCCCGCTACTCCTCTGTCGGGGGCGAAGAGCAGTCGCGTGACCAACGCGTGAAGCTCGATCCGCAGGCGGCCGGCGGTCTCCTTCTCGGCCTCGCGCAGTCGCTCGCGGGTTCCGGAGCGGCAATGGCGGTCGGTGGCAAGCGGCGCGTAGCACAGGCCCTCCTTGCCGTTCATCGCACGGTCGTTGGGATCGAGCTTGCCGCGGACAAGCCGCTTCAGCGCCTGCCAGGGGCCCGAGATGCCGCGGCTCGCCGCCACCGCGCCTTTCTCGAGCATCTCGCGCATCGGCCTGTCGGAAAAGGCCTGGCCGGGCATCGCCCGTTCGACCGGAAGCCAGCCATCCCAGCCGTGGCCGCTGCCGTCCCAGCCCATCCCCGCGAGCAGGCGGCGCAGCGGCCGATGGCGGCACTGCTCGACCTTGCGCTGATAGGCCGCCATCGCCTCGGGACCCCAGCTTTCGTCGCCGACATGCTCGGCGATCCCGCGCCAGTCCGAATCCTGCGGGACCATGAAGATCATCGCATTATGGGCCGTGCAGCCGCCCAAGGTCCCAGCACGCGGGTAGAACACGCCCTTATCGCAGCGCTTCCAGTCGAGGCCGGCCTGGGCGGGGTCGGGATAATGGTCGACGAAATAATCCCAGGCCATGGCCGGATTCTCCGAAGCCATGGGGTGGAAGGCCGGTATCCTGTAATCGCCGGGAAAGCCTTGCGCGCCCTCGGCGACGGGATCGCCGCCTGCCTCGATCAGGATGACCTCCATCCCCGCTTCGGCGAGGCGGGCGGCGACGGTGCCGCCCCCTGCTCCGGATCCGACGACGATATAGTCGCAGTCGAACCCGTCCTCCATCAGAACGTCTTGAGGAAGGCGATCAGCGCTTCCTTGTCGGGATCGCTGAGCGGGGCCTCGTTGCCGATCCACCATTGCTCGTCCTCGGTCAGCCCGGCGCGGTTCACGAACTGCCGGGTTCCGAAATAATGGCCGCGGTTGACGACGAAGTCGCGGCACTTGCTGAGCGCTCTAAGATCTTCGCGCAGCGGCTCGAAAGCCGCGAGCAGCGCCTTGTCGTCGGCCGGCTTGTTCTGGTCGACGAAGCGAAGCCGCGCGAGCAGGTTGACGGTGAAGTTGATGACCCGCTTCAGCTGCGCGACCCTGTCCTCGCCTTTCTCCTCGGCACGGACGCGAAGGTTGGTCAGGGCGCCGATCGGCATCCCCTTGGGGATCGGCCCGACCAGCATGTTGCCGTTATCGTCGAAGCGCTCCTGACCGAACCGGCGGTGGATGAGCTTCTCGGTGATCGGCCCCGGGATCGGCAGATAGCTCCTCGGAATGAACAGTGTGCTGGTCTTGGCGGTGCGGTCGATGGTGCCGCCAAGGCGGTTGCCGAAGACCGCGTCCTGCTCGCGCCGCTCCGGCCACAGCATCTGCCGGATGCCGTCGTCGAAGGCGGCCATTCGGGCGGGGATCGACGGGTCGGAGTTGAAGGTGCCGACCCGGTTGTTGAGCAGATACGGGGCGGTCGACCACAGCGAGATCAGGGTCGGCGGCCTTGTGTAGCCGCGCCCGCCACCCGGGAGCCGGTATTTGCGGCGCTCGCCGTTGAAGGGATCGTTGTAGCTCGCCCAGCCGACGGCCGGCAGGTTCTTGTAGGATTGGGAAGAGAAATTGTCCCAGATGTTGCCGCCGATCGCATTGGTGGCGAGCGGGCTGCACAAATTGGTTCGAAGCAGCGTCACCGGAATTCGCGCGTCGGTCGACAGATAGTTGCCGTCCAGGAAATCGGGCTTGTTCACCTCGGCGCGCATGGCCTGCTTGAACTGGGGGGTCTGGGTCCAGCGCCACCATCTCTTGAACTGCTCGAGATAGCCGTCCTTGGCGAACACGGCCCGAGCCAGGCCGGCGCCTTCCGGCGGCTTCAGCCCCTGCGGCGCCTTGCTCGAATGGCAGCGCGCGCAATTATCGGCGAAGACTTCGCGGCCGCGGGCGAGCTGAGCAGGCGCCGCGTTGAGATAGGCTTGTCCGCCTGGGATCGCTGCCAGCCGGTCCGGTTGCCCGGCCTTGAGGAAGAACAAGGCCATTTTCGGAGTGCCGGCTTCCGTCGCCCGCCAGTAGGGCGAGGCGGCTCGGGCATCGGCGATCCGGATCGGCGAGACGATCTTGCCGCCGATCACGGGATTGAAATGCTCCATCCATTCTTCGCTGTAGAGTCCGATGTTGAGATAGACCCGGTTGAGCGCGCCGAGCATTCCGACCGAGTCGGAGCCGTCCTTCAGTACGTGCGGCGTGAAGGCCTGCGGCTTGTTGAAGAAGCGCGTGAAGGCCGGATTCTTGCCGATGTCGTTGAGCTTGACGTCGTTGAACTGGACGTTGTCGAGCTCGCCCCCGGCAAGCGTCTCCTCGCCGAGCCGGGCTCCGATGTCGAGCCGCGCCGGGACGTTGTACAGCGCGTTCATCGTCCGCGGGTTGTTGATATTGTCGGTCGAGACCAGCGAGGTGTCCATGGTCCCCGGCTTGAAGGTGCGGAGCCACTGGTAGAGGAAGCCGTCGCCCGAATTCGCCCAATTCCAGTAGAAGACCTTGTCCATCCACAGATATTGAGCGCCGACCGTCGAGCTGAGATTGGCCCATTCGGGCTCGTTGGGGTTGGCCGGCGGATGCGAGGGGCTCGGTCCCACGTGGCAGAAGGCGCAGGACATTCCCACGCGGTAGGGGCGGACGAGATTCCTGTCGTTGTAGTAGGTCTGGTCCTTATAATATTTTTCCGCGTCCCACCGCCTCGCGGCGGCTTCGTCGAAGGCGGGATTGGGGAAGAGCCGGAGGCCGACAATCCCTGTGGAATAACCGTAGAGCGAACCGACGGGGAGGACTTTCCCGTCGGAGAAGCGGGTGCCGCGCGCACCCGTCCTTACGCCGGGATAGAGCCGCTCGTCCTCGAAAGGATCCTTGGGGCAGCCGGCCTTGCGCTCGTCGACGTAGAGGCCGAAAAAACGATTGGGATCGCTGCGCGTCGCGGCCTGGAAGCAGGGCTCGTTGACGATTCCCAGCTCCTTCCAGCGATGCGGACGCGCATTGAGGCTCGCCGGATCGGGAGCGACGATCTTGAGCAGGTCGAAGGTGCCGAAGGTCGGAGCGACCATATGGTCCCAGAAGCGGTCGTTGCCGCCGGTCCAGAGCAGCCACATGATCCGTCCGTCCCGCTCCGCCGGGGTCAGATCGATGCCCCCGTCCATGTCGCGGAAATAATCCTCCGCAGCGTTCCTGACGGTGGCCTGGACCAGTTGCGAGTCCTGGATGCCGACTTTCGCGGCCTCGTCCTTCTGCGGCTGGCGTCCGGAGCCGATCTTGTGCCCTCCGTCGCAGGCGGCCAGAGCGACGGCGAGCGCCGCGACCGGGATCAGACGAACGGCAGAATATCTCACGCCCACGGCCCCCTCCATGCGCAGGTGACTTGTCCAGGACGCTGCTTTCTCGGTGTGAGCGCCCCCTCAACTCACGAGGGGTCAAACATCCGCCAACAACATTAGTCCGTCAAGCCGGGATCGCTGCCGATTCGGAGGCGACGCGCACCGTTGCGGATTTCACGGAGGGCCCGGTCACCTTGATGCTCTTGTCGCTCGACCTTGAGAAATCAGGCCGCGATCAGGGGGCAGGGCAGGCCTGGAACGTCGACCCGGAATTCGAACAGGTCGCCCGCTTCGGGCTGGCGATCGATCTCGGCCGGGGTCAGAAGCTGCCGGGCCGTGGTCGCGTAGACGGTGCGCAGATCGTCGCCGCCGAACGCGATCTTGGTGATGTTGGCGACCGGGAAGCGAACCCGGCCGACCAGCTCCCCGGCGGGCGAGTAGCGGCGCGCTTCCCAGCCTGCATAGAGGCCGATCCAGACGCAGCCGTCGCTGTCCACGGTCGGGCCGTCGGGATATCCTTCGGCCGGATCGATCCTGGCGAACGGCCGTGAAGGTCCCAATGTGCCGTCGCCGGCGACGTCGGCCGAGTCGATCGTGCCGGCGCGGGTGTCGACGAAATAGAGGATCCGCCCGTCGGGCGACAATGCCGGACCGTTGGTGATCGCGATTCCCTCGACACCGGCCGGAGCGACGGCGCCGCGCTCGAAGCGATAGAAAGCGCCGGTCTTCGCGGTCTCGCCATTGTCCATCGTTCCGAACCAGAGCCGGCCGGCGGGATCGACCGCTCCGTCGTTCAAGCGGTTGTTCGGCCGCTCGGGCTCGACCTCCGCGATCAGGGTGAACCGGCCGGTCGATTCGTCGAATCGGTGGAGGCCGCTCATCAACCCGGCGATGAAGCCGCCGTCCTGCGCCGGAAGGACGAAGCCGACCTGCTCCGGAGCGACCCAGCTCTGCCGCCCGCCGGTCGCCGGATCGTAGCGATGGACCTTGCGCTTCTTGATGTCGGTGAACCAGAGCGCCCGGTCGCGCTCCACCCAGACGGGGCCCTCGCCGAGCTCGGCGGCGACGTCCCAGACGCTCTTCGGTTCGGTTGGTGCCATGGCGCAGGCTCCTGCCACATGCTGGCGGAAGGTCAACTGGCTGAAAGCGGCGTGGCTGGCGAACCGGGTTCCGCCGGTGAGGTTTGTTCGCTATTTGTTCCGGGATGTCCGACCTGCCCACCGCTTACCCATTGCGCGACCTGTTCGACGTCGCGGTCCGCGGCCGGTCGGTCCGGCTGACTTGCGGCCGGTGCGGGCATGGCACCGTGTTCAGCAGCCACGCCCTGTGGTGGCTGTTCCGCCGCAAAGGCTGGGTCGACTCGCTCCGCGAGGTGCGCCGGCGCTGCCTGTGCATCATGTGCCTGCACCGGCGAGGCCTCAAGGTACGCGACCCCTCGCTCGAGCTGGTCGACGAAGCGCCGACCGACACCAGCCTGCCCCTGCCTTCCGAGCTCGACTGGAAACGGGAGGTCAGGCGACGGCGGTGAGGGATGGCGGGCCGGAGCCGATTAGGCGATAATCCTCGACCCTCGCTGGCGGAGCCTGCCCATGTCCCTGGACGACGAGCTGATCGACACTCCCGACGGGCCGATGACATGGGCGGAATGGAAGAAGCGCCACCCGGTCCAGATCCCGTCGCGCCGGACGAAGGGCAAGAAGCTCCCGGTCAAGGTCAAGAGGTTCACCGGAGAGACGTGAGCTCATGCCCGGGCTCTGCCTTAGGCGGCGGGACAGTCGCCGTGCGCGGCCGACTGGTCCCTGACCTGCCGGATCAGAGCGTCCGATCGCTCGACCAGGCGGCGGCTGTGCTCGATGCTTTCGCGGAGCTCGTCCTGCGCCTGCTCGATCTTCGAGAACAATTCCTTCTGATTATCGCTCGCCATTACGCAACCTGGTCCTGCCGGGCGGCAAACCCGAACCCGCGTTCTCGGTTCCTCGACACGCCGATACCGCCGCCTTTGTGACTCGTAGGCCCCAGCGGCCCGCGCGATAAGCTCGGATGGTCACCGGCATCGCCGACGGCAACACTACCACCTCCCCCTGCGAGGCCTTTCCGGCTCCGGAACAAAGCCGGCAGGGTTGGCATTGAGGCTGTCGAAGCGAGGAGACGCCATGGCCAAGCTGTTCAAAAATAACGGCCTGACAATCGTTCTGCTGCTGCTCTTCCTGATCAGCATCCTCGGTCAGTGGATCGCCGGCTGGCAGGTCCAGAACGAGGAGCTGGGCCGGCACGGCAAGGACACGCTCACCCTCGCGGCTTATGCGATCGACCCGGAATTCATTTCCTCGGTCTTCGAGAATTGGGAAAGCGAGTTCCTGCAGATGTCGGCTTACGTCGTCCTGACGGCGATGCTGATCCAGAAGGGCTCGGCCGAATCGCGCGACCCCGATGACCCGCCGCGGGACTCGAACTTGGCGAGCCAGGCCCACAAGCCCGGAGCGCCGCGGATCCTGAGGGGCGGCGGTGCCGCGCGCTGGCTCTACGCACACTCGCTCGGCTTGGCGCTGTTCACCCTCTTCCTGCTCTCTTTCGCGCTGCACTGGTGGAATAGCGCCAAGTCCGCGGCGCAAGAGGCGATTCAGCACGGCGACGCGCCGGTAAGCGCCCTCGCCTACCTCGGCGATCCGCAGCTCTGGTTCGAGAGCTTCCAGAACTGGCAGAGCGAGTTCCTGTCGACCGCCGTGCTGGTCGTCCTTTCGATCTGGCTGAGGCAGCGCGAATCGCCCGAATCGAAGGCGGTTGCGGCACCCCACGAGGCGACGGGAGCCGCCTGAACAGGCCTCGGGGCCTGGCCGGGACATCCGCCGCGCCTTGGCCGGATGTCGCTTAGGCGCTTTTCCGAATCACTGATTTGGGTTATGAGAGCAGCGGGGACGGGAGATAGTCGCCTGAAACGGCAGCTGTCGGCGAAGCGCCTCGGCAAGCATTCCGGGGCGCTTCGTTTTTTCGTCACACCCGCACTTTTCAAATTTTTTCGGAACCGGGGCGCCGGGAGGACGTTCTGCCTGTACCCCCCCGCGGTGATCGGCACCCCTCCCCCCTCCCCGCCGACACCGCAGAGCCCCGGCCCGCAAGGGCTGGGGCTTTTTCTTTGGGGTCATGACGTCAGCCGGGGACGGGTCGCCGCACGTTCAGCATGACGGCCCCGGGAGCACTGACCAAGGTCCGCCTTTGTTCCTTTTACTTGACACCCGAACATATTGCGAACATGCTGACGTTTCAAGGTCGTATCGAGTTGAGATGGATCAAAGTTCCATCCCGAGCGTTGGGCGGCTGTGGATAAGTAAGGGGATAAGGCTGTGATTTACCTGGCTGCCGCGCTCTTCTTCGCACTCGCCCTGCTCGCCGCGCTTGTGGCGATCCATGTGACGGTGCGGCTCCACTGGCCGGAAATCCTGCTTGCCCTCCGTGGCGAGCTTGGAGTCGCTACGCCTCCGGCGCGAGCGGCGGCTCAGGCCGGGCCGGCTCGGCATAGCGCTGCCTTTTGACCTTCGCATAGCTCGCGATGCTGAAGGGGATCATCGCCGCGTAGAGCAAGGCTGCGACGCTCAGGGTCGGGAAGGGCGCCGAGATCAGCGCCGCGAACACCAGGGCGATCACCACCAGGGCCCCAAGCCGCACATGGCTTCGAAGCCGAAGCGAACCCCATGAGAAAGTGGCGAGGTTCGATATCATCAGGAACCCGACCATCGCCGCCCACGGAGCCGCCAGCCAGGTTTGGCGGAAGATCGGCTCGCCGGTCCACTCCCACAGATAAATGGGCAGAAGCACGAGCCCGGCCCCGGCGGGCGCCGGTACGCCGGTGAGGAAGCCCGCCGATTTGTGGGGCTGCTCGACGGCGTCGATATTGGCATTGAATCGGGCCAGGCGAAGCGCCGCGCAAACCGCATAGGCAAGCGCGAACAGCCAGCCGTAGCGGTTCCAGCGCTCGAAATCGGGGCCGAGCTCGGCGAGTGGCTGAAGAACCCACAGATAGAGGATGATCGCCGGCGCCACTCCGAAGGCGGTGACGTCCGACAGCGAATCGAGCTCCGCGCCAAAACGGCTCTGGCCGTTGAGAAGCCGGGCGATGCGGCCGTCCAGGCCATCGAGTATGGCCGCGATGACGACGGCGGCCACCGCCTTGTCCCATTCGCCGCCGATGCCGAACCGGATTCCGAAAAGGCCCGAGCAGAGGGCCAGCGCGGTCACCGCATTGGGGACGATCGTCCGCAGCGGGATCCCGCGGCGCGGCCGGTCCGCCCGGACGGGCCCCTTCACTGGGCGACGCCCTCCAGCGCCTCGGACACCCCGGCGCGGGCGATGATCGTCTCGCCGGCGATGGTGCGCTGGCCGAGCAGCACCTGCGAGGAGGTGCCGGCGGGAAGGTAGACGTCGACCCGGCTTCCGAAGCGGATGAGGCCGACCCGCTGGCCGGCCGCGACATAATCGCCCGCCTTCACCCAGGGCACGATCCGGCGGGCGACGAGGCCGGCGATCTGGGTGAAGCCGATCCTGAGCCCGTCGCGGCCCTCGACCAGGAAATGCTGGCGCTCATTGTCCTCGCTCGCCTTGTCGAGATCGGCGTTGAGGAACTTGCCGGCGATGTAGACGACCCGCTTGATCTCGCCGGCGATCGGCGAGCGGTTGATGTGGACGTCGAACACCGACATGAAGATCGACACCCGCATGCACGGCCCGGGCGGAAGCCCGTCGTCGCCGACCAGCTCCGGCGGCGCCGGAACGGTCGCGATCATCGTCACCATGCCGTCCGCGGGAGCGACGATCAGGTCCTCGCCCTTGGGCGTGGTGCGGATCGGGTCGCGGAAGAAGGCGGCGACCCACAGGGTGATGCCGGCGAAGAGCCAGCCGAGGATCTCCCATTCGACCACCACCCAGAAGAACAAGGTGATCGCGGCGGCGATCACCACGAACTTGCGGCCTTCGGGATGCACGGCGGGCATCCGGTAGCGCACGTTGGTGGTGACCAGGTCCGGCTTTTCGAGGGAGGTCATGGCCTTGCCTTTAGGCGGGGGCGGGCGGCGACACAACCGCGGGGCGACCAAGGTGATCCCGGCGCAAGCCGGGACCTCGGGGAGACCCTCCGAGCCTTGTCGAGCTGAGGTCCCGGCTTTCGCCGGGATGACGGGACGCGCTCCGGTTGATCCCCGCCCCGTCCCCGCCTACAGGCCCGGGCTACACAATCTCCAAGGGAAAGCGCGAGCCGAATGGCGAAGATCAAGGTGAAGAACCCCGTCGTCGAGCTGGACGGGGACGAGATGACCCGAATCATCTGGCAATGGATCCGCGAGCGGCTGATCCTCCCCTATCTCGACGTCGAATTGCTCTATTTCGACCTCGGAATGGAGAATCGGGACGCCACCGACGACCGGGTGACGGTCGAATCGGCGGAAGCGATCAGGAAGCACGGCGTCGGAGTCAAATGCGCGACGATCACGCCCGACGAGGCACGGGTCGAGGAGTTCGGCCTCAAGAAGATGTGGAAGTCTCCCAACGGCACGATCCGCAACATCCTCGGCGGAGTCGTCTTCCGCGAGCCTATCGTGATCGAGAACGTGCCCCGCCTGATCCCGGGCTGGACCGACCCGATCGTCGTCGGCCGCCACGCCTTCGGCGACCAGTATAAGGCGACCGACTTCAGGGTGCCCGGTCCGGGCAAGCTCACCATCAAGTGGACGGGCGAGGACGGGCGGGAGATCGAGCATGAGGTGTTCGACTTCCCGTCGTCGGGAGTCGCCATGGGCATGTACAATCTCGACGATTCGATCCGCGATTTCGCCCGCGCCTGCTTCAATTACGGCCTGGACCGCAAATGGCCGGTCTACCTCTCGACCAAGAATACCATCCTCAAGGCCTATGACGGCCGCTTCAAGGACATCTTCCAGGAGATTTTCGAGAGCGAATTCAAGGCGAAGTTCGACGAAGCGGGCACTGAATATCAGCATCGGCTGATCGACGACCTGGTTGCCTCCGCGCTCAAGTGGAGCGGCAAGTTCGTCTGGGCCTGCAAGAATTACGACGGCGACGTCCAGTCCGACATGGTCGCCCAGGGCTTCGGCTCGCTGGGCCTGATGACGTCGATCCTGATGACCCCGGACGGCAAGATCGTCGAGGCGGAGGCGGCGCACGGCACCGTCACCCGCCACTTCCGGATGCACCAGCAGGGCAAGGCGACCTCGACCAACCCGCTCGCTTCGATCTTCGCCTGGACGGGCGGCCTCAAGTTCCGCGGCAAGTTCGACGACACGCCCGAGGTCACCCGCTTCGCCGAAACCCTCGAGCGGGTCTGCATCGAGACGGTCGAAAGCGGCCAGATGACCAAGGATCTCGCCCTGCTCATCGGCCCCGAGCAGAACTGGATGACGACCGAGCAATTCTTCGAGGCGATCCGGGCGAATCTCGAGAAAGCGATGGCGGCGGGGTAGTCCTTCGAGCGCCGCTTCGGCTTCGCTCAGCGGCTCCCCAGGATGAGCGAGGAGGGAGGCGTCATCGCTCATCCTGAGGGGGGACTGAGCCTGGCGAAGGCCCGTCTCGAAGGATCGGCGACTTCACATGCTCGGCTTTCCAGCCGAAGCCGATGAAGGCCGCCGGAAAGCGTCGGAGCCACTTGAACCGGTCAAGCACCCGAAGCGCGAAGGCGGGCTTCAGCGGGCCTTCGCGCCTCTCGAGCAGTCGGCTGACGACCCTTCGCTGCGCGACATCCTGGAAACCCTGGATCAGCCGCACGGCGGGCAGCCGCCGTTCCTGGACCTTAGGCAACAGCGCGTCGACATTCTCTCCGCCGGCCATCGGCCCGGCGAGGACGTTCGCCGCCGCCACCGCATCCTGCACCGCGACATTGATCCCGACCCCGCCGATCGGCGACATCGCATGGGCGGCGTCGCCGATGACGAGCAGGCCGGGCGAGTGCCATCGCTCGAGCCGGTCGAGCGCGACGGTGAGCAATTTGACGTCGTCCCAGCTGGCGAGCGAGTCGACCCGGAGCGGGATGTTCCGAGCGGTCTCCGCCACGTCGGCGCGGAAGCGCTCCAGCCCGCGCGCCCGAACCTCGTCGGCCGTGCCCTTGGCGAAGACGTAGGCGCATTGCCAATAATCGCCGCGGTCGATCAGGGCCATGATCCGCCCGGCGACGATCACCCCCGTGGACTCGTTCTGATCCGCCCGCGCCTTCGGGATCCGGAACCAGAAGACGTCCATCGGCGCACCGAACGAGCGCAGCGGCAGCTCGGCCTCCTCGCGAAGCACCGAGCGGCGCCCGTCGGAGGCGATGACGAGCGACGCCGCGAGCTCGCGCTCCTCGCCGCTTGAGCGGTAACGGACCCCGGCCACCCTCCCCTCCTGCCGGACCAGGCCCAAGGCTTCGGCGTTCATCAGCAGCTCGAAATTCGGGTAGCGGCGAGCCTCGTCGGCGATGAAGTCGAGGAAATGCCATTGCGGCATCATCGCGATGAAGGCCCAGCGCGGATCGAAGCCGGAGAAATCGGCGATCTCGAGCTCGCGGTCCCCCACCCAGGCGCCGAGGCTATGGACCTTGTCATGCGGCCGCTCGAGCAGCCGGTCGAGCAGGCCAAGCTCGGAGAATATCCTCAGGGTCGACGGGTGGACGGTGTCGCCCCGGAAGTCGCGGAGGAAATCGCCATGCTTCTCGAGCACCGTCACCGGAACTCCGGCGCGGGCAAAGACCAGGCCCGCGACCATTCCGGCGGGCCCGCCGCCGACGATAACGAGACGATTTTGCCCCCCGGCCATGGCTGACAATGCCTCCCGATCCTGCATAAAGGCAAGATGCACGGCAATTTCCAGACTTCGGGCTTCAGCGACGCGCTCGTCATCCTCGGCGCCGCCGGAGTCGTGATTCCCGCATTTGCGAGGTTTCGGATAAGCCCGGTTATCGGATTCATCCTGGTCGGCCTTCTCGTCGGCCCCGCGGGACTGGGTGCAATGGCTGGAAGAATGCCGTGGCTGAATTACGTCACCATCACCAATCCCGACGCGGTCGAGCCGTTCGCCGAGTTCGGGATCGTGCTCCTCCTCTTCGCGATCGGCCTCGAGCTCTCCTTCCGCCGGCTGTGGACGATGCGGCGGCTGGTGTTCGGAGTCGGCGCGGCCGAGCTGTTGGTCTGCGCCTTGCTCCTCGGCCTGGCCGTGAACCTGCTCGGGGAGAGCCTCAGCGGCTCGGTCGCGCTCGGCCTGGCGCTCGCGCTCTCCTCGACCGCGCTGGTCCTGCCCCTGGTCGGCACCACCAGCCCGGTCGGCCGATCGGCGCTGGCGATGCTTCTGTTCGAGGATCTGGCGATCGTTCCGATCATCTTCTTGCTCGGAGCGATGGCGCCATTCGCCGCGGCGAGCGGCTTCGACGGGCTGGTCAGCACGCTGCTGGTCGGCGCCGCCGTCGTCGTCGCGATGCTGGTGCTCGGGCGGCTGCTGCTTCCGCGGCTGTTCGCCCAGGCGGCCCGGACCAAGAGCCCGGAGCTGTTCCTGGCCGCCAGCCTGCTGGTGGTGATCGTCGCAAGCCTCGCCACGACCGCCGCCGGCCTGTCGCCGTTGATGGGCGCCCTACTCGCCGGGATCCTGATCGCCGAGACCGACTATCGAAGCGAGGTCGAGGTCATCACGGCCCCGTTCCGCGGCCTCGCCCTCGGAATTTTCCTGATCACCGTGGGGATGAGCGTCGACCTGCGCGTGGTCGCCGCCAATTGGGAGGCGATCGTCGCCGCCGTCGTGGGCGTGGTTCTGCTCAAGGCGCTGGTGACGGGCCTGCTCCTTCGCCTCAACGGTGCCCGTCGGGCCGTTGCGGCCGAGGGCGGCCTGATCATGGCCTCGCCGTCCGAGACTACCCTGATCGTACTCGCCACCGCCGCCGCGGCTCAGCTGATCAGCGCCGAGACCGCCGCCTTCTGGCAGATCGTCACCGCCATCGGCCTCACCATCACTCCAATGCTCGCAAAGCTCGGCCAGGTTGCCGCTCGGCGGGTGGATGTCTCGACCGAGGACGAGCCAGGCGTCGCCGCCGACGGCGACAAGAGCCGGGTGGTGATCATCGGCTTCGGGCGGGTCGGCCGGCTCGTCGCCGAGATGCTGACCACCCACGGCCGGCGCTATGTCGCCGTCGATTCGAGCATCGACACGGTTTCCGCCTGCCGGAAGGAGGGCATCCCCATCGTCTACGGCGACGTCGCCCGGGCCGAGCTCATGGACCGGCTCAATCTCGGCCATGCCACCGCCCTCGTCCTTACCATGGACGATCCGGTGCTGAGCGTGAGGGTGACCAAGAAGGTCCGCGCCTGGTGCCCCGGCCTGACCATCGTCGCCCGCGCGCGCGACCCCGCTCACGCGGCGGAGCTCTACCGCGCCGGAGCCACGGACGCGGTGCCCGAGACCCTCGAATCGTCGCTTCAGCTGTCCGAGGCGGTGCTCGTCGACCTGGGAATGGCGATGGGCCCAGTCATCGCCTCGATCCACGAGAAGCGCGCCGAATTGCGTAAGGAGATCATGGAGCTTGGCGAGATGGACCAGGAGCCGAAGCTGGAGCGGCGGCGGCTCAGGGATGCTCTGAAGGCGCGCTAGGGCCGGCAGCGTCATGTTTCCCGGCGAAGGCCGGGATCCAGTCCTTCCGCCGGTGCCGCTGGCCCGGCCTTCGCCGGGGAACACTTTCAAACCCGCGCGCCCGCTGCTATTGTTCCTTTTCCGTTCCCAGGAGGAAAGTCATGCCGAGACGCTCCGGCTCCGCCGACCTGCCGCTCCACGGCGGCCGGGTGCCCGCCTGGCTCGGCGAGCGCATGACGCGGCTCGGCACCGTCATCGCCGAAGCCATCATCCATCACGAGGGCCGCGACGCCTTCCTCGCACGGCTTGCCCATCCATTCTGGTTCCAGTCGTTCGGGGCGGTGATGGGAATGAACTGGCACTCGTCCGGGATCACCACCAGCGTGATCGGTGCCCTGAAGCGCGGTCTCAACCCGCGCGCCGGGGAGCTCGGACTGAGGGTCTGCGGCGGGCGCGGGCGCCATTCGCGCTCGACTCCGGCGGAGCTCGCCGCCGCGGGCGAGCAGGCCGGCTTCGACGGGAGCGAGCTGGCGCGGGCGAGCCGGCTCGTCGCCAAGGTCGACAGCGCCGCGCTCCAGGACGGGTTCGATCTCTACCTGCACGGCTTCTTCGTCACCGACGAGGGCAAGTGGGCGGTGGTCCAGCAGGGCATGAACGGCGAGCTGCGGACGGCGCGCCGCTACCACTGGCTGTCGGAAGGGCTGACCAGCTTCGTCGACTCCCCGCATGCCGCGATCGAGGGCCGGCGGCAGGGCGAGATCCTCAACCTCGCCGACCGCCGCGCCGAGGCCTCGCGCAGCGCCCAGCTCGAGCTGCTCGAAGCGCTCGGACCGGACGGGCTGGCGCTCGAGGCCGCGAAGGTCGAGCGCGGCGTCGTCCTGCCTTCGCCTGAGCCCCTGCTCCCCCATTTGTCGCTTCCGGACCATCACGACGTCCGCTCCGACGACGTGATCCTGCGCCGGCTGCACGGAACCCTGGCGGCCGCTGCCGAGGCCGGGCCGAAGGATTTCCCGGAGCTGCTTCTGGTCCCCGGCGTCGGCGCCCGGACGATCCGCTCGCTGGCCATGGTCGCCGAGGTGATCCACGGCGCCCCCTCGCGCTTCGCCGACCCCGCCCGCTTCTCCCTGGCTCACGGCGGCAAGGACCGGCACCCCTTCCCGGTGCCGCTCAAGGTCTATGACAGGACCATCTCCGTGCTGAAGTCGGCGGTCGAGCAGGCGAAGCTCGGCCGCGACGAGAAGCTCGGCGCGATCCGCCGGCTGGACGAGCAGGCGCGGCGGCTGGAGGCGCATGTCGGGGGTCCTTCCTTCGAAGCGGTGATGGAGGAGGAGCGGCGGCTGTCGCACCAATATGGCGGGCGCAGCGTTTTCGGTCTGGAGCCTCCGGCGGCGGGCGCGGACGCTGCCTGAACCCCCTCTCCCTCCAGGGGAGAGGGACAGGTTCGCGAAGCGAACCAGGGTGAGGGCGTGAGGTAGCCCCTCACCCTCGGCCGCTTCGCGGCCTTTCCCTCTCCCCTGCAGGGAGAGGGATTTTCAGGCCGCGACCGTCTCTTCGCCGAGGGCAGCTTTCACGGCCTCGATCGCCTCAGCCGCCTTCGAGCCGTCCGGGCCGCCGCCCTGGGCCATGTCCGGGCGCCCTCCCCCGCCCTGGCCGCCCAGCGCCTCGACCGCCTTGCGGACGAGGTCGACGGCGTTGCGGCCGGCGGTCAGGTCGTCCGTGACTCCGACCGCGACCGTGGCCCGGCCGTCGTTCACCGCCACCAGCGTCACCACGCCCGAGCCAAGCCGCTTCTTGGCGTCGTCGACCAGACCGCGCAGGCCCTTGGGGTCCATGCCGTCCAGCACCTGGCCGATGAAGGCATGGCCGCCGATCTGCTCCGGACCCTTCGCCTCGGCCTTCGCGCCGACGCCCATCGCGAGAGCCTTCTTCGCCTCGGCCAGCTCGCGCTCGAGCCGGCGGCGGTCATCGAGCAGGGCCGCGACCCGGGCGGGCACCTCCTCCGGCGAGGCCTTGAGCGAGGCGGCCGCCTCGCGAAGGCGGTTCTCGCGCTCGGTCAGCCAGCGGCGCGCCGCCTCTCCGGTCAGAGCCTCGATCCGGCGGATGCCGGCGGCGACGGCGCTCTCCGAGACGATCTTGAAAAGCTGGATGTCGCCCAAGGCGTTGACGTGGGTGCCGCCGCACAGCTCGACCGAATAGCTGGCATCCGAGCCGCGGCCCATCGAGAGCACCCGGACCTCGTCGCCATATTTCTCCCCGAACAGCGCCATGGCGCCGGCCTCGATCGCTTCCTCGGGGCTCATCAGGCGGGTGGTGACGGCGTCGTTCTCGCGGATATGGCGGTTCACCTCCTCCTCGACCGCGGCGATGTCCTCGCCGCTCAGCGCCTTGGGATGCGAGAAATCGAAGCGGAAGCGGTCGGGCGCGACCAGGCTGCCCTTCTGGGTGACATGGCCGCCGAGCCGGTGGCGGAGCGCGGCATGGAGGAGGTGGGTGGCGCTATGGTTGGCGCGCACGCGCCCACGCCGCTCGGCATCGACGGAGAGGTGAACCGAGTCGCCGACCGCGACCCCGCCGGCCTTGATCACCGCATGGTGGGCGTGGAGCCGGCCGAGCGGCTTCGACGTATCCTCGACCTCGGCCTCGAGCCCCTTGTCGCTGGCGATAGCGCCGGTGTCGCCCATCTGGCCACCGCTCTCGCCGTAGAAAGGGGTCTGGTTGGTTAGGATTGCGACCCTGTCCCCCGCTGTCGCGCGCTCGACCCGGGTGCCTTCCCTGACCAGGGCGACGACCACGCCTTCGCCGTCATGACCGGCATAGCCGGTGAACTCGGTCGAGCCATGCTCCTCGGCGATGTCGAACCAGACGTCCTCCGACGCCTTCTGGCCCGAACCCTTCCAGGCCGCGCGGGCCTGCGCCTTCTGCTCGTCCATGGCCGAGTCGAAGCCGGCCCGGTCGACCCCGAAGCCCTGCGCCCGAAGCGCGTCTTCGGTGAGATCGTAGGGAAAGCCGAAGGTGTCGTAGAGCTTGAAAGCGACCTCGCCGGGGAGCGTGTCGCCCGGCTTCATCGCGCCGGTCGCCTCGTCGAGCAACCGCAACCCGTTGGCCAGCGTCTGACGGAACCGGGTCTCCTCGAGCTTCAATGTCTCTTCGATCAGCGGCTGCGCACGGACCAGCTCGGGATAGGCCGCGCCCATCTCGGCGACCAGCGACGGCACCAGCCGGTGCATGAGCGGTTCGCTGCTGCCGAGCAGATGCGCGTGCCGCATCGCGCGCCGCATGATCCGCCGGAGCACGTAGCCGCGTCCCTCGTTCGCGGGCAGCACGCCGTCGGCGATCAGGAAGCCCGAGGTGCGCAGGTGATCGGCGATGATCCGGTGGCTCGCGGCGGTGTCCGCGGTCGCCATATTGTGCGTCAGCGACGACGAAGCCGCGATCAGCGCCTTGAACGTATCGATGTCGTAATTGTCGTGGACGCCCTGCATGACGGCGGCGATCCGCTCGAGCCCCATGCCGGTGTCGATCGAAGGCCTGGGAAGCTCGCGGACGATCTCATTGTCTTCCTGCTCATATTGCATGAAGACGAGGTTCCAGATCTCGACGAAGCGGTCGCCGTCCTCGTCGGGCGATCCGGGCGGGCCGCCGGGGATGTGGTCGCCGTGATCGTAGAAGATCTCCGAGCAAGGGCCGCACGGGCCGCTGTCGCCCATCGCCCAGAAATTGTCCTTGGTCGGGATCCGTATGATCCGGCTTTCCGGCAGGCCGGAGATCTTGCGCCACAGCTCGAACGCCTCGTCGTCCGTGTGGTAGACCGTCGCGGTCAGCCTGTCCGGCGACAAGCCCCATTCCTTCGTCAGCAATGTCCAGGCGTGGGTGATCGCCTGGTCCTTGAAATAATCGCCGAACGAGAAATTGCCGAGCATCTCGAAGAAGGTGTGGTGGCGCGCCGTGTAGCCGACATTGTCGAGATCGTTATGCTTGCCCCCGGCGCGGACGCACTTCTGCGAGGAGGTCGCGGTGGAATAGGGCCGCGTCTCGAGGCCGGTGAAGACGTTCTTGAACGGCACCATGCCGGCGTTGACGAACATGAGCGTCGGGTCGTTCTGCGGGACGAGCGGCGCCGAGGGCACCTGCCGGTGCCCGCTGGAGCCGAAATAGTCGAGGAACGACCGGCGGATGTCGTTGGTGGAGGTCATGGAACGGATTTAGGGTAGATGCTGCGTTGCGGCAAGCAAACGTCGCCCCAGCGAAAGCTGGGGCCCCGATGGGTGATGAGCGCGGTGCCTTTAACCGCTGGGATCCCAGCCTTCGCCCAGATGACGGTTCAGAGCCCCGTCGGCTGTGCCTCTTCCTCCGCAGGCGCGTCCGCTACTTCGACCGGCTTTTCCCCGCTCGACACCGGGTAACTGGAATAAAGCGCGATCCGCTCGCGGGCCGCATCCGGCGCGGGCGTTTCGGCGACGACGACCTGTGCCGGCTGCGGCACGCTCTGAGCATAGGCGTCCGGATAGGGATCGACCGCCGGATCGTGCTTGGGGACATAGGCGACCGGATAGTCGCGGCAGCCGATACATCCGCTGCCGAGGTCGCCGACGACGACCGGCTGCTGGGCCGCGATATATTCCGCGCGGTTCATCTGCGCCCAGTCCGGGCTCCGATAGGGGACGAGGTCGGCATGGAACTCGTCCTCGGCCTCGTTGAAGTAAGCGGGATTGATCTCGGCGACGGCGGATTTCCCGAGGGTGATCCCGAGCGCGGCGCCAAGGATCGAGAGACCGGCCATGATCGGCAGGGTCGTCGAGAAGGGCATGGTCGTACTCCAGCGTACAAGCGGTTCAATCGCAACTCAGGTTAAACCTACGGTGGAGCGCGGGTGTTCCCTTCGTTTACCCTCTTTCTCCCCGTCCCCTGCAGGGGAGATGGACAGGCCGCGCAGCGGCCGAGCGTGAGGGGCCCTGGGCGCCCAGCCCTCACCCCGGTTCGCTTCGCGAACCTGTTCCTCTCCCCTGCAGGGAGAGGGTTTTTCGCCTCTTGCGATTCGCCGCCAAAGAGTGGAACGCTGGCCGGATTGAGCGCGAACGCGCTTCAACGCGGCTCGCGCCTTGGAACGGCAAGGAGAGACGCATGCCCGACAGATCGGTAGGCACCAGGACGATCGCCCTCGTTGGACCGGGCGGAGCGGGAAAGACGAGCCTCGCCGAGGCGCTGCTCTTCGCCGCCGGGGCGGTCGACCGCCAGGGCAGCGTCGACGCCGGCACCAGCGTCGGCGATTCAAGCCCCGAGGCCCGCCAGCGCGCCGGCTCGACCGAGCTGAACCTGATGCATTTCGATTTCCTCGGCGACCGTTTCGCGATCGTCGATTCGCCGGGCTCGGTCGGCTTCTCGGCCGACGGAGCCCTCGCCGTCGCCGCGGCGGACCTCGCCGTGGTCGTCGTCGATCCGGACACGGACCGCGCCATCCTCGCCGAACCCGCGCTCCGTCAGCTCGAAGCGCTCGGGGTCCCCCATCTCATCTTCGTCAACAAGATCGACCAAGCCCGAGGCGGAATCCGCGACCTGCTCGAAGCGCTCCAGCCGATGAGCTCGTCGCCGCTGGTCGCCCGCCAGATCCCGATCCGCGAGGGCGAGAAGGTCACCGGCTTCGTCGACCTCGCCCTCGAGCGCGCCTTTAAATACCGGCCCGGCAAGCCCTCCGAGCAGATCGACATCCCGGCCGAGCTCGCCGACCGCGAGAAGGGCGACCGGTTCCACATGCTCGAGCAGCTCGCCGACCATGACGATGCCCTGCTCGAGCAATTGCTGATGGACGAGGCGCCCGACCAGGCGACGATCTTCGCCGATATCGCCCGCGAGACGAAGGAGAATCTGGTCGTGCCGGTGCTGTTCGGCTCGGCCCTGAACGGTTTCGGGGTGCGGCGGCTGATGAAGGCCCTTCGCCACGACGCCCCGGCGCCCGAAGCGGCGGCCGGCCGGCTCGGCGCGAAGGGCGGCTGCGCCTTCGTCTTCAAGGTCTCTCACGGCGGCAACATGGGCCGGCTGGCGCTGGCCCGGGTGTTCGGAGGTCCGCTCAGCGAGGGCACCGAGCTCAAGAGCAGCGGCGGCGACATGGTCCGGGTCGGAACCCTCTTCGCCATGCAGGGCGAGAAGCCCTCGAAGCTCGGCAAGGCCGCGGTCGGCGACGTCGTCGCCATCGCCAAGGCCGAGGGGGTCAACGCCGGCGAGTGGCTCGGCGATGGCGGCAAGGCGCCGGACCTGGCCTTGCCCGCCTCCAACTACGCGCTCGCCATCGCGACCAGCGACCGCAAGGACGACGTCCGCCTCTCGACCGCGCTCCACAAGCTGGTCGAAGAGGATCCCTCGCTCGACTGGGAGCAGGACGAGGCGCTCCACGAGACCCGACTCAAGGGCATCAGCGACGAGCATCTGAAAGTGACCCTGGCCCGGCTGAAGCGGCGCTACGGAGTCGCCGTCGACGCCCATCCGCCGGTGGTCGGCTACAAGGAATCGATCCGCAAGCCGGTCACCCAGCGCGGCCGCCACAAGAAGCAATCGGGAGGCCACGGCCAGTTCGGGGACGTCGTCATCGAGATCCGGCCGCTGGGTCGCGGCGAGGGCTTCCAGTTCGACGAGAAGATCCATGGCGGGGCCGTGCCGAGGCAATATTTCCCGGCGGTCGAGCAAGGCGTGCGGGACGCCCTTGCGAAGGGACCGCTAGGCTTCCCGGTCGTCGACGTCGCGGTGACCCTGGTCGACGGCAGCTACCACACGGTCGACAGCTCCGAGCTCGCATTCAGGACCGCCGGCCGGATCGGCATGAGCGAGGCTCTGGCCGCCGCCCAGCCGCATCTGCTCGAGCCGGTCCACAAGGTGACGGTGGTCACTCCCGCCTACGCCACGTCGCGGGTCACCTCGGCGATCGCGACCCGTCGCGGCCAGATGCTGGGTATGGACAGCCGGCCGGGCTGGTCGCGCTGGGACGTGGTCGAGGCGCTGGTGCCCGAAGCCGAGCTCCAGGGGCTCGACGCCGAGCTGCGCTCGGTGAGCCAGGGCCTCGCCACCTACGAGGCCAAGTTCGACCATCTCGCCGAACTGAACGGCAAGCTGGCCGAGGACGTCGTCCAGAAGGTGCTCGAGCCGGCTTAGTCCTTCGATACGAGCCTTCGCCAAGCTCAGTCCCTACTCAGGATGAGCGGTCGGGATTTTCCTCCCGCTCATCCTGAGTAGCCGGTGAGCTTGTCGAACCGGCGTATCGAAGGACGCCTTGACCCGCGCCCCGCTTTCCCGTTCCTAGGCGCACCATCCAAGCCGGGGAGCCGCTCGTGGCCAAACGCCTGACCTATTTCATCCTCGCCGGCCTCGTGCTCGGCATCGTCGTCGGCTGGGCGATCAACGCCTCGGTCGATGACGGCACTCCTGAGGCGGCGGAGCGGCTCAAGGCGATCGCCGGCTATTTCTCGATTCTGACCACCGTCTTCCTCAACCTCATCAAGATGATCATCGCGCCGCTGGTGCTTTCAACCATGGTCGTCGGAATCGCCCATATGGGCGACACGACGGCGCTGGGCCGGGTCGGCCTCAAGGCGTTCGGCTGGTTCGTCTGCGCCAGCCTCGTATCGCTCAGCCTGGGCCTCATCCTCGTCAACGCGCTCGAGCCTGGAGTCGGCCTGGCCCTCGCCATCCCGCCCCCCGACGCCTCGAGCGGGGTCGATCAATCCGGATTCGACCTCGCCAAGTTCATCGCCCACATCTTCCCGACCTCGATGGTCAAGGCGATGGCGGAGAACGACATCCTCCAGATCGTCGTCTTCTCTCTGTTCCTCGGGGTCGCCATCACCGCGGTGGGCGAGCCTGCGCGGCCGCTGGTGCGGGCGCTCGAGGCCCTGGTCAAGGTGATGCTCCAGGTCACCGACTATGTGATGCGCTTCGCCCCGGTGGCGGTGTTCGCGGCCGTGACCGCCAGCATCGCCGAGCGCGGCCCATCGATCCTGAGCACCTACGGCTATTTCATGGGCAGCTTCTACATCGGCCTCGTCATCCTGTGGGTGCTTCTGATCGGCCTCTGCTTCCTCATCGTCGGCCGAAGGACTCGGATCCTCGTCCGCTACATACGCGATCCGATCGTGCTCGCTTTCTCGACCGCCTCTTCCGAGGCCGCCTTCCCCAGGACGCTGGAAGCGCTCGATCGCTTCGGCGTGCCGCCGCGAATCGCGAGCTTCGTGCTGCCGCTCGGCTATTCGTTCAACCTCGACGGCTCGATGATGTACATGACCTTCGCGTCGATCTTCATCGCCCAGGCTTATGGCATCGATCTCACGCTTACTCAGGAAATAGCAATGCTGCTCACCCTGATGATCACGTCGAAGGGCGTGGCGGGCGTGCCCCGGGCCAGCCTGGTCGTCATCACCGTGACCCTGTCGCAGTTCAAGATTCCGGAGGCCGGAATCCTGATGATCCTCGCGGTCGACCATTTCCTCGACATGGGCCGCTCCGCCACCAACGTCGTCGGCAACGCCGTGGCGAGCACGGTGGTGGCCAAATGGGAGGGTCAGCTCGACCCGCTCGAGCCCGCCGACGTCGAGCCCCCCCACGCCCCGGCCCACGTCGCCCCGCCGGGACCGGGCGAGGAAAGGTTCTAGAATCTGCCTCCCCATCGCATATGGGGAGGGGGACCACCCGATGGGTGGTGGAGGGGTGACAAGGCGAGGCACTCGCAGTTTCGCCTGCACTCCCTGTCACGGTAGCGCCAGGTCACCCCTCCACCATGCTTCGCATGGTCCCCCTCCCCGCCGCTTTGCGGCAGCGAGGCAGCTCAATCGAAAGGCCGGTCGATGCTCGGCGGCGGGGTCGAGAACCAGCGGGGGCCGGCCTCCGTCATGTGGAAGCAATCCTCGAGGCGGATCCCGAACCGCCCCGGCAGGTAGATTCCGGGCTCGTTCGAGAAGCACATGCCCGGCGCCAGGGCCGTCGTCTCGCCGTGGACGAGGTTGACCGGCTCATGGCCTTCCATGCCGATGCCGTGGCCGGTGCGGTGCGGAGTCCCGGGCAGCTTGTAGCGCGGGCCGTAGCCCCAGGCCTCATATTGCCGGCGGACGGCGTCGTCGACGCTTCCGGCGGGAGCGCCCAGCCGAGCCGCGGGGAAAGCGATCTGCTGGCCGCGGTGGACCTGGTCCCAGACCTTGCGCTGCTCTCGGGACGGCTCGCCGAAGACGAAGGTCCGGGAAATATCCGACTGGTAGCCGTGCACCGAGCAGCCGCAGTCGAGAAGCACCACCTCCCCTTCGCGCACCTGCTGCGGCTTGCCGCTGCCGTGCGGATAGGCGCTCGCCTCGCCGAGCAGGATGAGGCCGCCGTCATAGCTCCCCCCCATCGCCCGGGTCGCCTTTGCGATCAGCGCGTCGATGTCCTGGGGGGTCATTCCCTTCTCGGTACGTTTGTGGGCGTAGCGGAAGGCGGCGACGGTGATGTCGGCCGCCTTTTGCATCAGCGCCAGCTCGGCCGGCGACTTGATCATCCGGCAGCCGCGAACCACCGGTGCGGCGTTGCGGATGGCGACCCGCGGCATCGCCCTCCTCAGCCCGTCGACGGCGAAGAAGCGCACCGTCTCCTCGATCCCGACGGGACGGTTCGCGACCTTGCGGTCCCGAAGCGCTCCGGCGACCAGCGCCAGCGGATTCTCATCCTCCTGCCAAGTGCGGACCTCGGCCGGGATTGTGAGGCTCTCGCGAACCGACGGCTCCTCGAAAAAGGGCGTGAAGACGATCGGCTCGCCCTCGGCCGGGATGAGGACGGCGGTGAGCCTTTCGCTCCGCCACCATTGGATGCCGGTGAAATAATCAAGGCTGGCGCCCGGCTCGACCAGGATCGAGCCCAAGCCGTGGCGCCGCATCAGCCGCCGCGCCTTCTCGAGGCGCTGGAGGCGCTCCGCCGCGCCGATCGGAGCGACGTCGCCGGCCATCGGCTTCAGTTCCGGCTCGGCCGCCAGCAGCCGCGACGGCGCCGCCAGCGTCGCTCCGGCGGCCATCGCGCCGAGCACGAAGCCGCGGCGGCCGATCTCAGGCATAAGCATAGGCTCCCCCCTTTCTGAGCGCAGCGCCGTACGCGGGGCGGGCGTGGATGCGCTCGAGCCAGTCGATCAGATTGGGCCGGCTCTCGTCGAGGCCGGCCCGGTGGCGCGAGGCCTCTAGCGGGAAGCTCATCATGATGTCGGCGGCGGTGAAGGATTCGCCGGCGAACCAGGGCCGGCCGGCGAGCTCGGTCTCCAGCCAGTCGAGATGCTGGTCCAGCATCTTCTGCACCGGAGCCCGCGCCGGCCGCCCGAGCAGGCCGAGGCGGCGGACGACGAGCATCGCGAGCAAGGGCGGCATCATCGAGCCTTCGGCATAATGGAGGAAGTGGCGGTAGCGGAGCCTCTCCTCCCGCTTCGACGGAGGCCCCAGCCGTCCGTCGGCTTTGTCGACCAGATAGTCGACGATCGCTCCGGTCTCGGCGACGACCCTGCCCTGATCCTCGATGACCGGCGACTTGCCGAGCGGGTGGACCCGCTTAAGCTCCGGCGGGGCGAGCATGGTCTTCCTGTCGCGCTCGTAGCGCCGAACCTCGTAGGGCAGGCCGAGCTCCTCGAGCAGCCACAGGATGCGCTGCGAGCGGCTGTTCTCGAGATGATGGACGACGATCAGCGATTGTTCCTGTGGCACAAAGCCGCGACCTCCTTGACCAGCTTGGCGGCGAGAACGGCGGTGACTCCGTTCAGGTCGCGCCTGGGGTTATACTCGACGATGTCGGCGCCGACGATGGGGGCCCGGACGCGGTCGAGAACGGCGAGAACGTCGCGGACGGAGAGGCCGCCCGGCTCGTGGTGCGAGACCCCGGGCGCGAAGGCCGGGTCGAAGCCGTCGAGATCGATGCTGATGTAGAGCGGGCCGGCGGGGACCGGTACCGAGCGGGGGGCGAAATGCCGCATCTCGACCATCTCCACTCCGAACCGCTCCGCCTGCTCGCGGCAATGGCGGTTGAGCGTCCGGATCCCGACCTGGACGAGCCGCCGCGCCAGCCCTCGCTCCATGATCCGGGCGAAGGGCGAAGCGTGGGAGCGCGGGTTGCCTCCGAAATCGTCGTAGAGGTCCGGATGGGCGTCGAAATGGAGGATGTCGATCGGGCCCTGGGCGGCCGTGAGCGCCTCCAATATCGGCAGGGTGACCGAATGGTCGCCGCCGAGGATGAACGGGACCGCGCCGTCCGCGGCGGCCTTCGCGACCGCCCCGGCGATGAGGGCGTCGTCGCCGTCAGCTTCCGCCAGCGGCAGGTCCCCTGCATCCGAGAGCCGGATGTCGACTCCCAGCTCGGGGCCCGATTCGGCGGCCATGTTGCCATGGTCCGAATGGAGCGCGGCCCGGATCAGCGGCGGCGCCGAGGCGGCGCCGCGCAGGAAGGAGGAATGACGGTCGGTGGGCGCGCCGATCAGCCGAAGCTCGGGAATGCGGGTGCTCGCCTCCATCGCCGAGGTCTGTGAAGGCGTGGACCGGCCTTGTCCAGCGCCCTCCCCTCCCTGCAAGGGAGGAGGAAGCCACTCCATTTTCGGGAACCCCCGCCCCGTCCCGTCGTCTATGCGCGTTCGACCCCCGAAGGACCCTCATGCTCCAGCCGCCCCGCCCCGACCTCGCCGACGCCCGCCCCGGTTTCCGCGAGTTCGTCGTCCTGATCGCCGGCCTCATGTCGCTGAATGCGCTCGCCATAGACACGATGGTCCCGGCGCTTCCGGCGATCGGCAAGGCGCTGGGCGTGGCCGACGAGAACAGCCGCCAGCTCGTCGTCTCGGTCTACGTGCTGGGCTTCGGCCTCACCCAGATAATCTACGGACCGCTGTCGGACCGGTTCGGGCGCAAGCCGGTTCTGATCGTCAGCCTGGTCCTCTACGTCGGCTTCGCCCTGACCTGCTGGGCCGCGCCGAGCTTCACCCTGCTGCTCGCCGCGCGAATGGCCCAGGGCGGCGCCGCAGCCTCGACGCGAGTGCTGGTCGTCTCGATCGTCCGCGACCGCTTCGAGGGCGCCCGGATGGCGAGGATCATGTCGCTCGCCTTCCTGGTCTTCCTGCTCATTCCGATGCTCGCGCCGCTGTTCGGCCAGCTCACCCTTCGGATCGCCTCGTGGCGGGCGATCTTCTTCGGGCTGGCGCTGGGCGGAGCGATCATGCTGCTCTGGGCGCTGGTCCGGCTGCCCGAGACCCTTCACGCCGAATATCGCCGGCCGCTGAACCCGAGGACGATCTGGGACGGAACCCGGCAGACTTTGAGCAACCGCCAGTCGCTCGGCTACACGCTCGCCTTCACTTTGATGATGGCGAGCCTGATGGGCTACATCAACTCGATCCAGCAGATCGTCTTCGACATCTTCCGCCGGCCCGATCTGATCGCCGCGACCTTCGCGGGCGTGGCCCTGCCGATGGCCTTCACCTCCTGGCTCAACTCGCGGATCGTCGAGCGGATCGGCACCCGCCGGGTCGCCCACACCGGCCTCGCCCTGTTCACCCTCTCGGCGCTGGCCCACCTCGTCGTCGTCCTGACCGGCGGCGAGAGCCTGTGGCTGTTCATCGCCCTGCAGGGGCTGACCATGGCCTGCTTCGGCCTCGCCTCGGCCAATTTCGGCTCGCTGGCCATGCAGCCCCTCGGACATGTCGCCGGCACCGCCTCGTCGGTCCAGGGGACGATCGGGACGATCGGCGGCGCCCTGCTCGGCCTCGCCGTCGGCCAGAGCTTCAACGGCACGCTCGTTCCGATGGTCGGCGCCTTCGCCGCCTTCGGGACGCTCGGCCTGCTCATCCTGCTGGCGACGGAACGGGGCCGGCTGTTCGGGCGAGGGTAGGCACCTTCACGTCATTCCCCCGAAACCGGTAATGACGAAGGATGTGCCGCCTGTCTGGCTGTCCGGTTTCGAAACGAAGTTCATGAAGTTCACGATGTCGCGCTAAATATCGTCCTCCGCGGTCGGGCCGGTCATCAGCGCCTCGGCGACCTCGTCGGTCTTGCCGCGGATCGCGCGCTCGAGACGGGCGGCGACCTCGGGATTTTCCTTGAGGTAGGTCTTGGAATTCTCGCGGCCCTGGCCGATGCGGATCGAATCGTAGCTGAACCAGGCGCCGGACTTCTCCACCAGCCCGGCCTTGACCCCGAGGTCGAGGATCTCGCCGACCTTGGAGATGCCCTCGCCGTACATGATGTCGAACTCGACCTGCTTGAACGGCGGCGCCACCTTGTTCTTGACCACCTTCACCCGGGTCGTGTTGCCGACGATGTCGTCGCGGTCCTTGATCTGGCCGGTGCGGCGGATGTCGAGGCGGACGCTGGCGTAGACTTTGAGGGCGTTGCCGCCGGTTGTCGTCTCCGGATTGCCGTACATGACGCCGATCTTCATGCGCAGCTGGTTGATGAAGATGACGAGGCATTTGGATTTGGAGATGGAGCCGGTCAGCTTGCGAAGCGACTGCGACATCAGACGGGCCTGGAGACCGACATGGCTGTCGCCCATCTCGCCCTCGATCTCGGCGCGGGGAACGAGCGCCGCGACCGAGTCGACGACGAGCACGTCGACCGCGTTGGAGCGGACCAGGGTGTCGGTGATCTCGAGCGCCTGCTCGCCGGTGTCGGGCTGCGAGACGATCAATTCGTCGACGTCGACCCCGAGCTTGCGGGCGTAGACGGGATCGAGGGCGTGCTCGGCGTCGACGAAGGCGGCGGTTCCGCCGTTCTTCTGGGCCTCGGCGATGACGTGGAGGGCGAGCGTGGTCTTGCCCGAGCTTTCCGGCCCGTAGACCTCGACCACCCGGCCGCGCGGCAAGCCGCCGATGCCGAGCGCGATGTCGAGGCCCAGCGAGCCGGTCGAGATGGTCTCGATCTCGACCGCGTCGCGGGAGCCCAGCTTCATCGCGGACCCTTTGCCGAAGGCGCGATCGATCTGAGCGAGGGCGGCCTCGAGGGCCTTCTGCCTGTCCATATTGTCCGAGTTTCCAACCACCTTGAGTGAAGCCGCCATGGCACGCATCCCCTATTGCCTCCGCGCCGCCCATTCAACGCGATTGTTGGCGATGTACGCGATCCGTTCCGGGAGAACAAGAGGAAAACACCTAGCTATCCTAGACTTTGCCGAGCGGCATCCCAAAATCGCTTGCAGCGACGGTGGCGGAGCGGAGTCCCTTGCCGGCCTCCGTCTTTGCTGGCACCCGTCGGGCGCGTTCCTCGGGAAGACCGAATGTCCGTCCTGCCATTATCCTTTCGCAATTTTCTCGGCGCGGCGCTGGCGATGCTCGGCGCACTCGCCGTCCCATCCGCCGCCGGCGCCCAGGCCCCGGCCAGCCCGGCGCAGGATTACGCGGGCGCCATCTTCAAGCGGTGCGGCTCGCTTCCGAACAAGCGGGAATGCTATGCCACCGCGCTCGACGAGCGGCTGGCGAGAGGCGGCCCGGCGCCGGCGCTCGAGCTGCTCGACCAGCTCGCCGCCCTCGATCCCGACGCCCGGCGCCAGGGGCATTTCTTCGCCCACCGGATCGGCATATCCGCTCTCAAATCGCCGGCGGACGTGGGCCGGGTCTTCGCGGCCTGCACCCCGGCCTATCAGTCGGGCTGCTATCACGGAGTCATCCAATCCTATTTCATCGCCAACGCCCGCGGCGGCGGCGGGGTGACGACGGACAGCGTCGACGCGCTGTGCGGCGACTATCGGGGCTTTCGCTCGGACCTGCTCTTCCAGTGCAC
Organism: Allosphingosinicella sp.; assembly: GCA_036389015.1. Lineage (GTDB taxonomy): Bacteria > Pseudomonadota > Alphaproteobacteria > Sphingomonadales > Sphingomonadaceae > Allosphingosinicella. The sequence continues at coordinate 18,859 of DASVQS010000018.1, read as the reverse complement.
CCACGGGCTCGGCCACGGCCTCGCCATCCTGAACCGCCACCATCTCCCGACGGCACTGGGCTCCTGCGACCTGCTCAGCCGCGAGCCGGAACGGGAGATGTGCTATGCCGGCGCTTTCATGGAGAGCCTCGTCCACGCGACGGATCCGGAAGCGGTCTCGACCGGCGATACGCCCGCGGCCGGGCCGAAGCCGGCGGCCTCGACGGAGCACGAGCATCATGGCGGGCACGGTCCGGCGATCGCCGACGCCGAGCCGCCCGAGCCGCCGTTCCCGGCGCTCGATCCCGCCGACCTTCATTATCCCTGCTCGAAGCTGGACGAGAAATATCTGATCGCCTGCTACACGATCCAGACCTCCGTCATGCTCCACCACAACGGACGCGACGTCGCCGGCGCGGCGACCGAATGCGGACGGGCCCCCGAGAAGGCGCGCGTCACCTGCTTCCTCAGCCTGGGCCGAGATGTCAGCACGATCGCGCTCAACGACCAGGCCGAGGCGGTGCGTCTGTGCGGGCTCGCCGAGGCGGCGTTCCGGCCGGCCTGCCACCGCGGAGTGGTGACCTCGATCGTCAACATGAACGCCGACCCCGCCGAGGGCATTCCCTATTGCCGGGCGGTGACGGAGCCCGACAGCAAGCGCGCCTGCTATGCCGCCGTCGGCCTGCAGGCGCTCGGGCTTCCGGAAGGGCAGGCCAAAAGGGAGCAGGCCTGCCGGCTCGCCGAGGCGGACCTCGTCGCTGCGTGCCTTGGGCGCCCGGATCCCAGCCGGCCGGCCGGCACCCCGTAAGACGCCCTCCCCAGCGGGGAATTCCTCACGGTCGAGCCGTCGCGGTCGAAAGCTTGCCGCTTCGCCGCCGCCATTCTATCGCCCCCGCCGATGCCCCGCCCCTTCCCCCATCGCCACCTGCTCGGCATCGAAGCGCTCTCGGCGGACGACATAATCCTCCTGCTCGACGAGGCCGAGCCCTGGGTGGAGTTCAACCGCGGCGGGCGCAGGGCCGACGGGCGGCTGGCGGGGCTCACCCAGTTCAACCTCTTCTTCGAGAACAGCACCCGGACGCTCTTCTCCTTCGAGGTCGCCGGCAAGAGGCTCGGTGCGCAGGTCGCCAACTTCCACCCAGGCGCCTCCAGCGTCCGCAAGGGCGAGAGCCTGATCGATACCGCCCTCACCCTCGATTCTATGCGGCCCGACGTCATGATCGTCCGCCACGGCGAGACCGGGGCTCCCCACGAGGTCGCCGAGGTCGTCCAATGCCCGGTGATCAACGCGGGCGACGGCACCGGCGAGCACCCCACCCAGGCGCTTCTCGACGCGCTCACCATGCGCCGCCGCAAGGGCCGGATCGAGGGCCTCGAAGTCGCGATCTGCGGCGATATCCGCCACAGCCGGGTGGCGGGATCCAATCTCAAGCTGCTCCCCAGGCTCGGAGCGAAGGTGCGGCTGGTCGGGCCCCCTTCCCTGCTCCCCGCCGAAGCCGCCGGCTTTCCCGCCTTCACCGATTTCGACGAGGGCATCTCGGGCTGCGACGTGGTGATGATGCTGAGGATCCAGCGCGAGCGGATGGAGGCGAGCGTGTCCGGCAGCCTCGCCGATTTCCACGCGCTCTACGGGCTGACGATGAAGCGGCTGGAGCGCGCCGCTCCGGACGCGATCGTCATGCACCCGGGCCCGATGAACCGCGGGGTCGAGATCGACGGCGAGGTCGCCGACCATCCGACCCGCTCGGCGATCCGCGAGCAGGTCGAGATGGGCGTGGCGGTGAGGATGGCGGTGCTCGACGTCCTGACGAGGGAGCGGCGGGGATAACTCCCCTCCCTGCAAGGGAGGGGCTGGGGGTGGGTCGGCCGAAGGCCGCCGAAACCCCGAGGCTGGAGGCTCGCTTCGCTCGCACCCACCCCTGACCCCTCCCTTTCAGGGAGGGGAAGGCGACGTTTCAGCCCCTTCGGCCGGTCGCGTAGCGGCTCGCCCAGCGGACCGGGGCGTCGCCGGCGACGGTGCGGACGAAGCAGGCGCCGCCCTTGGCCTGGATCGAGCGGCAGGTCCGGCCCGCCGCCTCGCGGCTGGCGAAGCCCGCCACCGACAGGCGGTGGAAGGTGCCCCGGCCGGGAACGGTGACCGTGGTGCTCAGCGGCTCAAGGTCGGCGAAGCCGAAGCGCTTCAGCATCTGCGCCCAGGCCTTCTCGACTCCGGAGGCGGAGGAATAAGCGCCGAGCTGGACGGCGAAGCGGCCAGGGCCGGCGGAGGCGGAATGGGCGGAGCGGCGCGGCGCCTCGAAGCGGGGCGCCGGCGGAGCGATCGACCGGCCGGGCGCGATCACCGAAGGCTGGGGCGTGACGAGCGCCTGGACGGCCTCGGCGTAAAGCGGCCTGGTCTCCTCCGCTGGAGCCGGGGCTTCGGACTCGGCGGCGGCGCGCTCGCTGACCCATTGCGGAAGGTCGCCGGTGGCGATCCGGACCGGCTCCGCTTGCGCCTGGACGGGCTCGGGCGCGACCTGCGCCTCGGCGAGTGCCGGCGCGGACGCGGTCACCGTCTCCGGCGCCGGCTCGGGCAGCGGCTCGGCGGCCGCGAAAGCGTCGGCGCCGGGCCTGGCCGGAGCGAGCGCGAGGCGGGTCGGCTGGCCGGAATCCTCGGCCGGGGTGACTCCGAGCAGAGCTGCGACCTGGGCGGCGCCGCCGCCGGGCTGGGCGAGCGTCGCCCAATGCTGGAGGCGCGGCCCGAGATCGGCGGGCGACAGATCCTGGGCGGCGGTGACCCGGGCCTTTTCCCAATCGCCGGCCAAGGCGTAGGCGAGAGCGAGATTCTGGCGGGTGCGGCCGCTGGCGCCCACGGCGCGAGCGGCGGGCTCGAGCAGCTCGATCGCCCGGCGCGGCTCGCCCGCAAGCGCATAAGCGAGGCCGATATCGGCCGGCGACGCGGTCTCGGCGAGCCGGTCGAGCTCGGCGACGGCGCCGGCCGGGCGGCCGAGCGCGATCCGAGCCAGGGCGATGCTGAACGAAGCGCGCATGTTGGTCGGATCGAGCTGCTGGACGTCGGCGAAAGTGGATTCGGCGGACTGGAAGCGTCCGTTCTTCAGATAGAGGTCGGCAAGCACCATCCGGTAGCCGACGTCGCGGGGGCTGAGCTCGACGGCGCGCTCGGCGAAGTCCAGGCCTTTGGCATATTCGCCCTTGCGGACCGAGTCCCGGGCCCTGGCGACGAGCGAGGCCGCGTCCTGCCCGGCCTTCGGCGCCTTTTCCGAGGCCGAGGCGATCCGCGAGGTGGCGGGCCCGCAGGCGACCATGGTGGTGCCGATCGCCAGGGCGGAGACCGCGAACTTCAGTGCGACGCTCTTGTTCATCTTACCCACTCCGCTCAACGCTGGTTCGACTGCCCCGGCACGTGCCCGGAAAGGGCCTCCAGCTCGGGCAGCGAATCGAGGAATTCATCGAGCGCCTCGGTGACCAGCTGCTGCGCCGAACGGCGCGACAGGGCGCAGGCGAGACGCAATTTGAGATGCCGCTCCGGGTCGAGGCGAAGGGTGAAGGCCGCCTTGGCCCGCACCGCCGCCGCCGGCGACCGGGCCGCGGGGACCCGGGAGCGCGCTAGCTTGACGACCCGCGCATCGCTCAGCGCCTGGACCTTGGGCCGGGGCTGGGGCTCCGCTTCGGGGTCGCGAGGCGCTTCGGCCTTGGGAGCCTGGATCTCGTGTTCGGGCTCGGGCTCGGGCGGGGCGAGCCTCGCCTCGAGCTCGCGCCGCTGCTCGACCACCGCCGGCGGGTCCGAATGGGTGCGGCCGCCCGGCGCGGGAGTCAGCGCCTCGATCGAGCTCGGCACATGCTCGGGCAGATCGTGAGCCTCGTTGATGTCGTGGAGCGCTCCGGGCGCATGGCCCATGTCGTTCCAGCCCAGATCCTCGAGGCTGCTTCCGAAGCTTCCGAAGCCCTGCGGACGCATCGCCGGCTTGGCGGCTCCCTTGCGGGCGAGGAGGCCTGAGGAGAGGGAAGCGAAAGGCTTGGTCTCGGCCATCTTTCTTCCCCTTACTGGCCGACCACGCGGCGGCCGAAGCCCCCGGCGGGTCGAGCGCTGGTGGGATGGGCGGCGAAACCCTGGGGCGCCGAGAAGACGGTGCGGCGGAAATTCTTTTCGAGCCGGTCGGCGACATAATCCCAAAGCTCGACCACTTCCTTGGCGGAGCGGCTGTTGGGATCGACCTCCATCACCGTTCGGCCGTCGATCATCGAGGCCGCGTAGTCGGTGCGATGGTGAAGGGTGACCGGGGCGACGGTGCCGTGCTGCGAGAGCGCGACCGCGGCCTCGTAGGTGATCCGCGCCTTGGGGGTCGCGGCGTTGACGACGAAGATGAGCGGCTTGCCGGCACGCTCGCACAGGTCGACCGTGGCGCCGACGGCGCGAAGGTCGTGCGGGCTCGGCCGGGTCGGAATGAGGATCAGCTCGGCGACCTGGATGACGCTCTGGATCGCCATGGTGATGGCGGGAGGCGTGTCGATCACGGCGAGCTTGAAGCCCTGCTGGCGCAGGATCTCGAGATCGGCCTGGAGGCGGGCGACGGTGGTCTGGGCGAAAGCGGGCATTTCGGCCTCGCGCTCGTTCCACCAGTCGGCCAGCGATCCCTGCGGATCGATGTCGATCAGGCAGACCGGGCCCGCACCCGCCCTTTCCGCCTGGACGGCGAGATGGCCGGACAAGGTGGTCTTGCCGGATCCTCCCTTCTGCGACGATAGTGCCAAAACGCGCATGTTTTCCCCTCGGGCTCGCGATCCTTGACTCCGGTTTGCGCCGCCTTTGGCTAAAATCCGGTTAACGCGAATGCCGCCGTGCCGCCTTTTTGCACGCGCGACCTCCCTGGCGAGGTGCGGGTTATGCTAAGGGCGCATTAAGGATTTTCGGCTAGCTGACAGGGCTGAAAATCCTTTCCCGCGCGGGAGATAGAAGATGCATTTTTCCGGTCGGTCACTGTTCGCAGCCTCGGCGGCGGCGCTATTCCTCATCGGCGCCAACGCCGTCGCGGGCGCCGCCCCGGCCGACGTCAAGGCGGGCTACGACCGATGGATGCGCGGCGATTACGACGGCGCGGTCGCCACCTGGCGGCCGCTCGCCGAGGCCGGCAACGCCGACGCCCAGTTCAACCTCGGCCAGGCCTACAAGCTCGGCCGCGGAGTCCCGGTCAACGCCGCCACCGCCCAGAGCTGGTACCAGAAAGCGGCGCGGCAGGGCCACGAGCAGGCCCAGGTCAACGTCGGCCTTCTGCTCTACAACGGCGGCCGCCGTCAGGAGGCCTTGCCGTGGATCCGCAAGGCGGTCGAGCTCGGCGACCCGCGCGCGCAATACATATTGGGCACCGAGCTCTTCAACGGCGACCTCGTCGCCAAGGACTGGCCGCGCGCTTATGCGCTGATGCTTCGAGCCGCCGACGGCGGAGTGCCTCCGGCCGCGGACAATCTCAAGGCGATGGAGCGGTTCATTCCGGTCGAGCAGCGCCGGCAGGGCGTCGCCCTCGCCCAGAACATGGGCCGGCCGGCGGGCCCGGGCGGGATGAAGACCAACATCTTCGCCTCGGCGCCGGTGGCCCAGCCGACGAAGCGCCCGGCGCCGGCCAAGGCCGCCGGACCGGCGCCGCGACCCGCCCCCGCTGCCCCGGCCGCATTGGCGGGCGGCCGCTGGCGGGTCCAGCTCGGCGCCTTCGGCAACGCCGGCGGCGCCCAGCGCGCCTGGGCCGGACTCAAGGGCAAGGTCGGCGCCTTCGCGTCGCTACAGCCCAATTACGTCGCCGCCGGAGCGGTCACCCGGCTCCAGGCCGGCCCGCTGGCCAGCCGGGCGGCGGCCGACCGGGTCTGCGCCGCCGCCAGGGCCGCCGGCGCCGCCTGCTTCCCGGTCGCGCCTTAACCGAATTTTGGTGCGTGCCGGTCTATGGCTTCCCCTCGGATCGGGGGGAAGAGCATGGCGGCGGTGGGAAGGATCGGGAGCGGAAGCCGGATGGCGTCGCGCTGGCGTCGGCGGCGGATGTGCATCCTGATCGCCGGAACTCCGGCCCCCGCCGCGCTTCGCTCCATCTGCGCCAGCGGCGCCTTCCTCGAGACCAACGCCCGCCCCGCCCTCGGCGACCCGGTCGAGCTTCGCCACCCGGAAGCGGGAGCGATCGGCGCAATCGTCCGCTCGCTGTCGCCGGATGGCGTCGAAATCGGGTTCCCACTGAGCGAGGCGTCAATGGCCTTCGCCCTCGCGGCCATCGCCGCCGACATGACCCGCCCCTAGGCTTTCCGCCGTCGACGAATTCGGTGTCAGACACCGAATTATAAGTGACTGTCATTGCTCCCATTCGCTCCGCGCCCAGCCCTGGGCGTAGAGCAAGGCGGTGAGGTCGTTGTGGACGACGAGCGCGTCGGCGGCGGCGGCGGCGGCGGGCTTGGCGCGATAGGCGATGCCCAGGCCCGCCTCCTTCAGCATCGGAACGTCGTTGGCCCCGTCGCCGACCGCGAGAGTCTCGTCGGGCCGCAAGCCCCGCTCGGCGACCGCGTCGAGCAGTGCCAGCCTCTTGCCCTCGGCGCCGAGCACCGGCGGCGCGACGGTTCCGTCGAGCTTCCCCGCCATTATACCCAACCGATTGGCCACCACCCGGTCGAAACCCAGCTCGGCGCCGACCGGATCGGCGAAGCGGGTGAAGCCGCCGGAGACGAGGATCGTCCAGGCCCCTTCCCGCTTCATCGTCCGGACCAGCGCCCGGGCGCCGGGGGTGAGCCGGACCCGCTCCTCGCGGCAGCGGTCGATCACCGCTTCATCGAGCCCGGCGAGAAGGGCGACCCGCTCGGCCAGAGCCGCCTCGAAGCCGATCTCGCCCTTCATCGCCCGCTCGGTGACCGCCGCCACCTCGGCCTTGAGGCCGGCATAATCGGCGAGCTCGTCGATGCATTCGACCGCGATCATCGTCGAATCCATGTCGGCGACGAGCAGACGCCGGCGCCGCGACGCCTCGCCCTGGACGATCACGTCGATCCCGTCGAGCAGCCCCTCGAGAGCAGCGCGGGCAGGCCCGGGCACGGCCGAGAAGAGCAGGTCGCAGGCCCTGTCCTCCTCGATCCAGCTCCGACCGTAGGGCGCGATCCCGGCCGCGGCGAGAGCGTCTTCGGCCGCCGAAATATCCCCGTCGGCGAGGCGATCCTTTGCTATCAGGGTGGCGATGAACATCTCTTCCTCTTCGCGGCCGGCGCTGGCGCTTATCGCGGGGCCGACCGCAAGCGGCAAGTCGGCGCTGGCGCTCGCTTTGGCCGAGGCGGCCGGGGGAACGATCGTCAACGCCGACAGCGCTCAGGTCTATGCGGACCTGCGCATAATCTCGGCCCGGCCCTCGCCCGAGGACGAGGCCCGGGCGCCGCATCGCCTCTACGGCCATCGCGACGCCGCTCTGCCCTGCTCGGCCGCGGACTGGGCCGCCGAGGCGAGAGTCGCGATCGGCGAGGCGCACGAAGCCGGCCGGCTGCCGGTGCTGGCGGGCGGAACCGGCCTCTACATCCGCACCCTGCTCGACGGGATCGCGCCGGTGCCCGAGATCGATCCGGCGATCCGCGACTCCGTCCGCTCGTTCAGCGTCCTGCATAATTATGCAGCCCTGGAGCAGGAGGACCCGGCCGCCGCGGCCCGGCTGAGGCCGTCGGATTCGACCCGGGTGGCGCGGGCGCTCGAGGTCGTCCGATCGACCGGCCGGCCGCTTGCCGAATGGCAGAAGGCGCGGTCGGGCGGCCTCGCGGGCGAAGTCGAGCTCATCCCGCTCGTGCTTCTCCCGCCGCGCGACTGGCTCTTCGAACGCTGCGACCGGCGTTTCGAAGAAATGATGTCCGACGAAGGGGTTGAGGAGGTTCGCTCACTTCTGGAGCGAGGATTGAACCCCATGCTTCCGGCGATGCGGGCGATCGGTGTGCGCGAGATCGCCGCCTTCCTGAGCGGCGAGCTGAGCCGCGAGGCGGCGCTCGCCGCGGGCCGCACCGCCACCCGCCAATATGCCAAGCGCCAATATACCTGGTTCTCGCGCCAGCCGCCGGCCGATTGGCCGCGGCACCGGGAGGAGATCCACGATCCAGCGGAGCTGATGCACTTCTTCCGTTCGGGCTGATGGCCGAGCCGCCGTGCCCCCGGCATGGCTGCGAATGTCCGGGGGACATTCGCACTCGGCCATTGTCGAAGCCCTGCCCTTCCTTCTACCGGGAAGAAAGGAAAGCCCTTCGACAAGCTCAGGGCGAACGGAGTAGTCCGAGCCCATGCGGATTTATCTCGATGCCGATGCCGACCTCGCGCTGATCCGGGCGCGGCGAGTCGCGGTGATCGGCTACGGCAACCAGGGGCGCGCCCAGGCGCTCAACCTGCGCGACAGCGGAGTCGCCGTTACGGTCGCCCTTCCCAAAGGCTCGGAGAGCCGAAACCGCGCCGCGGCGGACGGATTTGACGTCATGACGGCGGCCCAGGCCTGCGCTGAGGCGGACCTCGTCGTGATGCTCGCCGCCGACGAGACCCATAAGCGACTCTATGCCGAGGACGTCGCTCCCAACCTTCCCGAGGGCTCGGCGATGGTCTTCGCGCACGGGCTCAGCATCCGCTTCGCCCTGATCGAGCCGAGGGCGGACCTCGACATCCTCCTCGTCGCGCCCAAGGGACCGGGGACCGCGCTGAGGCGAGAGTATGAGCGGGGCAGCGGGCTCATCTCGCTGTTCGCGGTGCACCAGGATCCGAGCGGCAACGCCGAAGCGACGGCGCTGTCCTACGCCGCGGCGATCGGAAGCGGCCGGGTCGGCATTCTCAGGACCAGCTTCGCCGAGGAATGCGAGGCGGACCTGTTCAACGAGCAGGCGGTCCTGTGGGGCGCCATCCCGGAGCTGATCCACGCCGGCTTCGAGACCCTGGTCGACGCCGGCTTCTCCGAGGAAATCGCTTATTTCGAATGTCTTACCGAGGTGAAGTTGATAGCAGATCTGATCTACGAGCGCGGCATCGCCGGGATGCGCGAGGCGATCTCCAACACCGCCGAGTTCGGGGCCCTCAAGGGCGGCTCGAGGATCGTCACCGCCGACACAAGGACCGAGATGCGCCGGATCCTTCGCGAGGTGCGCGGCGGCGGCTTCGTCAGGGAGCTGATCGCCGATTCCGAAGCGGGCTATCCGCGCCTCAGGGCGAGCCGGGCGCAGGGCGCCGCCCACCCGATCGAGCAGGTCGCGGCCCGGCTGAACGCCCTGACAGCCGAGCGCCGCGATGGCTGAGGGGTGGCGCCCGCGCCGAATCCTCGAGTCGGCCTTCATCGCCGCCGTCGGCGCCGGAGTCGTCTACAGCGCCTGGGGATGGTGGCACGACCGCGAGCTTCCGGAGCGCTTCACCCGGATCCGGCTGGGCATGGACCGCAAGGCCGTCGAAGCAATCCTCGGCGCTCCCGGCTGGGACGGGACGTGCACCGGCCACGTCGGCTATCTGCCCAGGGCCGACTGCACCACCGAGCTCGGCTATGCCTCCGCCTTCGCCCCGCTTCGGCCGGTCTATTACATGGTCCAGCTCGATCGCAACGGAAGGGTCATCGAGGCGGAGCCGGTGCGGAGCCGGTGAGGATCGAAAATTCCTCCCCGCGATTTCGCGGGCAGGGGACCGCGCGAAGCTCGGTGGAGGGGTTCTCCGGAGTCGGCAAGGCCCCTCACCATGCTCCGCATGGTCCCCCCTCCCCTGCAAATGCAGGGCAGGAATTTTGGCGGAGCGCGCGCCGATTGACCGCGATCCGGCCTTGGGCTTAACGGCTCGCCATGCTCGCCCCCTCGCACCGCCGCTGTCTCGACATCCTGGCGAGCGCCTACGCCTGCAACGGGCATCGCGGCCATGCGAGCATTGACCGGGCGCTCGACTCGCTGCCGCGCCGGACCGGCTGGTACGATCCGGACGAGGCGCTGCCGAGCCTCCACCGATGAACGCCCGGCCCCGCCCCGCCTGGCTCCCGCCTCCCGACGGCTCGCGCGACCGGCGGATAGACGATCCGACCAACATCTGGGTCGTCCACCTCGCGGGGCGGATGCTTCTGCCGCTCGCGCTGAGAGCGGGGATTTCCGCCAATTCGGTCTCCATCGCCGGCTTCGTCACGGGGACCGCGGCCGCGGCCTGCTTCCTGGGCTGGCGCGAGCCCGCCCTCACTACCCTGGGGTTCCTGCTGTGCATCGGCTGGCTGGTCTTCGACGGCCTCGACGGAATGGTCGCCAGGGCGACGAGGACGGCGAGCGCGCTCGGCCGCTTCCTCGACGGCGCCGTCGATCACGGAGTCTTTCTGCTCCTCTACCTCGCCCTGGGCGCTGCGATCGACACTCCGGAGGCCTGGGTCACCGGGACGATCGCCGGCCTCGTCCACGGAGTCCAGTCCAACCTCTTCGAGAGCGAGCGGATCCGCTACCACCGCCGCCTGCGGGGCGACCCCGGAGGCGAGCCCGCCCCCCCCTCGCCCTATCGGCTGGCGCGACTCTACGACCGAGTCGCGGGGATGATGGACCGGCTCGCCGGCCGCTTCGACCGGGCGCTGGCGGCCGCGCCGGACCGCCGAGCCTTCGCATCGGCTTATGCGGAGCGGGCCGCAGCGCCCCTGCGGCTCATGAACCTCCTCACCGCCAACATGCGGGTGGTCGCAATCTACGCCGCCTGCCTCGCCGGCGACCCACGCCTCTTCTGGTGGTGGGAGCTGGGTCCGCTCTCGCTGGTGACGATCGCGGGCCTGGCCTGGCTACGCCGGGTGGAGGCTACCTCGATGATCGGCTCCGATCCTCCGCCGCGAAGCGGCTGATCATCCGCTTTGCGATTTTTGCGGCTATGCGTGAGCTGAACTTCAACGTTCGTGCTCGAGCGGAGTCCGTAATTTGTCTCACGCAAAGCCGCAAAGCCGCAAAGAGGATTTTTTAGTCGCTTCGCGGCAGAATTGGCCTTCACTTCCGGCCGAACAGTTTCTCGATGTCGCCGTGGGCGAGCTTCACCCAGGTGGGGCGGCCGTGGTTGCACTGGCCTGAGTGGGGGGTGACCTCCATCTCGCGGAGAAGGGCGTTCATCTCGGCGACCGAGAGGATTCGGCCGGCGCGGACCGAGCCGTGGCAGGCCATGGTGGCGGCGACGTGGTCGAGCTTCTCCCTGAGGGCCAAGGCGTCGTCGAAGGCGGCGAGCTCGTCGGCGAGGTCGGTGACGAGGCCTCGAACGTCGCCATTGCCGAGGATCGCGGGCGTGGCGCGGACCAGCACCGCCCGAGCGCCGAATCGCTCGAGCTCGAGACCCATTTCGGTCAGCTCGGCGATCCGGGCCTCGAGCCGGTCGCAGGCCGGCTCGTCCAGCTCGACCACCTCGGGGAGGAGAAGCGCCTGGCGGGCAACTCCGCCATTGGCCATCGCCCGGCGCATCCGCTCGAGGACGAGGCGCTCATGGGCGGCGTGCTGGTCGACGAGGATGAGGCCGTCCTCCGCCTCGGCGACGATGTAGGTGGCGGCGACCTGGCCGCGCGCCACTCCGAGCGGGAAGCTGTGGGCCTGCGGAGGCGGGGCGAAAGCCGATTCGCCGCGGGCGGCGGGGGCGAAGTCGTAATCGGCGCGGGGCTCCGCCACTTTTGCCGTCACCCCCGCGAAAGCGGGGGTCCAGAAGGAAGGTGGATTCCCGTTTTCGCGCGAATGACGATAGTCCGGCGGCGGAGCGCTCTGCCAGGGGACGTTTTCAGCGGCCCGCTGGACGCTGCGGAACCCCGCCGAGTCGAGTGCATGCCGCAGCCCGCCGACGATCAGCCCCCTGATCCCCGCCGGGTCGCGGAATCGCACCTCGGTCTTGGCGGGATGGACGTTGACGTCGACCTCGTCTCCGGGAAGGTCGATGAACAAAGCGACGACGGGGTGGCGGTCGCGGGCGAGGAGGTCCTGATAGGCCGCGCGGACGGCGCCGATGAGGAGCCGGTCCTTCACCGGCCGGCCGTTGACGAAAAGGAACTGGTGGTCGGCGACTCCGCGGTTGAAGGTCGGCAGCCCGGCGACTCCGCCGAGACGGGCGGGGCCGCGCTCGTAATCGACGGCGACGCTGTTCTCGTGCAGGGCGCGGTCGGTGAGAGCGGCGACTCGGGCGGGGCGGTCGTCGCCCGGCTGGACGGCGAGGGTGCGGCGGCCTTCATGCTCGAGCGTGAAGCCGATGTCGGGCCGGGCCATGGCGAGACGCTTCACGACGTCGAGGCAGGCGGCATATTCGGACCGCTCGGATCGAAGGAACTTGCGGCGGGCGGGGACGAGGGCGAACAATTGCTCGACCCGGATCCGGGTGCCCGGCGGGAGAGCGGCGGGCGAAGTCCCTTCGAGCCGGCCGTTGTCGACGACGAGAGACCAGCCGTCGGACCCGCGGACGCGGCTCTCGACGGCGAGCCGGGCGACGCTCGCGATCGAGGGAAGCGCCTCGCCGCGGAAGCCCAGGGTGGTCACCGACTCGATCTCGTCGCCGGGAAGCTTCGAGGTGGCGTGGCGCTCGAGCGCGAGCGCCATGTCGGCCGGGCTCATCCCGCAGCCGTCGTCCGAAACCTCGATCCGGCCGGTGCCGCCGCCGCCGAGCGAGACCGCGATCCGCGTCGCTCCGGCGTCGATCGCGTTCTCGACGAGCTCCTTCAACGCGCTGGCCGGTCTTTCCACCACTTCACCCGCCGCGATGCGGTTGACCAGATGCTCGGGAAGGCGGCGTATTGACATCGATCCATTCTCTAGACCAACCCGCTTCGTCCCGCGACAGGTTGTTAACTGCTTGTGGCGCTTGATGCGGGGTGATCCTATAGAGGCACTGCCGGCCCGGGCGGGCGCGTTCGCCAACCGGTCCCTCAGGAAGCGAGACCCGTCACAATGTCCCTTTTGCGTTTCTTCAAATTCCCCTCCCACGACATGGCGATCGACCTCGGCACGGCGAACACCGTGGTCTACGTGCGCGGCCGCGGAGTCGTCCTGAACGAGCCGTCGGTGGTCGCGATCGAGACGATCAACGGGGTGAAGCGGGTCAAGGCGGTCGGCGACGACGCCAAGATGATGATGGGCAAGACCCCCGACCAGATCGAGGCGATCCGGCCGCTGAGGGACGGAGTGATCGCGGACATCGACGTCGCCGAGCAGATGATCAAGCATTTCATCCAGAAGGTCCACGGCAAGCGCCGCTTCCCGCGCTGGCCGGAGATCGTGATCTGCGTCCCGTCGGGCTCGACCTCGGTAGAGCGGCGGGCGATCCGCGACGCGGCGTCGAACGCCGGCGCCTCGCAGGTGTGGCTGATCGAGGAGCCGATGGCTGCGGCGATCGGCGCCGACATGCCGGTGACCGAGCCGATCGGCTCGATGGTCGTCGACATCGGCGGCGGCACCACCGAGGTGGCGGTGCTGTCGCTCAGGGGCCTCGCCTACACGACCTCGGTGCGGGTCGGAGGCGACAAGATGGACGAGGCGATCTCCTCCTACGTCCGCCGCAACCACAACCTCCTGATCGGCGAGGCGACGGCCGAGCGGATCAAGAAGCAGGTCGGGATCGCCAAGCCGCCCGCCGACGGCGACGGCCTCTCCGTCCACATCAAGGGCCGCGACCTCGTCAACGGAGTCCCCAAGGAGATCACGATCAACCAGCGCCAGATCGCCGAGGCCCTGTCGGAGCCGGTGGGGACGATCGTCGAGGGCGTCAGGATCGCGCTCGAGAACACCGCTCCGGAGCTCGCCGCCGACATCGTCGACCAGGGCATCGTCCTGACCGGCGGCGGCGCCCTGCTTCAGGGGCTGGACGAGGTGCTTCGCGACGAGACGGGCCTGCCCGTCACCGTCGCCGACGATCCCCTGACCTGCGTGGCCATCGGCACCGGCCGGGCGCTCGAGGAGGAGATCTTCCGCGGCGTTCTGCTGACCGCCTGAGGCCGGTCCGGGGAGGCACATAGGTGGCGCCGCCATCGACCCGACGGCCCGGATTCTCCCGCCGGGCGCAATATGGGCTGTTCCTGTCCTATGTGATGGCGGTCGGCGGAGTGCTGTTCGCCGGCCTTCTGCTGGTCATCGCGATCGTCGATCCGGCGGGGTTCAACGCGCTCAAGGGGCTGGCCCTCGACGTGACCAGCCCGGTGAGCTCGGCCGGGCGCGGAATCGTCCGCTTCTTCGACGGGATGAGCGGCTCGGTCGGCAATTACGTCCAGGCCGGAAGCCAGAATGCCGAGCTCAAGCGGCGCCTTCAGGGCGCCCGGCGGAAGCTCATCGAGGCCCAGGCGACCGAGCTCGAGAACAAGCGGCTGAAGGCGCTGCTCAGGCTGACCGGCGAGACCAGGGATCCGGTCGCGGTGACCCGGATCGTCGGCTCCTCCTTCGCCTCGGTGCGCCGACTCGCGACCCTCTCCGCCGGCGCCTCCGAGGGGGTCCAGCCGGGGCAGCCGGTCCGCTCGGCCGACGGCCTCGTCGGCCGGGTGATCGAGACCGGGCGCTGGGGGAGCCGGGTCCTCCTCGTCGGCGACAGCGCGAGCAACGTCCCGGTCCGGCTCGTCCGCGACGGAACCGCGGCGATCGCCACCGGCCATGGCGACGGGACGATCGATCTCAAGACCCTGGAAGTCGGCCAGAACCCCTTCCGCCGCGGCGACGTTCTGGTCACTTCGGGAGTCGGCGGGGTCTATCCCCCAGACATTCCGGTCGCCGTCGTGGTCTCGGTCCAGGGCGATCGGACGGTGGCGAGGCCCCTCGCCGACCCGTCCAACGTCGAATATGCGATGGTGCTCGACGTGTATCAGCCGCTCGCCGACACGCCGCTTTCCGAAACGACCGAGAGCGCCCTGAGAGGGGCGGGGCAATGAGCCGGATCGCCGGATCGAGCCGCGACGTCGCACTGCTCGGCTTCCGCCGCCAGTGGGTGCCGATCCTGAGCACTCTCGCCGCCTCGCTCCTGGCGCTTTTCCCCTATGTCGCGACCTGGCCGATCATCCCCGATGTCGCCTATCTGGTGCTTCTCGCCTGGCGGCTGCTCCGGCCGGAAATGTGGCAGGCCTATATCGCCTTGCCGCTCGGCCTGTTCAACGATCTCGCCGCCGGCCTGCCGGTCGGACAGTCGATGGCGCTTTGGACCCTGACCTTCCTCATCCTCGACATCGTCGACAGCCGGGTCGGCTGGCGGGATTATTGGATGGACTGGCTGTTCGCCGCGGCCGCGATCCTCTTCTACACCGCCGGGGGCTGGTACGTGGCGCGGGAGATGGGCGCGGCCACGCCCTTCGCGGTGCTCCTGCCGCAGCTCGGCCTGTCGGTCTTCGCTTATCCCCTGGTTGCCCGGCTGGTCGTCGGCCTCGATCGCTGGCGGCTGTCGCGATGATGAAGAGACGCAACCGCCCCGTCATCACCGAGAGCAGCCAGCTCTTCACCTTCACCCGGCGGGCGATGGTGCTCGGCGGCTTCCAGGGCCTGCTCGGGGCGGCCCTGGCCGGCCGGATGGCCTATATCTCGATCGCCGAGAACGAGCGGTACAAGCTCCTTTCCGAGAGCAACCGGGTCCAGCTCCGGCTGATCCCGCCGCGCCGCGGCTGGATCGTCGACCGGGCCGGGCAGCCGATCGCGGTCAACCGGAGCGACTTCAGGGTCGACCTCATCCCCGACCGGCTGAAGGACCCCGATCGGATCATCGCCGAGCTGACCCGGCTGCTCGACCTTCCGCCGGACGAGGTGGAGCGAATCCGCGAGGAGCTCAAGGGCGCCGCCGGCTACCAGCCCGTTCCGGTCGCCGAGAACCTCCCGTTCGAGAAATATGCGGCGGTTACCATCCGCCAGCCCGAGCTTCCGGGGGTCGCGCCGCTCCGCGCCTTTTCGCGTTTCTATCCCGACGGAGCCGCCGTCGCCCATTTGGTCGGCTATGTCGGGACTCCGAACAAGGACGAATATGAAAAGGAGGGCAAAGCCCCTCTCCTCATCACGCCCGGCTTCAAGATCGGCAAGGAAGGCATTGAAAAGACGATGGAGCCGCGGCTGCGGGGCCAGCCGGGAGCGGAACGGGTCGAAGTCACCGCCGGCGGCAAGCTGGTCCGCCAGCTGACCACGCTCGAGGATCGCAGCGGTCCGTCGCTTCCGCTCACCATCGATGCCGGCCTCCAGACCTTCGCGGCTCGGCGGCTCGGCGAGGAATCGGGCTCGGTGGTGGTGCTCGACTGCCTGACCGGAGACATACTCGCCCTGGCCTCGATGCCCGCCTACGACCCCAACAGCTTCACCGACGGGATCAGCCGCAACGAGTGGAAGATGCTGTCGGAGGACGAGCGCAAGCCGCTACTGAACAAGGCGCTGAACGGCCTCTATCCGCCCGGCTCGACCTTCAAGCCGATGGTCGCGATGGCGCTCCAGCAGGCGGGGATCGATCCCGAGGACCATGTCAATTGCCCCGGCGGGTTCCAGCTCGGAAACCGCTTCTTCCGCTGCCTCGGCCGCCACGGCTCGATGACCATGCACACCGCGATCGCGCGCAGCTGCAACACCTATTTCTATTCGATGGGCCGGCGCGCCGGGATCGACATCATCTCGGCGATGGGCAAGCGCCTCGGCTTCGGCCAGAAGTTCGACATTCCCGTCGTCTCCCAGAATTACGGGACGATGCCGAGCGCGGAATGGAAGAAGGCGCGCTACGAAAAAAGCGCCAAGCTCGTCGAAAGGCCGGACTGGACCGAGTCCGATACTCTCAACACCTCGATCGGCCAGGGCTTCGTCATCGTCAATCCGCTCCAGCTGGCGGTGATGGTCGCGAAGGTCGCGTCGGGCCTCGACATCCAGCCCAACCTCATCCGCCGAAAGCGCCCGGCGCCGTCGCCTCTGCCCTTCCCCAAGGAGCATTTCGAGACGGTGCGCTCGGGCATGTGGGAAGTGGTCAACGGCCAGGGCACCGCCGGCCGGAGCAAGCTCGAGGTCCCCGGGATCGAGATGGGCGGCAAGACCGGCACCGCCCAGGTCCGGCGGATCACCGGCGGCCAGCGCGGCCAGTCCGGCGCCTGGAAATATCGCGACCATGGCCTCTTCGTCTGCTTCGCGCCCGTCGCCTCGCCCCGCTACGCCTGCTCGGTCGTGATCGAGCACGGCATGGGCGGCGCCCGGGCGGCGGCGCCGGTCGCCAAGGACGTGCTCACCTATCTGTTCGACAAGCCCAGGGCGATGGCCGCGCTCGCCACGTTCGAGGAGCAATGGGGCGGAACGCTCGCGGAGCGGATGGAGCGGCGGGCGCAGAGCTGGCTCGCCGCGGCGGCCGCCCAGAAGGCCGGCGGCGGCGGAGCCTCCGGAGCCGGTCGCTGATGCCGGTCCCCGCGGTTCCAGGGCAGCGTCGCCTTGTCGTCCTCAAATCCTCACCTGCATTTGCAGGGGAGGCTGGCCATGCGAAGCATGGTGGAACGGTCTTTCTGACTCCGAAGAACCCCTCCACCGCGCTTCGCGCGGTCCCCCTCCCCCGGAAATCCGGGGGAGGAATTGAGGCGGGCCGACACTCCACGGATCAGGAGCGGACCTGATGGGCCTCGCCTTCGTCCCGGCTCCGCTGGCGAGTCTGCCGTGGCGGATGCTGTGGATCGTCGCCGCTTTGGGCGCGGCGGGGGTGATCGCGCTCTATTCCGCGGCCGGCGGCTTCATGATGCCCTGGGCCTTCCCGCACATGATCCGATTCACCGTCTTCCTCGCCATGGCGCTCGCCATGTCGAGGATCCGGGTCCAGACCTTCCACGATCTCGCCTTCCTCGGCTATGCCGGCGGCCTGCTGCTGCTGATCCTGACGCTGATGCTGGGGGCGATCCACGGCGGCGCGCGCAGCTGGCTGGACCTCGGCTTCATCAGACTCCAGCCGTCCGAGCTGATGAAGCCGATCATCGTCCTCACCCTCGCCCGCTTCTACGCCCACGTCCCCCCGGCCGAGATCCGGCGCCTGTGGGCGATGTGGCCGCTGGCTTTGATCCTCGGCCCGCCGCTGCTGCTCATCCTGCTCCAGCCGGATCTCGGCACGATGATGCTGATCGTGCTCAACACGATCGCACTCATGTTCCTCGCCGGCCTGCCGCTGGCCTGGTTCATCGGCGGCGCCCTAGCGGTGGGGGCGGCGCTGCCGCTGGTTTATTCCTTCCTTCTGCCACACCAGCAGGAGCGCGTTCTGATCTTCCTCAACCCGGAGACGGACCCGCTCGGCGCCGGCTACCACCTCACCCAGTCGAAGATCGCGATCGGCTCAGGCGGGGTCTTCGGCAAGGGCTTCCTCAACGGAACCCAGAGCCATCTCCATTATCTTCCCGAGCAGCATACCGACTTCATCTTCTCCGCCATCGCCGAGGAATGGGGGCTGATCGGGGGCTGCGTCCTGATCGCGCTCTTCTTCCTCCTCCTGCGCTGGGGAATGAGCGTCGCCCTCGAGGCGAAGGGCCGGTTCGAGCGGCTCGCCGCGGCGGGCCTGACCCTCACCATCTGCTTCTACATCGCGGTCAATTTGATGATGGTCATGGGCCTCGCCCCGGTCGTCGGAATCCCTCTCCCGCTCGTCTCCTACGGCGGCTCGGCGATGCTGACGGTGATGATCTGCCTGGGGATCCTGATGTCGATCGAGCGCCACAACCGGAGCGAGCGGCGGGGGCGGTAGGCGCGCCCCAGGTGTCCCGACAGGCGTCATCCCGGACTCGATCCGGGGTCCATGAACACGGATCGCGCTATTTCACCCGGCGGCGGCGGTCAGGGATTCCGGCCCTCGCCGGAATGACGGAAAAAAGCCTCGGCCCTCCTCGACCGCCGACGCCTCATTCGCAGCCGACGCCGTCGCCGTCCCGGTCGAGATGGGAGCCGTAGCCCGGGTCGCCGCGCCTCACCGGCGCCGCTCCGGCAAGCCGCGCCGCGGTGC
>DASVQS010000017.1:0-13581 GCA_036389015.1 Allosphingosinicella sp. | reverse complement strand
CATGCAATGCTGGCCTTCCGCGAACGGGGCATACCGACCTTCGACTATGGCAACAACATCCGCCAGGTCGCCAAGGACGAGGGTGTCGAGCACGCCTTCGACTTCCCGGGCTTCGTCCCGGCCTATGTCCGGCCGCTCTTCTGCCGGGGAGTCGGCCCGTTCCGCTGGGCGGCGCTGTCGGGCGACCCGGAGGACATCTACCGCACCGACGCCAAGGTGAAGGAGCTGATCCCCGACGATCCGCACCTCCACCGCTGGCTCGACATGGCCCGTGAGCGGATCGCCTTCCAGGGGCTTCCGGCGCGGATCTGCTGGGTGGGGCTGGGGCAGAGGCACCGGCTCGGAATGGCGTTCAACGAGATGGTCGCCTCGGGGGAGCTCAAGGCGCCGATCGTGATCGGCCGCGACCATCTCGACTCCGGCTCGGTGGCGAGCCCCAATCGCGAGACCGAAGCGATGAAGGACGGCTCGGACGCGGTGTCGGACTGGCCCCTGCTCAACGCCCTCCTCAACACCGCCTCGGGCGCGACCTGGGTCTCGCTCCACCACGGCGGCGGTGTCGGAATGGGCTATTCGCAGCACGCCGGGATGGTCATCGTCGCCGACGGCAGTCCGGAGGCGGGGCGAAGGCTCGAGCGGGTGCTGTGGAACGACCCGGGGACGGGCGTCATGCGGCACGCGGACGCCGGCTATCAGGAAGCGATCGACTGCGCTCGCGAGCAGGGGCTGGATTTGCCGATGGTGGGGGCGTGATGAAGCTCGTCATTCCCGCGAAAGCGGGAATCCAGCTCGCCGCTTCCAGCGCATCGGCGGTCCCGACCCCGCACTGGATCCCCGCTTTCGCGGGGATGACGGAGTAGCCGATGGCCATGATCGTCCTCCACCCCGGCTCCGTCACCCTCGCCGAGCTGCGCTCCGTCTGGGCCGGGGCACCGGTAGGGCTCGCCCCCGACGCCTGGGATGCGATCGACTCGGCGGCGGACTGCGTCACCCGGATCGTGGAGAGCGGCCGCACCGTCTACGGGGTCAATACCGGCTTCGGGCTTCTCGCCCAGACCCGGATTCCGGGCGCGCGGCTGGCCGAGCTCCAGCGCAACCTCGTCATGTCGCACAGCTGCGGGCTCGGAGAGGATTTCAGCCGCCCCGTGGTCCGGCTGGCGATGGCGACCAAGGTGATCGGGCTGGCCCGCGGCCATTCGGGGGTCAGGCGCGAGGTCGTCGAGCGGCTGCTCGCGCTGCTCGGGGCGGACGCTTTGCCCTGCATCCCGAGCCAGGGATCGGTCGGAGCGTCGGGCGATCTCGCGCCGCTCGGCCATCTCGGCGCGGCGATGCTCGGGGAGGGGCGGATCGACCTCAAGGGGACGATCATGCCGGCCGGCGAGGCGCTCCGGGCGCTCGGGCTCGAGCCGCTGGCGCTGGGCTCCAAGGAGGGGCTGGCGCTGATCAACGGCACCCAGATCTCGACCGCGGTGGCGCTCGACACCTTGTTCACGGCCGAGCGGGTGTTCGCCGCGGCATTGATTTCGGGAGCTTTGTCGCTGGACGCGCTGAAGGGTACCGACGCCGCCTTCGATCCGAGGATCCACGCGGCGCGCGGCCAGCCGGGGCAGATCGCGGTGGCGGCGGCGCTCATGCGGCTGATCGAGGGGAGCGAGATCCGCCATTCCCACGACGATTGCGGCCGGGTCCAGGACCCTTACAGCTTCCGCTGCCAGCCGCAGGTGATGGGGGCCTGTCTGGACCTGCTCAGAAATGTGACCGCGACCCTCGAAATTGAAGCGAATGCGGTCACCGACAACCCCTTGTTGTTTCCGGACTCGGGCGATTCGATTTCGGGCGGCAATTTCCACGCCGAGCCCGTCGCTTTCGCCGCCGACACACTGGCCATGGCGATGTGCGAGGTCGCGAGCATCTCCGAACGGCGCACCGCGGTGCTGGTCGATCCCAAGATGAGCGGGCTTCCGCCCTTCCTGGTCGAGGACAGCGGAGTCAATTCGGGCTTCATGATCGCCCAGGTGACCGCGGCGGCCCTCGTCTCCGAGAACAAGAGCCTGGCCTGGCCGGCGAGCGTCGACACGGTGCCGACCTCGGGCAACCAGGAGGACCATGTCTCGATGGCCACCCACGCCGGAACCAAGGCCCGGCGGATCGCGGGCAATTCCGCCGGGGTGGTCGGGATCGAGCTTCTCGCGGCGGCGCAGGGCTGCGACTTCCACGCGCCGCTGAAGAGCTCGCCGGCGCTTGAGGCCGCGCGGGCGGAGATCCGCCGCCATGTCCCGCACTATGCGGCGGATCGCTACCTCGCCGACGAGCTTCGCTGGGCCCAGGACGCGGTGCTGGCGGGGAGCCTGTCGGGCGCGGTCGAGGCGGAGTTGTTCGCAAGGTGAGTCAGCTCGTCATCCCAGCGAAGGCTGGGATCCCAGCGGGTGAAATGCACCTGCGTCCTTCACCCTCTCGGGTCCCAGCCTGCGCTGGGGCGACGGCCCCATGATCGACCTCGCGCAAATCCCGGGCCCGATCGAGCTCGAAAGCGAGGTCTGCGTGATCGGCGCGGGGGCGGCGGGGATCAGCCTGGCGCGGCGGCTGCTCGGGCTGGGCCACGGGGTGGTGCTCCTGGAGAGCGGCGGGCTCGATTACGAGCCGGCCACCGCGGACCTCAATGCCGGCGAGAATGAAGGCGAGGGCTATTACGACCTGGAGGACAGCCGGCTGCGCTTCTTCGGAGGTACCACCGCCATCTGGGGCGGGCGCTGCGCGGAGCTCGATCCGATCGATCTCGAGCGCCGCGACTACGTGCCGCATTCGGGCTGGCCGATCGGCTGGCAGGAGCTGGAGCGCTGGTATCGCGAGGCCCGTCCGGCCTTCGGACTGCCCGAGGGGCGGCCCGGGCCGGACGACCTTCGCTCGGCCGGCGTGAAGCTGCCGCGCTTCGAGGCGCTCGAGACTCCGCTGTGGACCTTCGACCGCCGCTTCAACCGCTTCGCCTGGGAGAGCTGCGCGGACCTCGAGGCCGATCCGAAATGCCAGATCGTCACCCACGCGACGGTGACGGCGATCGTCCGCCGGGACCGGGCCATCGAGCGGGTCGAGGCGCGATCGCTCGGGGCCGGCCGGCTGACGGTGCGGGCGAAGGCATTCGTCCTCGCCGCGGGCGGAATCGAGAATCCGAGGCTCCTGCTCGCCTCGGACCTCGGCAACGGCCACAACCAGGTCGGCCGCTATTTCATGGAGCATCCCCACGCCCGCGGCGGGCGGATCGTCCGGGGCTCGGCCTGGCGGCTGCTCAAGGCGTTCGGCCGGCGCCACCGGGTCGGCGGCCAGGATCTCGCCGCCCTGATCGCCCCGTCAGAGGCGCTCCAGCGGCGCGAAGGCATCCTCAACACGTCGCTGACCATCGTCGCCCGCCAGCCCGAGGGCCGGCGGCAGTTCATCGGAATGAAGGCCTATTCCGGCCTCAAGCACAGCATGGCGCCGACGAAGCGAGGGCGGGCGTTGTGGATGGTCACCAAGAAAGCGGCGGGCTGGGCCCAGCGCCATGTCGATCCGGCGCGGCCCTGGCTTCTCCACAAGCTCGGCAATCTCGAAGTGGCCCTGCTGGTGCGCGGCGAGCAGGCGCCCAATCCGGCGAGCCGGGTGACGCTGAGCGCCGAGACGGACGCGACTGGGGTGCCGAGGGTCAAGCTCGACTGGCGGTTGTCGGAGATCGACGTCCGAAGCGTCGCGATCCTGGTCGAGACTCTCGGCCGCGAGCTGGACCGGCTCGGCCTCGGCAAGGTCGAGCCGGCACCCTGGCTGGGCTCGGGCGAATGGAAGACCGACCCGCTCATCTCCTCCCACCCGATCGGCGGCTATCACCATATGGGGACGACCCGGATGGGGGATGATCCCAGGTCAAGCGTCACCGACGCTGACGGCCGGGTGCATGGCCTCGGCAATCTGTGGGTGGCGGGCTCTTCGCTTTTCCCGACCGGCGGCTGGGCCAATCCGACCCTGACGATAGTCGCTCTGGCGCTGCGCGGCGCGGGCAAGATTTCGGCGGAGCTGAAGGCATGACGGCGGCCGCGCCGGTCGGCGCCAACCAAACCCGGCTCTGGGGGCTGACCGCGGAGGAGCGGCTGCGCCGGATCGCCCGCGCCCAGCAAATCGAGCTTCGGCCGGACGGGGAGATACTGGTCAATCTCGGCTTCGCCTTCGATCCCTCATGGCTGAAGCTTGCCGCGGCGAGGACGGGGCTGATCGTTACCCGCGGGGGAGTTCCGGTGCTGGCTCACGCCCCTCGGGACGCCGAGGCGGTGGCGCTGGCGATGGAAGCGCAGACGTCCTTTACCGGCGAGATGGGGGAGACCCTCGCCTGGGAAGAGGCCGGCGACATAGAGAATGAGGAGCTTCGCAAGAAGGAGCGGCCGTTCATGGAGCGCCTCGTTCCGGAAAAAGTGCGCTCGCTCGAGCGGGCGAGCTATTTCGGCGCCTACAAGGGCGTGACCGACCTGCTCACCAAATATCTGTGGCCGGAATGGGCGCTGGTGCTGACCCGCTGGGCGGCTCGGGCCGGAATGACTCCGAACCAGGTCTCGCTGATCGGAGCCCTGCTTTGCCTGCTCGCCACCTGGCTCTTCTACCAGGGACAATATTGGCCGGGCCTCGCGGCCGGGCTGGTCTTCATGGTGCTCGACACGGTCGACGGCAAGCTCGCCCGCTGCACCATCACCTCGTCGAAGATCGGCGAGGCGATCGACCATGGCATCGACCTCGTCCACCCGCCTTTCTGGTGGTGGGCCTGGGGAGCGGGCCTTCACGCTTATGGGCGGCCGCTGGAGCCGCATGTCTTCTGGTGGACCCTGGCGGTGATCGTCGGCGGCTATGTCGTCCAGCGGCTGATCGAGGGCGCCTTCATCGTCCGCTTCGGAATGCATATCCACGTCTGGCGCCGCTTCGACAGCCGCTTCAGGCTGATCACGGCGCGTCGCAACCCGAACATGGTGATATTGCTCGCGTCACTGATCGCAGGGCGCCCGGACTGGGGCCTGGTCGCGGTGGCGGCGTGGACCTTGATCTCGCTCGGAGTGCACATGATTCAGCTCCTCCAGGCGATGGCGGCGCGCGCGGCGGGCCGGCCGGTGGTGTCGTGGCTGGCCTGAACGGCGCCTTCGGCCTGCGTCCGGCAGAAAGCTGTTTCACCCAAAGCACCAAAGCACCAAAGGCGCTTCGGCAGCGAGTAGGTTCGAGACCGACATTCATTGGCAACTGAGCGACGTAGTCGCTCTTAACGGCAACAGCGACATCCAGCGCGCAATTTCGCCTGAAGCGGCTCGACCCCTTTGGTCCTTTGGTGCTTTGGGTGGAACCAAGCTTCTCAACTCGAAAGTTTGCGGCCTCCGGGGCCGCGGTACGGCATCGCGGCTACAGTCCGAAATTTCGCGGATGAGGGTCTCGATAGTTGCTTCCGCCGTTCGCGGCTCGCAAGGTCCGGGGATGAACGAGACGATCCGGCGCTTTGGCCATCCCGCAACCCTGATACGCGACTATGAGCATTGGGTGGTGCTGCTCCGGCCCGCGCAGCCGACGATGGGGAGCCTGATCCTTGCGGCGAAGGGGGAGGCGAGGAGCTTTGCGGATCTGTCTCATGAAGCCTTTGCCGAGCTCAAGGCTGCGGCGGCGGATATCGAGGGGGCGCTGGCCGCCTCGGTCCGGTTCGAGAAGATCAATTATCTGATGCTGATGATGGTCGATCCGCACGTCCATTTCCACGTCATTCCCCGCTACGACGGCGAGCGCGAGGCGTGCGGGGTGAGCGTGAAGGATACGGGGTGGCCGAAGGTGCCGGCGCTGGGCGAGGCGGTCGAGCTGGAGCCCGGGCAGGTCGAGGCGCTGGTGGAGTATTTGAAGGGGTTTTGGCCGCGATGACGTAATTCCTCCTCGGCTTTTGCCGGGGAGGATTCAGAAGCGCCAGCGTGCCGTCAGCGCCTTTGCCGCCTCGACGTCCTCGGGGAAGTCGACTTCCTGCCATTCCTCGCCCTTGATCGAGACGGTTCGGACGTCGGCGCCGGACCGGGCGAGCGCGTCGATGGCCCGGAGGTACCAGCGGCGGGTGCCGTCGGGCTGGCGCATCATCCGATCGACCTGCTGCTCGAACAGCCGGGGACCTTCGCCGCGGAAGGCGAGCAGGCCGATCGATTCGGCATTATATTGGCCCGGCTCCAGCGCCTTGCCGATTCGAAGCAGGCGGTCGCCTTCGCGAAGCACCTTCATGTCGTCGGAATCGTAGCTTTCCTTCTCGTCGACGGTAACGGCGATCGCGCCCGTCCGAGCTTCGAGGACCCGTTCGAGAAGGCGCGGCGAGACCAGGGTGTCGCCGTTGAGGAGCAGGGTGTCGCGGTCGAGCTCGGCGCGGGCCATCCAGACCGAGCCGAGATTGTCGGCGACGTGGTAGAAAGGGTTGAACAGGGTGCGCACCCCGGTGCGCCGAGCCGCCACCTCGGCGACCGTTTCCTCGGCGAAGCCGGTGACGATGACGATGTCGGCGACTCCGGCCCCTTGAAGCGCGTCGAGCTGCCATTCGAGCAGGCTCCTGCCGTTCAGGTCGATCAGGCATTTCGGGCGCTCGGCGGTCAGCGGAAGGAGGCGCGAGCCCTTGCCGGCGCTGAGGACGATGGCTTTGTCGATGGTCATTGCAAGGTCGCGCCCCCAAGCCGCCGCCGATGCGCGCGACACTGTCGTGAACCGACCCGATAGGTTTCGACTTTGGCAAAGTTAGGGCGTGGCGGATCGGCAACGGCGGAGGGATTAACCGCGGCGCGCGGCAAATTTCGATAGCCGCCACGGCCACTTGCTGTGATTGCTCGCGACCATGGGGGAATGGACCGCGATCGTTCTGGCGGGGCGCCGGCCGGGGGAGAACGGCTTCGCGGCTTCGCACGGCGTGGCCGCGAAGGCGCTGATCCGCGCCGGCGGCGAGCCGATGCTCGGGCGGGTCGCCCGGACCCTGCTCGACTCGCCCTCGATCGGTCGGATCGTCGTCCTCGCACAGGAGGCGCAGACCCTGCTGGCCGGCGAGCTGGACTGGATGGCGGCCGACCCCCGAATCGCTACCGCCGAGGCCGCAGACGGCATCTCGGCGAGCGTCGGCGCCCTCGCCGGAACCGAGGCCGCGCCTTATCCGGTGCTCGTCACCACGGCCGACCATCCGCTGCTCCGGCCCGAGATGGTCGAAGCGTTCATCGCGGGCGCCGCAGGAGTCGACGCGGCCTTCGCCATGGTCGAGCGGCGGACCGTCGAGCAGGCCCATCCCGATACGAAGCGGACCTGGCTCAAGGCGGCCAACGGCCATTTCAGCGGGGCCAATCTCTTCGCCTTGCTCACCCCGCTGTCGATGCGCGGGACCGAATTCTGGGCCCGGGCCGAAAAGGACCGCAAGCGCACCCTCAAGCTGCTGAGCTTCCTCGGGCTCGGCATGTTCCTCCGGGCGGTGACGCGGACGATCACGCTCGAAGCCGCGGCGGAACGGACCGGACGCAAGGCGGGCTTCCGGCTCAGGGCGGTGGTGCTCCCGTTCGCGGAGGCGGCGATCGACGTCGACAAGCAGTCGGATCTCGAGCTGGCCGAGCGGATCCTCGCCAAGCGGGCGGCCTGAAGAAGGTGGATGCCGGATCAAGTCCGGCATGACGAAGGTTCACCAGCCGCCGCCGCCGCCGCCCCCGCCGCCGCCGCCGGACGATCCGCCGCCTCCTGATCCGCTGCTGGAGCCAGGCGCGGTTGAGGCCGAGGAGATGCTGCTCGCCAGGGAAGAGCCGACGCTGTCGGCGAAATCCCCGGGGTGGTTCCACGGATCCGAGCTTCCCGAATACCAGCCCATCGACTGCGACTGGCCGGAAGCCGCCGCGGCGGCGAGGATCGAGGTGAAGCGCGAGGCCCATTCGTTCTCGACCTCGAGGGCGATCGCATAAGGCAGATAGCGCTCGAACAATTCGGGCGTCTTGTCGGGCGGGTGAAGGGTCTCGAGTCGATCCTCCTCGGTGACCGACAGATAATGGCGGAAGCCGGCGATCCGGTCGAGCACGGCCCGCCCCTCGCGGGTCGGCGCGGCCATCCAGCTGAAGGCGCTGAGCACCACCGGCAGGGCCAGCAAGGGCAGCGCCAGCGGGATGAGGCGCTTGAACTCGCCGTAAGCGACGATTCCTTCGATCGCATTGCCGATGGTGACGACGCCGGCGACCAGGCCGATCACTCCGAGCAAAGCGGCGAGCATCTTGCCGGCCATCGCTCCGGCCCCGCCGCGGGGCAGAAGGTAGAGGCCCAGGGCCGCGACGGGCAGGAGGAAAGCGGCGGCGGCGACGAGGATGTCGTTGCGCCCATAATCGTCCGGCGCCGTCAGCAGGACGACCGCGGCCGGAAGGGCGAGAGCGCCGACCATCAGGACGAGGCCGCGAACCGCCCAGATGCGGTTGCGGACGAAGAGCTTGCCTTCATAGTCGCGCTTCAGCCCCGCCTCGAGGGCCTCCTTGGCGCCGCTGAACGTCGCATGATTCTTCTGCTCCATCAGGATCGAATCGCCGCCGGCGAACAGCCGGGACAGCATCGAGGCTTCCGGCTCCGCCGGCTGGCTATGGCCGGGAGTCTTGTCGATGCGGGTCTTGTCGCGCCTGAAGAAGCCGCCGTCCTCCTCGGTAAGCCGGAGATGGCCGCCGACTGCGAGCTCGACCAGGGCGGCGGCGAAGGCGCGGCTGTCGGCGCCCATCTCGGTGATGTAGCGCATCGCCGCGGCCGAAAGGCCGTCGGGCGGGGTGAAGATGGGGACGATCGTGCCCGGCTTCGGATCGCGGCCGGCGCGGCGCCATGCGTGGAAATAATAAGCCAGCACCGCGAGGAGGGCGAACGCGCCCGCCCCCCGCGGGGCGTTGTCCTGGAGCCAGAGCCGGGCGGCTGAAGGCGGCGGCGGGGGCGCGACAATGCCCTTCGGCCAGGCGGCCGCGACCGTCAGCCCCTCCGCCGGGCCGAGCGGCGCAGTGGTCCGGAAGACGATCTCGCCGGGACGCTGGGAAGCGACTTCCCCGAGGCCGGTATCCGAGCCCTGCGGGCCGGTGTAAGCGGACGGCCGGCTGAAGGGGACGTCCCGCGGCAGCCGGATCCGCGCTTCGGCGACGTCGATTGGGAACACCCAGCCGTTGCCGGTGGCGTTCCAGTAGAGCTCGTCATAATCCTTGAAGAAGCCGATCTGGCGGGTCGTGCGGTAGCGGATCGCATAGACATGCTCGCCCGGCGGAACATGCGTGTCGGCGTCGCCCACGTAGACGCGCACGCCATTGCCCTGGCGCTCCTGATGCCAGGGCTCGTCGGCGCCGTCGCGCTGCACGCCGACGACCTCGAAGCCGACCCGCATCTGCGAGCCGGTCCGGCTGGTGTAGCGGGTCGGGAAATCCCGGTAGATGCCATGGTCGATAAGCGAGCCTTCCGACCGCACCCTGAGGGTCTCGGTCACGTCGAGACCGCCGTCGGCTCGGACCAGGACGTCGCTGAGATAGTGGAGGATGCGCTCGTCGGCCGAAGCGGCGGCCGGCCACAGCAAGGCGAGCGCCGCGAGCAGCGGCAGCCACGCGCGGCGCATCAGCCGGCCCGGCCGAAGCTGACCCTGGGCGCCGTCTGGATGCTGGCGTCGCCGTCCTCGTAATAGGGTTCTTCGGAGAAGCCCATCGGCCGGGCGAGAAGGACGTCGGGGAAGGACTGGACCTTGGTGTTGAGGTCGCGGACGGTGGCGTTGTAATAGCGCCGGGCGCCCTGCAACTGCTCCTCGATCTCGGCGAGCTCGTCCTGGAGCGCTCGGAAATTGTCGTCGGCCTTGAGATCGGGATAGGCCTCGGCGACCGCCATCAGCCGGCCGAGCATGGCGCCGAACGCCTGGTCCGCCTGGGCGGTGGCCTGGACCGAGCCCGCTTTGGTGGGATCGGTGCGGTGGGCGGTGACCTCGGTCAGCACCTCCCGCTCGTGGGTGGCATAGCCTTCGACCGTGCTGACCAGATTGGGCACCAGGTCGGCCCGGCGGCGAAGCTGGACGGTGATCCCGCTGAACCCCTCGCGGGTCAGCGCGCGCAGCCGCACCAGGCGGTTGTAGACGATGATTGCGTAGAGCAGGGCCAGTACGAGCAGGCCGAGCGCGATCCACATTGCCATGGCGAAATCCCCCTTGCCGCCGTGTCTAGGACAGCTCGCGACGGCGGGCTAGCCGCCGGATGCATCGGACGTGGCTTCGTGGATGATCTCGCAACGATGCTGCAAACTTCGACCGTACCACCGCAACGCTGGAGTCGACCCTGCTCTTCCATTGATTCGCAATAGTCACATTGCCGCTATAGTCGATTCCCATCGAAGTATAGTTCCTGTATCGGATGTAATTTTTCCTTTCCGCCCAATTGCTTATTCAGCGGTCGCTCAATAGCCTGATCCCGAGTCGGATCGATTCTCGCTCCGACACCTTCAGGGGGATGGGCACTATGTTTAGTCGTGGCACTAAGACGCTCAGCTTGCGTGCGTTCACTTTGGGAACGGCCGCCGCTGCGGCACTTCTGGCGGCCGGAGCCGCGTCGGCTCAGCCGGGCATGGACGTCGCAAATCCGCCCGAGATGAAGCGGCGCGGCCCGCCGCCGAACGCCAACGGGCGTCCGAACGATCCGGCCGCGATGAAGGAGATCCAGCTCAACCTCGACATCGAATATGTCGACGGAGTCATCTACAATCCGGTTACCGGAGTCGACGACAGGGTCAGGCTTCGCGCCTATACGGACAATGGCGAGCCGCTGCCTCAGCGCTTCGTGTCGCCGACGATCGTCACCCACCCGGGCGACACCCTCCGGATCAAGCTCAACAACAAGCTGCCGCCGGTGTCGACGTCCTACGACGCCGGCTGCGCGAGCGTGGAGCACAATGTTCCGCACTGCTTCAACGGCACCAACCTCCACGTCCACGGCCTCAACGTGAACCCGGGCGGCAATGGCGACAACGTGCTGCTGTCGATCAATCCCGGCAGCAGCTTCCAATATGAATATGCCATCTCGCCCGATCATCCGGCCGGCACCTTCTGGTACCATACCCACCGCCACGGCTCGACCGCGCTTCAGGTCGGCAGCGGCATGGCCGGCGCGCTCATCATCAAGGGCGAGCGGCTGCCGACCCCGACAAGGAACGGCGATCTCGACACGCTGCTCGACGGAGTAGTCAACCTCAAGGATCGCACGATCATCTTCCAGCAGATCCAGTACGGCTGCTTCGATTCGGACCAGAACATCAAGATCACGCAGACCTCGACCGGCAGGATCGTCGCCTGGCCGTGCGACGCCGGCGACGTGGGAGTCCTCGAAACCTACCAGGACAACCGCCCGGCGCCCAACGGCCCGAACGGCCTGGGCTTCGGCACCTGGGGCCAGTCGGGCCGCTATACGAGCATCAACGGCATGATCCTTCCGACCTTCCAGGCCAGGCAGGGCGCGGTCGAGCGCTGGCGGATGATCCACGCGGGCGTGCGCGACACGATCCGGGTCATCTTCACCAAGGCCACTACGCCGCCCGATCTTCGCCCCGGCCCGCACCTCGCGGCCCAGAACATGGACGCGGTCATCAACCAGACCTGCGGCACGGTGACCGAGGTCTACGGCATGGTCGCTCAGGACGGTCTCACCATGGACCATATTTCGAATGCCCGCTCGGCCACCCTGCAGCCGGGTTATCGAGTCGACGCCCTCGTTCAGTTCAACCAGGAGGGCGATTATTGCATGATCGATGCGCTGAGCACCGCGTCGGGCAGCCTCGGCGGCGTTGCGCCCGGCTCGCGCCTCATGGGAATCGTGCATGTCACTCGCGATCAGGCGCAGGTGCAGCGGGGGACCGTCACCGAGCAGCTGATCGACTCGGCTCAGAGGACGATGCCTGCCGACGTCCGCGACTCCGTGATTGCCGGCCTTCAGATCGGCCGGCTCGATCGCTTCACTCCGCACAAGACGGTCGCTCAGAGCGAGCTCACCGGCGGCCAGGAGATGACCTTCGACATCCAGACCAACAGCAATCCGAACGTGTTCCAGGTGGCCAACCAGCTGCCGACGTCGCCCGGCTACAATCCGCAGGCCTACGATCCGGGCCGGCTCGACCGGGTGCTGACGCTCGGCCAGGCCGAGGAATGGAAGCTGAGCTCCAACGTCGCCAGCCATCCCTTCCACATTCACGTCAACCCGTTCCAGATCGTCAAGATCGTCAACAACAACAACCCGAACGTGGACGTCAGCGCTCCGGGCTTCGTCGACCAGGGCGACCCGCAATATCGCGACCTTCGCGGCGCCTGGAAGGACACCTTGTGGATCAAGCCGGGCTATACGGCGACGGTCCGCACCCGCTACGAGAACTACATCGGCGAGTTCGTCCTCCACTGCCACATCCTCGACCATGAGGACCAGGGCATGATGCAGAACGTCGCGATCGTCCTGCCCGGCGGAACCCCAGCCAGCGTCAACGCGCCGGCCGGCGGGCACGCCAACCACTAGCCCTCGCAAGGCTCCAAACGACGAAAGGCCCCGCCTCGCGGCGGGGCCTTTTTCGTTGCGGGGGGCTTCGCAGAGGGCGCCGTCCTCTCATCGCCCGCCCATCGGAAGGGCAGGCTGTAGGACGAACGCTAGCGCACGCCCCGCGGCGCCGCGGGGCCGATTTCAAGCGATCCAGGGCCTGCCGGCCGTCGAGGCGGCGCGCTCGAGGCGAAGGCTGAGGCCGCGGCTTGATCTCGGATCGTGAACCGGGGCCGACATCGCCGCCAGAGCAAGGGGCCGGCCCGAAACGACGAAAGGCCCCGCCTTGCGGTGGGGCCTTTCGTTGGTTGCGGGAGCAGGATTTGAACCTGCGACCTTCAGGTTATGAGCCTGACGAGCTACCGGGCTGCTCCATCCCGCGCCAACTTCAGCCGCCGCCCGGCGGCTCGCTTGATGCGGGCCGCCTTGCGGCTCTCTGACAATGTGAATGGGCTCTTCTCAACCGCTCGCCGCAAAGCCTGGCGACGACCTACTCTTCCATTGCTTAGGCAATAGTACCATCGGCGCTGTCAGGTTTCACGGCCGAGTTCGGGATGGGATCGGGTGGGTCACTGACGCTATGGCCACCAAGCTATGTGGCGAGCGGATGAGAAATTCTAGAAATCGTGCACTGTCTTGACCGTCTGGCTGAGATCGCCATCGGACAGCCAAAGCTGTCGTTGATGGTGGGATTCTCAAGCGCGAATAGAGCAATTAGGACCGGTTAGCTCCATGGGTTACCCCACTTCCACATCCGGCCTATCAACGTCGTGGTCTTCGACGGCTCTATGATAACTTATCTTGAGGGAGGCTTCCCGCTTAGATGCTTTCAGCGGTTATCCCGTCCATGCATAGCTACCCTGCTGCACCGTTGGCACGATGACAGGTCCACCAGAGGCATGTTCAACCCGGTCCTCTCGTACTAGGGTCAACTCCTCTCAATTATCGACGCCCACGGCAGATAGGGACCAAACTGTCTCGCGACGTTCTGAACCCAGCTCACGTACCACTTTAATTGGCGAACAGCCAAACCCTTGGGACC
>DASVQS010000016.1:0-50046 GCA_036389015.1 Allosphingosinicella sp. | reverse complement strand
TTCTGCCCGGCGCCGTTCACGATGGTGGTGTTCTCCTTCTCGATCATCACCTTCTTGGCGCGGCCCAGCATGTTGAGCTGCACGTTGTCGAGCTTGATGCCGAGATCTTCGCTGATCATTTCGCCATTGGTCAGGATCGCGATGTCCTCGAGCATCGCCTTGCGGCGATCGCCGAAGCCCGGGGCCTTGACGGCCGCGACCTTGAGGCCGCCGCGAAGCTTGTTGACGACGAGCGTGGCGAGCGCCTCGCCCTCGATGTCCTCGGCGATGATCAGCAGCGGACGGCCCGACTGGACCACCGCTTCCAGGATCGGAAGCATCGCCTGGAGATTGGAGAGCTTCTTCTCGTGGATGAGGATGTAGGGGTCGGTGAGCTCGACCTGCATCTTCTCCGGGTTGGTGATGAAGTAAGGCGAGAGGTAGCCGCGGTCGAACTGCATGCCCTCGACGACGTCGAGCTCGAACTCGAGGCCCTTGGCCTCCTCGACCGTGATCACGCCTTCCTTGCCGACCTTGTCCATCGCCTCGGCGATCTTCTCGCCGACGACGGTGTCGCCGTTGGCCGAGATGATCCCGACCTGGGCGATCTCGTTGGAGCCGGAGACCGGCTTGGAGCGGGCCTTGAGGTCCTCGACGACGCGGGTGACGGCGAGATCGATGCCGCGCTTCAGGTCCATCGGGTTCATGCCCGCGGCGACCGACTTCATGCCCTCGCGGACGATCGACTGGGCCAGCACGGTGGCGGTGGTGGTGCCGTCGCCGGCGAGATCGTTGGTCTTGGACGCCACCTCGCGGAGCATCTGCGCGCCCATGTTCTCGAACTTGTCCTTAAGCTCGATCTCCTTGGCGACGGTGACTCCGTCCTTGGTGATGCGCGGGGAGCCGAAGCTCTTGTCGAGGACGACGTTGCGGCCCTTGGGGCCGAGGGTCACCTTCACCGCGTCGGCGAGGATGTCGACGCCGCGCATGATGCGCTCGCGGGCGTCGCGGGAGAAGCGAACGTCTTTCGCTGCCATGTCTTGTCTTCCTTCTCAATCTTGCCCGCGATTGCGGGTCTAAGGTCAGTAAAGTCAGTGGGTATCGCGCGCGCGCGCGCGAGGGATCCGGGTCAGCCGACGATCCCCAGGATGTCGCTTTCCTTCATGATCAGCAGGTCCTCGCCGTCGAGCTTGACCTCGGTGCCGGACCATTTGCCGAAAAGGATCTTGTCGCCCGCCTTGACGTCGAGCGGAGTGACGGTGCCGTCCTCGCCGCGCGTGCCGGTGCCGACGGAGACGACCTCGCCTTCCTGCGGCTTCTCCTTGGCGGTGTCGGGGATGATGATGCCGCCGGCCGTCTTTTCCTCGGCCTCCAGGCGGCGGACCAGCACTCGGTCATGGAGCGGACGAAAATTCATGCGCGTCACCTCTTCTTCTATGCGGCGGCGGCCCCACCTTGGGCACCGCGCCGACTTCCGATTGAAAACTGTTAGCACTCACCCCTCGCGAGTGCCAGCGATGCTGATCTAGGGCTTGTTCATCCAACGTCAAGGCGCGGAGAGGCGAATTTTGTCGCCACGGCTCCGGCGATTTACAGCGAGCGGGGGGTGGTCTAGCCCAGGCAGGTTGTTCCCCGGCGAAGGCCGGGGTCCAGCTTTCTTACTCGGACTGGACCCCGGCCTTCGCCGGGAGCGAGAAGCGGAGTGACGACATGAAGTTCGCGGGCAAGGTCTGGAAGCTGCTCGTCGGGATCAAGGACGGGCTCGTCCTGATTTTCATGCTGCTCTTCTTCGCGCTGCTCTACGCGGCGATGACCGCCCGGCCGACGCTGGGCTCGGGCGACCGCGGAGCGCTTCTCCTCCGGCTCGACGGCCCGATCGTCGAGCAGCCGGCCCAGGCGACGGCCAGCGAGGTGATCGGTGGCGGCGGGCCGCGCGAATACCGGCTCCGCGACATCGTCCATTCGCTGCAAACGGCCGCGACCGACGATCGAGTGAAGGCGGTGGCGCTCGATCTCGACATCTTCTCGGGCGGCGGCCAGGCGACCCTGTCCGCGGTCGGCGAGGCGCTCGACGCCGTCCGGAAGGCGAACAAGCCGGTCCTCGCCTACGCAACCGCCTATGACGACGATTCCTATCTGCTCGCCAGCCACGCCAGCGAGGCGTGGCTCAATCCGATGGGCGGAGTCCTCGTCACCGGGCCGGGCGGCGCCAACCTCTACATGAAGGGCCTGCTCGACAAGCTCGGGATCACCGCCAACGTCTACAAGGCCGGCACCTACAAGGCCGCGACCGAGCCGCTTACCCGAACCGACATGTCGCCCGAGGCGCGCCAGGCGCTGAGCGCGGTCTATGCAACGATGTGGGAAAGCTGGCAGCAGGAGGTTCGCCAGGCGAGGCCGAAGGCCCAGCTCGGGCCCTATATCGCCGACATGCCGGCGCGGATCGCCGCCGCCGGCGGCGACATGGCGCGCGCGGCGCTCCAGTCCGGCCTGGTCGACCGGATCGGCGAGCGCGAGGCCTTCGACCGCCGGGTCGCCGAGATCGTCGGCAAACGCTATGCCGAGCTCCCCGGAAGCTTCCAGAGCATCGACTTCCGCAAATGGTCCGAGGCCAATCCGGCGAGCGACAATGGCGGGGAGATCGGCATCGTCACGGTCGCCGGCGACATCGTCGACGGCGAGGCCAATCTCGGCACCGCCGGCGCGGAGACGATCGTCAGGGCGCTGGAGAAGGGCCTTCGAGAGCGCGATCTCAAGGCGCTGGTGGTCCGGATCGATTCGGGCGGCGGCTCCGCCCTCGCCTCCGAGCGGATCCGCCAGGCCGTGCTCGCGGCCAAGGCGAGAGGGCTTCCGGTCGTCGTCTCGATGGGCAGCGTCGCCGCCTCGGGCGGCTATTGGGTGGCGACGGCGGGCGACCGGATCTATGCCGAGCCCTCGACCATCACCGGCTCGATCGGAGTGTTCGGAATCCTGCCGAGCTTCGAGGGCACGATGGCGAAGCTCGGCCTCAACGCCGACGGCGTCAAGACGACGCCCTTGTCGGGCGAGCCCGACGTTCTGCGCGGACCTTCGCCCGAAGCGGACCAGCTCCTCCAGATGGGAGTCGACGGCACCTACCGGCGCTTCCTGGCCCTGGTCTCGGCGGCGCGCAAGATCCCGGTCGCCCAGGTCGACCAGATCGCCCAGGGCCGGATCTGGGCCGGGGGCACCGCCCACCAGCTCCGGCTCGTCGATTCGTTCGGCGGCCTCGACGACGCCATCCGCGAGGCCGCGCGCCGGGCCAGGCTCGATCCGGAGGACGCCAGGGCCGTGTGGCTGGAGAAGGGGCCCAGCTTCGGCGACCAGCTGCTGGCCTCGTTCGCCGGTGACGGCGACGAGGAGGAGTCCTCGCCCGACGCGTTCAGCCGACTCGCCGCCAAGCCGCGGCTGAGGATGCTGTCGGCGATCGGCGAGGCCGAGCGGCTCGTCTCCGGCGCCGCCATCCAGGCGCGCTGCCTGGAATGCGCGGGTCATGGCGCCCGTCCGAGCGCCAGGGCGACCGGCCTCACCGGCTGGCTTCGGAGCTTGCTCGGCGCATGAAGCCGAGGGCCGCGACGCCCGACGACGCCGCCGCCATCGCCGAAATCTACTCGCCCTTCGTGGCCGGAAGCGCGGTGTCGTTCGAGACCGAGCCGCCCGACGCGGCGGCCATGCGTGCGCGGATCGAGGCGGGGGGCGACCTCTATCCCTGGCTGGTCGGAGAAGCCGAGGATGGGACGATCCTCGGCTACGCCTACGCCGCCCGCTTCCGCGACCGCCCCGCCTATCGCTTCGCCGTCGAGACCAGCGTCTACCTGCGTTCCGGCGCCGGCGGGCGCGGGCTCGGGCGTGGGCTCTATGAGCCGTTGCTGGCAATGCTCGAAACGCAGGGTTTCACCCAGGCGATCGCGGCAATCACTTTGCCCAACGAGGCCAGCGTCCGCCTTCACGAACGGCTTGGCTTCGAGTGGGCGGGAATTTACCGGCAGGTCGGCTGGAAGCTGGGGGCGTGGCACGACGTCGGGCTGTGGCAAAGGGCGCTGGCGAAGGCGGGGACTCCGCCGGAGGAGCCGATCCAAGCCCCTCTCCCGTCCTTGCGGGAGAGGGTCTAGCAGGCCTCAGTCCACCCTAATGTACCGAACCACCCGGCTGCCGGTCGGGCCGGCGCCGAACCGGCTGACCGCCTCATAGGCGTCCGCGCCGACCTTCCTCCACATCGTCGAGATCACCGTCTTGCGTCCGTCCGCGCCCGCATAGGTCTCGTTCCCGAAGTCGAGCCCCTCCGGCGTCGCCGCCATCGTCCCCCGGCTGACTCCGCCCGAGGAGTTCCAATAGGTATAGCCGACCCGCTTCGCCGACCCGTCCCAGCTGTACAAGGTCTCGCCTCGATAGGGGGCGCCGGGACCCTTCACCTCATGCCGGTCGCGGACATGCTGGCCACCATAGACGCCGTCGAAGCAATGCGTGTCGACCGCACCGTCCTTGAACTCCCCCCGCCAGCAATGGCCGATAAGGAAGCGGAGCGGCTCCAGCTCAGCGCGAAGCGGCTCCGGCACGGGCCTCGCGAACCTCGCCTTGAGAGACTCCATGGTCTGCGCATTGCCGCGCTCGAAGAAGTCCAGGAGCCGGCGGCCCGCCTCACTGTCGGCGTAATTCGTGGCGGTCAGGCGGATCCGGGTTCGGGTTTCGCCGACCGGCTCCAGCTCGAGGGCGTTCACGACCTTCGAATAGGTCTCGAAGTCGGGGAACCCGGCGGGGGCCTTGATCGTGCGGAAGACCATCATCCGTTCCGGCAGGCGGAGCAGCACCTGCTGGCGGATCGTCGAGGGATCGCCGGGCGCGGCGGTGGGGGAATAGCTCGTCTCGATCACGTCGGGGCTCGAGTCCCACGCGACCGGCACCGCCCAGCTCTTCCAGCCCTGCGCGGTCGAGACCACCGGCCACACCTCGGCGGGCGGTGCGTCGACCACGGCCTCGTGGATGAGGACGTTCGTGCCGTCGGGAGCCCGCTCCCTCGTCGCCGCCGACGCCGGCGCGGCCGCCAGACCCAGCAGCAGGCCCGCGATCATCCTCTTCATGCCGCCTCCTCCTTCACCATCAGCATCTCGAAATAGGCGCGAAGCTGCGCCACCGACCGGTCGAAATGGGCCACGTCGCGATGGGTTCGCGCCTGCATCACTCCGCCCTCCATCACGGTGAGGGCGAGCTCCGCCAGCGCCCGCAGATCCGTTTGCGGCGGGAAGCGGTCCCGCGCCTGCCCGAGGCACTCTGCGACCGCGCCGACCCAGCCTTCGAAATTCTCGGCGAGGAGGCGCCGGACCGCCGGATCGGCCTCGTGAAGCTCGAGCGCGAGGCTGCCGATCGGGCAGCCGTAGCCGCAGTCGGTCTCGACGATCAGCGACCGGTATCTGCCGAGCAGGGCGAAGACCTTCTCGACCGGATCCTCGACTCCGGCCCAGGCCGGCTCGAGCAGCATCGGCGCGATGCCGTCGCGATAGGCTTCGAGCACGGCGACCAGCAGATCCTGCTTGCCCGGGAAGAAATGATAGAGGCTGCCGCTGTTGACCTGGCTCCGGCTCAATATGTCGGCGATCGAGGTCGAGCCGTAGCCCTTCAGCCAGAACAGCTCCATCGCCGCTCC
This sequence comes from Allosphingosinicella sp., assembly GCA_036389015.1. Taxonomy (GTDB): domain Bacteria; phylum Pseudomonadota; class Alphaproteobacteria; order Sphingomonadales; family Sphingomonadaceae; genus Allosphingosinicella. The sequence goes on along the minus strand of DASVQS010000016.1, from coordinate 44,408 downwards.
GATGATTCGGCCCCGTGTGTCCTTGACGCCCATCCGCTCTTGTTGATTGAACGTTCAATCAAGTCAAGCCCCAGCGCAGGCCGGACTTGATGCGGCATTCACGAACTCGATCTTCCGCAGCTGCCGCGAACCTCCAGTTCAGGGATTCCGGCCCTCGCCGGAATGACGGTTTGCGCGGGTGTAGGCCGGCAGCTTCCAGCCGAAATGAATGGCGCCGGCACGAAGCGTGAAGCCGGCGGCGGCCGAAACCACCCCAGCCGCGGCCGCCGGGACTCCTGCCAGCAGCAGCCCCACCATCAGCGCGGCCGAGAGCGCCGCGGCGGTGACGTACAGCTCCGGCCGCATCAGGATCGAAGGTTCGCCCGCGAGCACGTCGCGGACGATCCCGCCGAGGCAGGCGGTGAGGACGCCCATCGCCATCGCCGGCAGGGGCGCCAGCCCGAAGGCGAGGCCCTTGGCGGCGCCATAAGTGGCGTAGGCGGCGATCCCGACGGCGTCGAGCCACGGCAACGCCCGCCCCTGCCACAGAGCGCCGGGCAGGACCCAGACCGCCAGCGCGGCGGCGAAGCAGATGATCAGGAGCGAGTTCTCGTGCACCCAGAAGACCGGCGCTCCGATCAGCAGGTCGCGTGCGGTGCCGCCGCCGACTCCGGTGACGATCGCGAAGAATATGAGGGTGACCAGAGTCTGCCTCCTGGCCGCCGCGACGAGCGCGCCCGAGCAAGCGAAGACGGCGACTCCCGCCCAGTCGAGATAGGGCAGGACCGAGCCGAGCAAGGCGGCCGGACCGGTCAACGGCGGCGGCGCTTCAGCGTCAGCGGGAGCATGACCAGCGCCAGCAGCGTCGTCACCAGCGCCGCGATTCCGAAGCCGATGAGCAGCGGGTTGTGGGCGTCCTCGCGGGTCTTAAGGTCCATGATGTGGAGGCCCCACATGAAGTCGTAGAAGCGCCACCAGGACGTGCGCCGGGCGAGCAGCTCGCCGGTCGCGGAGTCGAGATAGAAACGGGTGCCGTCGCTCATCGTCACCCGCCAGGCGGCGACCTTGCGGCGAAGGTCGAGCGGCGGCGCATCCGCCCGGGTCCGGTCGACGGCGGAAATGCGCGCCTTGCCGGTGTAGCGCGCCTCGACGATGCGGGCGGCGTCGGCCGCGGCCAGGGGCGGCAGCAGCCGACCGGTGAGCGCATCGGCGAGGCGGGTGCCGCCGTCGCCGTATTCGAGCAGCCATTTGGGTCCGTCGGGACGCGGCTCGAGCCGGAGCGATGCGAGCGGACGGGGGCCGATGGCGGGCGGGACCGGGACGATCCCCGCCGGAAGCGGCGCCGGCTCGGCGATCAGCCCCTCCCCTCGCACAGTCTCGATCGGCCGGGCGACCATGACGAGTCCGGACACCGTCCAGGCGAGGAAGGGCAGTCCGACCGCCCAGCCGAGCCAGATATGCCAGCGTCTGAGCCTTTGCCGCGTTTTCATGCCTCTCCAACTACGTCATTTCGGCGAAGGCCGGAATCATGAACGCCGCTGCACGAAATCCCGGCCGGCCATGTTCCTGGATTCCGGCCTACGCCGGATTGACGGTCACTTGAACCGCTCGACGCACTTGTCGAGGACCGGGATGGGCGAGCCGAGAGCCGCCGCGGCGGCGAGCGCGCGGTGGCGTTCGCGGCTCTGCGCTTCGCTGCCCGACCCGGCGCGGGCGCGAAGTCCGGCGGCGAGGGCGTCGTTCAGCTCGGTGCGCATCCGCCGGTAGCCGGCGAGCTTGTTGGCGTAATGGAGGTCCTCGCCTTCCAGCGCCACGTCGGTGAAATCCGCCAGCTCCTCGCACGCGAGCTGGGCGTCGAGCCGGCCCGAAGGGAGGACGATTTCGGACTTGGCGGCGGCCGGGAAAGCGGAGTCGCAGACGGGGATGAGGTCGCGCCATTTGCCGCCGGTGATGCCGGCTTCGAGCGCGCGCATCCGCTTGTTGACCCGGTTCGCCGTCTCGGCCTCGAACTCGCCGCCTTCGGACGCGGCCAGCAGGGCATAATGGAAGATCTTGCCCTGCGCCGCGAGGGGCAGGGGCGCCTTCACATCCGTGAGCGCCGTACGCGCCGCCGCCGCAGCGACGACTCCGCAGCTCGCGGCGCGGTCGACCGGGTCTGTGGGCAGCTCGAGCGGCTTGGCTCCGCAGGCGGCGAGGAGCAGGGCGCAGGCCATGAAGGCGGCGAGTCTCAAGGGCGGCGCTCCATCGTTACGGTGAAGGAATAGATGAGAGCCCTTGGCCGGTGCAGTCAAGCGTCGGCGAGCCGTCATCCCCGGGCTCGACCCGGGATCCCGCCCTAGACGTGGATCGGCTTGCCCGTCACCGCCATCGCCGCCTCCTTGACCGCCTCCGAATGGGTCGGGTGGGCGTGGCAGGTGTAGGCGATGTCCTCGCTGGTCGCTCCGAACTCCATCGCCTGGGCGGCCTGGGCGATCATGGTCCCGGCGACCGAGGCGATGATGTGCACTCCGAGCACCCGGTCGGTGCGGGCGTCGGCGATCACCTTGACGAAGCCGTCGGTCTCGCGGTTGGTCTTGGCGCGGCTGTTCGCCATCATCGGGAACTTGCCGATCTTCACCTCGACTCCCGCTTCCCTGAGCTCCTCCTCGGTCTTGCCGACCGAGGCGATCTCGGGGAAGGTGTAGACGACGCCCGGGATGACCTCGTGGTTGATGATCCCGACCTGGCCGGCGAGGATCTCTGCGACCGCGATCCCCTCGTCCTCCGCCTTGTGGGCGAGCATCGGGCCCGGAGTGACGTCGCCGATCGCGTAGACGCCCTGAACGCCCGTCCGGAAATCGTGGTCGACCTCGATCTGGCCGCGCTTGTTGAGCCGGACTCCCGCGGCTTCGAGGTTGAGGCCGTCGACGTTCGGCCGTCGCCCGATCGATACCAGGACGACGTCGGCCTCGATCGTCTGGGCCTCGCCGCCCTGCGCCGGCTCGACGGTGAGGGCGACGCCCTCGCCTTTTTTCTCCGCCCCGGTCACCTTGGTCGAGGTGCGGATCTCGAAGCCCTGCTTCTTGAAGATCTTCGCCGCTTCCTTGCGCACCTCGCCGTCCATGCCCGGCAATATCTGGTCGAGATATTCGACCACCGTCACCTTCGCGCCGAGCCTCCGCCAGACCGAGCCGAGCTCGAGCCCGATGACTCCGCCGCCGATGACGACCATATGGCCGGGCACCCGGGCCAGCTCGAGGGCGCCGGTCGAATCGACGATCCGCTCCTGGTCGATCTCGACGCCCGGAAGCGGAGTGACCGACGACCCGGTCGCGATGACGATGTTCTTCGCGGTGTAAGCCTGCCCTGCGACATCGATCGCGTTCGGCCCGGTGAACCTGGCGTGGCCCTTGAGCCAGGTCACCTTGTTCTTCCTGAACAGGAACTCCACGCCCCCGGTCAGCCCCTTCACCGCTTCCCTGCGGCCGGCGTGCATCGCGTCGAGGTCGAGCTCCACTCCAGTCGCCTTGATCCCCCATTTGGCCATGGTCCCGTGCGCCGCTTCCTCGAACAGCTCGGAAGCGTGGAGCAGGGCCTTGGACGGGATGCAGCCGACGTTGAGGCATGTCCCTCCCAGCGTCTCGCGGCTCTCGACGCACGCCGTCTTAAGCCCCAGCTGCGCCGCCCGGATCGCCGCGACATAGCCGCCGGGCCCGGCCCCGATGATGATCACGTCGAAATTGGTCTCGGTCATTCCAAAACTCCGTTCGCCCTGGGCTTGTCGAAGGGCTTTTCTTTTCTTCCTCCTTCCGCGGAAGGAGAGGGCTTCGACAAGCTCAGCCCGAACGGGTTCAAAGGTCGATCAAGAGCCGCGTCGGGTCTTCAAGCGCTTCCTTCATCCGCACCAGGAAGGTGACCGCCTCGCGGCCGTCGACCAGGCGGTGGTCGTAGCTCAGCGCGAGGTACATCATCGGCCGCACCACCACCTGCCCGTCGCGGACCACCGGCCGCTCCTCGATCCGGTGCATTCCGAGCACCGCCGATTGCGGCGGGTTGATGATCGGGGTCGAGAGGAGCGAGCCGAACACTCCGCCGTTCGAGATGGTGAAGGTGCCGCCCTCCATGTCGGCCATGGTCAGCGAGCCTTCCTTGGCCCTCTTGCCGAAGTCGGCGATCGTCTTCTCGACCTCGGCGAAGCTCAGCGCCTGGGCGTCGCGGATGACCGGAACCACCAGCCCGTTCGGCGCCGAGACCGCGACGGAGACGTCCACGTAATCGTGATAGACGATCTCCTCGCCCTCGATGTAGGCGTTGACCGACGGCACGTCGCGCGCCGCCAGCACCGCCGCCTTCACGAAGAAGCTCATGAAGCCCAGGCGGATCCCGTGCTTCTTCTCGAACAGGTCCTTGTAGCGGCTCCTCGCTTCCATCACCGCCGTCATGTCGACGTCGTTGAAGGTGGTCAGCATCGCCGCCGTATTCTGAGCCTCCTTGAGGCGGCGGGCGACCGTCTGCCGGAGCCGGGTCATCCGCACCCGCTCCTCGCGGCGCTCGCCGGAGGCGGCTCTGGGCGGCGCCGGCGCGGCGGCCGGCGTCGGCGGCGGGGCGGGCACAGGGGCCGGGGCCGGCGCTTCCTTCGCCTTGGCGGCCGCCGCGAGCACATCGTCCTTGGTCAGCCGTCCGTCCTTGCCGGTGCCCTTGATCCGCGAGGGATCGAGATGATGCTCCAGCACGATCCGGCGGACCGCGGGCGACAGGGTGAGATGGGGACTGTCGTCCTCGCCGGCTTCGCCGGGGCGGAGCTCGACATTCTCGCCGGCGCCTTCCGGATTGACCGGAACGTCCGCGGGAACCGCCTGCTCCGTCTTCGCGGTCGCCGGCATTCCCGAGCCGCTCTCGATCCGGGCGATCGCCGCTCCAACCGCGACGGTGTCACCGACCGCGACGAGCTGGTCGCCCATCACTCCGTCGACCGGCGAAGGCACCTCGATCGCGACCTTGTCGGTCTCCAGGCTGGCAATGGGCTCGTCGGCCTTGACCGAGTCGCCGGGCATCTTGAGCCACTGGCCCAGGGTCGCCTCGGTGATCGATTCGCCCAGGGTCGGGACTTTGACTTCGGTCGCCATGAAACTTCCTCTAACCGGCCTTGCGCTGCGCCGGCGCGTGACTGCTATGGCCGAGCGCGTCGGCGATCAAGGCCGCCTGCTCGGCGGCGTGGCGCCTGGCGAGCCCCGTCGCCGGCGACGCGGCCGGCGGACGGCCCGAATAGACCGGCCGCTTCGGCTTGAGCGCCGCCTCGCCCAGCCGGCGCTCGATGCGGGGCTCGACATGGCTCCAATAGCCCTGGTTCTGAGGTTCCTCCTGCGCCCACACCACCTCCTCGAGGCCGGTCATCCGCTGAAGCCGCGCGAGCAGGGCCTCGCCGGGGAAGGGATAGAGCTGCTCCATCCTGACGATGCTGGTGTGGCGGTCGCCCGCCCGGTCCCGGGCGTCGAGAAGCTCGTAGGCGAGCTTGCCCGTGCACAGGACCAGCCGCTTCACCGCTTCGTCCGCGGGCGCGTTGGGGTCGGAGAGGATTCGCTTGAAGTGGCTGTCGCCGGTGAAATCGGCGAGGGTCGAGACGGCAGCCTTGTGGCGGAGCAGCGACTTGGGGGTCATCAGCACCAGCGGCTTGCGGAAGTCGCGGTTCATCTGCCGCCTCAGGATGTGGAAGTAATTGGCCGGGGTCGTGCAGTTGGCGACCTGCATATTGTCCTCGGCGCAGAGCTGGAGGAACCGCTCCGGCCGGGCCGAGCTGTGCTCCGGACCCTGGCCCTCGTAGCCGTGGGGGAGGAGAAGGACGAGGCCGCTGGCGCGAAGCCATTTCGCCTCGCCGGCGGCGATGAACTGGTCGATCATCACCTGGGCCCCGTTGGCGAAGTCGCCGAACTGCGCCTCCCACAGGACCAGGGTCTGCGGGTCGGCGAGCGAATAGCCATATTCGAAGCCCATCACTCCGAATTCGGACAGGGGGCTGTCGCGGACCTCGAAGCGGGCGGGGCCGACCTGGGTGAGCGGTATGTATTTGCGCCCGTCCTTCTGATCGACCCAGACGGCGTGGCGCTGGCTGAACGTGCCTCGGCCCGAATCCTGGCCGGAAAGGCGGACCGGATGGCCTTCGCGAAGCAGGGTTCCGAAGGCGAGCGCCTCCGCCGTCGCCCAGTCGAAGCCCTCCCCGCTCGCGAACATCTCGCGGCGCGCGTCGACGATCCGGCCCAGGGTCTTGTGGACCGACAGGTCGGTCGGAATGGTGGTGAGGATCGTTCCCACCTCGCGAGCGGTCTCCTCCGACACTCCGGTGGCGACGTTGCGCCGCTCGGTGATCGCCTCCTGCGGCCGGTTGAGGCCCGCCCACGCGCCCTCGAACCAGTCGGCCTTGTTGGGCAGGTAGGATTTGGCCGACTCGAACTCGCCTTCGAGCAGGGCGGTGAAGCCGGCGATCTCCTTCTCGACCCAGCCGGCTCCGATCACGCCCTCCTTCACCAGCCGATCGGCGTAGAGCTGGGAAATCGGCGGATGGCCCTTGATTGCGGCGTACATCAGCGGCTGGGTGAAGCTCGGCTCGTCGCCCTCGTTGTGGCCGAACCGGCGATAGCACCACATGTCGATGACGATATCCCGGTTGAAGCGCTGGCGATATTCGATGGCGAGCTTGCAGCAGAAGGTGACCGCCTCGGGATCGTCGCCGTTGACGTGGAGGATCGGCGCCTGGATCGCCTTGGCGACGTCGGAGGGGTAAGGCGAGGAGCGGCCGAATTGCGGGCTGGTGGTGAAGCCCACCTGGTTGTTGATGATGTAATGGAGGCAGCCTCCGGTCGAATAGCCGGGGATTCCCGAGAAGCCGAGGCATTCGGCGACGATGCCCTGGCCGGCGAAGGCGGCGTCGCCGTGGAGTAGCACGGGAAGCACCCTGTCGCCGTCGGGATCGTCGAGCGCGACCTGCTGAGCCTTGGCCTTGCCGAGGACGACCGGATCGACCGCTTCCAGATGGCTGGGATTGGGAACCAGCGAGAGGTGGACCTTGATCCCGTCGAACTCCCGGTCCGACGAGGTGCCGAGATGATATTTGACGTCGCCCGAGCCGCCGACGTCCTCGGGATTGGCCGAGCCGCCGGCGAATTCCGAGAAGATCGCTCGATAGGGCTTGGCCATGACGTTGGCGAGGACGTTCAGCCGGCCGCGGTGGGCCATTCCGAGCACGATCGAGGAGACCCGGTCGGCGCCGCCATATTTGATCACCGCCTCGAGCGCCGGGATCATCGATTCGCCGCCGTCGAGCCCGAACCTCTTGGTGCCGACATATTTGCGGGCGAGGAACTTCTCCCACTGCTCGGCCTGGACGACCTTGGCGAGGATCGATCTCTTGCCCTCGGGCGTGAAGCGGATCTCCGCCTCGGCGCCCTCCATCCGCTCCTGGAGGAAGCGGCGCTCCTCGACGGCGTTGATGTGCATATATTCGAGGCCGACGTTGCCGCAATAATTGCGCCTCAATATCTCGACGACCTCGCGTACGGTCCCCTGCTGGAGGCCGAGCGCGCCGCCCAGCCACACCGGCCGGTCGAGCGCGGCGCCGGTGAAGCCATGATATTCGGGCGTGAGGTCGGCGGGCATCTCCCGCTTGGCGAGCCCGAGCGGATCGAGATTGGCGGCGAGGTGGCCGCGCACCCGGTAGGTGCGGATCAGCATCATCGCGCAGATGCTGTCGTTGGCCGCCTGCTCGACGTCGGCGGTCGATTTGCCGGAGGCCGCGGCCGCTTCCTTCGCCCTGGCCGCGACCTTCTCGATCGTCATCGAGGTCGGGTCGAGCCCCGAATTGAGCTCGTCCAGCTCGGCCACGGGCCAGTTCGCGCGCGCCCAGCTCGGTCCCTGCTCGCGTTCGCTGCCGATGCTGTCCAAGTCCAAAAGCCTTCTGCCTTGTTCCCCGGCGAAGGCCGGGGCCCAGTCTTACCGCCGCGTCGCTGGATCCCGGCCTTCGCCGGGAACAACGCCTGCCGCCCCCCGCCTATCCCTTCAAAAGCGCGGCGAGGGTCGATCCAAGCTCAGATGGGCTCGGCGACACCGTAATTCCAGCCGCCTCCATCGCCGCGATCTTGTCCTCGGCGGCGCCCTTGCCGCCCGAGACGATCGCGCCGGCATGGCCCATGCGCCGGCCCGGCGGCGCGGTGCGGCCGGCGATGAAGCCGACGGTCGGCTTGCCGCGTCCGGCGCGCGCCTCATCCGCGAGGAACTGCGCGGCGTCTTCTTCGGCCGAGCCGCCGATCTCTCCGATCATGATGATCGACCGGGTCTCGGGGTCGGCGAGGAAGAGCTCGAGCACGTCGACGAAATTGGTGCCGTTGACCGGATCGCCGCCGATCCCGACGGCGGTCGTCTGGCCGAGCCCGGCGTTCGAGGTCTGGAACACCGCCTCGTAGGTGAGCGTGCCCGAGCGGCTGACGACCCCGACCGAGCCCTTGCGGAAGATGCTTCCGGGCATGATCCCGATCTTGCACTCGCCGGGGGTCAGCACGCCGGGGCAGTTCGGCCCGATCAGCCGCGACTTCGAGCCGGACAGAGCCCTTTTCACCCGAACCATGTCGAGCACCGGAATGCCTTCGGTGATGCACACGATCAGCGGCACCTCGGCGTCGATCGCCTCGAGGATCGAATCGGCGGCGAAGGGCGGCGGCACGTAGACGACGCTGGCGTCGGCCCCGGTCTCGCGAACCGCTTCGAGCACGGTGTCGTAGACCGGAAGGCCGAGATGGGTCTGCCCACCTTTGCCGGGGGTGACTCCGGCAACCATCTTCGTCCCGTAGGCGAGCGCCTGCTCGGTGTGGAAGGTGCCGGTCTCGCCGGTCATCCCCTGGGTGATGACCTTGGTCGACGAGTTGACGAGGATCGACATTCAAAAGCCTCCGATGGCCTGGGCGACGAGGACGTTGCCGCTAAGGCCGTAAGTTTTTCCGACCGGATTGTCCTTCGGTACGTATGATATTTCGACGGTGATCCCGTCACTCCAGCCCGGCTCCCACAATTTCTTCTCAAGGCCCGGGACAGGAATTTGGACTCCCGTCGGCGGCCTGCCCATCCACGCCTCCAGCCCGTTCGGGCTCAAGTGCGAGGGTGCGTCGAAATCGTACAGCCGGCAACCGACTCCCCAATAGCCGCTCTTGTCCTCGTAACGCGAGACGATGAGGAAAATATCTCGCCCGCCCAGGATTCGGCGGAAACTGGCGGCGCTGGACTTGCTCTCCTGGTCGACGGCCTCGCGGCCCATCTTGAGCAGGCGGCCGACCCGTGGATCGCCATCGTCCGCCATGGCGGCCCAACCCGAGGCCGCGGCGTCCGACTTCATCGCCTCGACATCGTTGCCGGTGCGCGAGCAGGCGGACTTGAAGGCATCGAGCAGGCTGCGTTCGGCAGCCGCCGGCCCGGCGACCGCCGGAGCGGCGGCCGCGAAGGGGAGAAGAAGCGCAAGAACGCTCATTCGAACGGAGATTCCTCGCCGCTGACGGTCGCCTTCCTGGCCTTCGCCCGCGCCCTGGCGACGATCCTGTCGCTGTAATGGCCGATGGCGATCATCCAGTAATGGACTTCGATGCGGTATCCGGCCGCGGGGTTGTCGATGGTGTAGATATCGATGCCCGGGACGGGCTTTCCCGGCATGGCCGCGACGGCCATCATGACCGATCGCCAGCTCGACTTGAGATCGCGCCCTGTGCTCGCGAGTTCGCACCAGCTCTTGAAACCCTGATGAGAGGGCGGATCATAGTCGGTGATGAACAGCCCGGCCTTGGCCGGCTTCAGGATTTCGAAATAGCGGGTATTTTTTTGGCGGCGCTCGGAAATCTCTATCTCGTCGGCGCTCACCTCCCGGATCCTGCCCGGCACCAGCCGAAGCTGCCCGTCGAGGCAGGCCGAGATCCAGATCGAGGTAAGCTCCTCGACCGCGGATTTCTTCTCGGGTCCGGCCGATGCGCCCACCGGTACGCCCAGCAGGGACAGGAGCAGGATCGCTTTGGCGAAGCGTCTCATCTCGACGGCATCCGGTAGCCCCCGTCCAGGCGGAGGCGCCGCCGGGATGGCGGACGGGAGACGGGCGGCCTGGAGCAGCGCGGGCATCAGCGCGTCTCGGACTCGAGGGTCAGGATCGCGCTGCGATGGCCGATGCCGTGGCCGATGGTGAGATAGACCTTCGAGCCTTTGGGCGCCGCGAGCGGAGTCCAGGTCGCCCGCCAGTTCTTCGCATTGCCCTTGCTCGACCTGGGCGTGAGCCCGGGAAGGGCGGTAATGGCGGCGGCGACGCCCGCGTTGTCGACCGATTCCTCGGGCGCGAAAATGAGGATGCAGCTGAACCGGCCGCTCTTTCCCTCGCGGATGGCGACGTCGAGCGGCGAGTTCGAATAGGTTTCCAGCGGAGCGCCGCCGCCAATGCCGGGAAGCGTGTCGCCCTTCCGGAAGCCGCGAAGCTCGGCCTCGAGCCGAGCCTGCTGCGCCGAATCCGAATGGGCGAGGCAGATGTCCGCGAACGACTTCGCGGCCGCGCCCACGTCCGCGGCGGGAACCGGGGAGGGCGCCGGCGGCAGGCTGAGAAGGAGGGCGAGGGCCGGGGCGATCATCGAGTCACTGCGCCGCCTTCTTCGCCGCGCGGACCGAGATCTGAACCCGGTTTCCCGGCATATATTGGCTGCTCTTGCCGATCGAGGCGAATACGATCCGGGGCCCGCCCGGCCCGTCGATCGTCCATTCCGGGCTGAAATTCTTCTTCGGCTGGCCCTTCTTGTCGGTGGCGGCGGCCAGATTGGAGGGCTGCGCCCCGACCGCCGCGTTCATCGCGGCGGTGAGGTCGGGCCGGGTCGGCAGGGTCGAGACGTAGAAGGTCGTGTTGCACTGCGGGGCGGGCGCGGCGAAGAAGCCGTCGGTCCGGGACAGGGTCAGGCCGTTCGCGGTCCAGATGTTGAGCGTGAGCGGGCCGGCCTTCTTGGTTCCCGGGACGACATGGGGGGTCGGGGTGAGCTCGGCCGCAGTCGCCGCCAGCGCGACCCCGGCCTCGTCGCCGCCGCTGTCGAGACAGAGCCGCTTGAACAGATCCGCCATCTCCGCGGCCGGCCGGTCCATCGGCGCCGGAGCCGGGCTGCCCCCTCCGGCGAACTGAATCGATACCAGGCCGCCGCGGTAATCGGTCCACATCGCGCCGTTCTGGCCCCAGGACGGGGCGGCGAGCGCCACCACTGCAAGAGTGAAAGCGGATATCCACAGTGGCTTCATGCCGGTCTCCTTCGAGGTTCGAGGATCAGGCGAGGCTGCCGTCGATCGCCCGGCAGGCGTCCAGCAATTCCCTGACCGCGTCGACCGACACCTGGAAATTTGCCTTGGCCGACTCGTCGAGCTCGATCTCTACGATCCGCTCGACTCCGCCCGCCCCGATCACCACCGGAACGCCGACGTAGAGATCGTCGACCCCATATTGGCCCCGAAGATAGGCCGCCGCGGGGAGAAGGCGCTTCTTGTCCTTCAGGAAGCTCTCGGCCATCGCCAGCGCCGCCGTCGCCGGCGCGTAATAAGCCGAGCCGGTCTTGAGCAGCCCGACGATCTCGCCGCCGCCCGAGCGGGTGCGCTGGACGATGGCGTCGATGCGCTCCTGGGTCGACCAACCCATCCGGATCAGGTCGGGCACCGGGATTCCCGCCACCGCCGAATAAGCCGGCACCGGCACCATCGTGTCGCCGTGGCCGCCGAGAACGAAGGCGGTGACGTCCTCGACCGAGACCTTGAACTCCTCGGCGAGGAAGTGGCGGAAGCGCGCCGAATCAAGCACGCCCGCCATTCCGACGACGCGCTCGTGGGGAAGCCCGGAGAATTCGCGAAGCGCCCAGACCATCGCGTCGAGCGGGTTGGTGACGCAGATGACGAAGCTGTCCGGCGCATGCGTCTTGATGCCCTCGCCGACCGCCTTCATCACCTTGAGGTTGATCCCGAGCAGATCGTCCCGGCTCATCCCCGGCTTGCGCGCGACCCCCGCGGTGACGATGCAGACGTCGGCGCCCTTGATGTCGGCATAATCCTGGGTTCCGGTGAGCAGGGCGTCGAAGCCTTCGACCGGGCCGGCCTGGGCGAGGTCGAGCGCCTTGCCCTGCGGGATGCCCTCGGCGACGTCGACGAGGATTATGTCGCCCATCTCGCGGATCGCCGCGATATGGGCCAGGGTGCCGCCGATCATGCCGGCGCCGATCAGCGCGATTTTCGTGCGAGCCATGGGGCTGCTCCAGCCTTTCTTCAGTCAAAGCGGGACGGCCGTGGGGAGCGGCCGGGGATGTGGCGCCCGCTTAGACCCGAAGGCGGGAGGGGGCAACCTGGGGGGCGAGGGAAAATGCGCGGCAGCCGCACCCTTCACTTCCTCTCCCGCCCTTCGCGGGAGAGGGGGGACCCAAGCCTAAGGCTTGGGGGGTGAGGGTCTTGCTGACTCCGAGGTACAGACCCTCACCTCCCACCGCTTCGCGGCGGGCCCCTCCTCTCCCGCGGAAAAGCGGGAGAGGGTTTGGACGGGAGCCTATTTCCCCGCCAGAGCCTTCACCATGTCGACCCAATGGTCGACGTCGTCGTACAGCGCCTTGACCGGGAGCCGCTCGTCGCGGCCGTGGGCGCGAAGGTCGTCGGGGATGACGCCCCAGCTGCCGTCGACTCCGTAGACCGGGATTCCCGCCACCCGGAACGGGCGGGCGTCGCTTGCGCCGGTGCTCATCTCGGGCATGATGGGGGCGCCCGGATGGCGGGCCTGGACTGCGGCGGTGTAGGCGGCGAGCACGTCGGGCCGCAGCGGGGAGGCGAGCGACATCGCCTGGTTGTCGGTCCGCTCGACCTTGACCTCGGGGTCGGCCACCACCCGCTCGAGCTCGTCGCGGACCGCCGCGGGCTCGGTGCCCGGCATGATGCGGCAGTTGATCGTCGCCCGGGCGAGCTGGGGCAGAGCATTGTCGGCATGGCCGCCTTCCAGCCGGGTGGCGACGCAGCGGGTTCGGGTGAGGCCGACCTCGCCTTCATCGGCCTCGATCAGATCGGCGGCCTTGCCGTCGTTCGGGTCGGCAAGCCAGGCCCGCATGGCGTCGCCGAGCGGTCCCTTCTCGCCCTTCTCGCGGACCGCGAAATAGGCGCGAGTGGTCTCATTCAGCATGGGTGTGAAACGATAGGCCTCGAGCCGCTCGATCGCGTGGGCGAGCCTGTAGATGGCGTTGTCCGGCCGGGGCTTGGAGCTGTGGCCGCCGCGGTTGCGGACGGTGAAGCTGTACATCGAGTAGGTCTTCTCGGCGGTCTGCATCGAGAAGCCGAGCGGCCGACCGTCCTTGGCGAAGCCGCCGCCGCCGCCGTCGGAATTCAGGGCGAACTCGGCGTCGGTCCACTTGCGCCATTCGGTGGCGGCGAGCCGGGCGCCGTTGCCCTGGGTCTCCTCGTCTCCCGTGAACAGCACGACGATGTCCCGCTTCGGCTTGAACCCTTCCGCCCTCAGCCGGAGCAGGGCGGTGGTGACTGCGGTGATGCCCTGCTTGATGTCGCTGGTGCCGCGTCCGTAGAAATAGCCGTCCTTCTCGGTGAGGACGTAGGGCTCGAGCGACCAGTCGTCCCGCTTGGCCGGGACGACGTCCATATGGGCCATGAGCAGGATCGGCTTCTTGCCCGAAGGCTTGGCGGCGGGCCAGCGGGCGATGAAAGCGGCGGTCTTGTCGCCGGGCGCCCCCTCGTAGGGGATGACGTGGATGTCGCCCTCCGCCCAGCCGCCGGCCTTATATTGCTCCGCCAGATATTGGGCCAGCTCCGGGACCTTTCCCTCGCCCATCGCGGTCGGGATCGCGACCGAATGCTCTAGGATCTCGCGCGCCTTCAAATCCCATTTGTCGGGCGCCGGATCGGCGGCGAGGGCGGTGGTGGAGAGGAGGCCGAGGGCGAGGACGAACGCGATGCGCATGAAGGAGGCTCCCGCTGGTAGAGGCGGGCGGAAGCTGGACCGGGAGCGGCAGGGCGTCAACGCCGATTAATCTCCTCTCCCGTTCTTACGGGAGAGGAGGGACCCATCGCGCAGCGATGGGAGGTGAGGGTCTGTACACCGGAGTCGGTAACACCCTCACCCCCCATCCTTCGGATGGGTCCCCCCTCTCCCGTAAGGACGGGAGAGGAAATCATACCCCATGCCCCGCCGCGAGATAATCCTGGCTCTGCATCTCGATCAGCCGCGACACCGTCCGCTGGAACTCGAAGGCGCCGTCGCCCGCGGGATAGAGGCCGTCGGGCGAGGCGTCGGCCGCCGCGAGCAATTTCACCTTATGCTCGTAGAGCGAGTCGATCAGGGTCACGAAGCGCGCCGCCTCATTGCGCCGCTCCGGGCCCATCACCGGAATGCCGACCAGGATCACCGTATGATAGCGCCGGGCGACGGCGAGATAGTCGGCGGCCCCGCGCGCCTCGCCGCAAAGCCGCTTGAACGAGAAGACGGCGACGCCCTTGAGGCTCTTGGGCACATGCAGGATGCGGCCGCCATGGACCGAAATGTCCTCGCTCGGCACCTTGGCCCGGTCCTCGACCGAGAAATCGGTGAGCCGGAAGAAGGCGGCGCTGAGCGCTCGGGTCGCTTCGGGCCCGTTCGGCACGTACCAGGTCGGGAAGCCGCCGAGCCGCTCGAGCCGGTAATCGGTTGGGCCGTTGAGCGGCACAACGTCGAGCTCGCGCCCGACCAGCGCGATGAACGGCAGGAACAATTCGCGATTGAGGCCGCCGAGATAGAGGTCGCCCGGCGGCCGGTTTGAGGTTGTGACAACCGTCACCCCGTTCTGCAGAAGCTGGGCGAACAGGCGCGACAGGATCATCGCATCGGCGGCATTGTTGATCACCATCTCGTCGAAGGCGAGCAGCCGCGCTTCCTCTGCGATCGCCCTTGCCACCGGAGGGATCGGGTCCCCTTCCTCCTTCTCCCGCTCGACTCGCAGCCGCTCGTGGACCTCGAGCATGAATTCGTGGAAGTGAACCCGGCGCTTCGGCTCCGCCGGGATCGCCTCAAAGGCGAGGTCCATCAGCATCGACTTGCCGCGCCCGACCGCGCCCCACAGATAGGCGCCGCGCGGCGGCGGCGGCGGCTTGCCGAACAGCCGGGCCCAGGGCGTCTTCCTCGGTGCCGGGGCCAGCTCGACGGCGATCCGGTCGAGCACCGCCACCGCTTTTTCCTGGTCCGGATCCGGCCGAAGCTCCCCCGCCGCCACCAGCGTCCGGTAGCGCTCGGCGACCCCGCTCACCGCGACAGCTTCCTCAAGGTACCGGACCATGACGCGACGACCTCGCCCTCCTGCTCGACAAGCCCGCGCATCACCGCCAGCCGCTTGCTCTCGCGCAGAAGCTCGACCGAGCAGTCGAGCGGAGCGCCGAGCTTCGCCCCGGAGAGGAACTGGGCCGACAGGTCGAGCGTCACCGAAGGCCCGAGGCTCGCCCCGGCCGCATAGCCGCCCGCGAACATCGCCATGTCGATGAAAGTCAGGATCGCCCCGCCGTGGACGATATTGCCGAGGTTGCTCTGCGCCACGCCGGGAAACATCCGGCACCGCGCCCTCCCCTCCCCTTCGCCTCGCACGAGCAGCTTGCCGAGCGTCGCGTTGAAGCGGTCGTCTCCGCTCGGCAGGTCCCAGGTCATCCAGCCGGGATGGTCGGGGTCGGGCTCGTGGCGGATGAGTGGGTGGAGGCGGCGCTCGGTCATCTCGTCGCCCCAGCGAAGGCTGGGGCCCCGGCGGGTGAAAAGCGCCGGCGGTCTTCACCCCCTGGGGTCCCAGCCTTCGCTGGGACGACGGAAGGCGTCAAACCGCCCGCTCCGCCAGCAGCTTCTTGGTTTCGGCGATCGCCTTGGCCGGGTTGAGGCCTTTGGGGCAGACGTTGGCGCAGTTCATGATCGTGTGGCAGCGGTAGAGCCGGAACGGGTCCTCGAGCTCGTCGAGCCGCTCGCCCGTCATCTCGTCGCGGCTGTCGGCGAGCCAGCGATAGGCCTGGAGCAGGATGGCGGGCCCGAGGAACCGGTCCGAAT
The DNA here is from genome assembly GCA_036389015.1 of Allosphingosinicella sp. Classification (GTDB taxonomy): domain Bacteria; phylum Pseudomonadota; class Alphaproteobacteria; order Sphingomonadales; family Sphingomonadaceae; genus Allosphingosinicella. The sequence continues at coordinate 28,375 of DASVQS010000016.1, read as the reverse complement.
TCCACCAATAGCTCGGGCAGGACGAGGAGCAGCAGGCGCACAAGATGCATTCGTAGAGGCCGTCGAGCTTCGCCCGGTCCTCGGGCGACTGAAGCCGCTCCTTGCCCGACGGATCGGGAGTCGCCGTCTTCAGCCAGGGCTCGATCGCCGCATATTGGGCGAAGAAATGGGTGAAGTCGGGCACCAGATCCTTGATCACGTCCATGCTGGGCAGCGGAGTGATCCTGATCTCGCCTTTGTAATCCTCGATCGCCGTGGTGCAGGCGAGGCCGTTGCGCCCGTTCATATTCATCGAGCAAGACCCGCAGATCCCCTCGCGGCACGAGCGCCGGAAGGTCAATGTCGGGTCGATGTCGTTCTTGATCCGCAGCAGGGCGTCGAGCACCATCGGCCCGGTTTCGTCCAGGTTGAGCTCGTAGCTGTCGTAGCGCGGATTCTCCCCCGAATCGGGATCGTAGCGGTAGATCTTGAACCTCCGCGTCCGCCCGGGCCCCGCCGGATCGGTGAAGCTGCGCCCCTTGCCCTTGATCACGCTGTTCTTCGGAAGGGTGAACTCGGCCATTCTACGTCCTTTGCTGGCGGCGGCTTAACGGCTCGCGAGGCGCGGCTCAACCGTCCTGCGGACTAAATCCTCCCCCGCCTTTGCGGGAGAGGATTTAGGCTACAGCAGCCCGTGCCTTCTCAAGCTCTCCGCCAAGATCGTCTCGATCAGCTCTTCCTGGGCGAGCCCGGCGATCGCCGCGGAGCGGCCGTAGACCTTCTGGGACCAGAGATTGGCGTTCAAATTGACCTCGAGGAACTGGACCTTGCCGCCCTCACGGTCGAAGCGGAATTCGTAGCGGCCGTAATCGAACGGTCGGAACTCCTCCGCGATCCGGCGGGTGTAGTCGGCGATCACCGGCATCCATTCCCTGTCGTCGAACTCGACCAGCTGATATTTCTGGCTTCGGTCGACGAGGTCGCGCTTCTCGTAATAGGTTCGAAGGTGCGAGGGGTCGGCCTGCTCGAACAGCATCATCGGCATGATCACAGGCTCGCCCTCGATCGTGATCACCGGCACTTCGACGTCGCTTCCGTTGAGGAAGGGCTCGACGATCGCGTCATGGCCCTCGGCGTGGATCGAGGCGACCGCGGCCTCGACCCCCGCCCAGTCATGCGCGTCCTGAACTCCCCAGCTCGCCGAGGAGGCGTTGGGCTTGATCACCATTCGCTCGCCGGCAGGACAACGCGCCCGCTCGACCGGAGCGCCGCGGCGGTAGATCGCCCAGGGCGCGGTCGGGATTCCCCGGGCGGCGGCCGCCATCTTGGTCAGATGCTTGTCGTCCGACATTCCGCGCAGGATCGGGCTCGCGCCGAGGAAGGGAAGGCCGTGCCGGGTGCACAGCAAAGGCAGCATCATCTCGCTGTTGAGGAAGCCGCCGCGGTTGAGCAGCGGAAAGACGAAGTCGACGTCGGGCTTCTCGAACAGCGCCTCATATTTGTCGGCGAGCTCGAGGTTCAGCCCCAGCCCCTTCAAAATCTCGCGGACCTCGACATGGTAGAGGGCGTGGTTGCCGTCCTCCGGGTGAAGGCCGCCGCTCCACAGGGCATGCTTGGCGATGAACAGGATCCGCAGTCGCTCCTTGGCCTCGGGCGGGATGACGAGCGGACGGAGGTTTGACACGCGTGACTTCGCCTTTCAGGGGGAGGGCGCGGCGGACATAGTGCCGGCGCCACGGAAGGCCAAGAGCGTAACCCTGTGACCGTAGAAATCCTTCCCCCCTGGGACTCGACGATGCTGATGACGACGGGCGGCGACGCCCGCATCGTCCTCGGGCCGGAAACCGGGCTCAACCGCTATCATTCGGCGCCTTCCCCGAGCACGGTCCTCGCCTATGCCTCATCCACCGCCAACGACATCTCGTCGGCGGCCTTCATTCGCGTCAATCAACTTCTCGCCGAAACGGGACCGGACCTTTCCGGCCCGGGCTATGCGGAGCGCCTTCAGGCTCTGCGCGGCCGGATTCGCCGGGCCTATGCCGTCGCCGAAGAGGTGGACATCGTCTTCGCCCCGTCCGGAACCGACCTCGAATATGTCGCTCTCGCCTGTGCGGCGGGACGCGGCGGGGGCGGCACTCACAACATCCTGCTCGGCGCGGACGAGGTCGGAAGCGGCTGCGTTCACTCCGCCTTCGGCCGCTATTTCGCGCGCGAGACGGCGCTGGGCGTCGCCACGACTCCGGGCGAGCCGGTCGCCGGGGTCGGCGAGATGCATGTCGAGATGGTTGACGTCCCCGTCCGCGACGGCCACGGCCGCGCCCGCCCCTCGTCCGAGATCGCGGCACGGATGGATGCCGCGATCGCCGAGGCGGGAGCGGCCGGGCGCCACGTCCTCGTCCATGTCGTCCACGGCTCCAAGACGGGCCTCATCGTGCCTTCCCCGAGCGACATCGACGCCCTTGCCCAGCGCCATGGCGAGCGCGTCACCTTCGTCGTCGACGCCTGCCAGGCCCGGATCACCAGCCCCGCCATCGCCGACTATCTGGAGCGCGGCGCGATTGTCTTCGTCACCGGCTCGAAGTTCATGGGCGGGCCCCCGTTCAGCGGCTTCGCCCTCGTTCCCCGCCGCTTCCGGGAGGGCGCACGGCCGCTCGCCCGGGGCCTCGCGACGCTGTTCCGCCGCGGCGAATGGCCGGCGGGCTGGCCGGGCGCGGACGCGCTCGAGCACAGCGCCAATATCGGGCTCCTGCTTCGCCTCGAAGCCTCGATCTTCGAGCTCGAGCGCTTCCAGCGCCTGTCCCTCGACCAGGTGACCCGGATCATCCTGAGCTTCCACCTGGCGGTGCGCGAGGAGATCATCGCCAGGACGCCAGCCCACCGCGTCGCCCCCTATCCGCCCGGCGAGAAGGAGACGGCCGACACCCACCCGATCGAGATGCGCACCCTGTCGACCCTGGACCTCAGCGAGTTCGGCGGACGCGCGACGTTCGAGGACTCGACGCGCTGGCACAAGGCCATGCTCGCCCATCGCGTCCGCCTCGGACAGCCGGTGAAGTGCGTGAAGCTCGACGACGGCAGCTGGGGCGCGACCCTTCGGATCGGGCTGTCGATGCCGATGGTGGTGGAGCGCTCCGGCCTCGACGACGAGGCGCTGAGGCGCTCGTTCGCCGAAGACATGGCCCGGGTGCGGGCCGCGCTCGAGGCGGTTGCGGCCTGAATGCCAAAAATCCTCCGCGCGATTTCGCGGGGAGGGGACCAGGCGAAGCGGTCAAGGGATTCTCCGGACTCTGAAGGAACCACTCCACCGCGCTTCGCGCGGTCCCCCTCCCCTGCAAATGCAGGGGAGGATTTCTATCGCAATGGTCGGCAATATTTCTCCCGCTCCGCCGGCGCCGCGCGAAGCCTCGTGTCGAGATAATAGCCGACCATCGAATCGATCCGCCGATCCCCCGGCGGAATGAACGCCGCCGCGTCGCGCTTCCACCCGGCCGCGCAGGCCTCCTTCGCCTGCGAGGAGGCGGCGCAATCGAGCAGGTTGTCGAACGCCCTGCGCCACTGGCGGAATTGCGCCCGGCTCAGCGGCTCGCCATGGCCGGGCACCAGCGTGACGAACGGCGTCGCCGCGATCTCGCCCAGCGCCTTTCGCCAGCCCTCGGGACAGCCGGTGTCGAAGAAGGGCACCGGACCCACGACGAGATCCCCCGCAACCACCAGCTTCAGCCGCTCGTCATATATCCACACGTCCCCTTCGGTCGCCGCGAAGCGGGCGAGGTTCAGCCGAAGCGGGCGGCCGGCGACCCGCACCTTGCCGGAGCTCGTGACCGGCCGGGTCGGACGAAGCGCCGCCACATCCTCGACCGCCGCGAAGTCGCCTTCGATCTCCGCCCGCTGCTCCGGCCCCGCCTGGCCCGAGGCCAGATACTCCTCCGCCGACTTGCGGCTGCGCGGGAAGAAGCCGGTCAGCGCTCCATCGACGGCGGTGCTGCCATACACTGGCGCCTTCGGATAGGCCGCCCGCATCTCCGAATTGCCGCCGACATGATCGAGATGCCAGTGCGTATTGACGATCGCCGCGACAGGCTTCCCGCGCTGCCGAGCGTAGGCCAGCAATTTTTCCTGATGCGCCGGATGCCGCCCCGTATCGACCAGGATCAGCCCTTCCGGCGCCTCGATGAACACGCTGTTCCCGTCCGGCTGCCGGCCCGGCTCGAAGCTGCCGGGGACGAGGTGCCAGCCGGCTTCCGGCCGAGGCGCGGGCGCCGCTCCGCCAAGCGCGAGCGCCAGCAATGGAATGAACAGCCGCATTACGGCTTTGTGCAGCCGCGGCCGGCCTCGGGCAATGCGCGGCCGCGAATCACGCAACTTCCGGCAAGCCCCTCCGAAGCCTCACCGCCAGCCCCAGGCCGAGACCGATCAGAAGCGGCGCGGTTGCCAGCCCCGGGAAATAGCCGCCTGCCATCGCCGCGAGCGCGATATGGGCGCAGCCGTTGGCAATCTCGAGCAGGGCCCAGAACCAGGCGAGACCGCGCCCGCGTCCCATTCTCACCCGTGCGGCCCAGCACCACAGCCCGAACGACACCAGCGCCGAGTTGACGATGACGAAGCCAATCCGCGGATCGATCCCGAACAGCGAGCTGACGTAACGGGCCGGCGCAAGCACGTCGTAGAGCCGGAACGCATATTCCTCGACCGAATGCGCCGCCTGGGCGAGGATCAGGGCGAGGAAGGCGCGCCCGGGATCGCGCACGGCCTAGTCGCGGCCTCCGACGCAGCGCCGGTTTCCGAACCACAGATCGCCGACGGGAGATCCGGGCACGGCTTCGAACCGGCTCGCGGCGAAGCTGCGCTGCAGGGATTGCGCGGAGAACATGTCCTCGGCCGGCAAGACCTTCTCGACCGCCAGCGGCTCCTGCTGGACGCAATAGCGGGCGGCGGGGTCGCGCGGAAATATCTCGGAGGCAACGAGCACCCCGTTATCGTCGACCGCGTAGAGACGCTCGTCCGCCGGATCCAGGATGCGAAGCAGATCCAGCCCTCCGAACCGGCTGTCCCTTCGCCCCAGATATTCCAGATCCCGGACCGGGAAATTGGAATTGATCCCGCAGGCGCCGCGGGCAGCCGCGGGGCCGGTCTCGCTCCGCCCGGTTGCGACGTCGAGGGTCGTGCCGGTGCCGGCGGCGCAATCGGCCACGACCCGAACGTGCGGAGTCTCAACGCGGTGCAGGTGGCCGCGATGGAATTCGGCGGACCAGTGCGGTCCGGTCGGGAAACCCGGCCCTTTCACCCAATTCCACGCGTAGAGCGCATAAGTCGACTCGGTGCGCTTGGTGCGATCGAACGCCGCCTGCGCGCGCGGGTCGGCGGCCGGTTCGGCCGGCTTCGCGCCAGCGACTCCGCTCGCCGCCAGGCTGAGAAGGACCGCAACCGCGATTCGCACGGTCAGTACACCCGAGCCTTGGGCTCGATATATTTGATCTCGTCGGTCAGCGTATATTCGTGGACCGGGCGATAGTCGATCCGTACCCCGCCGCCCTTGCCGCCCCAGCCGTCGAACCAGCTCACCGTATGCTTCATCCAGTTGGAATCGTCGCGATTGGGATAATCCTCGTGCATGTGGGCGCCGCGGCTCTCCTTGCGGTTGGCGGCCGAGTGCATCGTCACCACCGCCTGGGCGATGAGATTGTCGAGCTCGAGGGTCTCGACGAGGTCGGTGTTCCAGATCAGGCTTCGGTCGGTGACCCGGACGTCGGCCATCTGCCGGTAGACCTCGTCGATCTTGCCCTTGCCCTCCTCCAGGGTCGCCTCAGCCCGGAAGACGGCGCAATCGGCCTGCATCACCCGCTGCATCCGGTTGCGGATCTGGGCGGTCGGGCTTCCCCCCGCGGCGAAGCGGAACCTGTCGAGGCGGCCGAGCGCCATCTCCTCCGAGCCTCTGGGCAGGGGCCGCTGCGGGCTGTTGGGCCTGATGATCTCGCCGACCCGGTGGCCGACCGCCCGGCCGAACACGACGAGGTCGATGAGGCTGTTCGAGCCGAGCCGGTTCGCCCCGTGCACCGACACGCAGGCCGCCTCGCCGACCGCGAACAGGCCCGGCACGACGCTGTCCGGGTTGCCGTCCCGCAAGGTCACCACCTCGCCGTGGAAGTTGGTCGGGATGCCGCCCATGTTGTAATGAACCGTCGGAAGCACCGGCAGCGGTTGCCGGGTCAAATCGACCCCCGCGAACACCTTCCCCGTCTCGGTGATCCCGGGGAGGCGTTCGGCCAGGATCTTGGGGTCGATATGGTCGAGGTGAAGGTAGATGTGGTCTTTATCCTTGCCGACTCCGCGGCCCTCGCGGATCTCCATCGCCATCGAGCGCGAGACGACGTCGCGGCTGGCGAGGTCCTTCGCCGAGGGCGCGTAGCGCTCCATGAAGCGCTCCCCTTCCGAATTGGTCAGATAGCCGCCCTCGCCCCGCGCCCCTTCGGTGATCAGAACCCCAGCCCCGTAGATCCCGGTCGGGTGGAACTGGACGAACTCCATGTCCTGAAGGGGAAGCCCCGCCCGGAGCGCCATCGCATTGCCGTCGCCGGTGCAGGTGTGGGCCGAGGTGGCGGTGAAATAGACCCGGCCGTAGCCCCCCGTCGCGAGCACCACCGCCTGGCTCGAGAAGCGGTGGATCGACCCGTCCTCGAGGCACAGAGCGATCACTCCGCGGCACTCGCCCCCCTCCATGATCAGGTCGATGGCGAAATATTCGATGAAGAAGTCGGCGTCGTACTTCAGCGACTGCTGATACAAAGCGTGGAGCATCGCATGCCCGGTCCGGTCCGCCGCGGCCGCGGTCCGCTGCGCCGGAGGCCCCGCCCCCATGTTCTGCATCATCCCGCCGAACGCGCGCTGGTAGATCTTCCCTTCCGCCGTCCTCGAGAAGGGCACCCCGGCATGCTCGAGCTCGTAGACCGCCGCCGGAGCCTCCCGGCACAGATATTCGATCGCGTCCTGGTCGCCGAGCCAGTCCGACCCCTTGACGGTGTCGTACATGTGCCAGGTCCAGTGGTCCGGCCCCATGTTCCCGAGCGACGCCGCGATCCCCCCCTGCGCCGCGACCGTGTGCGACCGCGTCGGGAACACCTTGGTCACGCAGGCCGTGCGAAGCCCCTTCCCCGCCGAGCCCATGGTGGCGCGAAGCCCCGACCCGCCGGCCCCGACGACGACGACGTCGTAGCTGTGGTCGACGATCTTGTAGGCGGAAGGGGTGGGCATCTGGGGGCGCTCGCGGCTGGTGGGGGCTTGGGCGCGCTTTTAGGCGCGCGGCGGGGGGATGCAAGCTTGAGTGACGGCCGGTGCGGGCGGTGCCAGGGAGGCGGCTCGGCATGCTCACGATTTATCAAAAATAAACTCCGGTCAGCGGACATTTTGCGCTAAACGGTGAAAGATGGATCGATCGCGCACGGAACAGCGGCGGACGAACGAGAAGCTGAAAGTGCTTTCGGCGGTGATCGCGAATTTGGGACCGGCCTGCTCGCCGCAGCGGTCGCGCGCTGGTTTCTCACCGGCCTCGACGCTTGGGCAACAATATGGATCGTGTTCGGCCCCACGGCTATAGCGATGGCGGTCCAGTTGATGTCGTTCCTCGAGCCGGAGGCTGCGAATGGATGAGATAATGCGGAATCTGGCGCCGCCGCTCGGAGTGGGCCTCTTCACGCTCGTCGCCTGGGCCTGGGCTCGCGGCGCCCACCGCCGGGCTCGAGCCCGTGCGCGGCATGAGGCCTATCCGGCGGAGTGAGCCTGACGTCCAAAGTTGCGCGGCGGCAATCCAGTTGATGTCGCTGTTCGAGCCGGAGGTCATGAATGGATGAGATCATCAGGAATCTGGCGCCGCCCCTGGGAGCGGGCCTGCTGACGCTCGCCATCTACCTTTGGGCGCGGGGGGCGCATGAACGGGCGCGCGCCAGGCGGGAGACCCATCCCGCCGAGTGACGACCCACTCCGTGCCGATCTAACGGCAAAACCCCCTTCACCCCCCCATCGTCGCCCGAAGCCCCGACCCGCCGGCGCCGACGACCCTTCGACAGGCTCAGGACAGGCTAAGCTTCGACAGGCTCAGGATGATCGGAGGTCGTAGCTGTGGTCGACGATTTTGTAGGCGGAAGGGGTCGGCATGGGGGGCGCTCGCGAGGGTCGCGGGAGGAGATGCCGGTGCTTTTAGGCGCGCGGCGGAGGGATGCAAGCTTGACGGCGGAGGCGGCGGCGGAGGCGGCAGGATTGGGTTCGCACAAAGATCACGAACGGCGCGAGAGGCTGTGGGGGAGGTGCGGCCCTGCCGGTCCCCGAAGCGACTGCGCAGGGCTGGCCGGATAGCGGCCGGTCACCATTTCAGGATTAGAAGCTAATGCAGAACCAGTTGCAGCCACTGCCCAGCTGATCGCACAACGTTTTGCAGAACGAACAACAGCCCACCCGTGGCTACCGCCGCTCCAGCAAATTTCCCCAGAGACTTTCCGAAGGCTCGGGCGAATTCGTCCGTGAAGATGTCCGCTTTTCCGCTCAGCCAATGGGCGAAGCGTTGAAGCCGTCGGGCCGAATGAGCGACCTTAAGCGCATCGGGATTTTCTGCCTGAACCTCCGCATCGATCGTAGTTGCGTCGTGAGCGATCGCGACAATGATATCTGGTTCAGGTGCGTCTTCCTGCGCATCTGTAGGAGGGCGATTATGACCGATCCCTCCATGGGCCGGCTCAAGCCGATCCAAGACTCCCTTCAGCCGCCTAATTTCTGCCGCCAGACGATGTCGAACCTGGACCTCGGCGTGGCTTCCATAAATCGGCTGAGCGCCTCCTTGCAGCCGGTCAACGATCTCATCAAAATCTGGCCCTTCTAGCGGAAGCTGGGCGTTATCCGTCGGCTCGTCCCCTCCGGAGGCAGCCGTGCTCCCAATTTCGCGTAAACCCCAGACCCCACTCCCAATGCCGTGCACTCTGTAGAATAGATCATGCTTCCCCCGAAAAAGCTTCGAATCCGATGAGCATTCCTGGAGGCGCCCTCGGATGCTGTCTAATAGAGTACGAGGGTGGGGACCGGCAAAGGCGCGGCGTATCTCCGCGGCGATCTTAGGTGTCGATGCCTGCCCACCTAGGTTCCGGAGGGCAATCTCGATGCTCTTAACCCGCTGACTCAAAGATATCGCTTTCGAGGCGTGCCGCAATTGGGAGTGACATCTTTTCTCTCTTACGGCCAGAATAGCCATCGGCCAAGCCGACCGGGAGCAGAATGGGACAGGGGAGTTCCGAACTCCGGCCTGTACCGCTATTCTCTTGGCTGGCTGATGTTCGCAACGAACATTGCTTCGGTGGTGGGGCCGCGCCGATGCGCATCCGCAGCCAGGATACTCGCGCGAGCCACGCTTATGTAACACGCTAAGCCTTCATACAGCTCGCGCACGGACTCGTGATCCGCATTTGTGACTACTACCGCAGCGCCCCTAGTGATGGCGCCCCCAAGAGAATCACGCAGTCGGAGTTGGTCGGTCCAACTGAACATTTTCTCATTATATTTTAGAAACCCATTCAAGTTGTGCTTGGCAGTATAAGGGGGATCAACAAATACAAAGTCACCCATCCCAGCTTCCTCAATGGTGTCTGAGAAATCACAACACCGAATCTCGGCTTTCGATAGCGCTTTCGCAACCTTCTCGAAATCATCACTGTCGAACAATACTGACGATTTAGTGCCAATCGGTACATTGAACTCGCCCTTTTGGTTCACGCGATAGAGTCCGTTCCAGCAGGTGCGATTAAGATAAAGAGTCCTGGCGGCTCGCTCAATCAGGCATTCTGGTTGCCAAGCGCGCATCACATAATAGTGGTCTTTGCAATGGAGCGCGTGATGAACTTGCAGGATGCGTGTCAGCCGTAAGGGATGATCGCGCATCACGCGATAAAGATCTATTAGCTCCTGGTTCAGGTCGGACAGCAACGCGCGGGACGGTAAAATAGAGAAAAAAACAGCCGCACCACCTAAAAATGGCTCGATGTAGCGGTCGAAGTGTGCCGGCTGAGGCAACCCTCGCGCAGCAAGCCAGCGTTTCCCCCCCGCCCATTTTAGAAATGGTTCAATCATTTTCACTGTTCCTAGGCGCTAAGGCTCCAAACGCCTACTCGTTCAATCTCTGAAATTTGCGGAAGCCCTTTGTTGCTCAACGACATCCACTCATGCCAGCAGGCCGGAGCTGGGTCACGGGATGCATTGAAATCAATCATCGCTAGCTCGATATCAGCCCATAGGTCGACAGGATCGGCTAACGGGGCGGCCGGCGCCCAAAACCCGCGTTGCTGGGCAAACTCGTCGATCCAAGGCCGCAGGTCACCCGCAGATAGGTCCAATCCCGCCTCAAGCAATGCGGAGTGAGTGAACGCTGTCGCGCCTCTCAATAGGATATAGCTTCTTGCAAGCATCTCGGTCGGCTCAGCAGGTTGCGTCGTGGCCCGAGCCGCCAGCAAAAGGCTTGGATCGCCCGGGTCGACGATACCGGTGAGAAAGTCTAGGGAAGCCAAACTAATTATCCGAGGATCTAGCGAAGTGTAGTTTCGGGCTATGGGGCCTGAGCCATAGCGCGTATGTCTCGTGATTTGCCGGTGCTGGGCTTGAAGTACACCACGCAAGAGAAACCTATCTAGATTGTCGAAACCTGTTCCTATAGTTGGCTCACACAGCTCCCAGAACTGTGCTACAAGCTCCAAGCTAGCTTGTGTTGAGGTCGTCAGAGGGTTTAAGGTCTGCGGAGTGTAGCTTGACACATTGCGTTCGCGATGGTCTTGGGACGCGCGCCGCAAGTCAAGGCCCCAGCTTCTGATCAATGTCGCAGCAACCGCGTGACTGCCTGCCCCTGGCCAAATAGCCTCCAAGCTGTCGCGCAAGGTGACGCCACGAACCTTGACTAGATCAAGGAAGATACGCGCAGCAATCGGATCTGTTGACCATGCTTCGAGCGCAGCCCAAACAACGCCATGAGTGCCGATACCAAGCTGCGCCGCTCCATGACCGGGATCATCAATGCGTTGTATCCGCCCTGCCGCATCTATCGCAAAATTGATCCGGTTAAATATGCCAATCCCGAGGTTTGCAAGGATGCAAAGGCCTGCACGGAGCTGAGCGTAATATGCCAAATGTCGGCAGGCGTGGTAATCGCCGGCGAGTAACGCAGATGTGGCGCGGGCGGCATAGCTCCAGCCATCAATGCAGTGATTGGGAGCAGATGCAGCCACCGCCTCGACGAGTCGAGCAGTTGGTAGAGAACTCACGGCAGGCCAACTACGACGACGGAAATGTCCGCTGTGGACCGGATGCCCGGGTGCTAACCAGAGAGCTCCTGGGACGCCACGGAAATTTCCCAAAGCCGCAACGACATGGGACCGGTCCGCAGACAGCAGGGCGTTTCTTCGAATCGCCATGCTAATCCGCAACCGACACGAGCGAAGCGGCCACGCGACCTACTTGTGTGTCGTCTTCGGCCAGCGTACGCAAGACGTCTACTCTTAATGCAGCGTATCCACCGGCGCCCCGATATGAGCGCTTTTGCACTACGACAGCTTCGTCTTCTTTAACACCGGGGCCCTCGAGTGATCGCCAGTCAAAATATGCGAGTCCCGCAGCCAACTCCTTCATTCGGTTCCTAAACGGCATCCTGCCCAGGCTTTCGAGAGCGTCAGTAACTTCTTCGTCTGTTGTCCTACTCTCGACATGTGGGCGAAACGTCCATTCGTCCAATCGCCAAGCTAGAGCGCTGTTATAAAAAACATCGTTTGCGACGTTCAGAACTGCTCGTAAGCCCTGATCTTGGTTGAGCCACGTAGTTTTTCCAGCAAAGGCGCGCTCGACATCTTTATCGTATTGCCGAACCCAGAAGGCTGTCAGGTGGTGAGCGATGGCATCGCGTAGGTCACTCCACAACTGGATTATGAAAGCCGCTTGCTGGGGCCTACTCCAGCCGAGCGGCTCGTCAATCGTTTCCAGATTGGCTTGGAATAGACCCGGCCGAGAAGTCCCTCTTCCTGTCGCCAAGAATGTGGTCAACAACGCTCGCACCCACGCCGCTTGGCTGACTCCACCGGTCCCCTTTTCGCCCAGCATATTAATACGATCACGCCATAGGCTAGAGGGATGAGAATAAATTATTTCAGTTAGCTCTTGGGCCCTCGCCTCGCGATAGACTGTTAGTTCTCCGACACGTTCCAGCCAGTCTTGCGTCCGCAGAAGTGGGTAAAGGTCAAAAGCATGGCTTGGGTTAATGCGCTTTGGCGAAACATTGATCGACCAAAAAAGATATGCTTGCCATGCCACATCAAGGCCATGAAAAGCGACCACCGGCAATTCAAAGTCATCCGGGATTGGGCTCTCAGAACCGTCTGCATCAAAAGCCCATAGCCGATGCTGTCCGTCGATCACTTCCATGGGCGCTAGCCAGTTGGGATTAGGCGGAGGCTGCTGTGGGATAATCAGCGAGAATCTTGATCCCTGCTCCTGCTCTATCTCGACCAAATGCTCAGCTCTGACGGCACGGTCTCGCCTCTCATCTCCCTCGATTAGAATGTTGATAACAATGGCCGTCGGCAACCACCCTGGCTTTCGCAATGTCAATGCATCTTGGGTTCGCTGGGCGGGCTTCAGCTCCCCGTAGGGATACCCAAACCGAACATATCTCTGAATGAGTTCTGTGCGCGACGGGTCCCTGTACCGCTGAATGCCCTCGGCATCCGCACCTTCACGCTCGCGCTTATAAACATCGCAAAGTGCTCGCAGCTGCCTGGCCGGCATTGAAAACAAATAGATGAACTCGGGCGGGCGACGCCGGTGCGCCTCCGGGTCGAAATCGTACCCGCCCCACTCATCGAGCCACTGTTTGAACCGAAGCGCAGAGATGCGTGAAGCGTCCTGACTGGCCACCTTTCCCCCTTTCATCACGCAACTCGGGTGCGTGATGCCCCCTGCAACCGCAACCAATGTAAATGCTACTAGGTCGAATAGGGAAGAGCCATGTGCAGAATACCCGGAGGCCTTCGGGGCGTGCGCTTCCTAGCCTCCGAGTTCGTCGCCGAGGGCGGGCAGATGGACACGATCGGGATCGATTGACGAGCAGGAAGCGGTCGAGGCGGAAATGGTCGCCCGGCTCGATGCGCTGGGGCCGACGTTGCTTCGCCTGCTCGCGGCGCCGACGCCGGACCTGGCAGCGCTCGCCGTCAAGATCGAGACGATTATCGCACATGAGGCCTTTCCACCTCCGGGCGCGAGGATTGCCTGGAGGACCTTTGCCGGGATGCCCGGCCGGCGGACGCCCCCGTTCGGCGAATTCAACAACAGCTCGATTTAAATATCGTAATTGTGCGAGGGGGTTAGCTACACTTCATCTGCGGCCGGCGCTTCCGGCAAAATCATTTTGAGATGAAAGCCATGACCAGTCATTCGACCCCTCACGTGCCCCTTGCCCTACCTCGCGAACCGCTACGCGTCCGCCTTCCGGACTGTACGCTCGAAGGATCCGGTCTTTCGATTCCGCTGAAGGCCGGTGTCTACGACATCACGCCCTCCTCGGACGTGAATCCGCACGACTGGGACCTTTATCTTCCGACCGGCGGTCAGATCACGGTGGACGCGCGTCCCGGGAAAAAGGGCGGAGTGCAGATTTCATAGCGCTCTGGCACCTTCGACGACCTCCTTAGTCCGGCTCAACCCACGGGGGGCCGGGTCAAGGCGGACGAACCTCGCCATCGCCCCGCACACTCTCGGGCGCCTGGGCTGTTCAGACGCTTGCTCCATTTCGGATCAAAATGAAGGATTAAATCGGCACATTTTCCGTTCTTCTTGTGTTCGCTTGGGAGAGCGGGAGTTTAGAGGTGACTAAAGACGAGCGCGGTCTCGCGCCGGGGCGGCGCGACCGGGTGTGGACGGCCGAGCTAGGCGAGCGGTTCCTGGAGATGGTCCGGGAGACGGGGAATGCCCGAGCTTCGGCTCGGGCGCTGGGGCATAAGGAGCTGTTCGCCAACCGGATGCGGCGCAATCCCGAGTTCGCCCGGCGGGTCCGGGCCGCGGCGGGCGAGGCGGACGCGCGCTTGCGCGGGGCCGAGAACGCCTTCCCCTTCCCGTTCGGGATCAAGGGGAAATTGCCGACCGACCCCGAATCGCTCGGCGGCTATCTGAGGCCGGGGCGGAAGCCCGAGTGCGAGGCGGAGCCGGTGCTCCGGCGCAACTCCAGGGGGCTGATGCAGGTGACGATGACCCGCGAGGGGCATTGGACTTCGGTGATCGAGGCCGATTTCCTCGCCAGGCTGGCGGCGACCGGCAATTTCGACGCCTGCGCGCTTGCGGTCGGATTCCAGCCGGCGACGGTCCACGAGCGGGTGCGCAAATGGCCCGCCTTCGCCCGAGCCTGCGAGCGGGCGCTGGCCGAGGCCGACGTCGCGCTCACCTACAAGCTGACCGCCCACGCCCACGCCCTCCTGCGCAGGCCCGGAGAGGCCGTGGCGGCGGGGATCGAGGAGGAAGCGGTGCCGTTCGACCCGGCCATGGCGATGAAGATCCTCGCCCATATCGACGCCCGCAAATACGGCCGGAGCGGCAAGGGGCGGCGCAAGGGGCCGCCGGAGCGGAGCTTCAGGCAGGCCTGCGATTCGATCCTCGCCAAGATCGAGGCGATCGAGCGGCACGAGGCGATGTTGAAGGAACGGGAGGCGGGGGCGGCGGCGGACTCCGCTCCCGGCGAGGGTGGGGAGGGATGAGCGAGGAGGGCAAGGCGGTGCTTGCCCGGCTCCGGGCGCTGGCTCCGGAGGACCGGCGGACGGCTCTGGAATCGGCGGGGGAGGAGCATGTCAGGGCCCTGGACGAGGCCTGGCCGGTGTGGGCTCACCGGGGGCAGATGCCGGACCATGACGACTGGACGATCTGGGTGATGCTGACCGGGCGCGGCTTCGGCAAGACGAGGGCCGGGGCGGAATGGGTGAGCGAGAAGGCGCGGACCTGCCCGGAGGCGAGGATCGCCCTGGTCGCGGCCAATCCGAAGGAGGCCCGGCGGGTGATGATCGAGGGGCGCAGCGGGCTGCTCTCGGTCGCCCGCGAGGGGGACGAGCGGCGGCTGATGCGGTGGGAGCCGGGGCTCGGGCGGGTGCGCTTCGCGAGCGGGGCCGAGGCCTTCGTCTATTCCGGCGCCGACGGCGACAGCCCGCGCGGCGCCGAGCATCATTACGCCTGGTGCGACGAGCTCGCGAAATGGCGGCGGGCGCAGGAGACCTGGGACAATCTGATGCTCACGATGCGGGCGGGCGCAAGGCCGCAGGTGGTGGTGACGACGACGCCCAAGCCGATCCCGGCGCTTCGGGCGGTGCTCGAATCGCCGGAGATGGTGCTGACCCGGGGGACGAGCTTCGCCAACCCGCACAACGCGGCCTCGTTCCTGCGCTGGGCCGACAAGGTCTTCACGGGCTCGCGGGTCGGGCGCCAGGAGCTGCTCGGCGAGATGCTCGAGGACCTGCCCGGAGCGCTTTGGCCGCAGGCGCTGATCGACTCGTCGAGGGCTCCGGCAGGGGTCGGGCGGGCGGAGCTGAGGCGGGTGGTGATCGGGGTCGACCCGCCGCTGACGGCGGACGGGGACGAATGCGGGATCGTCGCCTGCGGGCTCGGCCGCGACGCCGTCGCGCGGGTGCTCGGCGACCACAGCGCCGGCGGGCTTTCCCCCGAGCAATGGGCGCTCAAGGTGGCCGGGGCGGTCGAGGCCTGGGCGGCGGACCGGGTGGTCGCGGAGGGCAATCAGGGCGGCGAGATGGTCGAGGCGGTGCTTCGCGGGGCGGGCCTGAGGCTCCCGGTCAAGCGGGTGTTCGCCCGGTCGGGCAAGGCCCGGCGGGCCGAGCCGATCGCCGCCTTTTTCGAAAGCGGCGAGGCGAAGCTGGCCGGGCGCTTCCCGGAGCTCGAGAAGCAGCTGGCCGGGCTGGTGCTCGGCGGCGACTATCAGGGGCCGGGACGAAGCCCGGACCGGGCCGACGCGATGGTCTGGGCGATGACCGAGCTGCTGCTCACGCCGGAGCCGGCCGAGCCCCGGGTGCGGTCCCTCTAGGTCCCCTTCAGCCCGTTCAGCGCGGAAGGCCCGCCGCGGCGAAGGCGATCCTCAGAACCGCGAAGATCGCGAAGGCCGCACCGCCGGTCGCGGCGAAGTTGAGCAGCAGCAGGCACAGGAACCTGTTGCCCGAATCGTGGACATAATCCTCGATTATCACCTGCAGCCCCATCTTCAGGTGCCAGAAGGTGGCGGCGACGAGGAGGATCATCGGGACCGCGGCGGCCGGGTCCCTCAGCCATTCGGTGATTCCGCGATGGTCGAGCGCCGGCAGCCTCAGAAGCGACACGATCAGCCAGACGAACAGCAGCAGGACGGCGACCGACGAGGCCCGTTCGTGCCACCAATGCTCCGCCCCCTCGCGCGCCGAGCCGAGCCCGCGCACCCGGGCGAGCGGGGTCTCGAACGCTGCGGGGTCGGTCGCCGGGCTCGCTCCGGGCTCGCCGGCCTGTGTCGTCGCCACGGTCATGCTCCCCTCACCATCACGATATAGAGCCACAGTGCGGCGGTGAGCAGGAGCGCCATCGCCAGAGTCATCGTCGCCCAGAATTTGTTGCCCTGGATCTCGAAGCCGGCGCCGATGTCCATGACGAGGTGGCGAAGGCCCGAGAGCAGGTGCTGGAAGAAGGCCCAGCTCAGCCCGACCCCGACGACGATCCCGAGCCAGGAGGTCGCCCAGCCGGCGAAGCTCTTGTAGGCCTCCTCGCCGGACGCCGCCGCCACCAGCCACCAGACCAGGGCCGCCGCTCCGACGGTGGCGAGCCCGGCGCCGGTCACCCGGTGGAGGATCGAGACCAGCATGTGCGGCCCCCATTTGTAGACGGAGAGATGGGGCGAGAGCGGTCGGTCGGGATTGCGAGCCATGGAAAGCCTTCCTGTTCGGTGCGGCTTTTAGGAGGAAAGCGGGCCGATGCAAGGGCGCGATGGCCGGGGCGGCGGCGTCATGATGCCTTTGAGTGGAAAGCCGACGCCCGCCTATATACACTTGGCTGCTCGGGGAGCGAACATGCCGACAGGAAGCGATACCGGCCGGGCGCCGCCGGGGCCGGCACAAGAGTGGATCGACCGGTTCAACGCCCCGGGCCTGAGCGACGGGGAACGATACGCTTTGCTGGCCGGGCGTTTCGCCTCGGTCGGCGAGGATGCCCTGATCCGCCCGCCCTTCTACTGCGACCACGGCCACAACATCACGCTCGGGCGCGGAGCCTTCCTGAACTACAATTGCATCGTCCTGGACGTCGAGCCGGTGGTCATCGGCGAAGGGACGGCGATCGGCCCGGCTGTCCAGATCCTCGCGGCCGACCACCCGCGCGACCCCGATCTGCGGCGACAAAAAGTCCGTTTCGGCCGGCCGGTGACGATCGGAGCGAACGTCTGGATCGGCGCCGGAGCGATCATTCTTCCGGGAGTCACGATCGGCGGCGACGCCATCGTCGGCGCCGGAAGCATCGTCACCCGGGATGTCGCGGCCGGCGCGACGGTGGTCGGCAATCCGGCGCGGGAGAAGTGAACGTCCAGTTCGGGCCGTGTCTACACTGCCAAAGCCAACCCGTCGCCAGGCTCTTCAGTCGCCTTCCTCGATTCCGGGAAGCTGGTACCGGTCGGTCCTGATCATCCCTTTATCGTCCATCGTCACCTCGAGGCATTTGTTTATCAGGTCGTTGTCCGCTTCGAGCGCCTCGATCGCCTTGCGGAACAAGTCGATTTGCATGTCGAGGTCCATGCCCACCGGTCCGTTGAGGCAGATCAGCCCGGCATGCAGTAAGCGCTTGCTATACTCGCCCTTCGATCCCGGAGCCTTCGCCGGGCCGCGGAAGTCGACCGAGTTCCGGGTCACGAGCGTCCAGTCGCCCTCGATGGCCATGTCCGTGACATTCCAATCCTTCCAATCCCCCCTGTGGCGCCATTCCAGATGCGTGGCGTCTTCATGCCCGGAGTCCAGGGCGAGCTTGGCGAGCTCGGGGGTGAGGCAATTGTCGATCAGGAACTTCGTCATCCCGGCGGCCTTCGGCGCACCGCCGCCTCCTTCACCGGCGCGAGCGGCGGCGACGTCCGGGGCGCTCCGCGTGGACGGCCGCGCGGGGGGAACGCCTCCGCGTAGAGCAGCGCCTGGTCGAGACCGTCCCCGTCGAGCAGCGGGTAGGCGGCGAGTATACGCTCGCGCGAGATGCCTTTGTCGAGCGACGCCGCCACATCGTATACGGGAACGCGCGTGCCCACGAAGACGGGCTCGCCGCCGATCACATCGGGATCACTGGCGATGCTGGCCTTCGCGCGGTCGAGCGCGCGCTCCCGAGCCTCGACTTCACGCCGCGCCGCGGCGAGGTCGATGATGACGAGGTCGGAAACCCTGAACTTCGGTGCGTCGACATTGGCTGCGAATCGCTCGTAAAGCGCCGGCCGCGCCTCCACCGGGATCGCTCCACCGGCGCGGCTGTTCACGTAGATCCAGAGCAGATCGGTTTTGCTGATCAGGCGCCTCTTTCGCCGGGTGCCGCCGGGGTCCGCCAGGTCCACGCTCGGGCTGGCGACGATCGGAACGAGCCTCTTGTCGATCGCATTGTCGATCGCCTTGCGGCCAAGACCGCTCACCACGGCCGCCTCAGCGGGGGTGAACGCGCGGGCATTCTGTGCCATAAACATTCTCCAATTAGAGAATGAATATTCAGCTGAGTCCCTCGCCTCAAGGATGTTGGCTACCAACATGCTCTACCTAGGCTTATCTTGCGGTTAGACGGTAAGCGTGGTACGTATGGATGAGTAGCGATGGGGCGGCGGATATGCAAATCCTTTTGACCTCGGATGACCTGCGTAAGCTCAGCGAACCGGCGCGCGCCGAAATCCTGGCGCTCGTCTTCGGCCGCGATTCAGATGAAGCACCGCCGCCGGCCGATGCCGGTGTCTATGGTCCGGATTATGCCGGCATCGACATGAGTGGGGTCGTCGATCTCAGCTTTCGCGAGACGCAGAAGTGGATGGCCGCTGCGTCCGACCAGACAAAAGCCGGGCTCTACGTTTTTGCGAAAAAGGGCGGCGTCGTGACCGCGAAGGATCTGACTCGCGCCAATATCGTCAATCTTCCGCACTTCCAATCGCGCACGACGATCCGCACCCGCACGATCAAGAAAGACCGTTACGCGTACCTGCTCGGCTGGGACGATTGGAGCCGGGTCGAGGACGGGGAAGGCCGCTACGCCGTCACCCCGAAGACGTGCCGCTCGCTGCGCCGTTACTTCGGCCTCGGCTGAATGAAGCGCGCCCGCTGCTGGCCGCTCGGCGTTCGTCCCTGGCATGTATCCGACACGCAGCTGGCAGCGGCTGTCCCGGTGCTTGCTTCGCAGGATTTTGCTCGGTGGCAGGCGCCTGCTGCACCAATGCGATAATTGCGAAATGCCGATTCTCAGCCTGTGACGTCTCCGACAGGAAGCTATAAGCTCTGCTCATGAAAATGCTGCAGCTCGTAGATCTGATGCGATTGGTGGCGACGGATGTCGAACCGCACAAAGTCATCGAAAAGGCCTTCGAGTGGGAGCACGCCCGCTGGCTCGAAGTCGGCAAATGGTTCCTCGCAACCGGCGCCGCGGGCCTGATCGGCCTGATCACCCTGTTCGCTAAGACTGATCCCGCGCCTCGAGTAGTGATAATCCTGCTATCGGCGGGCAGCACGCTCGCGGTCATGATCGGCCTCGGCGCCTTCTGGAGAGTCCGCTATATCGCGGCCCGCTATTCGCGGCTCAGGGCAATCACGGGTGAGCTCGTCGATGTTAAGCCATTCCTCCAGCTCCTTCGAAAAAGGGGCCTCCTCTGATGTCGATGCTTGCGGAGTGGCCGTCGCTCGTCGCTGGTATCCTTGCCAGCGTAATCAGTGGGGCGGCGAGCGCAGGGTTCCGGCAATTTAGCATCGCTCGGGATAAGGCCAAGGCACTTTCCGCGGCAAACACCGACGATTTCGAGTCGGTGCTGGCGAATGGCGATCTATCCGACCTTGGAAAGATTCTGAGAGACAGGTTAGGCACCGTGTCGCTCGAAGTTCTACTGAACGACTCCGAGACCCAGTCGAAGGTGTTTCGCAGTCTCCAGCGTCTTACTGAGGTAGTAAATCAGCCAGTGCCGGAAGAGACTTCTATATCAACAGCTCCGCCAGCAGCGCCTGGAGAGGACACACCCGCTGCACCCTCTTCGCCGGACTCTTATTGGTCATCCGATCCGCTTAGCCCCACTTCCGGCCCGACGAGCCGTG
This sequence comes from Allosphingosinicella sp., assembly GCA_036389015.1. Taxonomy (GTDB): domain Bacteria; phylum Pseudomonadota; class Alphaproteobacteria; order Sphingomonadales; family Sphingomonadaceae; genus Allosphingosinicella. Next base: position 8,072 of record DASVQS010000016.1, on the reverse strand, counting down.
ACTATATAGACCTTCTCGACGACGACGAGCGAGCAAGGCTCGCTGGCGAAATCGCGCGAATAGTGCAAGCGGCGCGTTTGGAAATTCGCATGAACGATATCTGGACTGGGCTCGCTAGGGCTCGGCGCAACATGGAAATTAAGCTGCTACCTTTGCTCGGCGGCTCGCAGAGGTCGCTCAGCCCTCGCATCTTCCTGAGCCCGCGGCTCCGCGGTGCAATGGGGTCTTTTCTCGGCGTTGCTAACAAGGCGATTCACGGTGGAGAGGTAAGTTTCGAGGATGCGGAGCGCGCGCTGCGGGCCGCGGAGTTCGTTGCAGAAAAGCTCCCGATGGCACCCGTGGATTTGGATAAGACCCCTTCCGCTACCCCCTGATCAAGGCGTGCCTCGTCCAGTCTTCTATGAGATGAAAGGACATTCGTTTTCAGTGGCAGCCATTCGCGCGGGATTCCGCGACCGTCACTACGTTTCCCGCTAGTGCGCAACTGCGCGATCGCATTTCACGCCGAGCAACTACAATCGGTCGTCACTCCACCTCCACCACATTATCCCGCAGCTTCCGGTCGATGTAGAGCGCATAGGGATCGATCGCCGCATAAGCGGGCCGGCGGTCGGTGACGAAGCGGAGGCGCTGGCGGCCGGTTCGGAGCGGGCGGAGCTCGACCGTGACGACGCTTCGGCGGTCGAGCGGGCCGTCGTCCGGGTCGGCGGTGAACAGGCCGAGCTCGATCGGCTCGTCGAGCGGGGCGGGGCGGTCCTCGCCGTGGCCGCCGGCGTGGAACTTGCGGGCCGAGACGGTGACGTCGACGTCCCAGCGCCCGTCCGGCCGGCGGACCGCCCGCGCGCCGTCGACCGCGAGGTCGTGGAGGGTGATCCGCTCGAACAGGTCGGTGATCAGCGCCTGCTGCGCCGGCGTCCGCGCCTCGGCCCGCAAGGCGGCGACGAGCTCGTCCGGCAGAGCGAAGGTCGGGCCCGGCGGGCGATGGCGGGCGAGCAGGGTCCTCAGCGCCCGGTTGACGGCGGCTTCGCCCATCCGCCGCTCGAGCAGCATCATGGCGAGAAGGCCTTTCTGGTAGAGGACGTGACTCTGGCCCGCGCGGACGAGCGGAGCCTCGTCGGCCTTCGCGCCGCCGCGGGCGGCGAGATAGGAATCGAGCTGCTCGCGAAGGGCCGGGCGAAGCGCCTCGGCGCCGTAGCGCCGCCTCGCCACCATCGCCGCCGAATATTGGGCGAGGGTCTCGCTCAGAAGGCCGGCCCCCGGGACTCCGGCCGGCATAAGCTGGTTGCCCCAATATTGGTGGGCCATTTCGTGCGCCGTCGTCAGGCCGATCCGGTCGAAAACGGCGGGATCGCGATAATCGGCGAGGAAGCCCAGGGTCTCCGAGAAGGGCATGGTGTTGGGCGAGCCCTTGGCGAAGTTCCAGTAGCCGGGAAACTCGACGATTCGCGCCTGGCGGAACTGGTACGGCCCGAAATTGGCCTGGAAATAATCGAGCGACGAGGCGAGCCCGTCGAGCATCCGCTCGACGTTCCATTCGTGGCCGGGATGATAATAAACGGCGAGATCGACGCCGTTATGAAGCCGGTGCCTTTGCGCGTAGCGCGCGGACTGGATGGAGAAGAACAGGGGAATCGACCGGGTCGAGACGAAACGGGCGACCCGGCGGCCGCCGAGGACCGAATCCGAGACCTTGTCGCCCGGAGCGACCGGAATTTGATCGGCCGCGGTCGACACGACGACGTCCAGCGTCGCCGAGGGCCTTCCGGCCGCGGCCCAGCCGGCCGGATCGGGCCGGTCGGGAAGACCCTGGCGGCGGCGCGCCGCCGGGTCGGAGAGCAGGCCGTCGCGAGCGGTGCCGATGAACGGCATCAGCTCGCGTTCGTGGACCAGGGTGCCGTTCTCCACCAGCCCGGCGGCGGGCAGGCCGTTGCGGAAGCCGCGATGGTGCCGAAGAGTCTCGAACGTCAGCGCCCGCTCCTCGCCGGGCCGCATAGGCGAGCCGAGACGGTAGATTCGATAGCCGTAGACGGGATCGTCGAGGATCAGCCGCCCGCCTTCGACCTCGGCCCGGATCAGAGCGAGCTCGGGGTCGCGAAGGTCGAGATGGACGTCGCGGATCGGCCCGCCGGTCAGGTTCCTGAGCCGGTAGCGGCCACGCGTCACCGCCCGCCGCTCGGCGGGATAGAGCGCGACGTCGAGCCTGACGTCGACGATCGCGGGCTGGGCCAGGGCCTCGAACCTCAGATAGCGTTTCTCATATTCGGCCAGATAGGCCTCTTGCGCCGCCGGCGAGCGGTACAGGTTGAGGACGTTGGTATTCCACCAGGCATAGGCGCCGGCCGCGGCGAAGACGAGGAGCGCGGCGAGCGCGACGAGCCCGGGCGCGCCTCTCAGCCGGAGCGCCGCCATCTTCAGCCTCGGCCTGAAGCGGGCCTCGGTGCCCCGGGGCCACATCAGATGCGCGGCGACGAGCAGGAGAAGAGCGAAGGCGGCCCAGTAGAGCCGGAGGATCCAGGGGCCTTCGAGGAAGGCGGCGGCGCCGTTCATGTCGCTCAGCGGGACCGGCGGGGTGGCGCCGAAAGCGAGCAGAACATGGTCGGGGCCGAGGCCGGCCGCCCGGATCGCGATGTAGATTATCATCAGCCCCCAGCCGATCACCTTGTGCGGGCTGACCGCCTGGACGAACAAAGCGAGCGCCGTGAACAAGAGCATGTCGACGGTCGAGGGGAGCACGTACCAGAGCGCATATTTGCCGAGCTCGAGCCGGGTGAAGCCGAGCCCGAGCTGGATGGCCACCGCCGCCGCCACCCCGGCGAGGAAGACCGCGAGCAGGACCAGCCCGACCGCCGCCGTCTTCGGGACGATCGCGGCCCAGTTCGGATAAGGGGTGGAGTCGATCAGCTCGTGAACCTTGCGGTCGCGGTCCCGCCAGACCAGCTCGCCGGCATAGATGGTGACGATGATCATCGGGATGATCGCGAAAATCTCCTGGAGCTCGGGGATGAGCGAGACGGTGACCGGCCAGCCCGGCCGGCCGTCGGGGTCGCGGTCGGTGATCAGGGCGAAGAAGCAGGTGCACATGGCGTAGACCATCAGCAGGATGAAGGCCGGGCTCCTGAACACCAGGCCCGTCTCGAACCGGGTGCGCGCCCGGACCAGGGCCCGGACCGCCGCCGGGCCGTGCCTCGGGGAGGGCAGCGGCGCCGCCGCGGGGACCGTCGGGGCGGGGGACGGAGGGGCGGCGAGCCCGCGCCGGCGGCGGCTCGACAATCCCTTGTCGGCGAATCGGTAGAAGGCGCGGGCCGCCGCCAGGAACAGAAGCGCCAGCCCGATCCAGAGCAGCCGGTTCCAAAGCAGGATCCCGGCGACGTCGGGAAGCAGCGAATTGCGCTGCGCCGGGGCCCAGTAGCGGGTGAGGTCCTTGAAGGCGATGCGTCCGAACGGGTCGGCCAGCTCCATGACCAGGGTAAGCCCGGGACGGCCGCCGAACGCTGTGTCGAGCGTGAAATAGGCCATCAGGAAGAGCAGGACCCCGAGATAGGTGGCCATCATCGAGCGGCTGATCGTCGCCAGAGCGAAGAAGAGGGCGGCGGTGACCAGCAGGTTGGGAAGCGCAAGCACGAAGAAGCCGAGGAGGTGGACTTCGAGCCGGTTCGGCCCGAGCGCCGCCGGGTCGGCCCAGGGCATGAGGGTGCCGAGCCAGGCGGCCGGCGGAAGCAGAGCCAGGCACAGGGCGGCGGCGGCGAAGGCGCCGAGGAAGCGGCCGATCAGATAGTCGCTCTTGCCGATCCGGGTCGAGCGCAGGATCGGCCCGAAGCCGGTCTGGTCGTCGCGAAGAACGACGTCGGCGACGAAGGCCGTGGTCACGAACATGAACAGGGCCGAGAACATCACGTAGAGGCTGATCAGCTCGAAGGGCGAGTTGCGGTGGACGGTCCGGTCCTCGGCGAGGAAGCCGGTGCCGGTCGCGGCGAAGGCGGCCAGGAACACCATTGCCGCGGTGATCCACAGGATTGGGTTGGCGAGCTGGTAGCGAAGCTCGAAGGCGGCGATCCGTCTAAGCATGGCTTTCCCCGCTCCTCAGGCCGCCCGGCGCAGCTGCGCGAGGGTGGCGAAATAGACGTCCTCGAGGCCGCCCTCGACCGGAGCGAAGCCGTCGCCGGGATCGGAATCGGCGAGGATGTGGACGATCGTCCGCCCGGCGTAGAGGCGGGTCGAGATTAGGGCGTGGCGGGCCCGGCACGAATCGAGCTCGCCGCGCCCGACCGTCTTGCTCCAGATCCGGCCGCGGCTGGCCCGGATCAGCTCCCCCGGAGCGCCTTCGAGCCGGATGCGGCCGTCGGCGATCACCGCCATCAAGGGGCACAGGTCGGCGACGTCGTCGACGATATGGGTGGAGAGGATGACGACGACATTCTCGCCGATCTCGGCGAGCAGGTTGAGGAAACGGTTGCGCTCCTCCGGGTCGAGGCCCGCGGTCGGCTCGTCGACGATGATCAGCTCCGGATTGCCGATCAGCGCCTGGGCGATTCCGAAGCGCTGGCGCATCCCGCCCGAGAAGCCGGCCAGAGCCTTCTTCCTCACCTCCCAGAGGTTGACCTGGTGGAGCAGGGTATCGACGGTGAGCCTGCGTTCGCCCGCGGACTCGATGCCCTTCAGGACGGCGAGATGATCGAGCATCCTTTCCGCCGAGACCCTCGGATAGACCCCGAAATCCTGGGGCAAATAGCCCAGTGTCCGGCGAAGCCGCTCGGGCTCGGCGAGGACGTCGATGTCGCCGAAGCGGATGCTGCCCTCGCTCGGCGCCTGGAGGGTGGCGACGTCGCGCATCAGGGTCGACTTGCCGGCGCCGTTGGGCCCGAGAAGGCCGTACATTCCCTTCGGGATCGTGAGGCTCACGGCCTCGAGCGCCCGGGTTCCGTTGGGATAGACGTGGGTGACACCGACGAGCTCGAGCATGGCCGCCCCTTTTCGTTTCGCGAGGGCGAAAGCGATGGCGGCTTCGGGTTGCCGTGGGATTTCGCCGCGTTTCGCTTATGTTGCAGCCCTGAAATCCTCGCGAAACACGCGGGCCGGAGAAGTCGAATCATGGCGATCAAGGCCGACGGGCCCAAAGAGGTCGAGGCCGGCGGGCGGAGCGAGCTGATCCTCCTCGTCGACGACGATCCGGAGATAAGGCAGCTGATCGGCGACTTCCTGAGGGGCCACGGCTTCCGGGTCGCGACGGCCGGCGGCGGCGCCGAGATGGACCGGGCGATCGCCGCCGAGCCGCCTTCCCTCATCGTGCTCGACCTGATGCTTCCCGGCGAGGACGGGCTCGCCATCTGCCGCCGGCTGGCCGCGTCGGGGACGATCCCGGTGATCATGCTGAGCGCTCTCGGCGAGGACACCGACCGGATCGTCGGCCTCGAGCTGGGCGCCGACGATTATCTGCCCAAGCCCTGCAATCCGCGCGAGCTGCTCGCCCGGGTGCGGGCGGTGCTTCGCCGGCGCGAGGGCCCGGACCCGGCGGCGGGCGGCAGCCTGTGGACCTTCGGGGGCTGGCAGCTCGACCTTCGCCGCCGCGAATTGCGCTCGCCCGGCGGAGTCCTGGTCGCCCTCTCGACCGGCGAGTTCCGGCTGCTCGCCGCCTTTCTCGAGCGCCCTCAGCGGGTGCTAAGCCGCGACCAGCTGATCGACGCCGCCCGGGGCCGGGATTCGGAGAGCTTCGACCGGGCGATCGACGTCCAGGTCAGCCGCCTCAGGAAGAAGCTCGGCGCGGCGGACGGCGCCGACCTGATCGTCACGATCCGCTCCGAAGGCTATATGTTCTCGGGCCGGCCGGTGCTTCGGTGAGGAGGCTCGGCCGGGCGCCCCTGCTGGTCCAGGTGCTCGCTTTGGTGGCGGCGGTCGCGATCCTCGCTCAGCTGATCTCGCTCGCCGCCCTTCTGGTCATGCCCTCCCCGCGCGAGCCGTTCGACTTCGCCGACGTCGCCGCCGCGCTGCGCAGCGGCGCCACGGTCGAGCGCGAGGGCGAGCGGCTGATCGTCCGGACGGTGGCTTCCCCGCCCGAAAGCTGGGCGCTGGACGACGAGGAGGAGCGCCGCTCGCGGGCGACTCTCGCCGCCCTGCTCGGTCTTCCCTACGAGCGGGTGCTGGTCGAAAAGGAGCTGCCCATCCCCGGCGGCTCGATCCTCGTCCGGATGAATTCGCCGGCGCTGACCGGGCCGGCGCCGCCGCCCGAGCCTTACGAGCAGGGTGGCGAGGTCACCTTCTACGACATGCGCGCCGCGGCCCGGCGCCCGGACGGGCGCTGGACCGTCGTCGGCACTCCGCCCTTCTGGGCGGCGCCGCTCTCCCTCCTCGCCGTCTGGCTGACTGCGGGCCTGCTCCTTCTGCTCCCGCTCGCCTGGGCCTTCACCCGCCGGCTGGTCGCCCCGATCCGGGCCTTCGCCGAGACCGCCGAGCGCGCCGGCCGCGGCGACCGCGATTGCCGGTTCGCCGCCGAGGGGCCGAGTGAGGTGCGCAAGGCGGCCCAGGCGCTCGACGAGATGCAGCTCCGGATCGCCGGAGCGGTCGAGGAGCGGACCAATCTGATCGCCGCAATCGCCCACGATCTGCGCGCTCCGCTCGCCCGGCTTCGCTTCAAGGTCGAGGATCTGCCGGGCGGGCAGCGCGACCCGATCGTCCGCGACCTCGAACGGATGGACAGGATGATCGCCGGAGTCCTCGCCTTCGTCCGCGGCGAGGGCCCGGCCGAGCGCCGCCTGATCGATCTCGCCGCGCTCGTCGAATCGCTGGTCGACGATCTTGCCGCGAGCGGCGCCGACGTGGCCGTCGGCTCGGCCGAGCCGGCCGAAGTGCTGGGCGACCCCCTCGCCCTTCGCCGCCTCGTCGGCAACCTGCTCGACAATGCCGTGAAATATGGGGGCGGCGCGCGCTGCCAGGTGCTTTCCCGGGACGGCAAGGCCGTCATCCTGGTCGATGACGACGGCCCCGGCATCGCCGAAGACTCGCTCGAGCGCATGTTCACGCCCTTCGTTCGAGGCGACAGCGCCCGCGATCCGGCCACCGGCGGAGTGGGCCTTGGCCTCGCGATCGCCCGGGCTATCGCACGCTCCCATGGCGGCGACGTCCTGCTCTCCGCCCGGCCGAAGCGCGGCCTGCGCGCCCGGGTCGAGCTTCCCTCCGCGGCCGGGCCGGCTAGCCCCCGATCGCCCGGATCTCCGTCCGGGTCAGCCGCCGCCTGAGCTCCTCGAGGCTGATCCGCCCGGCGGCGGCTTCCTTGTCCGCGGCGGCGACCACCGAGGCGAGGTGGCGGAGGTTCTGGTTGATGAGGTCCAGCGCCTGGAGGGTGGCTCCGTGGCGGTGGAGGAAGGCGGGATCGCTGACCAGCGCGTCGCCGACCTGCTCGATGTGGCGGGCTGCGAGCTCCATCTCCTCGGCGACCCGAAGGTCGATCCCCCGCTCCGACCGCGCCGGCCGGACCGGCGGCGGGCGGAACAGCCCCGGCCGGCGCTCGGGCCCCTCGGCCCGGGCCGCCGCCTGGATGGCGTCGACGCGCGCCTGGTGCGGAGGCGGGACGTAATCGCGGCTCGCCGCGGGGGCTTCAGGATGCATGCGGAACCTCCTGCTGTCCCCCCCCAACGCCAAGCCTTTGAGATAGTTCACTTATTAACCATCTTCCGGACCCGGTCACGTTGAACGAACCCCCGCGGGGGCCGAAAGGGCAGCCGACGTCGACCTGCGGCTCGCCCGCGTGGGGGGCCGATTCCGGATGAGCTGGCATTTGATTTAAGTTAGCACTCGGCCATGAAAGCAATTCCTCCCCTGCATTCGCAGGGGAGGGGGACCATGCGGAGCATGGTGGAGGGGCCTTGCCGAGTCCGAAAGAACCCCTCCACCGCGCTTCGCGCGGTCCCCCTCCCCGGCAAAGGCCGGGGAGGATTGAATGGCACGACCGCATCGCCTAGATCGCGCCCTGATCCTTTTTCCGAAAGCCCCCCATGTTCACCTTCCTTCTGATTCTCCAGTCGCTGGTCGCCGCGTCGATGGTCGCGGTCATCCTGATGCAGCGTTCGGAAGGGGGAGGG
>DASVQS010000015.1:0-25524 GCA_036389015.1 Allosphingosinicella sp. | reverse complement strand
CCGCCACCCGACCTTCTACGACATCCCCGAGGGGATCACGCATATATGAGGGGGTGCGCCTATATGCCTCCCCGCGCGCAGCGCGGGGAGGGGGACCGCCGAAGGCGGTGGAGGGGTGACCTCGCGCGGAGTCGGAGCCAGGTCACCCCTCCACCAGCTTCGCTGGTCCCCCTCCCCACGCGTTGCGTGGGGAGGCAAGATCGAGCCCCCCCTCATATGTGCGTGATCCCCTCCGGGATGTCGTAGAAGGTCGGGTGGCGGTAGACCTTGTCCGCCGCCGGGTCGAACATGGCGGCGTCCTGGCCGGGATCGGACGCGACGATCGAGGCGGAAGGGACGACCCAGAGGCTGATCCCCTCCATCCGCCGAGTGTAGGTGTCGCGCGCGTGGCGGAGGGCGATTTCGGAGTCGGGCGCGTGGACCGAGCCGACATGGCGGTGCGCCATCCCGCCCTTCGAGCGGACGAAGACCTCCCAGAGCGGCCAGTCCTTGCTCATGACGTCATGCCGCCTCCCGCTTGCGGCCGTGCTTCTCCGCATAGGCCGCGGCGGCCTCGCGGACCCAGGCGCCGTCCTCCCACGCTTCGCGCCGGGCCGTCATCCGCTCCCTGGCGACCGGGCCCTCGCCGCGGACGACGGCGTAGAATTCCTCCCAGTCGACCTCGCCGAAGTCGTAATGGCCGGCCTCCTCGTTCCACTTCAGCGCCGGGTCGGGGACCTTGAGCCCGATCGCCTCGGCCTGGGGAACGGTGATGTCGACAAACTTCTGCCTGAGCTCGTCATTGGTGTCGCGCTTGATCCGCCAGCGCATCGACTGGGCGGTGTTGGGGCTGTCGGCGTCGGGCGGGCCGAACATCATCAGCGACGGCCACCACCAGCGATTCAGCGCGTCCTGCATCATCCGCTGCTGCTCCGGAGTTCCGGCCATCATCGCCATGCAGATCTCATAGCCCTGGCGCTGGTGGAAGCTCTCCTCCTTGCAGACCCGGACCATCGCCCGGGCATAGGGGCCGTAGGAGGTGCGCTGGAGCGGCACCTGGTTCATGATCGCGGCGCCGTCGACCAGCCAGCCGATCGCCCCGATGTCCGCCCAGGTCAGGGTCGGATAGTTGAAGATGGTGCTGTACTTGGCCTTGCCCGAATGGAGCGCCTCGATCATCTCGCGGCGGCTGGTGCCGAGGGTCTCGGCGGCCGAGTAGAGGTAGAGGCCGTGGCCCGCCTCATCCTGCACCTTGGCGAGGAGGATCGCCTTGCGGCGGAGCGAAGGCGCTCGGGTGATCCAATTGCCTTCGGGCAGCATTCCGACGATCTCGCTGTGGGCGTGCTGCGAGATCTGGCGGGTGAGCGTTCGCCGATAGGCCTCGGGCATCCAGTCCTTGGGCTCGATGAACTCGTCCGCCGCGACCCGCGCCTCGAAGGCGGCGAGCTTGTCCGGATCCTCGGTCGAGGCGACGTTCTTCGATTTGCCGAGCTCGGTCGTGTACATGCGTTTCTCCTGGCGCGGGCCCTAGCAGGGGGCGCCTTTCACGGCAAACAACGCGCGAGTCGGCCCGCGGTGGCGAGGCCGAGTCGCGAGCCCGGCGAACAAATAACTTGAGGAAGTTGAGGGTTGGCGAGAGTCGCCCCGCGGGCAGCCGAAAAACGACCTGGCGCAGGCTCTGGGGAGCGATAGCGAACGGGGGACACCAATGCGCATGAAGGGGAACATGCATAAACACAGGTGAAAAGCGACCCGGTCATCGATGCGACGCGTATGTCACACCCGCTCGATCACCGTGGCGATGCCCTGGCCGACGCCGATGCACATCGCGCACAGGGCGTAGCGGCCGCCGCGGCGGTGGAGCTCCTCGGTCGCGGTGAGGAGGAGGCGGGCGCCGGACATGCCGAGCGGATGGCCCAGCGCGATGGCGCCGCCATTGGGGTTCACATGCTCCGCGTCATCGGGAAGGCCGAGCTCGCGAAGCACCGGCAGCGCCTGGGCGGCGAAGGCCTCGTTGATCTCGATAACGTCCATGTCCGAGATGCTTAGGCCAAGTCTTTGCAGCAGTTTCTGAGACGCCGGCGCGGGTCCGATGCCCATGATGCGCGGCGGCACTCCGGCGACGGCGCCGCCGACGAAGCGGGCCCTGGGGGTGAGGCCGCCCCGCTTCGCGGCCTCTTCGGACGCCACCACCATCGCGGCCGCGCCGTCATTGACCCCGGAGGCGTTGCCGGCGGTGACGGTGCCGTCGCCGCGGACGATCGGCTTCAGCTTCGCCAGAGCCTCGACGCTGGTCAGCCTCGGATGCTCGTCGCGGTCGACGATCACCGGGTCGCCCTTGCGCTGGGGGATCGAGACCGGGACGATCTCGGCGGCGAAGCGGCCGCTCTCCTGCGCGGCCGCCGCCTTGTCCTGACTGCGGACGGCGAAAGCGTCCTGATCCTCGCGGCTTACCTGCCATTCCTGAGCTACGTTCTCAGCCGTCGACGGCATGGTGTCGTCGCCATAGGCGCTCTTCATCTTCGGGTTGACGAAGCGCCAGCCGATCGTCGTGTCGTACATTTCCGCGTTGCGATCGAAGGCGCTCTGCGCCTTGGCCATGACGAACGGGGCGCGGCTCATGCTCTCCGAGCCGCCGGCCAGGACCATGTCCGCCTCGCTGCCGCGGATGACCCGGGCCGCCATTGCGACTGCGTCCATCCCCGAGCCGCAGAGGCGGTTCAGAGTGACTCCGCCCGATCTGTCGGGCAGGCCGGCGAGAAGGGCCGCCATTCGCGCAAGGTTGCGATTGTCCTCGCCGGCCTGGTTGGCGCAGCCGAGGATGACGTCGTCGAGCTCGTTCCAGTCGACTCCGGGGTTGCGCTCGATCAGGGCCCGAATGGGGATCGCGGCGAGATCGTCGGCGCGGACGTGGGCGAGGCTCCCGCCATAGCGGCCGATCGGGGTGCGAACCGCGTCGCAGATGAAGGCTTCGGTCATGTCCTGTCTCCGGCTGGCGGGCTCCACATGGTGGAGCGCGGCGCTTCGGGCAAGCTTACAGATAGTCCGCGAGCTTCATCCACCGGGCGAGCTTCTCCTCGAACGGCCGGGTGTAGGCCGGGCTGCTCGACGGAAGCGGGATCAGCGCCAGGTCTGGCCTGCCAGTCAATCGCGGCACTCCGAGAGAGGCGGACTTGCCGCCGTTGAAGCCGACCGCTCGCAATTCCGGCAGGCTTGCCGCCAGCGCGGCGAGATCGTTGGCGCTGTCGAGGCGGATGGCGCCGTCGAGGCTTCCGCGCCGGGTCGCCGCTCCGACCGTGTCCCAAAGGCCAATCCCGGCATCGAGCAGCGCGTGGAGTCGGGCCTGGTAGGGGAGCGGGACGAGGTCGAGGCGGGCAACCGCCCCGATCAGGCGCCAGAAATGGTTGCGGGGATTGGCGTAATATTGCGCACGGGCGAGCGATTCCTCGCCGGGCAGGCTGCCGAGGACGAGCACCCGGGTGCGGGCGTCGGCGACCGGTGGGAAGGAGCGTTTGACCTCGTCCATGCGGTCTCAGTCGGTAATGAAGAAGCCCCAGTCGATCCAGCGCCGGCGCTGTCCCGAACTCCGCCAGGATTCGAGGACCTCTTCGCGAGTCGTGCCGAGGTGCCGGGCGACAGTCGCGGCCGCGCCGTCGACGGCCTCGCCGTCGGACATCGCCTTCAGGAACCGATATTGGGGCTCGGTAAGGGGGATGGTGCGAGTGACATAATCGGTCCGCACCAGAGCCGCGAAGCTCGCCGCGGCGGGCGGCAGCGGCGGCTCCCGCTCCTCCCGGACAGCATGGTAGTAAGCAGGGACGGGGAAGGCGTAGGCGCCCAGGTCGAAGCAGGGCTGCAGCCGCAGGCGGTCGTCGGGCGTGCCGTCACCGGCGAACGGCCTGCCTTCCTGCCCCGGCGCGTCGAACATCGCGAAGACCTGGCGCTCGAAGCGGGCGAGGTCGATCATGAAGTCGATCCAGGCTTCGCGCTTCGCCTGAGGGACGTCGCGGTCGGGCCGATTGTCGCCGAGCCAGCCGGCGAAGTGGCGGCCGAGGTCGTAGAGCGTGTGGCTGTGGGGCGGCCTGTCGCGGATGTAGTCGGCGACGAAATCGTCGAACAGCGGCTCGCCCAGGGCATGGCAGAGCGCCGGGAATTGCCCGCGCAAGCAGCTCGCGATCCGAAGGAAATAGCCGCGCTGGTAGATGGCCAGGCCCTCGGCGGCGGCGAGGCCGGGCGAGTCGCGGAGCAGGCCCGCGCGCTCGTCGTCATCCACCCGGCCGGGGAGGATCAGCGCCTCCTGCATCCAGCGCTGGACCGACTGGAGCGAGCTCATGCCCGCTCCATCGCGGCGCTGTCCATCACCCGCGGAACCAGGAAGCCGACCGGGTTCGAAACCCCGTCGGCGGCGCCGGGGTCGGCCGGTCCGGCGGGCGGCGGGCCGAAGCCTGCGCCCATATGGCCGTTCGCCTTGAGCAGCTCGGCGTGGCACTCGGCGAACGACGGGATGTCCCCGTCCCATTCCAGGAGGGTGGAGGCGCCGCCGGTCCGGGCCCAGGCCAGGCGGAACAAGTCCCAGACTTCGGGCCGCACCGGGCGGTCGTGCGTGTCGATGATGTGCGTGCCTTGATGCTGGTGGCCGGCGAGGTGAATCTGGACGACGCTCTCGCAGGGGAAGGCCCGGATATAGGCGGCGGGGTCGGTGCCCGCGTTGAAGCAGCTGACATAGACGTTGTTGACGTCGAGCAGCAGCCCGCAGCCGGTCTCGCCGGCGAGGCGGCGGAGGAATTCGGGCTCTTCCATGGTCGACGAGGCGAAGCGGACGTAGCTGCTCGGATTCTCGAGGATCAGCGGGCGCTCGAGCACGTCCTGCACCCGCCTGACCCGCGCCGCGACATGGGCGAGGCTCTCCTCCGTGAGCGGCATCGGCAGGAGATCGTGCGAGTTGAGGCCCATCACGCCCGTCCAGCACAGATGGTCGCTGATCCAGGCGGGCCTCACTTCATCGGCGAGCCGCCTCAGCCGTTCGAGATAGTCGAGGTTGAGCGGGTCGCTGCTGCCGATCGACAGCGACACCCCGTGAAGGACGACCGGATAATGCTCGGCGACCTCGCGGATGACGGCGCGCGGTCGGCCGCCCGAGTCCATGAAATTCTCGGAGATCGCCTCGAACCAGCCGACCTCGGGGCGATTGGTCAGGATCTCCTCGAAATGAACGCTTCGAAGGCCGAGTCCGAGGCCGAGCCTGGGAAGGTCGGCGATCATCTTTGCCTCCCCATCGCAGACGCGGAGGGGGACCATGCGAAGCATGGCGGAGGGGTAGACCGCGCCGCCGCCGGCGGTTCGAGCGAGAAGCTCATATTATGAGTCACTTACCCCTCCACCACGCTACGCGTGGTCCCCCTCCCCACGGCTTCGCCGCAGGGAAGCAGATGGCGCCCCGTCAGCTGCAGCCACCGGCGCCGCTCATTCCGCTCGAGCCGCAGGCGGTCATGTTGCCGCGCTTGGCGTTGTCGTCGGAAATCCAGAGGTAGGTCGGACCGGTCTCGGCGAAGGCGGCGGGCGCCGGGCCGAGCGTCTCGGGAAGCGGCTGGTTGGAATCGAGCTCGCCTCTCGACTGCTTCTCGAGCAGCTCGGCGCGCATCGCCGGCCATTTCTCCTCGAACACCTCGCGCGCCCGGAGCCAGACGCTCTTGCGCTGGTTGGGGCCGTTGGTGCTGAACCGCTCGGCGTTGATCGGGGTCGCGCAGCTGCCCTGCGATCGGCATTCGTTGTCGCCGGGCCGGTTCAGCTCCTCGTCGGTTCCGTAGAGGCCGCAGCCGCCCTGGTCCCGGCACGAATTCTGGACGTGGCAGGTATGGTCGGTCGCGGTCGAGCAATAGCCCTGGCCGGCGCATTCGTTCGGCGCCAGGTGGGTGGGGCCGGTCCCGCCGCCTCCGTTGCAACCGTTCGCGCTCTTTCCGTTGCAACCGTTCGACGATTTCGGGATCGGCGGTCCGGCCACTCCGAACCGGTCGGAGGCTTTGCAGCTGTTGAGTCCCATGCAGGCATGCGCGGGCATTCCCCGCGGACCTGTGCCGATGCTCGTCGGGAAGGCCGGCGTGGGGGGGTAGGGATAGGGATAGGGGTCCGGCACCGGCTCGCCTGGAGCGGGATTGGCGGCGGTCTTGGGGATTGCGCGTAAAGGCATGGTGGCTTCCTCTTGGGCAAAAGGCGGGGCGCTAGTCGGAAGCGACCCAATAGGGGCCGACGTCTGGCAGGTGCATCGGCTCCGACCCGTCGATCTTGGTGAGCGCGACCCCGATATAATAGACGACGTTGCCCATCGAGCTGGCGAGATCGCCTCCGGGATTGGCCTCGGCGATGGCGTTGGCGGCGTCGATGGCGGCATTGCCGAACTTCGTCAGACCCGCGAACGAATCCACCGGGGGCCCGAGGTCGACATTCTCGAACGTCGGCGCCATCACCTTGCCCTGATAGGGCCCGGAAGGGATCGGGATCCCGCGGATCGTCCGGATATATTTGTCCATCACCCAGATCATCGAGCGGTGGAGCCCTTCGTTGAAGAACAATTTCTGCCGGTCGGGCGGGACCCGGTAGATCGTCTCCGTCATGATTAGCATGTACTGGAACAAGGCGCTGTTGAACTCGGCTATCGCCCGGTAGCCGTCGGGATATTCGGCATTCACCGGATTATCGGGGAAGTCGCAGAGCAGCCCGGCCGCGATCAGCTCGGCCTGCGTGACGGCTGGCAGGATCGGCGCCGGCGGCTTCGGTTCGGGCGGGAGCTGCTCGGTGCAACCCCCATATTCCGCGAACTGCGCCTGGAGCTTGAGGAACTTCACATAATGCGAATCCTCGTCCTTCGACGGATCGTCGTCCGGACCCGGGCCGACGTCCGGGACGGGGCAGCCTTCGCCCTGGTCGCAGATCGTGTCGATGGCCTCGGCGGCGTCCTGCAGCGAGCGGACGCACAGCAGCTCGGACTGGCCGGCGTGGCTGTCCTCGTCGTCCGGAAACTGCGCCACCTCGGCCGCTCCGGGGTCGGAGTCCGCCCAGCCCGGCTTGGGGGCCGGCGGCGCCGGCTTCCACGGATCGAAGCCCTGCGCCGGATAGACCGTGTCCACATTATTCGGCGAATAATTGTAGGGCTGGATCCCGTGCTCGTAAGCGCCGGCCTGGAAGTCCGAGTCGCTCACGAAACGGGTGCGGAGCAGGCAACGGATGTAGGAGTAGAATTGCCCGATCGTCTGCCAGTCCCGGTCCTGCGGGAGCGCATCCCATTGCTCCGGATACTCGATCTGGAGGAAATGCCAGAGCTGCTCGAAGCTGAGCTTGGCGAGCGGGATGAGGACCGCGGTCGACCCGTCCGGTCCCGGCGGCCCCACCGGATTGTGGTAGGGCAGGGGCGTCGGATATCGGCTGGGCGCCTTGCCGTAGAGCTGGGGAGCGACGCCCATCGCGAACAGGATGTTCGACGACAGCGACATGTGGAGCATCTCCTCCACCGCCACGCTCATGATCACCCCGCCGGCCTTGTTGGCGTAGAGCTGGGCATCGCCGATCGTCTCGCCGCTGTCGCTGTTCCGGATCAGCGAATAATAAGTGAAGAGATAGATGGGGATGGTCGCCAGCTCGATCTCGATCGCGGTCTGGAGATTTTCGGTGAGCTCGCGAAGCACCTCATAGCGGTTGCTGTTGGCGTTGAGCCAGCCGACGAACGCCTCCTCGGCCGGAGTCAGCGGAGTGATCGGATCGGGCTGGCTCGAGACGGTCATTCAATTCCCCCACGCGAATTTCCGTATCCGCATCTAGGATACGGATGAATCGGCTAAAGTTGAGACGCCCCCACGGAAAGAAAGCGCTCAACGCCGTGAGTCGCTTGCCCCGGTAGGAAGTGTGCCCACGGATGAGCGGCCGCGCAATCCCGGAATTCGTGGCCGGGCCGCGCCAGGCGGCCCCCAGTGGGCGGGTGGCGGCCAGGAACAGGCGCCGGCCGATCATCGCCGGACGTCGAGCCCGCCGGCCATGAACGCTTCGATGTCGCGCACTTCGAACAGGCTGAAATCCCCGGGCAGCGAATGCTTCAGGCAGGTCAGCGCCAGGCCCGAGCGGACCGTCCATTCGAGGTCGCGGCCGGTGCGAATGCCGTGAAGGATTCCGGCGGCGAAGGAATCGCCGGCGCCGATCCGGTCGACGATCCCGGCGACGACCACCTCCTCAGTCTGGGCGGCGGCGTCAGGCGTGTCGATCCGGGCGGAGATCCGATGGCGGTCGGCATCGTCGACGTGGCGGGCGGTCGAGGCGATCATCTTCAGGTTCGGGAAGGCGCGGAAGGCCGCCTGCGCGGCTTCGCGGCGCCGGTCGGACCCCTCGCCGCTGAATTTCGCGCCGAGCAGGAGCGAGATGTCGCGATGGTTTCCGAACAGGATCTCGGCCTTCGAGACCAGTCGGGTGAGGATCGACTTCGGATCGCTGTCCCATGCCTCCCACAGCTGCGCCCGGTAATTGCCGTCGAAGGAGATCGGGATTCCAAGCCGCCCGGCGGCCTCGGCCGCGGCGACCGCCGCTTCCGCCGAGCGAGGGCCCAGGGCCGGTGTGATTCCCGACATGTGCAGCAGCCCGACTCCGTCCAGGAGGGAGTCCCAGTCGAAATCGCCGGCGGCCGCCCGGGCGAAGCTGCTGTCCTGCCGGTCGTAGAAGATCTCCGACGCGCGCAGCCCCGCGCCCTGGGTGAGGAAATAGAGGCCCATCCGCCCGGGAGTCCGGGCAACTCCGGACACGTCGACGCCGTGGCGGCGGACCTCGCGAAGCGCCGCCTCGCCGAGCGGATTGGCCGGAAGGCAGGTCACCATCTTCACGGGGTGGCCGAGATTGGACAGGGCGACGCCGACATTGGCCTCCGCGCCCGCGACATAGACGTCGAGATTGGGCTTCTGGAGCATGAGCTCGCGCCCCGGCGCGGTCATGCGCAGGAGAATCTCACCGAAGCAGGCGATGGTGCCGATCATCCTCTTCTCCTCAAATCCCACCCTGCATTCGCAGGCGAGGAATTGTGATGCAACTCATCGCGCCAGCCGCAAGGCCAGCCTTTTTCCAATCCCTGTGCGGCTGAGGATCAGGGTGTTTCCGGCGGCCCGGCCACCGACGCCCTCTCCACCAGCCGCGACAGGAACAGCGAGGGCTCCGCTACCTCCTCTTTCGCTCCGCCCTGGCCGGCGAGCAGCTTGAGGGCGGCGGCTCGGGCCATCGAGACGATCGGCCAGCGCACCGTGGTCAGCGGGGGCCAGATGTGGCCGGCGATCGGCGTGTCGTCGAAGCCGACCACCGACAGATCCTCCGGCACGCTGAGCTCGCGAGTTCGGGCGGCATGGACGGCTCCGGCCGCCATCTCGTCGTTGCTTGCGAAGATCGCCGTCGGCCGCGGCGACAGGTCGAGCAATTTCTCGGCGGCGGCGATACCCGATTCGAAGGTGTAATTGCCTTCGGCGATGAGGCTTGGCGGCAGCTTGAGGCTCGCCGCGGCGAGCGCGTCCTCGAAGCCGAGCCGGCGCTCCGCGGCCGAGCGGAAGCCGTGCGGACCGGCGATGAGGCCGATCAGCCTATGGCCCTGGGTGACGAGAAACTGCACCGCGTCGGCGACCGCTTCGCGATCGTTGGAGGCAACCATATGGCCGGGATCGTCGAGCGCGGCCGAGCCCATACGAACGTAGCGGCAACCGAGCTCGTCGCAGAGGCGGGCGATGGAATCGTTTTCCGAGAGGGGAGGCAGGATGACGACTCCGTAGGGCCTCTGGCGTTCGAGGAAGTGGCGGACGTCGTCGACGAGGGTCGAGGAGCCGCGGTCGACCGGGCGCACCACCATCGCATAATCCGTGCCCTGAAGCGCCTCGAGTATGCCCTGCTGGACGTTGAGCACGATCTGGGCGTTGGGACTGTCGTGGATGAGGCCGATCAGGAAGTTGGTCCTCAGCGCCAGCGCCCGAGCCTGCGGGTTGGGGACGTAGCCGAGATCGCGAATGACCCCGAGCACGCGCTCCCGGGTCTCGTCGTTGAGCAGGGGCGAGCGGTTGATCACCCGGCTGACCGTCTTCTTGGACACGCCCGACAGCCGGGCGACGTCGTTGATCGTCGGCTTCCCGGTGCGCCGGTTGCCCCTCGCCGGCCGCTGTTCGGCGCTGCTGGTCACGCTACTCTCCCTGCCGCCGCCGCTATAGGCTCCGGCCCCGCCGAAAGCCAAGGCGAGCCCTCGCGTCTGGACCCGTCATCGCGAGCGTAGCGAAGCCATCCGGCGGCTCGGAGGCCGGAAGCCGGATTGCTTCGTCGCTTCGCTCCTCGCAATGACGGGCGCGTGCCGCAGGATCCGAACTTCTACCTCTTCGCCATCCCGGCCGTGATCCTGATCGGGCTTGCGAAAGGCGGCTTCACCGGGCTCGGCGCGCTCGGCACGCCGCTGATGGCGCTCGGCGTGGACGATCCGGTCAGGGCCGCGGCCATTCTCCTGCCGATCCTGATCGCCCAGGATGTCGTCAGCGTCGCCGCCTTCCGCAGGAGCTGCGACGGCCGGGTGCTCGCGGCCATGCTTCCGGGCGCGGCGGTCGGCATCGGCCTGGGCTGGCTGCTCGCCGCCCGGATCTCGTCCGACGCGGTGATGGCCGTGCTCGGCGCGATCTCGATCCTGTTCGGAGCCTACCGCCTGATCGCCGAGCGGGGCGGGCGGATCGCGGCCTCGTCCGCTTCGCCCCCCTGGGTCGGCGGCCTGTTCGGAATCGCCGCCGGCTTCACCAGCCAGATCGCCCACGCCGGGGGCCCGCCGTTCCAGATGTGGGTCATGCCGAGGCGGCTCGAGCGCGACGTCTTCGTCGGCACTTCCGCCATCTTCTTCGCCGTCGTCAACTGGATCAAGGTGCCGGCCTATGCCGCGCTCGGCCAGTTCACGGCCGCGAATGCGATCGCCGCCGCCCTGCTTCTGCCGGTGGCGGTGCTCGCCAGCCTGGCGGGGGTGAAGCTGGTCCGGCGAGTCTCGATGGAGCGCTTCTACACGATCGTCTACGTCCTGATGATCGTCGCCGGCGGCAAGCTACTGCTGGACGGGCTGGGAATGGCTTGAACGGGCGTCCTTCGGGGCAGGCGGAGCCACGGGCCCACCGGCTCATCAGCCGCCTCCCCCCTGCCGCTCGATGAAGGCGACCACCCGGTCGACGGTGGCCTGGCGCGGCCTTCGGCCGTCGCGGAGGCTCATCACGAAATTGGGATCGCCCACGGCGTCCCGGCCGAGCCTGGAAGGAGAGGTTTTCGAGCTGCGAAGATAGCGGTCGATGAGGTCGAGAATCACGGCGGAACTCCGAATCGGTGAATTCCTATTCTTCCATGACAATTCCTACTTGTCTAGGACAATTCCTGTCGCTACAAGAAGCTATGGACCGACCCGACCCACGCGAAACTCTCATGCGTCTCCTCAAGGAGCGGGGCGAGGATTTTGCCGGCCTGTCGCGGCTGATCGGCAAGAATCCCGCCTACATCCAGCAGTTCATAAAGCGTGGCACGCCGCGCAAGCTGGACGAGGACGACCGCCGGACGATCGCCCGCTACCTGGGCGTAAGCGAAACCCTGCTCGGCGGGCCCGCGGGCCGCCCGGACGACGATTCGCCCGACGAGATGGTCAAGGTTCCCCGGCTCGACGTCGGGGCTTCGGCCGGACATGGGGCGATCAACGAATCGGAGGCCGCCGTCTCCCATATCGCCTTCGATCCCAAGTGGTTGCGCGGCCTCTGCAAAGGCAGCACCAACCATCTGTCGTTCATCAGGGTGCAGGGGGATTCGATGAGTCCGACTCTCGCCGACGGCGACGATATCCTGGTCGACGGCGCGGACGCGGGCGACCGGCTCCGCGACGGAATCTACGTCCTGCGCCGCGACGAGACCCTGATGGTCAAGCGCCTCGCCATCAACCCGTTCGCCGCCCGGGCGACGATCACGAGCGACAACCCCGCCTATCCGGAATGGAAGGATATCGAACTGTCGACGCTGGCCGTCATCGGCCGGGTCATCTGGGCGGGGCGGCGGCTCACCTAGCGGTCCGCGCGGTAGGACGAAAATAGGAAAGCCGCCGGCCTTGCGCCGCCACGCTCGTATTTCCTAAACCGCGGGAAGGGGGCCGGGTCGGACAGGTGGCTTGATGGACTATAGCTACGACGAGTCTCCCGAGCGCCACGCCAAGCTGCTCCAGGCCCACAGCATGGCCATGGACCTCCTTCGCGCGGCGGAGGGCAGGGGCCTGTTTCGCGCCGGCGTGTCGGAGCTTCAGCTGAGCAAGGAGATCCAGTCGCTCGGCCAGGAGATGTTCGGCATCTTCAAGCACTGGCACAAAAGGATCGTCAGGGCGGGACCGAACACGCTCTCGACCTTCGGGGCGAGCCCGCCCGATCTGCTCATCGAAGCCGACGACATGGTGTTCGTCGATCTCGGCCCGATGTTCGAATCCTGGGAGGCGGACATCGGCCGGACCTATGTGATCGGCGGCGATCCCGAGAAGATCCGGCTCCGGGACGCGATCGAGGCGGCCTGGTATTCAGGCCGGGACTATTTCAAGGCGAACCGCGAGCATGTCACCGGAGCCGACATGTACGAGCTCGCCGTCGAGACCGCCCGGGCGAACGGATATGCCTACGCCAACTGGCATGCGGGACATCTGATCGGCAATTTCCCGCACGAGATCGTCCAGGGCGAGCTCGGCGAGAATTACCTGCATCCCGGCAACCGCTCGCCTTTGGCCGCCCCGGACCGCAACGGCCACTCGCGGTCGTGGATCTACGAGATCCATTTCGTCGACCCGGAGCGGGGCTATGGCGGTTTTTTCGAGCAATGGCTCGAGCTGGACGGGGCCGGCTAGCCTTCAGCGCAGCCCGCCGCAAACGCGCTGCCCCCCAAGGCCGCTTGGCGACTATGGTCGGCCCCACCGCACCGCCCGATCCTGCGGCCCATATATTGAACAATGTAAAATTATTATTGAACACTGTTTAATTACGTGGTACGACCCCTTTCATGGAACAGAGCATGAGCCCATTTTCGACCGGTTTCACGCTGGCGGGTGCAGGCACGTACGAGCCGGAGACGGTGGTGACCTCCGACGAGCTCGACCTGAGGCACGGGCGCGAGCCCGGAACCACTCTCAGGCTTGGGATCAGGGAGAGGCGCTATGCCTCGGCGACCGAGACCAGCAGCTTCATGGCGACGGAAGCGTCGAGGCGCGCCGCGGCCGACGCCGGCTGGGAGCTCGGGCAGATCGACGCCCTGATCGGCGCCTGCGGAGTGATGGAGCAGCCGATTCCGGGAACCGCGCCGCTGGTTCAGCGCCGGCTGGGGCTTGGTGAATCGGGCATACCCGCCTTCGACATCAACGCCACCTGCCTTTCGTTTCTCCCCGCGGTCGATCACGCCCTCGCCGGGATGACGACGAAGGGGTGGCGGCGGGTGCTGGTCTTCGCGGCCGACATCGCTTCGGCGGCGCTCGACCATGAGGACCTGGAAGCTTCGGCCATCTTCGGCGACGGCGCCGCCGCCGTGGCCCTGGAGGCCGGCGGCCCGTCCAGGATCCTGGCCTCGCGTTTCGAGACCTATGGCGACCAGTCCGATCTGTGCCGGCTCGAAGCCGGCGGAACCCGGCTGAGCCCGCATGAGGATCTCCCCGGCTTCCTCGCCCGAAGCCGCTTCCGGATGGAAGGGATCGCGCTCTTCAAGGTGACCGCCCGGCGCTTCCCGCCGTTCATGGCGCGGCTGTTCGCGGACTCCGGCCTCGGGCCGGACGACCTCGCCACCATCATCCCGCACCAGGCGTCCGCGCCGGCGCTGGCCCATCTCGGCCGGGCCCTGGGCGGCGACCCGGGCCGGATCGTCAATGTCTTCCCGACCCTCGGCAACCGGATCGCCTCCAGCCTTCCGCATGCCCTCGCGGTGGCCAGGCGCGGGGGGCTGCTGAGCCCCGGGTCCGCGTCGCTCCTCGTCGGCTCCTCGGCGGGGGTTTCGCTGGGCGGGGCGATCGTCCGGTGGTGAAGGTCGTCGTGACCGGAGCGACCGGCGGAATCGGCCGAACCCTGGTGCCGCTGCTTGCGTCGCGCGGCGTGGACGTCGTCGCGTCGGGCCGCGATGTCGAGGCCGGAGAGGCGCTCGCCGGCGGGCGGGTGACGTTCCTCCCGCTCGACCTCGTGCGCGACGACCTCGCTCCCTTGATGGCGGGCTCGCCGGTCGTGATTCACCTGGCGGCCCGCTCCTCGCCCTGGGGAAGGCCGGCGAGCTTCCGGAACGACAATGTCGTCGCGACCCAGCGCCTGCTCGACTCGGCCGCGCGAGGCGGGGCGACCCGCTTCGTCCACGCTTCGACTCCGGCCATCTTCAGCGAGCGCCGGCACCGCACGGGCCTGCGCAGCCGATCCGCCCCGGCGGCGCGGCCGGCCAATTCCTACGCCCGGACCAAGCTCGAGGCGGAGCGGATCGTGATGAACGAGCGCCGGATGGCGACGATCGTTCTTCGGCCCTCCGCCGTCCTCGGCCCGGACGACAAGGCGATCCTGCCCCGACTCATGCGGGTGCTCGCGCGGGGCGTTCTCCCCGTCGGCAACGGCGGCACGGCCCTCTTCCATCCCACCGACGTTCGCGACGCCGCCGAAGCCTTCGCGTCGGCGGCCCTGGGCTCGACCACGGGAGTCGCCAATGTCGCCGGCCGCGAGCCGATCGCCATCGTCGAGATGGCGAAGGCCCTGGCCGAGCGCCTGGGCATCAATCTTCGAATCGCGCACCTTCCCGAACCGGCTCTGCACGCTCTGGCATCGGCGGCGGAGCTGGCCGGCAGGGCGGTCGGGCGCGAGCCGCCGCTTACCCGTTACTCGGTCGCCAGCCTGTCCTGGTCGCGCAGCTTCGACCTCGGGGAGACCGAGGCATTGCTCGGCTGGAGGCCGAGGTTCGGCCCGTCGGACATGCTCGCCCACGCGGTGCCGCGATGAGGGAAGTGGGGCTTCGAATCGTCGGCACGGGATCGTGCCGTCATCCCGAGATCGCCACGATCCGGGACGGCTCCTGGCGGCCGGCGACCTTCCCGGCCCTGGTCGCCCTGATTTCGCATCCCGTCGAAGGACTGATCCTCTTCGACACGGGGTACGATCCGGCCTTCCTCGAGGCGACCCGGCCCTTTCCGGAGCGCCTGTACCGGTGGCTCACTCCGCCCGAAATCTCCTCGCCGGTCGCCGACCGGCTCGCCTCCGAGGGCACGGATCCCGCCGACGTCCGCCACATAATCCTCTCGCATTTCCACGGCGATCACGCGTCGGGGCTGACGAGATTTCCAAATGCGACAGTCCATTGCTCGAAGGCGGGGCTTCGCCGAGTCTGGGGCCGGGGGCGAGTCAGGGCGCTCGCCGCCGGAACTCCGCTGGGCCTGCTTCCGCCGGACCTGCCGAGGCGCTGCGCGTTTTTCGAGGACAGGCCGTCCATTGCCCTGAGCCCGGATCTACTGCCTTTCGACTCCGGCGCCGATCTTCTCGGCGACGGCTCGCTGGTGGCGGTGCCGCTGCCCGGCCATTGCCCGGGCCATTGGGGAGTGGTGCTGCGCGAGCCGCGCGGACTGCATTTCCTCGTCGCCGACTCGGCGTGGTCGTCGCGGGCGATCCGCGAGAACCGCCCTCCGCTCCGACTCACCGCGATGCTGCTCGGCGACGCGGCCTCGGGCCGGGAGACCCTGGCGAAGCTCCACCGGCTGCACGCACGCAACGGGGACATGCTTCTCACCCCCTCGCATTGCGCCGAGCGCGCGGCCGGGGAGGGAGCGTGACCCGGGTCCTGGTCACCGGTGCCCGGGCGCCGGTCGCGCTGGACCTGGCGCGATCGTTCCGAGCGGCGGGATGCGACGTGGCGCTCGCGGATTCGGTTCGGCCCTTCGCCGCTTCGCTGTCGAGGCCGGGCTTCGAGATCCTCCGGTTTCCGCCGCCGCGGCGGGCCTTCGCTCGGTTCCGGACCCGTCTGAGCGGCCTCGCGCGGCGCTTCGATCTCATCGTCCCGACCTGCGAGGAGGTGTTCTGGCTCGCGGCGGCGGCGGAACTCGACGGCTGGTCGGACCGTCTGTACGCGCCCTCGACCGCGGCGCTGCGCAGGCTCCACTCCAAGGCGAGCTTCCCCAAGCTTGCGCTCGAGTCCGGCGTCGAAGCGCCGGCCACCTGGACGATCGCCTCGGCGGCCGACGCGGAGCGGGTGCCGCTCGCCGCCGCCGACCTGGTGCTGAAGCCCGAATTCTCGCGGTTCGGCGCGAGCACGATGGTCGGGCCCGCGCCCGGCGCGGCGGCGGCCCTTCCGGCTTCGGACGAACGACGCTGGGTCGCTCAGGAACGTCTGGCGGGGGAAGAGCATTGCGTCTGGTCGGCGATCCGGGCCGGCCGGCTCGTGGCCTGCATCGTCTACCGTCCAGTCCTCAGGCACGGCCGTTCCGCCGCTTATGCCTTCGAAGCGGTGGACTCGCCCGCGATCGTCGCGATGGCGCGCCGGATCACCGCGACGGTCGGAGGCGACGGGCAGCTCTCCTACGACGTCATCGTACGGCCCGACGGCAGGGTCGCGCCGATCGAGTGCAATCCCCGCGCGGTCAGCGGGATCCATCTCGCGGACTCCTCGCCGGGGCTGGCACGGGCCATCCTCGGCGGGAGCGAGCTGGTTCCGCCGCCGGCGGGGACGGTGCGATACCTGTCGCCGGCGATGGTGCTGATGGGGCTCCCCGCGGCCATCGCCGGCGGATCCCTGGCGCGGTTGCGGACGGTCTGGCGCGAAGGGCGGGACTCGGTGGGAAGGCGCGGCGACCGCTTGCCCGTCGCCGGAGTGTTGCTCGACGCGGCGCGCTTCGCGCTGGCCGGGCTCGCGAGGCTCCGAAGCCCCGCCAGCGAGACGACCGACGACATCGAATGGAATGGCGAGGACTTCGCGTGACCGCCGGGATGCTCCGCGAAATGGCCGGCCATGGCGCGACCGCGATGGTGTCGAACGTCTCCTGCCGGCTGTCGGCGATGGACGTCGCCGGGCGAACCATGCCGGTCACGGTGGACGACGGAGCGATCGGCGGAAGCTACGTGTGCAGCCCGCACAGCGCCTATGTCCTCTACGCCCGGACCGAGCTCGACCTGCTCGATTTCGGCTGGCTTTCCGGGCCGTCGCGGGCCGCGCTCGCCGCGCTCGGCCTGCTGCTCAGGGCCGCTCGGATCAACCGGATCGTCCACCTCGACAATTGGCTGCTGTCGACCAACCTCCACGACGGTTGGCGCGGGGAAGGGGTGACGGCCGCTCGCCGGGCGCTGGCCGGCGCTCATCCGGATCATTTGCTGGGGATTCGCTCGGTCGACGACTGGTCCTCGCCGGGGTTGTGCCAGGCGCTCGTCGCCGACGGCTGGATCCTCGTCCCGAGCCGCCAGATCTGGGTCGTCGACGATCTCGCGAGCGATTGGACCCGTCGGAGCGACTATGCCAACGACCGCCGGCTCGTCGCCCGCTCGCCGCTCCTCCTCGCGGACCTCGAGCGCGTGGAAGCGGCCGACGCCGGGCGGATCGCGGAGCTGTACGCCATGCTCTACCTCGGCAAATATTCCGCGCTCAATCCGGCCCTGACGCCCCGGTTCATCGAAGCTTCGGCGCGGTCGGGGATGATCTCCTATCGAGTCGCCCGCGACGAGGCGGGCACGATCATGGCGGTCGCCGGCATGTGGGAGCGGGGAGGGACGATGACCGCTCCGGTGGTCGGCTACGACACGGCCCGGCCGAAGCGCGAAGGATTGTACCGGATCGCGACCTGGATGTTCATGGAGCGGGCGCTCCAGTCGGGCTGGCGGCTTCACGGCTCGGCGGGGGCGGCCCATTTCAAGCGGATGCGCGGCGCTCGGGGAGTCATAGAATGGAACGCTTATCATGCCGCGCATCTGTCGCCGGCGCGGCGCGGGGCCGTGGAGGCTCTCGGCTTCGCGCTGAGCCGGCTGGTCGTGCCGATGATGGTCGCGAGGGGATGGTGAGCCGCTGGCCCGCCGCGGTCGAATCGGGATGGCACCCGGTCGCCTTCTCCCCGGCGGTCGGGTCGAGGCCGACGGCGGCAAGGCTGATGGGGCGGCGGCTCGTCGTGGCGCGCGATTCCGAAGGGCCGTTCATCCTCGACGACCGATGCCCGCACCGCGGCGCCCCGCTGTCGCTCGGACGGGTCGAGGGCGGGACCGTCGTCTGCCCCTATCACGGCTGGCGGTTCGGACGGGGCGGCCGTTGCCTCGCGGTGCCCGGCACAGCGCTGCCCGGCGCCCCGGCGAAAGCGCTTCCCTGCGTCGAGCGGGCCGGCCTGGTCTGGACGAGCCTGGCCGCCGAGCCCCGGCCGTTTCCGAGGCTGCCGCCCGCTTTCGAGGACGAGGCCCTGGACCGCTTCTGGTGGCCGCTTGCCGCCAGTCCCTCGGGTCTGCTCGACGCGATCGAAAATCACCTCGATCCGACCCATCCCCACCACGTCCATCCCTGGATGGTGAGATCGCCGAACCGGCGGCGGCCGGTCGAGGTCTCGGTCCGTTCGGGGCCGTGGGGGGCCGAGGCCGTCTATCACGAGGGCTCGACTCCGGCGGGGCTGATGCCCCGGCTCCTCGAAGGCAAGCGCGTGCGCAGCGTCGGCCGCCTGTACCCGCCGAGCATCGCGGAGGTCGCGTTCGAGGGCGACCGCGAGCTCAAGCTCTCGGTCGCCGTCGTGTTCGGGCCGGAGGCGGAGGGCCTGACCCGCCCGTGGGCGCATTTCGCCACCCGGCGCGGCCGCGCTCCGGCGTGGCTGAAGCGGATCGTGCTCAAGGCCTTCCACCTTCCCGTCCTGACCCAGGATCGCCGGATTCTTCGCCTTCAGCAGGAGTGGCGCGGCGGCGAGGCGCCGCTTTATGCCACCGGTCCCCTCGACGTCATGGGCCCGACGATCTGGCGGCTGGCCAACGGCCTGGCCGAGCCGGAGAGCGAGCGCTCGCTGACGATGGAGCTCTAGCCCCGCTCGCGCTCGACCCGGCGGAGCTTGCGATCGAATCGGGGGGCGATCCCGCGAAGGGTGGTCACGGCGGGCTCGGCCCCGAGCCGGGCGAGGGCGCGCTCGGCCGCGCTTCGAACCGCCGAGTGGACTTCTTCCGGAAGCGACTCGTCGAGCTCGACCGTCACCCGTCCGTCGGCCTTCTGGATGATCCGAAAGTCGCGAATCCTCGGGTCGGAGTCGATCACGGCGTTGCGAAGCACGTCGGGGGTCGCCATCACCCGGCCCCGCGGCGTGTCGAACTCGAACACGTCGTCCATGCGGCCGTGGATCCGCTCGATCGCCTGGAAGGGAGAGCCGCAGGGACAGGAGGAAGCGGAGAGCTCGAGGAGGTCGTTCATCCGGTAGCGGATCATCGGCTGGACGCGGCGCACCATGTCGGTGACGACCGGAACGACCAGCGCGCTGCCGGGGACCTGCTCCCACTCGAACCGGACCACATCCTCGGCGAGGTGAAGAGTCCCGTGCCGGCAGCCGACTCCGAACAGCCCTTCGGTCGCCATGTAGATTTCACGCACCCGCCGGCCGCTGGCGCGCTCGATGATCTCTCGATCGACGGGGTCGAGCACTTCCGCGCCGCTGAACGGCTCGACTCCGCCGAGCGCGCCGTCCTCGGCGAGCCGGCGAAGCACCTTGGGCGGAGCCACCAGCACTTCCGGAGCGAAGGCGACGAAATCGTCGCGCCACGAATCGACCCCGAGCGCGAGGTCGAAGAAGGCGAGCCGGATCCGGCTCCCGCTCGAGGCGGATTTGTAGAGGGCCGAAAAGCCGGGAAGGGCGAGCGCCACCCGCCGCTGCCGGATCAGCGCGTCGGGGACCGCCTTGGCGACGATCGTTCCGAGCCAGGCGAAGCGCTCGGCCGGCGAGATCACGAAGCGGCCGCGATTGCCGCTGGTGCCGGTGCTCTGCCCGACGAAGCAGCCTCGGACCGTGTCCTGCCCGGACGCCAGTGCGCCGACCGCCTCGTCGAGCGTGATCCCGGGCCGGTTGAACTCGTGGAAGCGTGCCTGCTGGGTCGCCTTGTCGATCACCGGCATGTCCTCGAAATCCGGACCCTTGTCGCGATAGAAGGGGATGGTCGATCGCGCGTCCGCCACGAGGCGGGCGCAGGCGCGCTGCTGGTGCCGGTCGATCGCGCCCCGGGAACGCAGCAGCATCCGGAGCGCGCGAGTCCTGACGAAAGCCGCCGCGGCATGAGCGACATCGAACATCAAAGCGCCTCCGAAAGGCCGGCCTGCTCCGGGCCGGGATCGCGTTTCTACTTCAGCGTAAGGAGGAGGGGCCGGCCAGGCCAGCAATTAGGTGGTGGACGCACCAGGGCTCGAACCTGGGACCCGCTGATTAAGAGTCAGCTGCTCTACCAACTGAGCTATGCGTCCGTGCCTGTCGGCGAAGCGGCCATCTAGGGGCGGACGCGGCGGATTGCAACTGCGCCGCGGCGCATCCCGGCGAAGGCCGGGACCCAGGTCGTGCGCCGAATGGCTGGACCCCGGCCTTCGCCGGGGAACTCGTCGTTTCGCGCTGCGGGGCCGATGAAGCGTGCGAAACCTACGCAAGCCATCGATGCCGTCAGATTCAAGTCAATGATCCGCCGTCACCGCCGCAAGCTCGTTGCCCGACGGATCGAGGAAGTGGAAGCGGCGGCCGCCGGGAAAGGCGAAGATCGGTCGGACGATCCGGCCGCCCGCGGCCTCCACCGAGGCCAGCGCCGCCTCGAGGTCGGCGACGTCGATCACCGGCAGCGGCGCCTTGCCGGCCTCGGCCGGATCGCCCTGGAGGCCGATGTCGGTGTCCCCCGTCGTGGTCGCGGCGTAGGTCGGGCCGAAATCGGTCAGGCTCCAGCCGAACGCCGCTTCGTAAAAGGCCTTTGCGGCGCCGGTGTCGGCGACCGGAAGCTCGACATAGTTGAAGCGTGCCATGGCTGATGCTCCTTCTTTCTTCCTCTCCCGCAGGGGAGAGGAGGGGCCGGCTCGTGCAGCGAGCGGGAGACGAGGGCAAGCCTACGTCCGCTCTGCCCTCACCCTGCCGCTTCGCGGCTGCCCCTCACCCCTGCAGGGAGAGGGAGTTCAAAGCTCAGTAGCGCCGGAGCAGCCCCGCGAGGCGGCCCTGGATGCGGACCTGCTCGGGCCGGTAGCGCTGCGGGTCGTAGCGGCGGTTGGCCGGGTCGAGGCGGACCATCTGGCCTTCCTTGCGATAGGTCTTCAAGGTCGCCTCATTGTCGTCGATCAGAGCGACCACGATCTCGCCGTCGCGCGCGATGTCGGTCTTTCGGATGAGGGCATAGTCGCCGTCGAGAATGCCTTCATCGACCATCGAGTCGCCGGCCACCTCGAGCGCATAATGCTCGCCCGGGCCGAGCAGCGCGGCAGGAACCGGAAGGCTGGTCTGCCCCTCGAGCGCCTCGATCGGCTGGCCCGCGGCGATCCGGCCGTGGAGCGGAAGGTCGATGACGTCGTTGGCGGCCTGCGGCGCGGCGGCGGGGGCCTTGGGCGGAGCGGCGATTCCGGCCTGGGAATCCGGCATGCGAAGGATTTCGAGCGCGCGCGCCCGGTTGGGCAGGCGGCGGATGAAGCCGCGCTCCTCGAGCGCCGAGATGAGCCGATGGACTCCGGACTTGGACTTGAGCGCCAGAGCCTCCTTCATTTCCTCGAACGAAGGCGAGACTCCGCTCTCGGCGAGGCGGGCCTGGATGTAGGTCAGAAGCTCACTCTGCTTGCGCGTCAGCATTTCGGGTCCCCTGAGAAACGAACGATGAACGTGTAGGGAACGTTACGGGGGGTGTCAAGCGGGGGCGGAACGTTGCGCGATTCTGATGAAATTTTCGATCAGGCGATGGCCCTTTTCGCTGGCGATGCTCTCGGGGTGGAATTGCACGCCGTGGATCGGCAGGCTCGAATGGCGAAGCCCCTGGACGGTGCCGTCGTCCGCGGCCGCGTTGGCGGGGAGGCACTCCGGAAGGCTGTCCGCAGCGACGGTCAGCGAATGGTAGCGCGCCGCGGTGAGCGGGGAGGGGAGACCCTCGAACAGGCCGGTGCCGTCGTGTCGGACGGCGCAGGTCTTGCCGTGCATGACCGCTTCCGAACGCACCACCCGGGCTCCGAAATGCAGCGCCACCGCCTGGTGGCCGAGGCAGATTCCGAGCAGCGGCCGCCGCGCCTCGGCGCAGGCGGCGACCAGCGCCAGCGAGACCCCGGCGGCCTCGGGCCGTCCCGGTCCGGGCGAGATCAGGAAGGCCGACGCCCCGCTGGCGAGCGCCTCGGCCGCGGTGAGGGCGTCGTTGCGCTCGACCCGCACCTCGGCGCCGAGCTCGCGCAGGTAATGGACGATATTCCAGGTGAAGCTGTCGTAATTGTCGAGGACGAGGATCATCGGGCCGATGCCCCGGAAGCCCTCGTCACTGCCCGGCGCCGGGACCCATCAGATCGCTCTTGAGCTTGCGCAGGGCCTCGTCGTTGCGCTCGATCTTCAGCCCCGCCCGGATCGCATTGTTGAACTGGCGGGCATATTCCTCGCCGATGATCGATCCGAACTGGGCGCGGACCGCCTGAATGAGGCCGGGCTCCTTGCTCGCGTCGCCGGGGACGATCCTGTCGAGGTAGACGACGAACCAGCCGCGCCCGTCGGGCGCCGGCAGCAGGCGCGCCTTGCCTCGGGGGAGGCTGAACATCATCGCCATCGGCGGCGGCACCTGGGCGTTGGCCCGGGCGATCTCGCGGCGGGTTGCGGTCAGGGTCTGGACCGCGGGCAGCTTCACCTGAGCCTGGGCGAAGGCCTGGGCCGGCGGAGTCCCGGCGTTGATCCTGGCGACGATCGAGCTTGCCACCGCCCGCGCGCGTTCCGACGCCCGGCGAACGATCAGGTCGGCTTTAACCCGGTCGCGGATCGCGGCCAGCGGCGGCGCCGCGGCGGGAACCGCGCGGGTGACGGCGACGAGCGCGTAACGCTGGTTTTCCTGGATGGTCTCGACCGCCGGGTCCTCGCCCGGCTCGAGCACGAAGGCGCCTTCGAGCAGCGGCTGGAGTTCGGGGGGCGCGGTCCAGCCGGCGATCTCCGGCGCAGTCCCGGTCGCGGTGACCGGCGGGGTTTCCTTCACCGCGAGCTTCCGGGCGGCGACGATCTCGTCGAAGCTCGACCCGTCGCTGACCGAATCCTCGATCTTCGAGGCGAGCTCGTTGAGCGCGTTGGCGGCCTTGCGCTGCTGGATCTGGCTCGCGATCTCGGAGCGGACCGAGGCGAGCGGCTTGGCGGTGGAGACGATGACATCGTCGACCTTGACCACATGCCAGCCGAAGGGACCTTTGATCGGCCCCACCGTGGCGCCCTTGGCGGCCTTGAACACGGCATCGGCGACGGCGGGCGAGCTCTTCGCGGCATATTCCTCGCGGCCGTTGACTCCGAGGGCGATGTCGGACGCGCTCCGCCCGGCCTGAGCCGCCGCCGCCGCGAAGCTGGCGCCGGCCGCGACCTTTCGGGCGACGGCCCGGGCCGCGGCCTCGTCGAGCACGACCTGGGATAGCCGGCGGGTCTCGCGGGCCGCATAGGCCGGGTCGGCGCGATAGGCCGCCTGGATCTCGGCCTCGGTCGCCTGCGATTGCGCGGCCACGTTCTCCGCGCCGAAGACGGCGTAGCGAATCACCCGCCGTTCGGGGATGGTGTAGCGGGCGCGGTTGCTCTTGTAGAAAGCGGCGAGCTCGGGCTCGCCCGGCTCCGCGCCCGGCCCCATCGCCGCCGACGGAACCGCTCCGACGATTCCGCTTCGGGTCTCGAGCAGCAACGAGGCATATTGGTTGGCGACGGCGGCCGGGACGTAGGCGGAGCCGCCGGCGGGGCCGAGCAGCTGGCGCTGGATCAGCCGGGTCGTGAAATCCTCGCGCACCTGCTGCTCGGTCAGATTCTCGGAGGCGAGGACCCGCCGGAACGTGGCCTCGTCGAAGCGGCCGGTGAGGTCGTGGAACTCGGGGATCGACGCGATCGCGCGGTCGATCATCTGACGCGACACGCTGAGGCCATGCTGGCGGCCGAAGACCGCGCTGGCGGTGAGGTCGATGACCTGATCGAGCACTTCCTCGAGCGCGCCCTGCCGGAGGAAGGCCGCCATATCGAGCTCGGGCTGCTGGGTGCGGATGCGGGTCAGCTGGCGCTGGGTCTCGTCGGTCAGCCTCTGCGAAGTGAGGCGCTCCCCCCCGACCCGGGCGACGGTGTCGCCGCCCAGCCCGCCGAGGCCGCCCAGCCCGCCCATGCCGCCGGTTCCGAAGCCGGTGAGGACGATCGCGAGCAGTCCGACGAAGAGAATGACGAGCATGATCTTCGCCATGAAGCCGCGGCGGAAAATGGAGAGCATCTTGTCAAAGGTCCTGCGATGGTTTGCGCGGGTCATAGAAGCGCCGCCGGGCGCGGGCAAGCTTGGCACTGGCCCTCGCTCGATGCTAGGCGCCGGCGCTTCGCGCTCAGGGGATTGAACCGACATGCACGTCCGCCGCAAGCTGGTCGCCGGCAATTGGAAGATGAACGGCGGCCTCGCCGCTCTCCCCGAGATCGCGGCGATCGCCGAGGCGGCGCGAAGGGCCGGGGGAGCCGACGTCGCCATCTGCCCGCCCTTCACCCTGATCGCCCCGGCCGCCGCTCGCGCCGGCGGGCTCGCCATCGGCGCCCAGGACTGCCACTGGGCGCAGAGCGGCGCCCATACCGGCGCGGTGTCGGCCGCGATGCTGAAGGAAGCCGGAGCGAAGCTGGTCATCGTCGGCCACAGCGAACGCCGGGCCGAGGCCGGCGAAAGCGATTCGACGGTCCGAAGCAAGGCGGAAGCGGCCCTGGCGGCCGGGCTCCAGGCGATCGTCTGCGTCGGCGAGAGCGACGAGGAACGCTCCGCCGGCCGAGCGGCCGAACGGGTGAGCGCCCAGCTCGCCGGCTCGCTCCCCGATCCGGGCGGCGACGGCGGGCTGATCCTGGCCTATGAGCCGATCTGGGCGATCGGCACCGGCAAGGTCGCAAGCCCCGGGGACGTCGCGACCATGCATTCGCTCATCCGCCGCGCCCTCGTCGACCGTTTCGGCGACTCGGGCGGCCGGATCCGGATCCTCTACGGCGGCTCGGTCAATGCCGGCAACGCCGCCGGGCTGTTCGCGGTCGAGGACGTCGACGGCGCCCTCGTCGGCGGAGCCAGCCTCACCGCCGCCCAGTTCGTCCCGATCATCGAGGCGGCGGCGAGGAGTTGAGAAATCCTCCCCGGATTTCCGGGGGAGGGGGACCATGCGAAGCATGGTGGAGGGGTCTTGCTGACTCTAGAACCCCTCCACCGCGCTTCGCGCGGTCCCCCTCCCCGGCAAAGGCCGGGGAGGATTGAGTGGCACGACCGCATCGCCTAGATCGCGCCCTGATCCTTTTTCCGAAAGCCCCCCATGTTCACCTTCCTTCTGATTCTCCAGTCGCTGGTCGCCGCGTCGATGGTCGCGGTCATCCTGATGCAGCGTTCGGAAGGGGGAGGG
>DASVQS010000014.1:0-56474 GCA_036389015.1 Allosphingosinicella sp. | reverse complement strand
AGGGGTTCGGCCGGATCCTGTGGAGCGGCTACGATTCCGACGGCAACCGAACGGTGCTGGGCGGGGATTCGGGCTATGACGGCCATTTCACCTTCGACGGCCTCGGCCGGATGACGGGCGCTCCCGGAGTGTTCTCGATCGGCTATGATGGGGCCGGGCGGCGCTCGGGCGTCGCCATGGGCCAGGGCTGGACCAGCTCGACCATCGGCTATTCCTACGATCCGGCCGGCCGGCTCGAGAAGCTCACCCACACTTTCGCGGCGGCGGGCGCCAACCAGGCCTTCACCCTCACCTACAATCCCGCCGGCCAAATCGCCTCGCGAAGGTCCGCGAACGACGCCTACGCCTGGATCGGCTCGGCCGCGGTCGACCGGCCCTATGCGGCGAACGGCCTCAACCAGTACGGCTCGGCGGGCGGGGCGACCTTCGGCTACGACTCCAACGGCAATCTGACCTCGACCACGACCCGAAAGGCAACACCACCTACGTCTACGATGCGGAGAACCGGCTGGTCTCGGCCTCGGGCGCGAGGAACGCGGTCCTCGCCTACGACCCGCTCGGCCGGCTGTGGCAGGTGACGAGCGGCGCGAGCGTCACCCGCTTCCTCTACGACGGCGACAGGCTGGTGATGGAATATGACGGCGCCGGCCAGCCCACCCGCTCCTACGTCCACGGCCCCGGCACCGACGAGCCGCTGGTCCTCTACGACGCCGGCCGCCGCCGCTTCCTCCACGCCGACCAGCAGGGCTCGATAATCGCCCTCAACGACGACAACGGCAACCCGCTCGCGATCAACGCTTACGACGAATACGGAATCCCCAAGCCCGACCCCGCCGGCAACCCCGGCGCGGGCCATACGGGCCGGTTCGGCTACACCGGCCAGACATGGATCCCCGAGCTCGGCCTCTGGTATTACAAGGCGAGGCTCTACTCGCCGACGCTGGGGCGGTTCCTGCAGACGGATCCGGTGGGGTATGACGATCAGTTCAATCTCTATGCTTATGTCGGGAATGATCCCGTCAATCGCAGTGATCCAACTGGAACCTACGGCCGCGGCGCAGGATTCTCCGATGGCGAGTGGCAGAAATTCGACAGGGTGCAGAGGAGAACTGCGAGAGATATGATCACTCGCGCGATTAAGATGGAACGTACAGCCGATAGAAGAGACGCTAATGGAAGGCCCGGCGGTGCTGCGTTGCGCCAACAAGCTACAGCATTACGCGGCGGTGCTGCTGCCCTCACTAGCGACGGTTCCGACGGCAAGATCGCCAGCGTGCTCAGCGGCACCGATTACGTACGTCAGGGTGGCACGGCAAAAGGCGTTGCATTGGCCGAAATTGGCGGCTCTAAAATGTGGCTCAACCGAGATCGCTCAGACGGGTGGACTGGCGATTCTATGATGTCGCGGTGGGCAGTCGGGCACGAATCGCTTCACACTTTTGGCCTCGTGCATCAGAAAGGATCCAATGGACGAGTAGCGTATCGCTGGGGATATCCGGAAGAGCAGGAGGTTTACAGAAGAATGCGCGGTACACCCCAAGCTCTTATCAATCCTGACCATCTGATGGACGAGGTGTATTGATGCGGATGGTCATTGGCATATGCGTTCTAGCGGTAGCCTGCGTAACCCAGGATACGACAAGCAGTTTTGATATTCCGTACTTTTACGAGGATTTGCCGCAGTCCCAATCACTGGTCTTGCAATATATAAACAAATATCAAAAGGCTGTTTGCCTGACACCTTCTGATTGGCCGAACTCTGCTGGAAGACTAGATCAGGATCCTTCGAACGTATGGATTGAGATAGAAGGAAAGAGGTTTGGAATACGGCCCTTTAACACCGGATATTGTCCCAAGTGTGCAAGAAAGGTGAAACCCGGGGATCATATCACCGGTAAGATTTCGTATAACGACTTCGATGTTCCGACACATTTATACGGCGCGAAAAAGTCGCTTCATTTTCAACCCAAGGGCTTTCATTGTAAATAGGCATGGACGGCCGTCGCCGGGGGCACGGACCTCGAGGTGATCTGGACCCTCGAATGGCAGCGTGGAACGGCTCGGCCGCGGTCGACCGGCCCTATGCGGTGAACGGCCTCAATCAATACGGCTCGGCGGGCGGGGCGACCTTCGGCTACGACTCCAACGGCAATCTGACCTCGACCACCGACCCGAAAGGCAACACCACCTACGTCTACGACGCCGAGAACCGGCTGGTCTCGGCCTCGGGGGCGAGGAACGCGGTCCTCGCCTACGACCCGCTCGGCCGGCTGTGGCAGGTGACGAGCGGCGCGAGCGTCACCCGCTTCCTCTACGACGGCGACAGGCTGGTGATGGAATATGACGGCTCAGGCCAGCCCACCCGCTCCTACGTCCACGGCCCCGGCACCGACGAGCCTCTGGTCCTCTACGACCGCGGCCGCCGCCGCTTCCTCCACGCCGACCAGCAGGGCTCGATCATCGCCTTGAACGACGACAACGGCAATCCGCTCGCGATCAACGCCTATGACGAATACGGAATCCCCAAGCCCGACGCCGCCGGCAACCCCGGGGCGGGCCATACGGGCCGGTTCGGCTACACCGGCCAGACATGGATCCCCGAGCTCGGCCTCTGGCATTACAAGGCGAGGCTCTACTCGCCGACGCTGGGGCGGTTCCTGCAGACGGATCCGATCGGGTATGACGATCAGTACAATCTCTATGCGTATGTCGGGAATGATCCTGTGAATGCTATTGATGCGACGGGCAAAAGGGCAATCTGGGTTGCAAATGGCGCCGACCCGATAACGATACAGTATATGGTGGCATTTACTGGCCCTGACGCAAATAATAGTACAGCAAGACAGTCTATTAGAGATACACTGACCAACTTGAGCACCCCAAGCGGCGAGCGGGTGGAGATCATTGAAGTTTCTCCAGCCTCCATCGGCATGAAAGGTGTTGCCGAGGTTCGATTGCAGGCTGGAAGTTGGAATGGCAACGGTTGCACAACCGGCACGTCCTGTGCCCCCAGTAACAAATTAGCCTTGGTGAATACAGCGCAGGATCACGTTGGTGCAGTCGGCGCGCATGAGGTGTCCCACACTGGTGGTGCCGAGGACGGCTACAGAGAAGGCCCGGTTGATGCGGCTGGGCGGCGAACCAGCCTCTCCCCATCTCGCAAATCGCGGGACGACATAA
Source organism: Allosphingosinicella sp. (assembly GCA_036389015.1). GTDB lineage: Bacteria > Pseudomonadota > Alphaproteobacteria > Sphingomonadales > Sphingomonadaceae > Allosphingosinicella. The sequence continues at coordinate 53,294 of DASVQS010000014.1, read as the reverse complement.
TGACGACTAGGACCGGAACCCAGTATACGCCGCCTACTATCGCCGAGATTCACGGAGCGGCCCTCAAACGAGACTCTCGTGCGAATGACCTAGTCTGCGCGGCGAAGCCTGATTATAGTGGCTGCTAGAGGTAGCGGACGAGCGATGTTTTCGGCATTTTCTTTGGCGGCAGTTGCTGCCTCTGTCTCGGCAGAGCCCCCACGATCCCCCAACGTATGCTCCCGCACACTCTGCGTCGAAGTTTTGCCCACTCTCCATCCGCCTAAACGCGGATTTCTGCAGCCTAAGGTAAGGACGTTCGACGAGGATGAGAGCTCGATTTTGGAAATCTCTTTCGAGGAACTAGGGACCCTGACGATCCGCGACGTACTCCTCGGACCAGGCGCCAAGCCAAGTGAAGGAATGACGGCTGTGCTGAGCTGCGAAGCCGTCCGGCCGTGTCGTACAGTCACGTTGGCAGTTGTGGGCGCTAAGTCTGAGCAGGCAGGCGAGCAGCTTAAGTGCCAAGTGGCGACTGTGTGGATTTTAGCTCAAGAAAAATATTATCTCGTTAAGGGAATGGTGGGCGCCCCATACGATAAGGTAATAGAATTAGGAATTAGGAATGGCGGGAAGTGTGAGCCTTACCGTAGAATTTCTGTGAAACAGGTTCGGAACTAGGTGAATTTATTTAGGACTTAGCCCGACGATGCAGTTATGGTCTACCATGATGAGCGGCTCGGGTGGTTCTTCCGTGTGCATGAAGGCCAGTCGGACAACCGGAGAAACCCGAACAGTTGCCGATTTTAATCGCCCTTTCGATCGGGGCGGGTCCGGGGCAAGCGAGCGCCCCTCTCCCGCGTTCCTCAATGCGCAACACCTACGACCCGCCGCTCGGGCATCGCCATGGGCCAGGGCTGGACCAGCTCGACCATCGGCTATTCCTACGATGCGGCCGGCCGGCTCGAGAAGCTCAGCCACACTTTCGCCGCGGCGGGCGCCAACCAGGCCTTCGCCCTCACCTACAATCCCGCTGGCCAAATCGCCTCGCGAAGGTCCGCGAACGACGCCTACGCCTGGATCGGCTCGGCCGCGGTCGACCGGCCCTATGCGGTGAACGGCCTCAACCAATACGGCTCGGGGGGGGGCGGAGCGACCTTCGGCTACACGGCCGCCGAGCGCCCGGCGCCTGCGCCTCATCGAATCGGCGCGCCGCCGCAACGGTCGGCGAGGCGGAGCGCCTCCTCGGCGGTGCAGCGGGTCGGGACCGCGGCGCCGGCATAGGGGTCGGCGGGCACGGCGGGCTGCTGCGGCTGAAGCGGCTGCGCGGGCGGCGGCGCCCAGGGATCCGCTTCGGCGACCGCGGGCCCGGGATCGTTGCCGGCGGCGGACTGGATCCCGGCGGCGATGCTCGACGCGCCGAACAGGATGAAGCAGCCGAGGACCACGGTCGCACCCCGGCGAAGGTCGACGCGTCCGGACAACATCATCAGCCCGACCGTCGCCACGCAGATCACTGCGACCACCGTGGCTGCCGTCCCGAGCAGGGTCCCCTGAAGCCACTGGACCGCCGCGACCAGAGCTCCGGACCCGCCGGGATCGGCGAGCGAGTGCGACGGGTAGGCGTAAGCCGAGGCCAATCGAAGCTCCCTGTCCACGGCGGCGGATCCCGCGCTTATAGGCAAAGCCGCCCCCGAACCCAATGCGCAAAAGGCGGCGGGGTCTACGCCTTCCGATTCGGGCGGAGCGCGCCGCGGTGGACGATTATTTCAATCGGCGGGGCTATTCCGCTGTGATTTGGACGGCGTCCATTCTAAGGTCGCGGCGCAACGACAGCGGTCCGATTGGCGAGGGCGCGCGGCGCTCCTTGCGGCGGACGACCCCAGGAAATGTCGCCCTGCGCGGCATGAAGGACGTAAGATGGCACCAGAGCTCAGGCCGGGCGCGCCGGACGGCGACGACGAGCTGTTCATCCACCTCGACCTCGACGGACTTGCCGCCTTGCTCAGGGCGGTCGAGGCGGCGCTGGCGACGGGGCGCGGGCACCTGACCTCGGAATCGGCGGGCGGCAGGGGGATTGCCGTCAGCACCGGATCGTCGCGCGCGTTCGACCAGGTGACGATCACTTTCAGCAGGCCGCGCACCCAGACCACGCAATGAGGCTCCGGCCGGGCACTCCGCCCCGGCGCCGGAAATGCGCGAGGGGTCCCGTCGGCAAATAGGATTTGCAAATCCGATTCCAGCGGCCCTAGCCCTGTTTCGGCGCCGCTCGCGGGGCTTGACGGTCAACCTGCGCGGGCGGCGGGCGAGGACGGACGGATGGCGTTGCAATTCACTGCCGACGAGGCCGGCGCGGAGACCGAGGTCTTCATCCATCTCGACGTCGAGGGCCTCGCCGCGCTGCTTAGGGCGATCGAGGCCGCGATGACGACCGGGCGCGGCGAGCTGAGTGCCGCGGCCTTCGGTCCCCGGGCGGCGGCCGGCGCCGCGGGCGGCTTCGGCAGGGTCACGGTGACGTTCGCCGGCCGCTCCGGACCTTGCGAAGACGCCGGACCCATCCGGCTGCGCGACGCCGGGCCGCCGCCTGACATTGCGGCTTCCGCACTGGGGGGCTGAGCTTCGGCCTCAGCCTTCCGCGCCGGCGCCCTGAAGCATCGAGTCGAGCCGGCCGGAGCGCTCGAGCTCCGCGAGATCGTCCGAGCCGCCGACGTGGCGGCCGTCGATGAAGATCTGGGGGACGGTGGTCCGGCCGTTGGCGCGGCCGAGCATCTCGTCGCGCTTTCCGGGGACCGAATTGATCTCATATTCCTCGTAATCGGCGCCCCTCTGATCGAGCAGCTGCTTGGCTCGGGCGCAATAGGGGCATCCGAACTTGGTATAGATTTCGACTCGGGCCATCATCAGCTCCTGACTTTAAAAGGGTTCGCCTAGGGAAACGGAGCGAGCCGCGATAGGTTCACTCGCCGTCGGCCGGGACGACCCGGGCCCAGCACAATATTTCCACCGAGGCGGCTCCGGCGCGCTTCAGGGACCGGGCGCAGGCCGATGCGGTGGCACCGCTCGTATAGACGTCGTCGACGAGGACGACCCGGCGGCCGGCGAGGCGGGGGCGGGCCTCGCGCGGCACCGCGAAGGCGCCGCGCACGGCGAGCGCCCGCTCGCGCCGGCCGAGCCCGCGCAGCGGCGGAGTCGCCCGGGTCCGGCGGATGAGGTCGAACTCGGCGGGAAGGCCGGTGCGGCGGGAAAGCGAGGAGACGATCAGTGCGGACTGGTTGTAGCCGCGCTTCCAGATCCGCCAGCGGTGGAGCGGGACCGGGACGAGCAGGGCATCGCCCTCCCCTTCGCCGAGGTGGCGGACCATGAAATGGGCGAGGGTTGCCGCGAGGCCCGGGCGGCCACTGTACTTGAGCTTCAGAGCGACCTGGCGAGAGACCTCGCCGTAAGCGACCGCGGCCCGGAGGCGATCGAAGGGCGGCGGCTCGGCGAGGCAGCGGCCGCAGAGCGCCTCGTCCCCGGCGGCGAAGGCGAAGGGAAGGCCGCAGCGGGCGCAGCAGGGCTCGCCGAGGAAAGCGAGCGAGCGCCAGCAGTCGAGGCAGAAACGATGCGGCTCCCCGGTGATCGCTCCGCATCCCGGGCAGCGCGGCGGAAGCGCGAAATCGAGCATTTGGCGGAGCGCGGAACGGGCGAGGGCGGCGGCCGGGGCGGGCATGAGCCCAGTGTGGCGCGACCGGCGCAAGGCATCAATCCATGCGAAGCTTATTCTTCTCCGGCCGTTAGGGATATCTGAACCGCCGGGCGCGCATAGGGCGCCCGAGGACTTCAGGTGAAACGGGGACGATGACGGACCGGGTGCTGCTTCTGGGCGACGACCTGCGCGCTTTCCTCGCCATCGCCCGCTCGCTCGGGCGGCGCGGAGTGGAGGTCCATGCCGCGCCTTCCGATTTCTCTTCGCCGGCGCTCAGATCCCGCTACATCGCCGCCGCTCACCGGCTGCCGCCCTACCCGCTGGACCCCAAGGCCTGGGAGTCGGCTCTGGCCCGGCTGATCGCCGAGCACGGCTTCCGGCGAGTGGTCCCGACCAGCGACAGCGGCCTGTTCATGCTCCGCCACCACGCCGGAGCCCTGGGCCGCGAGCGGATCGGCATCGCCAACGAGGCGGCTCTGGAAATCTTCAGCGACAAGGCGAACACGAGAGCGCTCGCCGAAAGCCACGGGGTGAAGGTCGCGCTCGGCCGGCTGCTCGGCGGGGACGAGACCGCGGTGGAGCTGGCCGAAGCGCTCGGCCTGCCGCTCGTGCTCAAGCCGCGCACTTCCTTCGTCCTCGGCGACATCGAGACCAAGCGCTCGGCGCGGGTGGTGCGCGATTCCGCGGAGCTCGACCGCCAGCTTCGCTCCGGCGCCTGGAAGGGCTGCGTCGCCGAGAGCTTCTTTCCGGGGGTCGGGGTCGGACTGTCGGTGCTCGCCCGGGAAGGGCGGATCCTGTTCGCCTATCAGCACCGCCGGCTTCACGAGAGCTCGGAGACCGGCGCAAGCACGATGCGGGTGAGCGAGCCTGCCGATCCCGGCCTGCTCGCCGCCGCGGAGCCGCTGGCGGCGGCGGCCCGGCTCGACGGGGTGGCGATGTTCGAATTCCGGCTCGACCGCGGCTCGGGCCGCCACGTGCTGCTCGAGGTCAACCCGCGCTTCTGGGGGTCGCTGCCGCTCGCGGTCGCCGCCGGAGCGGATTTCCCGGCGCTCTGGTGGGACCTTTCGGTGCGCGGGCGCGAGGGCCGTTGCGCCTATGAGGGCGGGATCCTCAAGGCGGACCTCACCGGCGAGTTCGACCGGGCCGTCAACCGGTTCGAGGCGGCGAGCGGCTTCGAGCGGCTGCGCTCGGCGGCGGCGGGCCTGGCGACGGCGGTGATGCTTGCGACAGCTCGAAGGACGGCGGATTCCTGGGCGGCGGACGATCCCGAGCCCTGGCGCGAGGAGCGCCGGATGCTGGGCGACCGCGCCCGCCAGGCCCTTCGCAAGCGCCTTCCGGGCCGCGGACGGCGCCACCGGATCCGCTTCGAGGACGTGGTCCGGCGGATTTCGGACAAGGCCCGGGGGCGCCCGCTTCGGCTGACCGTGGTCGGGCGCGACAATGTCTGCCGGAGCGCCTTCGGCGAGCGTCTGCTGCGGCTTCGGCTGGCCGGCCTCCCGGTGGAAGTGGTCTCGGCCGGCTACGTGCCCCGGCGCGGCGCCTTTCCCAGCGCCTCGACCTTCGCGGCGGCGGCGGAATTCGGGGTCGATCTCGCCGGGCACAGTTCGACCGCCCTGTCGGCGGCGCAGCTGGAGCGCGCCGACGCCCTGATCCTGCTCGACGACGACACCGAATGGCGCCTTCGCCAGATGTCGCCGGATTTCGACGCCGAAGTGGTGACCTTGCCCGGAATCGGCAGCGCCGGGCCGGAGTCCTTCCCGGCGATCGCCGCCGCGTTGAAGCGGCTTGCCCGGGTCGTGGAGGAAGGATTCCGCCCCGCGCCGAATCCGGCGGCGCCGGGCATCGACCTTCCGCGCCGGCAGGCGGCCTGAGGCGGTGGCGGTGAACGAGCCGACGTCCCGAAACGCGCTCTACCGAAGCGCGGTCCTCGCCGTGACGATGCAATGGCTGATGCGCTTCATCGGCCTCATCTCGGTCTTCATCCTCGCCCGCCTCCTCCATCCCGAGGATTTCGGAATCATCGGCCTTGCCGTCGCGACCCTGGCGCTCGTCGAGCTGCTCGGCGCGGTTGGCCTCTGGCAGGCCCTGCTCCGGATCAAGGAATGGGACCGGGAGCATCTCGACACGGCCTGGACGATCCAGCTGATCGTCTTCGGGACCATGGGCCTGCTCGCCCTCGCGACGGCGCCCCTGATGGGCCATCTCTACGGCCAGCCGGCCCTGACCGCGGTGCTTGCGGTGCTGTCGCTTCGCTTCGTGGTGCTCGGGCTGGCCAACATCGGAGTCGTCGAATTCGACCGCAAGCTCGCCTTTGGGCGCGACTTGAGGATGCGGATCGGCTCGCGCCTCGCCTCGTTCGTGGTCACGATCAGCGCGGCCTTCTGGTTCCGCAATTACTGGGCGCTGGTCGTCGGGCTGATCACCCAGAGCAGCTTCTACTGCATCGCCACCTATATCGCCCACCCCTTCCGCCCGCGCCTGTCGCTGAAGCGGCGGGCGGAGCTGCTCGGAACGTCGCTGTGGATCTTCGTCCACGCGGTCACCCAGACGGTGCAGATGCAGATCGAGCGGCTGGTCATGGGCCGCTTCAGCAGCCCCCACGTCATCGGCCTCTATTCGGTGTCGAAGGACCTGTCGGAGATCTTCACCCAGGAGATCGCGACGGCGCTCAACCGGGTCACCTTCGTCACCGTGGCGCGCACCGACGAGCCGCTCGCTGCGCTCACCACGGCGCAGATCCTGGGAATCTATGCGATGATCGCGGCGCCGATGGGCTTCGGCCTCGCCGCGGTCGCTGAGAGCGCGATCCCGCTGCTGCTCGGGTGGGAATGGGTGGCCGCGGCGCCCTTCCTCAGGATCGTCGCCGTCTATTCCGCCTTCTACGCCGTCTACAAGGTGATCGCCTCCTCGCTCCAGGCGGCCGGCTTCGCCCGCCGCGCGGCCTATATGTCGGGGAGCGGCGCGCTCTGCCTGACACTCATAGTCGCCGGCTCGGCCTGGCTTAGGCCCGACGCAATGACGGTGGCGCTCGCCGCCTTCGCCGCCAACTTCCTCGTCCTCGCCACCGGGATCGCGGTGATCGCGCGCTACTCGAAGCAGAACCCCTTCGCCCTCGGGCTCCACGTCTTCCGTCCGTTCGCGGCGGCGGCGGCGATGGCGGCGACGGTACGGCTGCTCGGGCCCGACAGTGGCAGCACGATCATCGACCTCGTCGGCGGGGTCGCCGTCGGCGTCGTCGCCTATCCCCTCTTCCTTTTCGGGTTGTGGCTGGCGAGTGGCCGGCCGCCGGGCGGCGAGCGCGAGGCCGTCAATTTCGTGACCGACATAAGGCAGCGCCTTCGGCGCCGTCCCGCGGCCGGGGAGGCCTGAGCCATGGATATGATCCTCAGGTTGAGCGACTGGCTTTATCTCGCCCTGAACGGCCTCGCCGGCCGCTCCTGGCTGCTCGACACCCTGATCTCGCTCCCGCTGGACAACAATCTGGTCAAGGCGGGGCCGATCGGCGCCTGCTTCGTCTACGCCTGGTGGTCGGGGCGCGACGAGGCCGACATCCGCCGGCGCCGGGCGACCCTGCTGGTCACGATCGCCTCTCTGCTGTTCGTGATGGCGACGACGAAGACCCTCGCCGACCAGTTCTTCCAGCCGCGGCCCTTCGTCCATGCCCAGCAGGCCTGGCATCTGCAGGACGGCAGGCTGGTCGAGACTCCCAAGCTCGCCTACCGGGAGCCTCTGAACGGCGGGGTGCGCAACCGCTACCGGGCGCTCACCCGGGGCGAGGTCGAGCAGAACGATCTCGGCTCCTTCCCGAGCGACCATGCCGGCTTCTTCCTCGCTCTCTCGCTCGGGATCTTCCTTGCCTCGCGCAAGGCGGGCGCGGTGGCGCTCGCCTGGACCGCGGCGGCGATCCTGCTTCCCCGGATCGTCACCGGAATGCATTCGCCGCTCGACATCGCCGCCGGGGGCGCGATCGGCGCCGCGCTCCTGCTCGCCATCCAATATGTCGCCCGCCGGACCCAGCAATGGGCGCTCGAGCCGCTCGCCGGCTGGACCCTGCGCCACGAGGCGCTGGCGGCCGCACTGCTCTTCTTCGTCGCTTTCGAATCGACCAACGTGCTCACCAACGTCCGCGATCTCGCCGGGACGGGCGAGGCGATCGTCGAACATGTCGCGGGAGCCTGAGCCGATGCGCCGATCGACCCTCATCGCCCTGGCGCTGGCCCTGGCCGGCTGCGGCAAGCTCGACCAGGAGGCGATGCTGCTCACGGTCGAGCCCGGCTGGACCGCCGAAATGGTCGCGAGCGAGAAGGACGGCTTCGCCTCCCCCGACGGCCTGCTCTGGCAGGACGGCGCCCTCTACGTCGCCGACGAGGGCGGCTCCGCGGTCAGGGCGTGGCGGCCCGGCGCCCGGCCCGCGACCCTCGCCGATTCCGGGGCGGGCCTCGCCTCCCCCGAGGATCTGGTGCGCGATCCGGCCGGCAACGTCTATTTCACCGATGACACGCGCGGCGGACTGTGGCGGACCGACCGGCTCGGCTGGACGACCGCCGTGGTCGCGCCGGGCTCCGGCCTGCCTTCGACGGAGGGGCTCGGCCTGTCTCCGGAAGGCGACCTTATCGTCGGCGACGCGCCGGGGCATCGGGTGCTGAAGGTGAAGGCCGACGGGAGCCTTTCGGTGCTGCTCGGCCCGGAAAGGCATATCGCCAAGCCCGAGAGCTTCGCCTTCGACGACAAGGGCAATCTCTACATCGCCGACAATCGCGACAACGTCCTTTATCTGCTGACCACCGACGGCCGCCTCCACCGGGTGATCGCCGACCGCGCCGGCTTCTCGCCGGAATCGCTTCGCTTCTTCGGCGGCACATTGTTCATCACCGACAGCGATAACGGCAAGCTGTTCCGCTACACTCCGGACGACGGCCTCAATGTCGTCGCCCTGTTCGGCGGCAGCTTCGCCAACATCCAGGGAATCGCCGCCGACGACCGCGGCGACCTCTACCTTTCGGTGCAAAGCGACCTCAAGGGCCGCAAAGGCTATATCCTCAAACTCAGCCGAAAGGGCCAAACGCCGGCACTGCCGTCACCCTGAACTTGTTTCAGGGTCCAGTTCTCCGCCCGCCAGGCGGCTCGTCGCTGGATGCTGAAACAAGTTCAGCATGACGGGAAGGCGGCCCCGCTCTAACGCAGGCGAATGAGCCAGGACGCGCCTTTCGACCGGCGGCTTCGGCGGCTTCGGCGCGACCGGGCCGCTTCGCGCTTCGCCGAGGCCGATTATCTCCACCGGCTCGTCGCCGACGAGCTGATCGAGCGGCTCGACTTCGTCAAACGCGATTTCCGCCAAGCGCTCGATCTGGGCTGCGCCGGCGGCTATCTGACCCGGCGCCTGCGCGAGCGCGGGCTCGAGGTGACGCCCTGCGACGCCGGCGGCGCCTTCGCCCGGGCCGCGGGCGGGATCCAGGCGGATGAGGACCGCCTGCCCTTCGCCGACGGGGCTTTCGATCTCGTCGTCTCGGCCGGAGCGCTCGACACAGTCAACGATCTGCCGGGCGCGCTGCTTCTGATCCGCCGGGCGCTTCGGCCCGACGGCCTGTTCCTCGGCGCTTTCGCCGGCGCCGGCAGCCTGCCGCGACTGAGGCGCGCGATGCTGGCCGCGGACTCCGTTCGAGGCGGAGCGGCGGCGCGGGTCCATCCGCAGATCGACGTCCGAGCGGCCGGCGACCTGCTGACCCGGGCCGGCTTCGCTTTGCCCGTGGTCGACTCCCAGCCTGTCGACGTCCGCTTCTCCTCGCTGCTCGACCTCGTCCGCGACCTGAGGGCGATGGGCTCGACGAACATCCTCGCCGCTCGCTCCAGGCGGCCGCTGGACCGGCACGCACTGGCCGCCGCCATCGCCGATTTCGACACGGCCGGGAACAAGACGACGGAGCGCTTCGAGATCCTCCATCTGCTCGGCTGGAGCCCCTCCCCCGACCAGCCCAAGCCGGCGCGCCGAGGCAGCGGCACTGTCTCGCTGGCCGAGGCGCTGAAGCGGCCTTCCTAGATCAGCCGGTCGAGAAGCGGGATCAGGGGCTCGTCCGCGGGCGGCATCGGCAGCGCCGCCATCTCGTCCGGGCGCACCCATCTGAGCGCGGCGGCGTCGAGCGGACTCGGCTCCCCCTGCCATGACCGGCACAGATAGAGGAGCAGGAGCATGTGGCGGCCCTGATTGTCGGCGCTGGCGAAGGCGGCCGGGCTGAGCGCTGCCGAATCGACCGCGATGCCGAGCTCCTCCTCCAGCTCGCGGACCAAAGCCGCCTCCGGCCGCTCCCCGTCCTCGACCTTGCCGCCGGGGAATTCCCAAAGCCCGCCCATGGCCCGGCCCGGCGCCCGCTGCTGGAGCAGGACCCGGCCCGCGCCGTCCACCAGCGCCGCCGCCACCACCAGGAGTGTCGGATTTTTTTGCAGATTCGAGGCCAGTGGAAGGACTCCGTTAACGCAACCCACCTATCCAGAGGGGATGGGCGAGATGCCGGGGCGTGAAAAGGTAGGCCGATGCGACTCTTCTTTGCAAAGCTGATCCGGGACATCAAGGCCGCCAGCGCGGTCGAATATGCCCTCATCTGCGCCCTCATCGTCCTGGCCATGATCGCCGGCCTCAACGCCGTCGCAAGCAAGACCACGTCGATGTGGAGCGACGTTTCCGACAATGTCACCCGGGCGACCGGCTGATCTACGCAAAACCCGCAAGTCGATAACCTTTTGGAAACTTCCTTCGAATAAATCAGGCACAGTCCGCCCAAATGGACACAGGGGGGGCAGGAAGTGTGGACTTCCAAAGCTTTGGAACAGGAGACCGGAAAATGAAAATCATTCGCAAAATCTTCAAGAACGAAGAGGGTGCCACCGCGATCGAGTATGGCCTGATCGCCGCCCTGATCGCCGTCGCCGCCATTGCCGCCATGCAGAACATCGGCAGCAACCTCGGCACGACCTTCAACGCTGTCGCGGACAACATGGCGGTCTAATCGCCTGACGCGACTTGAAGACAGGAGGCGGCGGAACCCTGGTTCCGCCGCCTCTTTCTTTGCGGGTCAGGCCCGCGAGCCGTAGACGACGATCTTGACCTTCTGCCCGGGCCGAAGCGCCGTGCCCGAGCCGAGGCCGTTCAGCACCCGGAAGCGCTCCTCCTTATAATCGTTATAGGCCATCCGGGCGGCGAGGGTCGCGACCGTGTCGCGCGGGCCGACCGTCACCACGTCGATCACCCGCGGCCTGATCGCCGCGGCCTGGGCCGGGCTGATCCGGTTCAGGGACTGCACCATGGCGGCGAACGGGCCGAGCCCGCTCCCGGCCGGGGTGATCATCGCGAAATGATAGGCGGTGTCGGAATCCCAGCGATACGCGAAGACGGTGAGATCGACCTGGCCGGACTGGGTGTTGACCCGGGCGGTCGAATAAGCGGCGGGGATGCCGTTTATCGTCGTCGAGCGCGGCTCGATATAGCCGATCTGGGCCTGCCCTCCCACGATCGCCTTGAACACCCCGCCGATATAGGCGCCGAGATCGCCGCCGAAGCGGCCGCCGGCGAACTGCGCCTGGCCACTCTGGCCGGCGATGCTGACCGCCTTCGTCCCGTTCTGCATTCCGTAGCCGTCCGGAACGGCGAAGCGCAGCCGCAGGTCCGGGTGAGTGTAGGTGCGGCCGTCGATCACGCCCTGCCTGGGATCGTCGTCGACCATGATCCCGTCGATCTGGGCGAGAAAGGCATCGCGGTTCCTGAGGCCGGTGCCGGCGCGCCCGGTCGCCTGCGCGGTCCGGGTCGCCCGGGTCATCCGGTCGGCGCTGAGCGGATGGCTTCGAGCCCAGCTCGGAACCGAGCGCTCGTCGTTTCGGCCGACCGCCCGGGCCTCGAGCGAAGTGGCGGCCCCGAGCGAATCGAGCAGGCTGACCGAGGCGGTCGGATCGTAGCCCGCCGCGGCGAGGTAACGGACTCCGAAATCGTCGGCTTCGAGCTCCTGCTTGCGCGAATAGCTGAGGACCACGCCCTGGGTCACCTGCCCGGCGAGGGTGCCGAGCTCGCTCGATCCGGTGACCGCGCCGAGGCCGACGGCGAGCAGCTGGCTGAGGATGCTCGCCCGCTTGCGCTCCGAGCTGTGGCGGGCGGCGATATGGCCGGCCTCGTGGCCGAGGACGAAGGCGAGCTCCGCTTCGTCATTGGCGAGGCCGACGAGCTGGCGGGTGATGTAGAGATAGCCCCCCGGGACCGCGAAGGCGTTCATCACCGGCGAGTTCAAGGTGGTGATCCGGAAGGCGTCGCCGCCGCCGGCGATGTTGCTCTGGGCGGTCACCCGGGCGCCGACCTGCCGGACATAGGCGCTCCGGGCGCTGTTCTCCTCGCCGCCGAATTCCTCGACGATCTGCGGATGCTGCTTGGCGGCCGTGGCCGCCGTGCTCTGCGAGATGCTCCGGGTCCGGCCCTGAGCCGAGGCCGGAGCGTCGGCGGCGGCGGAAGCGATTGCGGCGAGCGGGACGGACAGCGCGAACAGCGCCTTCATCTTCATTGCGGATACTCCTCACACAGGACGATTCGTCGCCGTAAGGAACGGGGGAATGGGGTTACTGTTCCCCTTGCCTCCCAATGCGCAGGATGGGGAGGGGGACCATGCGAAGCATGGTGGAGGGGTGACGTGGCTCCGCCTGAGCGGTTCGAGGGCGGCATGGCCCGGGACTTCGCCAGTCACCCCTCCACCGTCTTCGGCGGCCCCCTGCCCATCTTCGATGGGGAGGCATAAATCAGGCGATTGCGAGATACTTCTGGCGCCGGTCCTTGCGAACCTCGGCCGGCGACAAGGCGGCGAGCGCTTCCAGCTCCTCGGCCACCGCGTCGCCGAGCGCTGCGATCGCCTCGGCGGGGCTGCGGTGGGCGCCGCCGACCGGCTCGGGGACGATCCGGTCGATGACTCCCAGGGCCTTCAGGTCCTGGGCCGTCACCCGCATCGCCTCGGCGGCGTCCGCCGCCTTCTCCGCGGTTCGCCACAGGATGGAGGCGCAACCCTCGGGCGAAATGACCGCATAGACACTATGCTCGAGCATAATCACCCGATTGGCGGTGGCAATGGCGATCGCGCCGCCCGACCCGCCTTCTCCGACGATCGCGGCTACCATCGGCACGCCGAGCGCGAGGCAGGCCTCGGTCGAGCGGGCGATCGCCTCGGCCTGGCCGCGCTCTTCGGCCTGGACTCCGGGGAAGGCGCCCGGCGTGTCGACCAGGGTGACGACGGGGAGGCCGAAGCGGTCTGCGAGCTCCATCAGGCGGATCGCCTTGCGATAGCCTTCGGGCTTGGCCATTCCGAAATTGTGGGTGAGGCGGCTGGCGGTGTCGTCGCCTTTCTCATGGCCGATCAGCATGACCTTGCGCTCGCCGAGACGGCCAAGGCCGCCGACGATCGCCGCATCCTCGGCGAAATTGCGGTCGCCGGCGAGGGGAATGAAATCCGCCGCGAGCGCCGCGACATAATCCTTGAAATGCGGCCGGTCGGGATGGCGGGCGACCTGGGTCTTCTGCCACGGCGTGAGTCGGGCATAGGTGTCGCGAAGCATCCGATCGGACTTGGCTTCGAGCCGGCCGATCTCGGAGTCGATGTTGAGCTCGGAATCCTCGGCGGTCTCGCGCAGCTCCCCGATGCGGTTGTCGAGCTCGGCGATGGCTTTTTCGAAATCGAGGAAGGTGGGCATGGTCGGGCGGGGGGTTATCACCCCCGTCATTCCGGCGAAAGCCGGAATCCATGAACGGGGGCAGGCGGGTTCCTCGCCGGCCCGCGTTCATCGATCCCGGGTCAAGCCCGGGACGACGCCTTGCGGCCCGCCTCCGCGAGCGGGTGGCGGCTGTTGACCAGGTCGATCAGCCGTCGGCTGTCGACATGGGTGTAGATCTGGGTGGTGGCGATGTCGGCGTGGCCGAGAAGCATCTGGAGCGCGCGCAGGTCGGCGCCGCCTTCGAGCAGATGGGTGGCGAAGGCGTGGCGGAGGACATGGGGGCCGACGCGCTCGGGCGGCACTCCGGCGGCGGCGGCGAGCTCTTTGAGCAGTTGGTGGAGCCGGACCCGGCTGAGATGCCCTTTACCGGAGGGGAAGAGCCACAAGCTCTCTCGCGGAACCAGGGCCGCCCATTCAGCGACAGCGGCGCGGGCCCGGTCCGATATGGGCACCAGCCGCTCCTTGGCTCCCTTGCCGCGCAGGATCAGAAAGGGCTTGTCCGGGTGGACGGCATGACGGGGAAGCGAGACCAGCTCAGTGGCGCGCATGCCCGAGCCGTAGAGCAGCTCGACGAGCGCCGTGAGCCGGAAGGCGGCCCCGCCCGGAGCCTCGCGGCGCCGCCGATCGAGCTCGGCGAACAGGGCGCCGACGGCGTCGTGGCCGAGGATCTTGGGCAGCGTCCTGCCGCCGGCCGGCCGCGGCAAGGCGGCGGACGGGTCGTCCCCGCGCAGGCCCTCGTCGTGAAGGAAGCCGTAGAAGCGGCGCAGGGCCGCGGCCTTGCGCGCCACGGTCGCTCGCTTGAGCGGGAGCCACGCTTCGGCGAGGGCCTTCAGTTCCTCCTGCGACGCGCCACAGAGCCCGCCCCCCAGCAACTCGGAGGCGCCGCGCAGGTCGCGTTCATAGGCGAGGCGGGTGTTGAGCGCGGCGCCGGCCTCCGCCGCGAGCATCTCGAGGAAGGCGGCGATCAGCTGCCCGTCCTCGCCGACCGCGCTCACAGCCGGGTCATCGCCTCGGCCGCGATCATCCGCGCCTCATAGTCGAGCCCGACCTGCTTCAGCGCCTTGACGATGTGGTAGAGATGCTCGGGCGGGACTCCCCGCCAGCTTTGCGTCTGCATCCCGACTCCGGCGAGGAGAGCGACGGTCCCAGGCTGGTTCGCTCGAGCCGCGGCGGTGATGATATTGGCCCATCGGCTGCGCGGAGCGGGGCTGACTCCATAGGGGAGCGGATCGGCGAGCCGGCCGAGGCCGGCCAGAGCGGCGACCAGCATCCGGCCGCGATGGCTGCCGGCGCTGTCGGTGAAATCCTCGATCCGGCTCGCGCTGAGATCGACGACGGCGCGGGGGGCGCCGACGGCGAGGATCGACCAGGCGCGCTGGCCGTCGTCGCCGTCGACAGCGCCGGCGGCTCCGCCCCAGCCGGCCGCGATTCGATCGTAGCCGGCGCTCATCATCGAGGCGACGAGATCGTCCACGCGATTGCCGTAATCGCCCGAGGGCGGAACGCGCGCCGCCGCGGCGGCGGTGAGGATGAAGCGGCCGTAACGGTCGTCGCCCTCCCCCCAGAGGTCGCGCATCGCGTCGATCCGGTCGCCGACGGACCCTCCCACATAGGCTTTGCGAAGGCGGCCGCCGATGCTGGCCTCGATCTCGGAAGGATCGGTGCGGTCGGCGAGGAGGCTGTGCATCTCGACCAGCGAGGCATTGGAGAAAACCCCGAGGGTCGCCGCCCGCTGGGCCGCGTCGATGCGCTGCTCGAGCGGGATCATCGGCGCCCGCGCCTGCCAGGCCCAGACGGCGGAGCCGGCGCGGTTGAGCAGCTCGCTCGGGATTTCGAGGCCGGTGGCGCTGGCCAGGCCGAATCGCCAGCTGTTGAGCTCGTCGACGCCCTGCCACTCGATGGTTACGGCACGGCGGGTGTTGGTCCCCGCCCCGATCACCTTCTCGGCGAGCAGGGTATCGATGCCGCCGCCGCTTCGCCGGCGCGCCTGCTCGATCAGCTGGCTGGCGCGGGCGGCGTCGCCTTCCAGCGAGGCGCACATCGCGTCGGCGAGCGGCCAGACGGGCTGGTCGGAAACCTTGCGGCCGGGACCGACCAGCGGGCAGAGAGCGGCCGGATCGGCAGTGGCGAGCGCGGTCTGGACGGCGACGCTGAACATCCGCGGCGTGAAGCGGTCGACGTCGACCGCCTGGACGAGCAGCCGCGCGCTGTCGGCCTCGCCCATCCGCAGAAGAAGCCAGGCGCGCTCGGCGATCCAGTCGACCTCGTTGACCTGCGACGGCGCCGAGGCTTCGGAAAGCAGCGCCCGGCGCAGGAGGATCGAGGTCCAGCGGGACGGCAGCGGCGCGTTGAGGCGGCCCATCAGGCCGCTGAGGAAACGGCCGTTGGCGTTGCCGAAGGCGTCGATGCCGAGGCCCCAATTGCCGGGACGAAGCGGCCCGACCGGATTGGTGGGGCGGCGGGACGCCTCCGGAATCTCGATCGGCGGAGGCAGGTTCTGCTGCGCCAGGGCTTCCAGATCCTCGGCCGCTGAATCCTCGACCGCGAGCGGAATCCCTGAGCGAGGTGGGGCCGGCGAGGGCGAGGGCGGGGCCGGTGACGCCGGCGAAGGAGTCGCCGGAGTGTCGGGAGCCGGCTCCTTGGGCGCGGGCGGGGGCGGCTCGCCGAAGCCCGGGGGCAGAAGCGATTCGGGGCCCTTGTCGCGCTGGCCCGCCGCCGGAATGGCGAAGGCCAGAGCCGCGCCGCCGGCCAGGAGGAGGAGCTTAGCCCGCAAGGGCTTCATTGGTGACGTCCTGCTCGATCCGCTGGGTCGGGACCTCGGTGTCGCGGAAGCCGAGCCAGACCAGCCAGCCCAGGAAGACGAGAAGCAGGGCGATGAGCAGCTTGGGAATGATGGATCGGCGCCGGCGCGGCGGGGGTGAGATACGCATGGCCGGCCTTTTGCCCCACGAGCCGCCCCCCTGTATAGCCCCTGCCGCAATGGCGAACGCGCTTCTCCCGTCCGAACGATCGATCGTCCTCGTCGGGCTGATGGGCGTCGGCAAGTCGACGGTGGGAAGGCGGCTGGCCCGCCGGCTCGGCCTTCCCTTCGTCGATTCGGACGAGGAGATCGAACGCGCCGCCGACCATGAGATCAGGGAAATATTCGACCGCTTCGGCGAGGCGAGCTTCCGCGACGGCGAGCGGCGGGTGATCCGGCGCTTGATCGAGGGCAGTCGCAAGGTGATCGCGACCGGCGGCGGCGCCTTCATGGATGGGGAGACGAGGGCGCTGATCCTCGATCGCTGCATCGCGATCTGGCTCGAGGCCGAGGTCGAGACCCTGGCTGAGCGGGTGGCTCGGCGCGGGCACCGGCCGCTGCTCGCCGGCAAGGACCCGCTACCCTTCCTTCGCGAGCTCGCGGAGGTCCGCAACCCGGTCTATTCCGAGGCGCATCTGCACGTGCGAAGCGGCCCCGGACCGCACGAACGCACCGTCGATCGGATCCTCGAAGCGCTAACGGAGCACGCCCGATGAGGCGGGTCGAGGTGGCGCTGGGCGAGCGAAGCTACTCGATATCGATCGCTTCCGGGCTGCTCGACCGCGGCGGCGAGCTTCTCGCGCCTCATGCGCGCGGGGGCCGGATCGTCGCCGTTTCGGACGAGAATGTGTGGGCTGCGCAGGGCGGCCGGCTCGCGGGCTCGGGGCTCGACATCGTTCCGGTGCCGGTGCCGCCGGGTGAAGCCAGCAAGAGCTGGGCGCGGCTCGAGGCGCTGACCGAGCGGCTGCTCGACCTCGGGATCGAGCGCGGCGATTCGATCATCGCCTTCGGCGGTGGCATGGTCGGCGATCTCGCCGGCTTCGCCGCCGCAATCCTCAAGCGCGGCTGTTCCTATGTGCAGCTGCCCACCAGCCTGCTCGCCCAGGTCGATTCTTCCGTCGGCGGCAAGACCGGGATCAATTCGACAGCTGGGAAGAACCTGATCGGCGCCTTCCACCAGCCGGCGGCGGTCCTGATCGACCCCTCGACGCTCGACACCCTGCCGGAGCGGGAGCTTCGCGCCGGCTATGCGGAAGTCGTCAAATACGGCCTGATCGGCGACCCCGGCTTCTTCGTCTGGTGCGAGGCGAACGGCGCCGCGCTGCTCGCGGGCGACGGCGAAGCCCGCCTCCACGCGATCGAAACCTGCGTCCGCGCCAAGGCGGCGATCGTGGTGGAGGACGAGCTGGAGACCCGGGGGCGCCGGGCGCTGCTCAATTTCGGCCACACGTTCGGCCACGCCATCGAGGCGGAGAGCGGCTACGCCATCCTTCACGGCGAGGCCGTGGCGCTCGGCATGGCCATGGCCCTGCGCTTCTCGGCGGAACGGGGGCTGTGCGGAGGGGATGAGGCAGAGCGCGTGGCGGCTCATCTCCAGGAGGCGGGCCTGCCGACGCGGCTGGAGGGGATCAACCCGGGGCGCCTCGCCGCGCGGATGGCCGGCGACAAGAAGGCCAGCGGCGGCCGGATGGCGTTCGTCCTGACGAGAGGGATCGGCGAGGCGTTTGTCGATCGATCGGTCGAGCCGGGCGAGGTGGAGGCGTTCCTGGAGCGGGAGATGGGCGGCTAGCTAAAGCTCCTCTCCCGTAAGGACGGGAGAGGATGTCAGGATCCGTCGCCGCTGCGAGCGCCCAGCGGATTGTCCGGGCCGAACATCGTCTCCTTGAGAGCGTGGATGTCGCCCGAGGCGGTCTGGCTGTCGAGGCGCTGGCGATCGCGGTCGCGATATTCCTGCTCGACCCGGTCGACCTCGCCGCCGTCGATGCAGAACAAGGCGAGCGCCTCGCGCCCCATCATCACCGCCGACTCGAACACTTCGCGGATCGTGCATTTGACGTCGAGGGGCGCCAGTTCCATCAGATGCAGCCGGTCGAAGGCGCGGACGAACACCGCCGCCTGAGGAAAGGCCTCGAGGATCGGCTCGAGCCTCCGGGCGGTCGGGCTTCGGCCGTCGAGGCAGAAGAGGATGGCCTTGGCGTCGCCTCCGCCGGCGAGCCGGAGCAGGTCGAGCCGGGTGCCGTCGCCATAATAGACCTTCGAGCCGAAATCGCCGCTGATCTCGATCTGGCTCGGCTTGGAATCGATCAGGGTGACGCTGATCCCCTTGGCCATCAGCATCTGCGCCACGGTCTGCCCGAACCGGCCGTAGCCGACGACGATCGCCTGGGTCGGGCCAGAGAGCTCGGGCCCGTCGAGCCCGTCGCCGGCGCGGCGGCTGGAGCGACGGTCGAGCCAGTCGTTGAGCATCATCAGGAACGGGGTCGTCGCCATGGAGACCGTGACGATGGCTCCGAACAGGCTCGCCGCGGCGGGCTCGATCAGAAGCGCGCCCTGGGCCGCGGCGAACAGGACGAAGCCGAACTCGCCGCCCTGGCTGAGCAGAAGGCCGAGCTTGAGGGCCCGGCGGGATTGCATCCCGAAGGCCTTGGCGAGGCCGAACAGGATGACGGCCTTGAGCACGATCAGAGCGGCCGCCATGCCGATGACGAACAGTGGACGGGCCGCGATCACGCCGAGATCGAGCAGCATTCCGATGGCGACGAAGAACAGCCCGAGCAGGATCGAGCGGAACGGGTCGACGTCAGCCTCCAGCTCGTGCCGGTAGGGCGAATCGGCAAGCATGACCCCGGCGATGAAGGCGCCCAATGCGGTCGAGAGGTGGAGCGCCTCCATCACCGCCGCGCTTGCGAGGACGATGAAGAGCCCGGCGACGACGAACAGCTCGCGCTCGCTGATCCGCCCGACGAGCCGGAACAGCGGGTTGATCAGGAACCGGCCGGCGAGGACGAGACCGCCTATGGCGCCCACGGTATAGAGTCCGAGCAGCCAGCCGGGCGGCGCCATCGGATCGGCGGGCGCCCTCGACAAAGCGGCGATGATCGTGATCAGCGGGACGATCGACAGGTCCTGGAAGAGCAGGATCGAGAAGGCGCGCTCCCCGGCCGGAGTGTTGATCGAGCCGTCGGCGCGAAGGCTCGGAAGCACCTGGGCGGTCGAGGACAAAGCGAGCGGCAGGCCGATGGCGAGGGAGGCGGCGAGGCTGAAGCCGGAGGCGAGCCAGACCAGGCCGGTGATGGCGAGGCCGCTGACGGCCACCTGGAGCAGGCCGAGGCCGAAAATGTCCTGCTTCAGCCGCCACAGGCGGTTGGGATGGAGTTCGAGGCCGACCAGGAAGAGGAGTAGGACGATCCCGAAATCCGCGATGTGGAGCATCTCCTCGGGCGCGCTGATCAGGCCGATGCCGTGCGGCCCGACGATCGCGCCGGCGACGAGATAGCCGAGCACCGCGCCGAGTCCGAAGCGGCGGAACAGCATGACGAAGATGAGCGCCGCGCCGAGGAGGATGACCCCGTCGCGAAGCAGAAGGGTGGCGGCCTGGGCGCCGGCGCCTTCGGCTTCCATCAGCCGGCCTTGGCCCGGGCCGCGGCTTCGGCCGCGGCGTCGAAGGCGAGCAGGATCGAGGCGTGGCGGACGGGAAGGCGGCGGGCTTCCGCGAAGACTTCGAGCCCGGGCCAGGCACCCGGGCTGTCGCTCCGGCCGGCGAGATAGGCGGCAAGCGAATCGCGCGCTTCCCCGATCTCGGCGCCGGTCCGGCCGACCGCGTGGGCGCCCATCAGTGCCGCCGAGGCCTGGCCGAGGGCGCAGGCGCTGACCTCCTGGCCGAGCTCGGCCACCCTGCCCTCGCCGTCCAGCGCAAGGTCGACGGCGACCCGGCTGCCGCAGACGGGCGAGCTCTTCTCGGCGCTCGCCTGCGGATTCTCGAGCCGGCCGAGATGGGGGATCGACGAGGCGAGGCGCAATATGTCGCGGCTGTAGATGGCGCTGGGCACGGGGGGGCCTATAGATCGGGGTTAAGCTGGGCGCTACGGGAAGGGCGCATTCGTCACCCTGAACTTGTTTCAGGGCCCAGCTGGTCGCCCGCCTGGGAAGCGGAAGGCTGGATGCTGAAACAAGTTCAGCACGACGGTCAGGGTCATGCCCGCCGCCAGCTTGTCCCCTGAGGTCCGTCCTCGAGCAATATCCCCTGTGCCGCCAGGTCCGCCCTGATCCTGTCCGCCTCGCCGAAGTCGCGCGCCTTCTTGGCCTCGGCGCGACGGTCGATTCGGAGCTGGATCTCCTCGGCTCCGAGAAAGCTCCCGGCCTCCTCCCGGACACGCGGGTCGAGCCGGTCCGATTCGGGCTCGGCGGCGCCCTGGAACCACTCGACCGGGTCCTGCTGGAGGAGGCCGAGCAGCGCCCCTGCCCGCTTCGTCGCCTCCACGTCGCCGAGCTTCGCCAGCTCTGCCAGCCGCGCCAGGGCAAGCGGCGTGTTGAGGTCGTCGCAGAGGGCCGACTCGACCTCGCCGATGCCGCCCTCCCCGCGCTTCGTCACCGGGGGCAGCAAGCTGCGGTAGAGGCGGTCGAGAGTCGCCTTCGACTGGGCGACGAGCTGGGGCGACCATTCGAGAGGCTGGCGGTAATGGGCCGAGAGCAGGGCCAGCCGAAGGGTCTCGCCCTTGTGGCCCTCGTCGAGAAGCTCGCCGACCGTGACGACGTTGCCGAGGCTTTTCGACATCTTCTCGCCGCCGGCCATGGAGAGGAAGCCGTTGTGGACCCAGTAGCGGGCGAGCGGAGCGCCCTCGTGGGCGCAGCGGCTCTGGGCGAGCTCGTTCTCATGATGGGGGAAGATGAGGTCGAGGCCGCCGCCGTGGATGTCGACGGTGGTGCCGAGATGGCGCTCGATCATCGCCGAGCATTCGATGTGCCAGCCGGGGCGGCCGCGGCCCCAGGGGCTGTCCCACCCGATCACGTCCTCGCTCGAAGGCTTCCACAGCACGAAGTCGGCCGGGTCCTTCTTGTAGGACGCCACCTCGACCCGGGCGCCGGCGATCATCGCCTCGCGGTCGCGGCGGCCGAGAGCGCCGTAGGCCGGATCGGACGGAACGTTGAACAGGACGTGGCCGTCGGCCTCGTAGGCGTTGCCTTCCTCGATCAGGCGGGCGATCATCGCCACCATCTCGTCCACGGTCTCGGTCGCCTTCGGGGCGAGATCGGGAGGGCGGACTCCGAGAGCGCCCATGTCCGCTACGTAGAAATCCTCGTAGCGGCGGGTAACCACCGAGGGATCGACCCCCTCGGCGCGGGCGGCGTCGATGATCTTGTCGTCGACGTCGGTGACGTTGCGGGCATAGACCACCTTGTCAGCCCCGTAGGTGTGGCGGAGCAGCCCGGCGAGGACGTCGAAGACGACGGCGGGCCGGGCGTTGCCGATATGGGCGCGGTTGTAGACGGTCGGGCCGCAGACGTAGAGGGTCACCCGCTCGGGATCGCCGGGCTCGAAGTCGCGCTTCTCGCGCGCCCTGGTGTCGTGGAGCCGGATCATGAGGCGTTCGCGCTTTCCGGGTCTCGCGCGGGCGGGGCCTGGCGGTAGCGCGGCTCGGCCGGGGTCCCGCGCCGCCATTCGACGAAATCGACGATCGCCCGGCCGCTGGCGTAGAGCAAAGGATAGGTGCGCGAATTGGCCATCCACGCGGGCCGTTCCGACTGGGCGCCCCAGATCGTGTCATAGACGAGGTTGGCGCCGAGATAGAGCAGGGTGGCGAGGATGATCCCCTTGAGCGCTCCGAAGCCGGCGCCGAGCACCCGGTCGACGGGCCCGATCACCGAGCGCCGGACTCCCCCGCCGACCCGGCGGGCGACGAGCTTGCCGGCGAGGAAGACCAGTCCGAAGACCAGTGCGAAAGCGAGCACCGCCGCGCCCGAGCGGGTGCCGATCATCGGCTCGAGCAGGTTGGTCGCGGGGGTATGGAGGAGCTTGAGGAAGACGATGGCGACGATCCACGCGGCGAGGCTCAGAACCTCGCCGACGAATCCCTTCATCGCCCCGCGAACGAGGTTCCAGCCGACGAGGAGGAGCACGATGATGTCGAGCGCGGTCATGCTGCGATTGCTAACGGGAGTTTGCGGCAAGGGGAAGGCGCGGCTTGCCTCCCATCGCAAGATGGGGAGGGGGACCATGCGAAGCATAGTGGAGGGGTGACATGGCTCCCAAGTCAGCGCCTGGTCACCCCTCCACCACCTTCGGTGGTCCCCCTCCCCCATGCTTTGCATGGGGAGGCAAAAATCAACGCCCGAGCACATGGTCGACGAGATCCTTCAAGGTCCGGAACCCGCTCAACCGCATCCCCCCCTCGCCCTTCACCGAGGCCGGCACCAGCGCGCGCTCGAACCCAAGCTTCGCCGCCTCCTTTAGGCGCAACGGCCCGTGCGCGACCGGCCTGAGCTCGCCCGACAAGGCCACTTCGCCGAACGCCACCGCCTCGGGCGGCACCGGCCGCTCGGCCAGTGCCGAGACCAAGGCCGCCGCCACCGCCAGATCCGCCGCCGGATCGCTCAGCCGGTAGCCGCCGGCGACGTTGAGATAGACTTCCGCGGTCGAGAAGCTGAGCCCGCAGCGCGCCTCGATCACGGCCAGGATCATGGCGAGCCGGCCCGAATCCCAGCCGACCACCGCGCGGCGCGGGGTGGCGCCGCTGGCGAGGCGGACGGTGAGGGCCTGGATCTCGACCAGGACCGGCCTTGTGCCCTCGAGCGCCGGGAAGACGACCGCTCCGGAGACCGCCTCGCCGCGGTGGGTGAGGAACAGGGCGCTGGGATTGCCTACCTCCTCGAGCCCGCTTTCGGCCATGGCGAAGACGCCGATCTCGTCGGTTCCGCCGAAGCGGTTCTTGGTCGCTCGAAGGATCCTGTACTGATGGCTGCGATCCCCTTCGAAGGCGAGCACCGTGTCGACCATATGCTCGAGCACCCGCGGCCCGGCGATCGCCCCGTCCTTGGTGACATGGCCGACCAGAACGACGGCGGCACCCGATTCCTTGGCGTAGCGGATGAGCTCTCCGGCCGAGGCGCGGACCTGGCTCACCGTCCCCGGGGCACCCTCGATCAGGTCCGAATACATGGTCTGGATCGAATCGATGACGACGAGCGCGCAGGACGGCCCGTCCGCGAGCGTCGTCAATATGTCCCTGACCGAGGTGGCCGCGGCGAGCTGGACCGGAGCGTTGCCGA
The DNA here is from genome assembly GCA_036389015.1 of Allosphingosinicella sp. GTDB lineage: Bacteria > Pseudomonadota > Alphaproteobacteria > Sphingomonadales > Sphingomonadaceae > Allosphingosinicella. Next base: position 29,832 of record DASVQS010000014.1, on the reverse strand, counting down.
GGCCGAGCCGGCGGGCGCGGAGCCGGACCTGGTCGGTCGCCTCCTCCCCCGAGATATAGGCGACTCCAAGGCCCGCTTCGGCCATCTTCGCCGCCGCCTGGAGCAACAGGGTCGACTTGCCGATTCCGGGGTCGCCGCCGATCAGTGTGGCCGAGCCGGCGACGAGGCCGCCGCCGATGGCGCGGTCGAATTCGCGGATCCCGGTCGACATGCGCTCAGGCAAGGCGACGTCGCGGTCGAGGCCGACCAGCTCGATCGCCCGGCCGCCGCCGCGCAGGTTGTGGCGCGCCGAGAAAGGCGTGACGACGGCGCCGGAATCCTCGACCAGGGTGTTCCATTCGGTGCAGTCCGGGCACTGGCCCATCCAGCGGTTCTGGACCGAGCCGCAGGCCTGGCAGACGTAGCGCTTTTTGGGTTTCGCCATGGGGCGGTTTTAGCCGCGGCGCGCGCGAAACGGAAGGGGAACGTTATCTTGCCTCCCCATCGTAGATGGGGAGGGGGACCACCGAAGGTGGTGGAGGGGTGATCTGGGAGAGGCATCACTAGGTCACCCCTCCACCATGCTTCGCATGGTCCCCTCCCCATCTTGCGACGGGGAGGCAAAAAAGTCGGAACCCCCACCCCTCCCCGGCATTCACCCCATGCCAGCAATGGAGAGTGTTTTGTTCATCCAGATCCACGCCGACAACCAGATCGACAAAGACAATGAACGCGACGGCCGCCTCGAGGACCAGATCCGCCAGCGCCTCGCCCGCTTCGAAGGACGGATCACCGACGTCGAGGTCCATGTCTCGGACGTCAACGGGCTGCGCGGCGGCAACGCCGATTTGCGGTGCTCGATCGAGGCGCGGGTGAGCGGCATCGCGCCGGTCGCTGCGATCGACGAAGGCGACACGGTCGACCGCGCCGTGATCGGCGCCGCCAAGAAGGTGGTCCGAGCGCTGGACCACCAGCTCGGCAAGCTCGCCGACCGGCGGTAGGGTGCAAGATCCTCCCCGAGATTTCTCGGGGAGGGGGACCGCGCGAAGCGCGGTGGAGGGGTTCTACGGAGTCGGCAAGGCCCCCTGCACCAGGCTTCGCCTGGTCCCCCTCCCCTGCGAATGCAGGGGAGGATTTAAAGGCTGGCGCACCCGAGGCTCGAGAAAGTAACAGCCCCCCATGATCCGTGTCGCCAGCTACAATATGAGGAAGGCGATCGGCACCGACCGCCGCCGGCGCCCCGAGCGTACGCTCGAAGTGCTTCGCGAGCTCGACGCCGACGTGATCGCCCTTCAGGAGGCCGACCGGCGCTTCGGGACCCGCGCGAGCGCCATTCCGCTGCACATGATCGACGAGCATAGCGACTACAAGCCGGTCGCCTTCGACGCCCGCGACGGCAGCCTGGGCTGGCACGGCAACGCCTTGCTGGTCCGGAAGAGCGTCGAAGTTCTCCGCAAGGAGCTGCTCCATCTGCCGTCGCTCGAGCCCCGCGGAGCGGTGATGGCGGACATCTGCCTGAACGGGGAGGAGTTGCGAGTAGTCGGAATGCACCTCGACCTGTCGGGGCTCTGGCGGCGGCAGCAGGCGAACGCCATCCTCCACCATCTCCAGACCCGCGAGTCGGCGATGCCGGCGGTGCTGATGGGCGATCTCAACGAGTGGAGCGTTCGCGGCGGCTGCCTGCGCGACTTCGGCCATCATTTGACCTTCGCCCATTGCGGCCGAAGCTTCCACACCCGGCGCCCGGTCGTCCAGCTCGACCGGATCATGGTCACCCCCGGCCTCGGCATCGACGAATGCGGGGTCCATCACAGCGCGACGGCGCGGAAGGCAAGCGACCATTACCCCGTCTGGGCGAAGCTGAGCCGGATTTAGCTTGTCCTCCCCATGCGAAGCATGGGGAGGGGGACCACCTGAAAGGTGGTGGAGGGGTAATTGGCTCGGCCTGGGAGGTTCGAGCGCGAACACTCGGCTTCCGCGCCACTTACCCCTCCACCATGCTTCGCATGGTCCCCCTCCCCATCCGAAGGATGGGGAGGACAATCAGTTGCCCGCGTCGACCGAGCTGTTGTTGCCGCCCTCTTCCGACTCCGCCGGCGGGGCCGCGCCCGGTTTCTCGTCGAGCGCCAGCCAGTCGCGCGGCTCCAGCCTGTAGAACATGTCCATCACCTCGAACTCGAGCCCGCCGGGCTGGTTGCTCGAGCCGTTCCACAACGCCACCACACCGGATTTGAGCGCCGGGTCGAACATGATCAGCGACCTGTAGCCCCTGACTCCGCCGCGGTGGGCGACGACCCGGTGGCCGGCATAATCGTAGATCCGCCAGCCGAGCCCGTAGGCTGCGGTGCGCACCCGCTCGCGGAACTTGCGCATCCGGCCGAGCTCGCCGGGGGTCCGGACCCGGGCGGTCTGGACCGCCTCGAGCACTCGCGGCGACAGGACGTTGGCCTCGAGGCCCATCTGCGCCTGCATCCAGATGGCGAGGTCCTTGATCGTCGAATTGACCCCGCCGGCCGCCGGCACCCGGTAATAAGGCTCGGTGACTTCGACCGGCTTCGAATTCCTGCCTCCGACATAGGGCCGGGCCCAGCTTCGCGACGTGACCAGCGCCTCCCGGCTGAGGCTCGCCCCGGCCATTCCGAGCGGTCCGAACAGGCGCTCTCGGACGGCATCGGCATAGCTCTGGCCGGTGACCTTCTCGACCACCTCGCTGGCCGCGTCATAGGCGACGTTCTGATAGGCCCAGCAGCTTCCCGGCGAGCAGATCGCGTTCAACTGGGCGAGGCTGGCGCGAAGGAAGCGCGGGTCCATCCCGTCCTCGAGCTTGCTGTCGTTCGCGTGGCTGAACAGGCCGAGCCGGTGGGAAAGCAGGTCGGCGACCGTCGCCTTCTGCTCATTGCCGGCGGGAAGCCGGAGCGAGGCCGAATATTTGCCGACCGGCTCGTAAAGCGAGAGCTTGCCCTGGTCGGCGAGCAGGGCGACCATGTCCCCGGCGACTCCCTTCGACAGCGACGCCCAGCGGAAGACGGTGTCGGTGGTGACCTTCTCGCCGCTTCCCGCGACGGTCTCGCCATAGCCCTTGAGGAACCGGATCTCCCCATTCTCGACGACCCCGACGGCGAGGCCGATCATCCGCTCGCCCCGCATCAGCGCCTGGAGCCGCTGGTCGAGCCTTTTATAGTCGGCGACGCTGTCCGGCGCGTTCTGCCGCGCCTCGATGGTGGCGAGCTGCTGGTTGGAGATGCCGAGCTCGGGCTCCACCGGAGCGCCGCCCCGGATGCTGACATGGGTCGCGGCCCAGTAGAGAAATATGAGAAGGAGACCGGCGACGGGCAGGTACAAAAACGGCCGCTTCAGCTTACACTCTCCCGCCCTTGATATGGCTGGGCCGGCGACGATGCGCCGGCCCGATTGTAAACCGCCTTACCAGACCCTGATACGCTGTTCAGGAGGCAAATAAAGCTTTCCGTCGCGAACGTTGAACGCCTTGTACCAGGCGTCGAAGTTGCGGACGACGAGCGGCCGGATCGTGCCTGGCGAGTGGTTGTCGACGGTCAGCAGCTGCTGGAGCAGGGCGTCGCGATATTTGGTCCGCCACACCTGGCCGAAGCCGAGAAAGAAACGCTGGTCGCCGGTATAGCCGCCGATCACCGGCGCCGGCTTGCCCTTCAGCGACATGTGGTAGGCGTCGTAGGCGACGGCGAGACCGGCGAGATCGGCCATGTTCTCGCCCAGCGTCAGCTCGCCATTGACCTTGCGGCCGGGCAGCGCTTCGTAGCCGCTATATTGAGCGACCATCTGGTCGGTCAGCTTCTTGAACGCCGCGACGTCGGCCGGAGTCCACCATTCGGCGAGATTGCCCTTGGGGTCGAACTTGCGCCCCTGGTCGTCGAAATGGTGAGTGATCTCATGGCCGATGACCGCGCCGATGCCGCCGTAATTGACCGCGTCGTCGGCATTGGGATCAAAGAAGGGCGGCTGCAGGATCGCCGCGGGGAAGACGACTTCGTTGAGCAAAGGGTTGGCGTAGGCGTTCACCGTCTGCGGCGACATGCCCCATTCGGAGCGGTCGATCGGCCGGCCGATCTTGGCGACGTTGCGGCGATATTCGAACTGGTTGGCGCGCATCGCGTTGCCCAGCGCGTCGCCCGGGCGGATCTCGAGCGCCGAATAATCGCGCCACTTGTCCGGATAGCCGATCTTGGGCGTGAAGGCGGCGAGCTTGACCCGGGCCTTGGCCTTGGTCTCGGGCGCCATCCAGGTCAGGCCCTGAAGCCTCATGTCCATCGCCTTGATGAGGTTGCGGACGAGCTCGTCGGCCTTGGCCTTGGCTTCCGGCGGGAAGTAGCGGGCGACGTAGAGCTGGCCCACCGCCTCGCCCATGCCGCCGCCGACCAGGTCCGAGCCGCGCTTCCAGCGCTCGCGAAGCTGCGGGGTGCCGGACAGGACCTTGCCGTTGAAGGCGAAATTCTCGTCGACGAACGCCTTGGGGAGCATCGGAGCGGCGGCGGCGATGCTCCGGAAGGTGAGATAGTCCTTCCAGGTCTCGATCGGCTCCGAGGCGACCAGCTTCGCGGCGCCGGTGAGCGCGCTCGGCTGGGCGACGATCACGCCGTCGACGGAGCCGAGGCCGGCCGCGGCGAGATAGGCATTCCAGTCGAAGCCGGGCATCTTCGCCGCGAGCTCGGCCTTGGTCATCGGATTGTAGAGATTCTCGATCTGGCGGCGCTGGACCCGGGTCCAATGCGCCTCGGCGATCTTGGTCTCGAGGGCGAGGATCCGCTCCGCGCGCGCATCCGGCTCCGCGATGCCGGCGAGGCGCAGCATGTTGGCGATGTGGGTTTTGTACTTGGCCTTGGCGTCGACGAACTTGGGATTGGTCGAGTCGAGATAATAATCGCGGTCGGGAAGGCCGAGCCCGCCCTGGCCCAGATAGACCGAATAGCGGCTATTGTCCTTCAGGTCCTGGTCGACGTCGGCGCCGAAGGGCGAGCGCACGCCGATCTGGCCGAGTTCGCCGAAGGCGCGGGCGAGATCGGAGGCGGTGCGGATCGCGGCGACCCGGTCCAGGGTCGGCTTGAGCGGGGCGATGCCCTTCGATTCGATCGCGGCCTCGTCCATGAAGCTGGCGTAGAAATCGCCGACCTTGCGCTGGACGCTGCCCGCCGGAGCGCTCGCCTTGGCGGCGTCCTCGATGATCGTCCGGGTGCGCTGGGTGGAGAGCTCGTCAAGCTCGACGAAGCCGCCCCAGACCGGCTTGTCGGCCGGGATCTCGGTCGTGGCGGCCCAGTGGCCGTTGGCGAAGTCGAAGAAATTGTCGCCCGGATTGACCGTCCGGTCCATTCCGGCGACGTCGAAGCCCCAGTCGCCGAAATGGGGCCTGGCGGCGGCGTGCCCGGCATGGCTGCCGCGCGGCTGGGCCTGAGCGGCCGCGACGAGTCCGAGCGCGGCCACGCCGCAAAGTGCTATGTGCTTGATCATGTTCGGAAAATCCCCACCGGAAGAGTGTAATCGCGACATAGCGAGCGGCGGTGGGTTTGGGAAGGGGGAGCGCGTTGCGGAAGGCAATCGCGCAGATGTGTTCCCCGGCGAAGGCCGTGGTCCGGTTCGTCCGCAGGAAACTGGATCCCCGCCTTCGCCGGGAAACATCAGGTCGTCGGAACGAGCTCCAGGCGGACCTGGGCGGTGCCGGAACGGATCATCTGGATCTCGCGGGCGGCACCCAGCGAGACGTCGATCAGCCGCTTGCCGACGAACGGGCCGCGATCGTTGACCCGGACGATGACGCTCCGGCCGTTGGCGACGTTGGTGACCCTGAGCCTGGTGCCGAGCGGCAGGGTGCGGTGGGCGGCGGTGAGGTCGTTGGGATCGAATCGCTCGCCGCTGGCAGTGCGGTTGCCGGCGAGCTCGCGGCCGTAATAGCTGGCCGTGCCCTGGCCGATCGCCTTGTAGATCTTGGCCTCGGCCTCGACCGGGTCGGCGACGGGGAGGCTTTCGTCGAGGTTCGTGACGATCTCGCTGAGGCTCTCGATGCGCTCGGCGGCCGGAGCCTCCGCCGCCTGGACCGGGACCGAGCTGATCAGCCCGGCGAGTGCAAGCATCGCGGCCGTGTGAGTGCCGCGGCGGTTCGAGCGCATAAACAACATAAGCTTTGTGGCCCCTCAGCCTCCGATGGGAGTGGGCTAACGGGCCGATCTGAAGGAGTCCCGTTCGTTACGGCGGCGTGAACTGATTCCGGGATGAATTGAGCGCGGTTCCTTGAGTCTCGACAACTCGCCGCTCTGATGCCACGATTCGTCGGGTGCGTGAGAAGGAATTACGGCTGGCCCTGATCTGCTACGGCGGAATCAGCCTCGCGGTTTACATGCACGGAATCACCAAGGAGGTCTGGCGACTCGCTCGCGCAAGCCGCGCCTTCCACGCGGGCCAGCCCGCGGAAACGGCGAGCGAATCCGTCTATCGCCGTCTGATCGAGGCGATGGCCGCGGAATGCGACCTCGACGTCAGGGTGCTTGTCGACATCCTCGCCGGCGCGAGCGCGGGCGGCATCAACGCCATCTTCCTGGCCGAGGCGATCGCGAGCGGCCGCTCGCTCGAGCCGCTGACCGACTTGTGGCTCGAGACCGCCGACGTCGACCGGCTGATCGATCCGGAGATGAGCCGGGTGTCGAGGCTCGCCAAGGCGGCGGCGGTGCCGATCGCCTGGGCCTGGTCGGCGCGGCGAGGCGCCCTCGAGCAGACGGTCGAGGCCGAGCATCGCGAGGAGATTCGCTCGAAGCTGTCGAACTTCGTTCGTGCCCGCTGGTTCGCACCGCCGTTCAGCGGTCCGGGCTTCACCCGCCTCCTGCTCGGAGCGTTCGACGCGATGGCGAGCGGACCGGCCGGCACCTCCCTGCTCCCGCAATACCATCCGCTCGACCTGTTCGTGACGGTCACCGACTTTTACGGTTATTCCGAGCTCTTGAGGCTCAACTCGCCGAGCGAGGTGATCGAGCAGGAGCATCGGCTGATCCTCTCCTTCCGAAGGGCCGGGCCCGGGCGGCTCGCCGATTCCGCCGAGCTCACCTTCGCGGCGCGGGCGACGGCGAGCTTCCCCGGCGCCTTCCCGCCCTTCCAGGTCGCAGAGCTCGACGCCGTGCTCAAGGAACGCGGCGCCGCTTGGCCGGGGCGCGGCGACTTCCTGACCCGGGCGCTTCCGCGCCAGTCGGCGCTGGGCACGGCGGAGTCGGCGGTCCTGATCGACGGCTCGGTGCTCGCCAACGCCCCCTTCCGGCCCGCGATCAAGGCGCTCCAGAACCGCCCGGCGCGCCGCGAGGTCGACCGCCGCTTCGTCTATATCGATCCCAAGCCCGGAGTCCGCTCTGTCCGGCTCGCGGCGGGCGGCCATGACGACGCTCCCGGCTTCTTCGCGACCATCTTCGGCGCCCTCTCGGACATTCCGCGCGAGCAGCCGATCCGCGACAATCTCGAGGCGATCGACCAGCGCTCCTCGACGATCCGGCGGCTTCGGCGGATCGTCGAGGCGATGCGCCCCGAGGTCGAGGCGGCGATCGAGCGGGCCTTCGGCTCGACCATCTTCCTCTCGAGCCCGACCGCGAAGCGGCTCGCCGCGTGGCGCGCCCGCGCTCAGAACGTGGCCGCCCGCGAGGCCGGCTACGCCTATGCCGCCTACGGCCATCTCAAGCTGGCCGGCGTTGCCGAGGAGGCGGCCGAACGGATCTTCCAGCTCGGCGGAGGCGGCGACCGAGGCCGCCAGGAACGGGTCCGCCAGGCCGTGTGGAGCGAGATCAGGCGCCTCGGACTCGCCGATCAGGATTCGATGACCGCGACCGGGGCCCGGCCGGAAGTCGTTCTGTTCCTGAGGAGCTTCGACTCGGCCTTCCGCACCCGGCGGCTCCGCTTCCTGGTCCGCCGCCTCGGCCAGATCGAGGAGCAGGCGGATCCGCCGCACGCCGCCATCGCCGCCGCCCGCGGGGAGATCTACCGTCTGATCGGCCGTTATTCGCAGGAGCCGGCCGGCGCCGGCGCCGACGTCTATCGCGATGCCGAGGATCGGCCGGCCGCCGCCCTCGAGGCGCTCGCCGGCGCACTGTCGCTGAGAGCCGCCGACGACGAGGCCGACGCGCGGCTGACGCAGGCGCTCGCCGCCTTCCCCAAGCCCGAGCGGCGAGCCCTCATCCTCTCCTATCTCGGCTTTCCGTTCTACGACATCGCCACCCTCCCCCTCCTCCAGGGCGAAGGGCTCGACGAATATGACGAGGTCAAGGTCGACCGGATCTCGCCGGAGGATGCCAAGGCGATCCGCGGCGGCGGCGCCGGGGCGACTTTGAAGGGCGTCCAGTTCAACAGCTTCGGCGCCTTCTTCAGCCGCGCCTATCGGGAGAATGACTATCTGTGGGGCCGGCTGCACGGCGCCGACCGGCTGATCGACATCACCGTCTCCACCCTTCCGGAGGGCCTCAGCCTTCCCGACGGGCTGGTGGAGCGCCTGAAGCGCGAAGCCTTCCAGGCCATCCTCGCCGAGGAACGCCCGCGGCTTGGCGAGATCCAGCCTCTGTTCGACTCGATCGAACGGGAGCTGGGGTCTTAAATCCTCCCCGCGATTTCGCGGGGCAAATGCCGGAGAGGATTTAGGGAACCGCTTGCCGCCTAGCCCTCGCCGCCATAGAGCTAGGGCGAAGCCTGGAGGGCGCGAATGCAGTTCCTGAAAACCCTTTTCTGGATCGCCCTGACCGTGGTCCTCGTCCTTTTCGCAAAGGCGAACTGGAACGCCGTCACCCTGAAGCTCTGGGGCGGGCTGGAGGCCGACGTGAAGCTGCCCGTCCTCGTCCTCGCCGCCTTCCTGCTCGGCTTCCTTCCCACCTTCATCATCTACCGCGCGCGGCTGTGGAGCCTCACCCGTCGCCTCGAGCCCACGCAACGCCAGGTCAGCGTCGCTCCCGCCGCACCGGCCCCGAAGCCCGTCGCCGTCGACAATGGCGAGGGCGAGCGGGTCGCAACCGACTCCAAGGTCTGGCCGACCGCATGAGGAGCCCGATCTTCGTCGCCATCGACACGCCCGACCTCGAACGGGCCAAAGCGATCGCGACTCGGGTCAGGAACCATGTCGGCGGGATCAAGCTCGGACTCGAATTTTTCTGCGCCAACGGCCTCCACGGAGTCCGTGAGATGGCCGAGCTTCACCTGCCGATCTTCCTCGACCTCAAGTTTCACGACATCCCGAACACGGTCGGCAAGGCGGTCCAGGCGCTTCGCCCGCTCGAGCCGGCGGTGCTCACCGTCCACGCCGCCGGCGGCCGGTCGATGATGGAGGACGCCAAGGCCGCCGCGCCGACCGGCACCAAGGTCGTCGCGGTGACCGTCCTGACCAGCCTCGACGGCGCGGATCTCGGCTCGATCGGCCTCGCCGCCGATCCTCATTCGCAGGTCTTGCGGCTGACGGCGCTGGCGCGCGAGGCCGGGCTCGACGGAGTCGTCTGCTCGGGCAACGAGGTCGCCGCGGCCAGGAAATCATGGCCCGACGGCTTCTTCGTCGTCCCCGGCGTTCGGCCGGCGGACAGCCATGCCGGCGACCAGAAGCGGGTGATGACTCCGCGCAAGGCGCTCGACGCCGGCGCGTCCGTCCTGGTGGTCGGTCGCCCGATTACCCAGGCCGAAGACCCCGACGTCGCCGCCAGGGCGATCGAGGCGACTCTTTAATCTGCCTCCCCATCGAAGATGGGGAGGGGGACCACCGAAGGTGGTGGAGGGGCAGCTGGCGCAGACCTCTCCGGATCACCCCTCCACCAGGCTTCGCCTGGTCCCCCTCCCCATGCTGCGCATAGGGAGGCAAACAGTAGACACCCTCCCTCCACGCTCCTATCTGCCGCCCCCTCAGGAGACCCCGATGAGCTGGCTGAACCGCGTCCGCAACTCCATCCCCTTCCTCCCCAAACGGGAGACTCCGGAGAATCTCTGGCACAAGTGCCGGCAGTGCAACGCGATGATCTTCACCAAGGAGTGGGAGGAGAACGACTCGGTCTGCCCACGCTGCGACCATCACGGCCGGATCGGCCCGAGGGCGCGGTTCGAAAGCCTGTTCGACCCCGGCTATTCGATGCTTCCCCAGCCCCAGGTCCGCGAGGATCCGCTCAAGTTCCGCGATTCGAAACGCTACAGCGACCGGCTCCGCACCGCGCGCACCGCGACTGGCGAGAGCGACGCCCTGATCAACGCCCGCGGCACCGTCGAGGGTCGGCGCGCGGTGATCGGAGTCCAGGATTTCGCCTTCATGGGCGGGTCGATGGGAATGGCGGTCGGCGCCGCCTTCCTCGACGGCGCCCGCGCCGCGATCGCCGACCATTGTCCCTACATCATCTTCACCGCGGCCGGGGGCGCGCGGATGCAGGAGGGCATATTGTCGCTCATGCAGATGCCCAAGACGACGGTCGCCATCGCCGAGCTCAAGGAAGCGGGCCTGCCCTACATCGTCGTCCTCACCGATCCGACGACCGGCGGGGTCACCGCCTCCTACGCGATGCTCGGCGACGTCCAGATCGCCGAGCCGGGCGCCCTGATCGGCTTCGCGGGCCAGCGAGTCATCGAATCGACGATCCGGGAGAAGCTTCCGGAGGGCTTCCAGCGCGCCGAATATCTGCTCGCCCACGGAATGATCGACATGGTCGTCCACCGGAAGGCGCTGCGCGAGACCCTGTCGCGGCTGATCGGCTATCTGACGCCCGAGCAGAAGGCCGCGGCGTGATTTGCCTCCCCATCGCGCAGCGATGGGGAGGGGGACCACCCGAAGGGTGGTGGAGGGGTATAAGGCGAGGCCTCGTCATTTACCCCTCCACCATGCTTCGCATGTCCCCCCTCCCCACGCCTTCGGCGTAGGGAGGCAAGACATCGACCGCGCCGTCTCCTCCGACCCCGCCGTCCAGCGCCAGCTCGACCGGCTGGCCGCGCTCTCTCCCGGCGCCGACATCCTCGGCCTGGAGCGAATCTCGACGCTCCTCGCCCGGCTCGGCAATCCCGAGCGGCGACTGCCCCCGGTCTTCCACGTCGCCGGGACCAACGGCAAGGGCTCGACCTGCGCCTTCCTTCGAGCCGCCGTCGAAGCCGCCGGGCTGACCGCGCACGTCTATACCAGCCCCCATCTCGTCCGATTCAACGAGCGCATCAGGCTGGCCGGGAAGCTGATCGACGACGCTTTGCTGGCCTCCCTGCTCGAAGAGGCGCTCGACGCCGCCGCCGGGATGGAGATCAGCTTCTTCGAGGCCACGACGGCGGCCGCCTTCCTCGCTTTCTCGCGCCGGCCGGCCGACGCCTGCATCGTCGAGGTCGGCCTCGGCGGCCGGCTCGACGCGACCAACGTCATCCCGGCGCCGGCGGCCTGCGGGATCGCCCAGCTCGGGCTCGATCACCAGCAGTTCCTCGGCGGCCGGATCGAGGGCATCGCCGCGGAGAAAGCGGGCATCGCCAAGAAGGGCGTGCCTCTGGTCACCCAGCATTATCCCGAGCGGCTCGCCGAGCGGATCGCCGCCGCGGCAGAGGCGGCCGGAGCTCAGTGGCTGCCCCGCGGCGGCCGCTGGGACGCGATCGTCTACCGCCAGCGACTCCATTACCGCGACGATCGCGGCAAATTGCAGCTCCCGCTCCCCCGCCTTCCCGGCGCCCACCAGGCGATGAACGCGGCGCTGGCGGTGGCGATGCTCCGCAATCAGCGGGTGGTTCCGGTGCGCGACCCGGCGCTTCGGGCGGCGATGGGCTGGGCGGACTGGCCGGGCAGGCTGCAGAGGCTGGCCGCCGGACCGCTCGCCGCCGGGCTTCCACCCGGCTCGGAACTGTGGCTCGACGGAGGCCACAATCCGGCGGCGGCGCGCGCCGTCGCCGACTTCTTCCGCGGCCATGTCCCGAGCGGCCGCCCCTTCCACATCGTCCTCGGCCTGCTTGCCAACAAGGATATGCCCGGGGTCCTGAAGCCGTTCGCCAACCGCGCCGCGACCCTTCACGCCGTGCCTGTGCCGGGCCACCCCCACCACGGCCCCGGCGAGCTCGCCGCCGCGGCGCGCGGCGCCGGGCTGAGCTCGCTGGCGGCCGACAATGTCGAGGCGGCGCTCGGCTGGATCGCCCGCCACGCCGACCGCGACCGGCCGCCGATCGTGCTGGTGATGGGCTCGCTCTATCTGGCCGGCGAGGTGCTGCGCGCCAACGGACAGGTGCCGGCCTGATTTGCCTCCCCAGCGAAAGCTGGGGAGGGGGACCGCCGAAGGCGGTGGAAGGGTGACCTGGCGAGGGCTATCGAAGTCACCCCTCCACCATGCTTCGATGGTCCCCCTCCCCATCTGGCGATGGGGAGGCAAGAGGCGGCTACCCCCGAAGCTCCGCCAGGGTGCGCGCCGCCCAATCGTACATTTCCGATTCCTTCCGCCGCTCCATCTTGTCGAGCCGGCGCGCCCGGCGCTCGGCTTCCTCGAGCAACGGGACGGCCTCGCCGCGGCGGCCCTGGCCGATCAGCAAGGCGGCATGGCGACATTGAGCTTCGGCGCCCGGCATTCGCTCGCCCAGCTCGCCGTAAAGAGCGAGTGCGCGATCGGTCTCTCCCAGCTCCTCGAGGCTCCGGGCGAGAAGCAAGGCGGCGCGGTCGTTCTCCGACGGCGAGGCCGATTCCGGAAGTTCCTCGAGCAGCCTGCGCGCCTCGGCGGTATTGCCGGCTTCGAGGCAGGCTCGGGCGAGCTTCAGTCGAGCGGTTCTGTCCTTGCCCGGGGTCTTGGCCACCGCTTCGCGATAATGGCGAACCGCCTCCCCCCAATTGCCGGCTTCGGCGAGGGTGTCGGCCAGCACCGTGCGGTTGGCGGCGGTGTCGGCGACGTCGAGTGCCTCGCGCGCGGCGCGAAGCTCGCGCTCCGGATCCAGTTTCTTGACGGCCGCGGCCTTGACCGCCCTCACCTCGCGGCGCTGGAACAGGCCCGGCAGGACCTCGACCACGACATAGGCGGCCGAGCCGGCGATCGGCAGAAAGATGATCGCCCACAGCCACAGGGTTGGCCGGCTGTTGCGGATCAGATGGACCACGCAGCCGATCTGGACGAGGATCGTTACGATGAAGAAGACCATGGCTCAGCCCGTCGCGGGCTGGGGCTTGCCTTCCCCGGCCTCGGTCTCGTCATCCTCGCTCTTCGGCTGGCGAACCGAATCGACGACGAAGCCGCGCCGCCACAGGATCCAGAGCAGGACCAGCCCGGGCAGGCCCACCGCCATAGTCATCAGCCAGAAGCCCGGCCAGCCGAGCTTCTCGGCGGCGATCCCGGCGGGAGTGGACAGCCAGGTCCGTCCCACCGCCGCGAAGGAAGAGAGCAACGCGAACTGGGTGGCCGTGTAGGCAAGGTTGGACAGGCCCGACAGGTAGGTGACGAACACGGTCAGGCCCATTCCGCTCGTTACCTGCTCGGTCACCACGGCGATGGTCAGCCAAAGGTTCGAGTGGCCCTGAAGGGCGAGGATCGCGAACATCGCGTTGCTGACCATCATCAGCACGCCCGAGGCGAACAGCGCGCGACCCATTCCGAGCCAGGCCATGAACGGCGGTGCGAGCGCGACTCCGACGATCAGGCCCCAGAAGCCGACTCCCTTGTTGATCACGATGAACTCGGTATCGCTGAAGCCCAGCTCGACGATCATCGGGTTGAGCATGATCTGGCCCATGGCGTCGCCGAGCTTGTAGATCAGGACGAACAGCAGGATCAGGACGGCGCCGCGGCGGCGCAGGAATTCGCGGAACGGCCCGACGACGGTGGTCTGGAGCCACTTTCCGAAGCTCTCGATCCGCTCCCTGGCGAGGACCTTGTCGTGAAGCCCGGGCCCGGCCCAGAAGGCCGCGATGATCCCCGGGACGATGGCGAAGGCGGTAAATCCGTAGCCTCTCTCCCAGCCGAGCCCGAACCCTTCGGACGACGCCAGGGCGATCGTCCCGACGCCCGCGAAGAAGGCGCCCAGTCGGTAGCCGAACTGGTTGTTCGCGGTGCCGTGGGGGAGCTCGTCGTCGGGCAGGATCTCGATCCGGTAGGCGTCGATGACGATGTCCTGGGTCGCTCCGAGGAAGGCGACGACGATCGCCCAGAATGCGAAGGCCCCGAGGTGATGGGCGGGATCGCTGAAGCCCAGCATCCACACCGCTCCGAAGAGAAGGGCCATGATGAAGAACAGCCAGGCGCGCCTTTGCCCGAACAGTCCGGTGAGGATCGGCAGCTTGATCCGGTCGATGAACGGCGCCCACAGGAACTTGAGCGTATAGGGCGTGGTGAGGCCGACCGCGAAGCCGATCGTCTTCTTGTCGATCCCCACCTTGGTCAGCCAGAAGGTCATGGTGCCGAGCAGCAAGGCGAGCGGAAAGCCGCTCGAGATGCCGAGAAGGAGCGCCGCGATCGGCCGCTTGCGGAAATAGGGCGCGACGGTGGCGAGGAATCCCGGCTTCGGCGCGGGAGCGGTCGGGTTGGTGCTCATGGCCCTTTGTAACGTGTCCGGGCCGTCGGGCCAGACCCTTCGTTTCCCCGTCATCCCGGCGAAGGCCGGGATCCCAGCGGGTGAAGGGCGCCGCGTGCTTCACTCGCCGGGCGCCAGCCTGCGCTTGGGAGACGGGAGAATTGCCGCTTGCCTTAACGTCGGTCCGGTCGCAGTTTCGCGAGCTTATGGACATGCCCAGCAGCCTTCGCCCCACCGAGGGGCAGCTCGCCCTCGCGGGCTTGATCGCGCGCGGCGAGAGCAGTCACGGGGAGGCGATCACCAAGGTCCCCGCCTCCGCCTACACCGATCGGGGCAATTTCGAGCTCGAGCAGGCCCGGCTGTTCGGTCGGCTTCCGCAGGTGATCGCGCCCTCGGCGCTGCTGCCGTGCGCCAACATGGCGGTGCCGCACGACGGATTCGGACTCCCCCTCCTCCTCGCCCGCGACAGGGCCGGCAGGGCGCACGTATTCTACAACGTCTGCCGCCACCGCGGCACCCGCCTGGTCGAGGGCGGCGAGGCGCAATGCGCTCCGCGAATCGTCTGCCCCTATCACGCCTGGTCCTATTCGCTGGACGGAGCGCTCGCCGGAATGCCGCGGCCCGACACCTTCCCCGGCCTCGACAGGAGCCGCTACGGTCTCGTCGAGCTTCCCTCCCGCGAGGCTGGAGGCCTCATCTGGTTCGCTCGGGAAGTGGAAGCGGACTTCTCCGGCGCCGAGGAACTGGCGCCCGAATTCGACGCCTTCGGCCTTTCCGGCCACCATCTCTACCGCCGCCGCATCCACGACGTCTCGTCGAACTGGAAGCTGATCATGGATGCCTTCCTCGAAAGCTACCACGTCCAGCGCCTCCACGCCCCGACCATCGCCAAATTCTTCACGGACGGGGTCACCGCCGCCGATGCCCTGGGCTGCCACCAGCGCTCCGCGGTCGGCCGGATCGACCACCTCGCCGACATCGATCATATGGACTGGTCCGCGCTCCGAGCGGTGATCACCTTCGCCTACCAGCTGTTCCCGGCGACGATCATGATCATGAGCCCCGATTATGTGAATCTGATGGTGCTCATGCCCCAGTCCGTCGGCCGCACCCTGGTCGAGGATTTCATGCTCATCCCCGAGCCGCCGGCCACCCCGGAAGAGGAGGACCATTGGGCGCGAAGCTGGGCCCTGCTCGACGAAGGCGTGTTCGGCGGCGAGGATTACCGGGCCGCGGCGCTCGGCCAGGAAGGCTTGGCGACCGGGGCGGTGACGGAGCTCACGCTCGGCACGCTGGAGACCGGGATCAGGCACTTCCACGACCAGGTGAACGCGGCTTTGGCTGCCTCCCCATCGTAGATGGGGGAGGCAAATCAAGCCTCCTCGTACAAACTCAGCCCGGCCGGAAGCCTTCCCACCTTCTTGCCCTGAAGCTTGCGGTCAAGCGCCTCGAGCGCGTTCTTCATCACCTTGTCGGTATAGGGCTTGGCGAGGCAGCCGAGGCCGAGGCCGCGCGCCTCGAGCGGGCAATTGGCGGTGACGAACAGCACCGGCACCTGCCTCGCCCCGGCGGCCCGGGCGACGTCCATGCCGTCGCCGTCGCCGTTCAGCTGGATGTCGCTGAGGACGAGGTCGACATCCTCCTCGCCGAGCACCCGAACCGCCTCGGCCAGGGTATCGACGGTGGCGACGACCTCGTAGCCGCATTCGCGAAGCAGATGCTCGTTGTCGAAAGCGACGAGTGGCTCGTCCTCGACGATGAGGATCCGTCGGATCGCCCTTTCACGTTTGCCGAACAACATCTAATGCGCGCCCTTGCCCACCGGGTATCGGTTTCTCTGGCGTAACGAGTGCGCCGGGCAACGGTGCCATGGCGGGCGGATCGACTGAGCGCATATTTCCGCCCGTCCGGCTTCTCGAGGAGGACTCGCTGCCCCAACCCCCCGCCCCGCCCAAGGACTCGCAGCGGATCGCCAAGCTGCTCGCCCGCGCCGGCATCGCCTCGCGCCGCGAGATCGAGCGGATGATCGCCGAGGGCCGGATCGCGATCGGCGGCAAGACCGTCGAGACGCCCGCGACCCTGCTCACGTCGCTCCACGCAGTCACCGTCGACGGCAAGCCGGTGAAGGCGCCGGCCCCGGCCCGCCTGTTCCGCTACCACAAGCCGGCGGGGCTCCTCACCACCGAGCGCGACCCCAAGGGCCGCCCGACCATCTACGACCGGCTCCCCCAGGGCCTTCCGCGGGTGATGCCGGTCGGCCGGCTTGACCTCAACACCGAGGGACTGCTCCTCCTCACCACCGACGGCGAATTGAAGCGCCAGCTCGAGCTGCCCTCCTCCGGGATCGAGCGCATCTATCGCGCCCGGGTGTTCGGCGAGATCAGCCAGGAGCGGCTCGAGGATCTCATCCAGGGCGTCGAGATCGAGGGCATCCGCTACGGCTCGATCGACGCCAATCTGGAGCGGCGGACCGGCCGCAACGCGTGGATCGAGCTGAGGCTGACCGAAGGCAAGAATCGCGAGGTCCGCCGGGTGCTCGAGCATCTCGGCCTCCAGGTCTCCCGCCTGCTGCGCACCGCCTACGGCCCCTTCCCGCTCGCCGACCTTCCGATCGGCGCGGTCGACGAGGTTCGGCAGCACGATCTGGTGGCGTTCAGGAAGGGGCTGAAAGGCGAGAAATCCCCGCGATTTCGCGGGGAGGGGGACCAGGCGAAGTCCGGTGGAGGGGTTCTGCGGACTTCCCGAAAAGAACCCCTCCACCGCCGTTCCGGCGGTCCCCCTCCCCGGCAAAAGCCGGGGAGGAAATAGATGAGGATCATCGCCGGCCGGTGGCGCGGCCGTCCGCTCGTGGCGCCGGCGGGCGATTCCACCCGTCCGACCTCCGACCGGGCCCGCGAAGGGCTCTTCTCGATGCTCGCCAGCCGCCTCGGCAGCTTCGAGGGCCTCCAGGTCGCCGACCTGTTCGCCGGCTCGGGAGCGCTCGGGCTGGAGGCGCTGTCCCGCGGCGCCGCGCATTGCGTGTTCGTCGAGACCGACCGGCGCGCCGTCGAAGCGATCCGCGCCAATCTCGCGGCGCTCGGCGCCTCCGGCGAGGTGCTACAGCGCGCCGCCGAGCAGGCCGCTCTTCCCGGCGCCGTCGATCTCGCCTTTCTCGACCCGCCTTACGGCAGCGGCCTCGCCGCCGCGGCGCTCGCGAGGCTGCCGCTGCCGCCGGGGGGCTGGGCGAGCGTCGAGACCGCCCGGGGTGAAGCCGTCGTTGCCGAAGGCTATGAAAACGAATGCGAGCGCACCTACGGCAAGGCGCGCATCACCCTGCTGAGGCGGGTCCCGTGACGGGCGTGGCCGAGATGATCGAGTCCGCGCGCCGTCTCGACAAGGAGGGCCTGGCGGCCGAAGCGCTCGATCTGGCCTGGCGGGCGCTAGAGCTCGAGCCCGACGACCTCGACGCGAAGAGGCTGGTCGCCGGACTGCTCAAGCGCCACCCCGGACTGGCCGGCTCCGATCGCAGGGAAGCTCTGGCCCGCCTTCTTTCCGATCCCGACGTGGATCCTCTCCAGGTCGCGCCGGCCGGCTGGCGCAACCTGCTCGACGGATGGAACAGCCTCGCCGGCCCGTCGGCCGAGCCGGAGGCGCTGGCGCGCGCCATCGAGGCCGAATCCCTTCCGCTGCGCCTGCTTGGGGAAACCCAGGTCACGATAATCGAGGCCGAGGCCGCTCTCACCCGCCTCCGCCGCTGGCTTCTGTTGTCGGGACGGTGGCATGAATTCCCGCGACTCGTCGCCGCCCTCGCCCGGCAGGCCGCTCACAACGGCGGCGCCTGGCCTTTCGACGAAGACGAGCGGGGGGCGGTCGGCCTCGACCCCGGCTCCGCGATCGCCGCGGCTTATCGTCCGCCGGCGCGAACGTCGGACGGGTCCGCGCAGTTCGCCGATCCGGTGACCCGGCAGGTCGCGGATCAATATCGGCAATGGCCCTATCCAGCCTGGTCGCGCGTCACCGCGGTGCGCCCGACGACGATCCCAGAATTCATCGCGAAGCGCGACGGCGGCCGGCCCTCCAGCCTTCCCGTTGCCGCCGAGGTGCTGGTGGCGGGCTGCGGCACCGGGCGGGAGGCCGCGATCAACGCTCTGCGCTTCCCGGACGCCCACGTCACCGCGATCGACGTCAGCGAAGCCTCGCTCGCTTATGCCGCCGAGCGCTGCCGGGCCCTCGACCTCGGCCGGATCGATTTCCGGTTGCTGGATCTCCACGATGTCGCCGCGCTCGGCCGGACCTTCGACTATGTGACCGCCAGCGGAGTCCTCCATCACCTTCCCGATCCCGAGGCGGGATGGGCGAAGCTCGCCGAGGTCCTTGGGCCGGGCGGCGCGATGCAGGTAATGGTCTACAGCAAGATCGCCCGGCTCAACGTTCGCGCCGCGCAAAACCTGATCGCCGACTTGTCCGACCGGCCGGTGGACGACGACCTGCTGCGCGAGGTCCGGCGGCGGCTGATCGACAGGGGCCGCCGGCTCATCGCCGGGTCGTCCGACTTCTATTCGCTGGCCGGAGTCCACGACCTTCTGCTGCACCGGCACGAGGATCCGTTCGACGTCCCGCGGATCGTCCGGGCGTTGGGCTCGCTCGGCCTCGAGCTCCTGGCGTTCGACCTGCCCACGCCCTTCGCCCGCGCCCGCTACCTGAGCGAGCATCCGGACGACCCCCACTTCCGCGACACGGCGGCGTGGAGCGCGCTCGAGAAGCGCCAGCCGTCCCTGTTCAGCGGAATGTACAAATTCTGGTGCCGGAAGCCGCGGTGAACAGGCTCGTCGATTCCGCCCGGCGGCTCAGCGCGGCGGGCCGGTTCTCGGAAGCGCTCGAAGCTGCGCGGCTGGCACTTGGCGAGTCGCCGGACGACGGCGACGCCAAGCGGCTCGCGGCGCGGCTGCTGGGCCGCGATCCCTCGGCCGCGGGCCCCGAGTGGCGGGACGATATCGCCCGCCTGCTCGTCGATCCCGCCATCGATCCGATGATGGTCGCCCCCGCCGGCTGGCACCTTCTCCTCGCCCCCGGCGGCAGAGTCGGCGCCCATCGCGCCGATCCGCCCGGGCTGGCCGGATCGATCGAGGCCGATTCCTTCGCCCTCGACCTGCTCGATCAGGCCTATGTCACCCGGCGCGATGCCGAGCTTATTCTCACCGGCCTTCGGCAATGGCTGCTGCTGTCCGGCGCCTGGCCGGATTACCCCCGCCTGGTCGCCGCGCTCGCGGCACAGGCGGAGCAGAATGGCGGCGCCTGGCTGTTCGATGAGGAGGAGCGGCGCAAACTCGACTCCGATCCCGCGACTCCGATCGCCGCCGCCTACCGGCCCCGCGCGGCAAAATCGCCCGGCGAGCCCTTCGCCGATCCGGTCACCGGCGCCGTCGCCGACCAGTATCGCGCCTGGCCCTACCCGGCCTGGAAGCGGATCACCGTCCCGCTCCCGACCACGATTCCGGCGGAAGTCGAGGCGGTCGATCAGCGACGCCCGTCGGGCCTTCCGGTCGCGGCGGAGATGCTCGTCGCCGGCTGCGGCACCGGGCGCGAGGCGGCGCTCGCCGCCCACCGTTATCCGCAGGCGAACATCACCGCCATCGACCTGTCCGAGACCTCGATCGCCTATGCCGCCGAGCGGTGCCGGGAAGGGCCGCCGGCCCGGATCGACTTCCGGGCCATGGACTTGGGCCGGATCGCGGAGCTCGGCAAGAGCTTCCACTTCATCGCCTGCAGCGGCGTCCTCCACCACCTCCCCGATCCCGAGGCCGGCTGGGCGGCGCTTGTCCGGGTCCTCGAGCCCGGCGGAGTGATGCGGGTCATGGTCTATAGCGAGCCGGCCCGAGCCGAGATCCGCGCCGCACAGGCGACCCTCGCCGACCTCCGCGGGCGCCCGGTAGACGGCGACCTGCTTCGCGAAGCCCGAAGCCGGCTGATCGCCGCGCCCCCGGCCCTGGTCGAAGGCTCGATCGATTTCTACACCCTGCAGGGGATCCACGACCTCCTCCTCCATCCGCACGAGGACAGCTTCGACGTCCCCCGCATCGGCCGAGCCCTCGCCTCGCTCGGGCTGGAGCTGCTCGCCTTCGACCTCCCCTCCTCGGCGGCTCGCGCCCGCTACCGCCAAGACCATCCCCAGGACCCGGCCATGCGGGACCTCGACGCCTGGGCCGCGCTCGAACGGACCACCCCGTCGCTGTTCCGCTCGATGCACAAATTCTGGTGCCGCAAGCCGGCGGGATGAACCGAGTCGCTTCGGAACGCGATCGTCATTCCGGCGAAAGCCGGAATCCATGAACACCCCCGCTCGCAATCTCATGAAGCCGTGTCCATGGATCCCGGGTCAAGCCCGCATGACGCCGACGCGCTGACGCCCTCGCTTGCCCATGCCCCTTATGCTCCCTA
Source organism: Allosphingosinicella sp. (assembly GCA_036389015.1). Lineage (GTDB taxonomy): Bacteria > Pseudomonadota > Alphaproteobacteria > Sphingomonadales > Sphingomonadaceae > Allosphingosinicella. Next base: position 8,976 of record DASVQS010000014.1, on the reverse strand, counting down.
CCTCGCGAACGTGACTCTCCCGCAGCCCCAAACTCCCGAGCGGTTTCTGAAATCCTCGCGGCGCTCCGACGAAGCCGGAAGGCCGGCGGACGCCCTCGCGGAGGCCTGGCGGGCTTTTGACCTGGCCCCCTGCGACCGCCTGGTGAAGGCGGCGCTCGCCGACCTTCTCAACCGCCACCCGAACCTCGCCGGCGAGGAAAGGCGCGAAGACATCGCCCGCCTCGCCGAGGATGGAGACATCAATCCGGCGACCGTCGCACCCGCCGCCTGGCGGCTCCTGCTGGCGCGGGACCAGCCGCTGCGCACCCTGGCCGGCGATCCTGAAGCGCTGGCGCAATGGCTCGAGACGGACGGATTCGCCGTCCGCATGCTGCGCGAGACCTGGGTTCCGGCCGTCGATGCGGAGAAGATCCTGACCCGGCTGCGCCGATGGCTGCTCCTCTCCCGCCGCTGGCACGGCTTTCCCCGCCTCGCCGAGGCGCTCGCCCGCCAGGCGGAGCATAATGGCGGCGCCTGGCCGTTCGACGACGACGAAAGGGCCGGGATCGACTCGCATCCCGACTTCGCCGCCGCCTTCCGTCCGCGCCGTCCGGAGCTCCACTCCGGCGCCGTCTTCGCCGACCCGGTGACCCGGGCGGTCGCCGATCAATATCGAGGCTGGCCCTATCCGCCCTGGTCGCGGCTGGCGAGGCCAGCGGCGACGACCCTGCCGGCGATGGTCGAGAAGCTGGACGGCGGCCGCCCCTCCGGCCTGCCCGTCGAGGCCGAGATCCTCGTCGCCGGCTGCGGCAGCGGCCACGATCCGGGGATGATGGCGCTGACCTTCCCCGACTCGAGGGTCACCGCGATCGACATCAGCGAGACCTCGCTCGCCGAGGCCGAGGAGCGCACCCGGGCCGCCGGCCTCTCCGGCATCGACTACCGCCTCCTCGACCTTCACCTTGTGGCCGAGACGGGCCGGGCGTTCGACTTCATCCGCTGCCGGGGAGTCCTCCACCACCTTCCCGACCCGGAGGCCGGCTGGGCGGCGCTCGTCGACGTGCTGAGGCCCGGCGGAGTCATGCAGATTATGGTCTACAGCCGGATTTCCCGGCTTCAGGTGCGCGCCGCCAGGAGCGTCGTCGCCGACCTCCTCGACCGCCCGGTCGACGACGACCTGCTCCGGGAGGTGCGCCGGCGGCTGATGGACAAGGCGCCGCAGCTCCTGCCACTGCTCGGCGATTTCAGCACCCTGGCCGGAGTCCACGACCTGCTTTTGCACCGGCACGAGGATCCGTTCGACGTGGCGAGGATCGTGCGCGCCCTCGATCGTCTCGGGCTGGAGCTGCTCGCCTTCGACCTGCCCTCGCCCCCCGACCGGGCCGGCTACCGCCGCGAACATCCGGACGATCCCGGCTTCCGCGATGTCGAGGCCTGGAAGACGCTCGAGAGGACCCAGCCTCGGCTGTTCGCCAAGATGCTCAAATTCTGGTGCCGCAAGCCGGCGTCGTGACCCGGCGCGGGATGGGACTTTCCCGTCATGCCAGACTTCACTTCGCTTGCCCCGGCCCCTTATGTTCCCTACCTCGAATCCGTGACTCTCCCGCAGCCCGAGACTCCGGAACCGCCCTATCTGCGCGGCCTCAACGCGCCCCAGCGGGAGGCGGTGCTGACGACGGAAGGGCCGGTGCTTGTCCTCGCCGGCGCGGGCACCGGCAAGACCGCGGCGCTCACCGCCCGGCTGGCCCACCTCGTCTACACCCGGCTCGCCTGGCCCTCCGAGATCCTCGCCGTCACCTTCACCAACAAGGCGGCGCGCGAGATGAAGGAGCGGGTCGGCCGGCAGGTCGGCGACGCGGTCGAGGGCATGCCCTGGCTCGGCACCTTCCATTCGGTCGCGGCGAAGATGCTGCGCCGGCACGCGGAGCTGGTCGGCCTGCAGTCCAACTTCACCATCCTCGACACGGACGACCAGCTGCGCCTCCTGAAGCAGCTCATCTCGGCCAACGACATAGACGAGAAACGCTGGCCGGCGCGGATGCTGGGCGGCCTCATCGACCGCTGGAAGAACCGCGGCTGGACCCCCGAGCAGATCGACGCCGCCGAAAGCGAGGCCTATGCCAACGGCAAGGGCGCCGAGCTCTACCGGCGCTACCAGGACCGGCTGAAGGCGCTCAACGCCTGCGATTTCGGCGACCTTCTGCTCCACATGCTGGTCATATTGCGCACCCACCGCGAGGTGCTGGAGCATTACCAGGCCCGCTTCAAATATATCCTGGTCGACGAATATCAGGATACCAACCAGAGCCAGTATCTGTGGCTCCGGCTGCTCGCCCAGGAGCGCAAGAACATCTGCTGCGTCGGCGACGACGACCAGTCCATCTATTCCTGGCGAGGCGCCGAGGTCGCCAACATCCTTCGTTTCGAGAAGGACTTTCCCGGCGCCAGGATCGTCCGCCTAGAGCAGAACTACCGCTCGACCCCGCACATCCTCGCCGCCGCCTCGGGCCTGATCGCCCACAATGGCGGCCGCCTCGGCAAGACCCTGTGGACCGAGGAGGCCGAGGGCGAGAAGGTCCGTGTGGTCGGAGTCTGGGACGGTCCCGAGGAAGCGCGGCGGATCGGCGAGGAGATCGAGGCCGTCCAGCGCCGCGGCGGCCGCATCGACCAGGTGGCGATCCTGGTGCGCGCTCAGTTCCAGACCCGCGAGTTCGAGGACCGTTTCATCGCCATCGGCCTGCCCTACCGGATCGTCGGCGGCTTCCGCTTCTACGAGCGGGCCGAGATCCGCGACGCCCTCGCCTATCTCAGGATCATCGCCCAGCCCTCCGACGACCTCGCCTTCGAGCGGATCGTCAACACCCCCAAGCGCGGCCTCGGCGACAAGGCGGTCGCCAAGATCCACTCGCTGGCTCGGGCCGAGGGCGTGCCCTTGCTGATGGCCGCCGCGATCATCCTCGACACCGACGAGCTCACCCCCCAGGCCCGGCGCCAGCTCGGCAACCTCGTCGGCGACTTCGCGCGCTGGCGGGCCCGGCTCGGCGAGCTCCCCCACCCCGAGCTCGCCCGGCTGGTGCTCGACGAGAGCGGCTACACCGCGATGCTCCAGGCCGACCGAAGCGCGGAAAGCGCCGGCCGCCTCGAGAATCTCGCCGAGCTGACCCGGGCGATGGAGGAATATGAAACCCTCGGCGCATTCCTCGAGCACGTCTCCCTGGTCATGGAGAATGACGCCGAGCGCGACACGGAGAAGGTCACGATCATGACCATCCACGCCGCCAAGGGCCTCGAGTTCGACACAATCTTCCTCGCCGGCTGGGAGGAAGCCGTCTTCCCCTCCCAGCGCGCCCTCGACGAAGGCGGCCAGGCCAGCCTCGAGGAGGAACGGCGGCTGGCCTACGTCGCGATAACGCGGGCGAGGCGCAAGGCCTTCATCTTCCACGCGGCCAACCGCCGAATCTACGGCCAGTGGACGAGCTCGATCCCAAGTCGCTTCATCGCCGAGCTTCCCGACGCCCATATCGAGCAGGAGCAGACGATGTCGGGCGGCGAGAGCCTGTGGCGCGCGAACTGGTCGGAACGCGCGGATCCGTTCGCGGACGTGGCGCGGGGAAGCGGACGCGGCCCCGGCTGGCGCCGGGCGGTGACCGGCGGCTTCGAGCGGACGCCGCCGCGGGTAATGGAGGCGCGAGCCTCGGCGATCAGCCTCGGCAATCCCGGGAGAGGCGACGTCGCCGTGGGCCAGCGCGTCTTCCACGCCAAGTTCGGCTACGGCAAGGTGGCCGAGATCGAAGGCAACAAGCTCGAGATCGACTTCGAGCATGCCGGGCGAAAGCGGGTGCTGGACAGCTTCGTCGACCTGGCCTGACCCGCCCGGCCGGTACGCGGCCGCCGGCATTCAACTTCGTATCAATCGCCACTCTTTTGGTGTAATCAATGATCTGCGGACAGTCTTCGGACGGGGAATGGGCAGATGGCTCCACCAAAGAAGAGCGATTTCGATATTTGGAAGGAAATGATCGACCGGGCCATCAACAATTCTACTTGGAACGCTCATGATCGTACCATCCAGGATGCCGTTGCCGAGATAAACAAGCACCTTGCGAAAACTCCCGGCTTCAAACCGCTGGACTGGCAGCTCGTCAAGGCAATGACTTGGGTGGAGACCGGCGCGGAGAGCGCGGAGTGGAAGAAAAAGCCCATGCAGATCGGCGTGCTCGACGATCCCGGGTTGAAGTCGCTTTTGTCTGGGAAGGAGGGAGGAGAGTTGATCCTGCCTCCTGCCTGGGCGCGGGAATTAGGGATCGCTTCTGTCCGCACGAACCCCGCGCACAACATAAAAGCGGGCATAGGCTATCTCATGCTGAGGATGGCATTTTACGAGTATAAGAGCCAGATCCTGACGCCGCTGCTGCCCTATGAGATAATCGTGAAGCCCGGGGATAGCCTGGCCACCATCGCGAAACGCGAAGGAAGCACAGTCGAAATCCTCAAGGATATGAATCCAGGTGCGGAGAAGATGATTTTTCCCAACCAGAAGCTGAAGGTGCGTAAGGGATCCCTGGTAAAGGTGATCAGCGGCTGGCGCTCGATCACGACGCTTGCGGTTGCCGAGCGCTACAATGGCGGGGGTGATTCAAAGTACAAAGAAAAGCTCGATTATGCGCTGGCCGGCGTCAGGAAAACCAGGAGTGGCTCGCAGTGACCTCATTGTTTCTCGTGGCGGCGTCCCACGCGCTCGCCGTCGGCCTCTCGGGCTCGCCGCCCGAGGCCGAACTATGTGACGGCTCCCAGGCGGACCGCCGTATCTGCCTCTCCCGTCTCGCCGAAACGAGCGAGGCCGATCTCCGGTCAGCTGAAGCGGCGATGGAGACAAGCCTGAGCGCCTGGGACGAAGAACCGATGCCCGTTGCGGCCGCAAGCGCGCGGTTCGCCCGGTCCAGGGCGGCCTTCTCACATTATCGGCAGGCGCAGTGTGATTTCAACGCATCGCTCGGCGGCGGAGCGATCGGCAGCGCCCTTGAAATGCGCCGCCTGATGTGCGTCATCGAGCTCACCCGCCGCCGGGCCGGGGAATTGCGGGAGCTGGCCGTGAGACTGCCGCGCAAGTGATGCGTGGGCCTGACAGTGCCGGCTAGGCGCAAGCGCTCGAGGCAGAAGTGGCTGTCCAGCGAAATGCCGAAGGCACATCGGCTTATACAAAGATCGTAAGTCGCGTCCTACGACGAGTGGAAGGCCAATCCTACCGGCGGCACGGGAAGCTCGATTCTCAGCCGCCTTGAGTCCATCACTCGGCCCTCAAAGTCGCGAGATCGGACGATGTCTGTGAGAACGTGAATGGAACAAATGTCTTTCATCGGGGAACACATCTATGATGCTTGAGTCGCGGCTCTGTCCGCAGGTTCACGGCAGGCTTATTGACCGAGTTTAGTCGCTCGCATGTATTGCTTCGAGTGGCCGACGCGCCGCGGCGGCGCCCGCTCAGGCGGGTTGCGGCGAAGCTTCCGTCCCAGGCTCGCCGCGTCAACTTCGTCCACTTCGCGCCTCTAAGCAGGGCCCGCGTCCCGTCCACTTCGTCCACTTTGGGCCGCAAAACAGGCCTTTGTCGCGTCCAGGTCGTCCACTTCGCCCGATCCCGGACAGCGGCGCACGGTCTCAGGAAGCTCAGAACACCGCCTTCGCTGCGCCCTCCATCATCTGTGCCCGAACCAGGGGAATCGGCGGCCCGCCGTAGCTCAGGAACTTGTCGTGGAACTGCTTCCACGCCTGGCGCCCGCCCCGGCTCCTCGTCCAGTCCTCCCTCAGCCTTCGGATCATCAGCTTGCCCATCGTATAGTTGAGATAGGCCGGGTCATACGTCCCCCTCGCGCTCTGCTGCCGGGCGTTGCCTTCGTCCTGATAGCACTCATCGAGGAACAGCCGCCGCGACTGGTCCATCGTCATCCGACCGGTGTGCATTCCGATCGCCGAAAGGTAGCGGCAGTCGCGCAGCAGGGCGTTGGAGAGCTGGCCGATATGGGTCTCGAGGTCGCCGTCGCCGAGCCCCGCGTCCCACATCATCTCTTCCGAATAATGCGCCCAGCCCTCGGCGAAGGCGTAGCCGACGAACACCCGGCCGAAGGTGAAGGGCGAGCGGTTGGCGTGGAGGAAGTTGAGGAAATGCCCCGGCCAGACCTCGTGGACCGAGGTGAAGAGCAGGTCCGCCTTGCCCGGGACGAAGCCCGCCTGGACCTCCGGCGACCAGGAAGGGTCGGGCGGGGCGATGTAATAGACCGACGGGAGTCCCGTCTCATAAGGTCCCGGAATGTCGATATACGCGAAATTCTGCCGGTTGTAGGGCGGAGCCTCCTCGACCTTCGCCTCCTCGGTCCCCGGAATGGACACGATGTCGTGTCCGGCGATGAAGGCCTTGAGTCCGGTAAGCTGGACCCGCGCCGCCTGAACCGGGCCGCCCTCGGGCTTGTTGGCGCCCATCTTGTCCATGCACGCCTGCAAGGTAGCGCCCGGCGCGTAGCGGGCGCAGGCGGAGCGAAGCGCGTCCTGGTTGCGCTTGAGGTCGGCCCGGCCGATCGCCTCGAGCTCGGCGAGCGGCACGTCCACCATCTCGGTGTCGCGGACCATCTGAGCGAACTTGGCGGCGCCGAGCGCGAAATCCTGGGTCGCGTTCGGCCGCTGCGCCTCGAGCCAGTCGGCCAGCCCCTTCATCGCCCGGGCGGCCTCGCGGGCGGCCGAGTCGAGCTCCGACTGGAGCGCCGGGTCGCGGACCGAAGCGAAGGCGGCCTTGCCGTCAGTCGGATAATATTCCGCGAAGCCGCCGAAGCCCGCCTTGCCGTAATCGATGAAGCTCGCCGGCAGCGGAGTCCTGAGGTTGGCGCGGATCTGCCGGGCCGCGCGCGGCACCGACTTGAGATAGGCGATGAAGGCCCTCAGCCTGGTCTCGGGCGAGGCATAGGGCCGGGTCACGTAGACCGACGGGTCGAGGCCGTTGCCCATGTAATAAGCGGGATTGAGATGCGGCTGGTCGGCCGTTTCCAGCCAGAACAGGTCGCCCCGGGCCCGGGCGATCAGATAGTCGCGCTCGAAGCGCTCTGTTTTCGAGAGCCCCTTCGGATCGAAGGCCTGGGCAGCCGTGATCGAGGAGCGAAGGAACTGGGCCGCGTTGGCGAGGCCGGTCTCGCTCCAGTCGGGCAGCTGGCCGTCATATTCATGCTTGCCCTGGCCGACCGCGAAGGCGGGGCTGATCCTGAAATAACCGTCGATGAAGCTTTGCGAGAAGGCCGACCAGCGAGACGGCTGCGCGGACGCCGCGCTTTCGCCCGCTCCGGTGGATGCGCAGCCGGCCAGAAGCAGGGCGGCGGTGGACAAAGCGGCGAGCAGGGTTCTGGACATGGCGAGTCTCCTCGAAGGCGAGGAGGGTTAGCCGTCCCCAGGAGCGTTGGCGAGAGCCGGCGTTGCCGGCTTGAATCCTCCCCGGCATTCGCTGGGGAGTGGGACCATGCGAAGCATGGTGGAGGGGTTCTTTCCGACTCCGCAAGGCCCCTCCACCAGGCTTCGCCTGGTCCCCCTCCCCTGCAAATGCAGGGGAGGAATTTGGATGCGGTCGGTTGCGGGGCCGCGCCCTCCCCCCTAAGCGCCCCCCATGGCCGACGCGCCCCACCCTTTCCGGATCCGCGACTTCCGCTTCTACTGGACCGCCCGGCTCGCCTCGACCGTCGCCCAGATGTCGATGATCATCGTCATCGGCTGGCAGGTCTACGACATCGCCCGGCGGACGATGGGCCTGGAACAGGCCGCGCTTCAGCTCGGCTTCATCGGCCTCGTCCAGTTCGTGCCCCTGTTCGCTCTGACCCTGGTGACCGGCTGGGTCGCCGATCGGGTCGACCGCCGGATCATCGCCCGGGGCTCGATCGCCCTGGAGCTGTTCTGCGCCCTGATCCTCGCTCTCCTCACCTACACCGGGGCCACCACCCTCCCCTGGCTGTTCACGGTGGCGGCGTTGCTCGGCGTGGCTCGGGCCTTCGCCGGCCCGGCGCTCGGCGCGCTCGCGCCCAATCTGGTGCCGCGCGAGTCGCTGCCCCGGGCGATCGCGCTCAGCTCGATCTCGTGGCAGTCGGGGGCGATCGCCGGACCGGCGGTCGGCGGCTATCTCTACGCCTGGGCCCCGCACATGCCCTATGCGGTCAGCGCCGGCCTGTTCGCCCTGTCGCTCTTCTGCTTGTTCATGATCCGGCCGATCGTCCGAAGCGAGATCGAGGGCTCGCGCAATCCCTGGCGGCAGATGATCGACGGGCTCCATTACGTCCGCCGCAACCGGCTGGTCCTCGGCGCCATCTCGCTCGATCTGTTCGCCGTCCTGCTCGGCGGGGCGACGGCGATGCTTCCGGTCTTCGCCCGCGACATCCTGCATTCCGATTCGACCGCCCTCGGCCATTTGCGCGCCGCACCGGCAGTGGGGGCGACCCTGACCGCCTTGTGGTTTTCCTGGAAGCCTCTGAAGCACAATGTCGGGACCAAGATGCTCGCCGCCGTCGCCGTGTTCGGAGCCGCGACCATAGCCTTCGGCCTCTCCCGCAACATGACGCTCTCGGTCGCCTGCCTGGCCCTGCTCGGCTCGGCCGACATGGTCTCGGTCTACGTGCGCCAGTCGCTGATCCAGCTCTACACCCCCGACGCGATGCGCGGCCGGGTCGGCGCTGCCTCGACCCTGTTCATCTCCGCGTCGAACGAGCTGGGCGAGGCGGAGAGCGGCTTTCTCGCCGCCTTGATCGGGCCCGTCGTGGCGGTCGTCGCGGGCGGGGTCGGAGCGATCGCGGTGACCTTGCTGTGGGCGCGCTGGTTCCCAGAGCTGCGCCGGGCGCGCACTTTCGATCCGCCCGACGAGCTGTCGCGCGAAGGGGCGACGGCGGGATAAGAATGGTCCGCGAGCGGATCAGCTCGCGCTGGCGCGGGCTTCGCGGAATCGGTAGCGGGAGCTTGAAGCGGGCCCGAGGGGACCCG
>DASVQS010000013.1:0-64941 GCA_036389015.1 Allosphingosinicella sp. | reverse complement strand
GGGCGGATGATCGAGTTGTTCGGTGCCGCCGCGGAGCGCGCGATCGGCGTCGATCGCTCGCCTGAAATGCTGCGCCTCGCCCGAGTGAAGCTTGCCCAGGCGGGGCTTGCCTCCGCCGAGCTTCGCCAGGGCGACATGTATGCCTTGCCGCTCGCCGCCGGCTCGGCCGACACGATCATCCTCCACCAGGTGCTTCATTACGCGCAGCAGCCCGGCGCCGCGGTCGCCGAGGCCGCGCGCCTGCTCGCCCCCGGCGGACGTCTTCTCATCGTCGATTTCGCTCCGCACGAGCGCGAGGAATTGCGCAGCCGCGACGCCCATCTCCGGCTCGGTTTCGCGGACGACGTCATGCTCAAATATCTCGACGGCGCCGGCCTTCGCGGCCGGGTGGTCGAGCATCTCGAAGGCGGCGAGCTCACCGTCACCCTGTGGGAAGGCGAGCGGCCGAAGGAAAAGCTGAAGGTGGTCGCATGAGCCCGCGAGCGCCGACCATAGCCAGCTGGCGCGAGCCGCTGTTCGCCGACGTCGCCGGCGACATCGGAGTCAGCTTCGAATTCTTCCCGCCCAAGACCGAGAAGATGGAGGAGACTTTGTGGGCGTCGGTGAAGACGCTCGAGCCGCTCCAGCCCCGCTTCGTCTCGGTCACCTACGGCGCCGGCGGGTCGACCCGCGAGCGCACCCACAATACCGTCGTTCGGATCGAGCAGGAGACCTCGCTCAGCGCCGCGGCCCATCTCACCTGCGTCGAGGCGAGCCGGAGCGAGATCGACGAGGTCGCGCTCGGTTATTGGCAGGCGGGGATCCGCCACGTCGTCGCTCTGCGCGGCGATCCGCCCGAGCCCGGCAAGGGCTTCCAGGCGCGCCCCGACGGCTACGCCAACGCCGCTGCCCTCGTCGCCGGTCTGAAGCGGGTGGCGCCGTTCGAGATTTCGGTCGCCGCCTATCCCGAAATGCATCCCGATTCGGCGGACCAGGCCGCCGATCTCGACAATCTCAAGCGCAAGATCGACGCCGGCGCCGACCGGGCGATCACCCAATTCTTCTTCTCGCCGGAATGCTTCTTCCGCTTCCGCGACGCCGCGGCCGCGGCCGGCATCGACGCCGAGCTGGTGCCGGGCATCCTGCCGATCTCCAACGTCGCCCAGACCCGCAAGTTCGCCGAAATGTGCGGAGCGGCGATCCCGCCCTGGATGGACAAATTGTTCGAGGGCCTGGACGATCTCCCCGCCGCCCGCCAGCTCGTCGCCGCCACCGTCGCCGCCGAGCTTTGCGGCCAGCTCTACGCCGGCGGGGTCCGCCAGTTCCATTTCTACACCTTGAACCGCGCCGAGCTGGCCTACGCCATCTGCCATTTGCTCGGCCTTCGCCCGAAGGATGACCATGAACGTCGCACAGCAGCTTAGGGCCGCCGCCGCCGAGCGGATCCTGATCAAGGACGGCGCCTACGGAACCCAGGTCCAGAACCGCCGGCTGCGCGAGGCCGATTATGCCGGCAGCCTCGGCCTGTCGCGCGACCAGAAGGGCAATAACGACCTTCTCAACCTCACCCAGCCCGAACTGGTCGGCGAGATCTGCCGGAGCTTCGCCGACGCCGGCGCCGAATTGCTCGCCACCAACAGCTTCAACGCCAACCGCATCAGCCAGGCCGATTACGGCGCCGAGCATCTCGTCCGCGAGATCAACTGCGCCGCCGCCCGGATCATCGCCGAGGTCGCCGAGAAAGAGGCTCAAAAGGACGGACGCAAGCGCTGGGTGGTCGGAGCGCTCGGGCCGACCAACAAGACCCTGTCGCTGTCGCCCAACGTCAACGATCCCGGCTATCGCGAGATCGACTTCGACACTCTGTCCGACGTCTACGTCGAGCAGATCGAGGGGCTGGTCGAAGGCGGCGCCGAGATCGTCCTCATCGAGACGGTGTTCGACACGTTGAACGCCAAGGCCGCGATCCACGCCGCCGGCCGGGTGGATCGCGAGCTTCCGGTGATGCTGTCGATGACGATCACCGACCTTTCCGGCCGCAACCTCTCCGGCCATTCGATCGAGGCTTTCTGGGCGAGCGTCCGTCACGCCAGGCCGCTGTCGATCGGCCTCAACTGCTCGTTCGGCGCCGGCCAGCTTCGGCCCCACGTCACCGCTCTGTCGGCCATGGCCGACACCCTGATCATGGCCTACCCCAATGCCGGCCTTCCCAACGACCTCGGCGAATATGACGAGGGCCCGGCCGAAACCGCCGCCCAGGTTCGCGAATGGTGCGAGCAGGGCATCGTCAACATCGTCGGCGGCTGCTGCGGGACCACCCCGGCGCACATCGCCGCGATCGCCGAAGCGGCGAAGGGATTCGCGCCCCGCAAGATTGCTCAACCCTCCCGCCGGACGCTTCTGGCGGGCATCGAACCCATGACACTGGCCGCCTGACATGACCAACACCGTTCGCCCTGAGCCTGTCGAAGGGCTTTCCTCGACTGCACCCGAAGAAAGGGAAGGGGCTTCGACAAGCTCAGCCCGAACGGGTGAGGAGTCGGTTCAAACAACGGCTCCATCGGGCAGCGCCTTCGTCAACATCGGCGAGCGTACCAACGTCACCGGCTCGGCCCGCTTCAAGAAGCTGGTGATGGCCGGCGACTATGCCTCGGCGGTCGAGGTCGCGCGCCAGCAGGTCGAGAACGGCGCCCAGGTGATCGACGTCAACATGGACGAGGGCCTGCTCGACGCCGAGTATGCGATGACGACGTTCCTGAAGCTGATCGCCGCGGAGCCCGACATCGCCCGGGTTCCGGTGATGATCGACAGCTCGAAATGGACGGTGATCGAGGCCGGGCTGAAATGCGTCTCGGGCAAGCCGATCGTCAACTCGATCAGCATGAAGGAAGGAGAGGAAGAGTTCCTCGCCCACGCCCGCAAGGTTCGCGACTACGGCGCCGCCGTCGTTGTCATGGCCTTCGACGAAGTCGGCCAGGCCGACACCAAGGAGCGCAAGGTCGAGATTTGCGAGCGCGCCTACAAGCTTCTCGTCGCCGAGGGCTTCCCGCCCGAGGACATCATCTTCGATCCCAACATCTTCGCGATCGCCACCGGGATCGAGGAACACCGCCGCTACGCCCTCGACTTCATCGAGGCCTGCCGCGAGATCAAGCAACGCTGCCCGCACGTGCACATCTCGGGCGGCCTGTCGAACCTCAGCTTCTCCTTCCGCGGCAACGAGCCCGTGCGCCGGGCGATGCACTCCATCTTCCTCTACCACGCCATTCCCGCCGGGCTCGACATGGCGATCGTCAATGCCGGCCAGCTCGACGTCTACGACACGATCGATCCGGAGCTTCGCGAGGCCTGCGAGGACGTGATCATGGACCGCCGCGACGATGCGACGGAGCGGCTGGTCACCCTCGCCGAGAAGTTCCTCGGCTCCGACCCGGTCCGCGAGAAAGCGGAAGCGGAATGGCGCGGCTGGGACGTCGGCAGGAGGCTCGAGCATGCCCTCGTCAAGGGCATCGACGCCTATGTCGTCGACGACACCGAGGAAGCGCGCCAGTCGGCCGAGCGCCCGATCCACGTCATCGAAGGCCCGCTGATGGACGGAATGAACGTCGTCGGCGACCTGTTCGGCTCGGGCAAGATGTTCCTTCCGCAGGTGGTCAAGTCGGCGCGGGTGATGAAGAAGGCGGTCGCCCATCTCATCCCCTATATCGAGGCCGAAAAGGAGCTGACCGGAGCCACCGCCGGCAAGGGCCGGATCGTCATGGCCACCGTCAAGGGCGACGTCCACGACATCGGCAAGAACATCGTCGGAGTCGTCCTGCAGTGCAACGGCTTCGAAGTCATCGACCTGGGCGTGATGGTGCCCTGGGCCGACATCCTCAAGGCGGCCAACGAGAATAGCGCCGACATGATCGGCCTGTCCGGACTGATCACCCCCTCGCTCGACGAGATGGTGACGGTGGCCGGCGAGATGCAGCGCGCGGGAATGACCCTTCCTCTCCTGATCGGCGGCGCCACCACCAGCAAGGTCCACACCGCGATCCGCATCGACCCGGCCTACGAGGGCCCGGTGCTCCACGTCCTCGACGCCAGCCGGGCGGTCGGGGTCGCCTCGTCGCTCGTCTCGGAGACCCAGTGCGAGCCGCTGATCGCCAAGACCGCCGAGGATTATGAGCAGGTCCGCCAGACCCGCGCGGGCCGGACCCACAGCGACCTCGCACCGCTCGACGAGGCCCGGTCCAACGCCTTCGCCTACGATCCGGCCGGCAAGCCGCCCGCTCCGCAGCGTCCCGGACTCCACCAGTTCGGCGAATGGCCCTTGCGCGACCTTCGAGCCTCGATCGACTGGACGCCCTTCTTCCGCGCCTGGGAGCTGGCCGGCAACTATCCGGCGATCCTCACCGATCCGATCGTCGGCGAGAGCGCGACGTCGCTGTTCAACGACGCCAATGGGATGCTCGACCGCATGATCGCCGAGCATTGGGTCACTCCCCGCGGCACCGTGGGCCTGTGGCGGTGCCGGCGCGAGGGCGACGATGTCCTCGTCCTCGCGGGCAACGACTGGACCCGGCTCCCCTTCCTTCGCCAGCAGGTCAAGAAGCGCGAGGGCCGCGCCAATCTCTCGCTCGCCGATTTCATCGATCCCGACGGCGAGGACTGGATCGGCGGCTTCGCGGTCGGGATCCACGGCCTCGAGCCGCACCTCGCCCGCTTCAAGGCCGAGAATGACGATTATTCGGACATCCTCCTGAAAGCGCTCGCCGACCGCCTCGCCGAGGCCTTCGCCGAGGTTCTCCACGCCCATGTCCGAAACAGCGTCTGGGGCTATGCCGAGGAGCATCTCACCAACCAGCAACTGATCCGCGAGACCTATACGGGAATTCGCCCCGCCCCCGGCTATCCGGCCTGCCCGGACCACAGCCTCAAGCCCGTGCTGTTCGACATGCTCGGCGGCGACCCGGCGGGGGTCACGCTCACCGAGAGCATGGCGATGCTTCCGACTTCAGCGGTCTCGGGCTTCTATTTCGCCCACCGCGACAGCCAGTATTTCGGGGTGGCGAGGATAGGGCGCGACCAGCTCGAGGACTATGCGGGCAGGCGGGGCATGAGCCTGCAGGAGGCGGAGCGCTGGCTGAGGCCAAATCTGGATTAGAAATCCTCCCCGTCGCAGATGGGGAGGGGGACCACACGAAGTGCGGTGGAGGGGTAGCTGCCGTGACGTCTGCGGTTCGCTCTAGAATCTCTTGGTCCGCCGCAATCTACCCCTCCATCATGCTTCGCATGGTCCCCCTCCCCACGAGCTTCGCTCGCAGGGAGGATCTAGGATGCTATACCCCCCTCGTGAATCGCTTCCTCCTCGCGCTGCTCCTGATCCTCTGCGCCTTCCCGGCGCAGGCCCAGCTGCCGCCCGGCCAGAAGGCGATGGCCGTTCGCCTCGTCCCCGAGACCTCGAAACCGGCCCCGGGCTCCAAGGTCACCCTCGCGCTCGTCATGAGCCCCCGTCCCGGCTGGCACGGCTATTGGCAGAATCCGGGCGACGCCGGAGTCGGCACCCGGATCGCCTGGCAGCTCCCCGACGGCGCCGCGGCCGGCCCGATCCGCTATCCGGTGCCGGAGCGGCTGATCATCCAGGGTCTGATGAACTATGTCTTCGAGGGCGAGCACGCCCTGCTGGTCGACCTCCGCCTCCCGGCCGGCCTGGCTCCGGGGACGAGGCTGCCGGTGCGCGGCAAAGTCGACTATCTCGTTTGCACCGACAGGATCTGCGTCCCGGAATCGGCTGAGGTCGCCGTCGATCTCGAAGCGGGAGACGGCGCCTCGACTGCCGCTTCGGGCTTCGACCGCTACCGGCAAGCCCTGCCGAAGCCTCTGCCCGAGCCCGCTCGGTTCGAGCGGCGCGGCGGCCGGCTCCGGCTTGCCGTCCCGCTGCCCGCCGCCGTGGCTGTCGACGATCCCTATTTCTTCCCCGTCACCGATCGGGCGCTGGTCTATTCGGAGCCGCAGTCGGCGTCGCGGCGGGGCGACCGGCTGATCATCGAGACCCGGGCCGGGGACCACGCTCCCCCCGCTCTCGAGGGAGTTCTGAAGCTCGGGCCGGGGCAGGGGCTTTCGATCCGGGCGGTGCCTGGCGAGGTCGGGCCCCCCGGCACTCCGGTCGGGATGCCCGAGCTTCGCGAGGGCGCCGGCGCCGGGGCCGTGCTTCTCGCTCTCGCCGGAGCTCTGCTCGGCGGGCTGCTCCTCAATATAATGCCCTGCGTGTTTCCGATCCTAAGCCTCAAGGCGCTGAGCCTCGCCCGCGCCGGCGGCGAGGAGCGCGCTGCGCGGCGCGAGGCGCTCGCCTACACCGCCGGCGCGGTCCTCGCCTGCCTCGCGCTCGGCGCGATCCTGCTTGCGGTCCGCGCCGGCGGAGCGACGGTGGGCTGGGCGTTCCAGCTCCAGGACCCGCGGGTGATCCTTTTCCTGCTTCTGCTCGTCACCGCGATTGCCCTCAACCTCGCCGGCCTGTTCGAAATTCCCGCGCTCGGTGGCGGGCTGGCCGGCGGACGGACCGGCGCCTTCGGAACGGGCGCGCTCGCCGCCTTCGTCGCCACTCCGTGCACCGGCCCGTTCATGGGCGCGGCCCTCGGCGCGGCGCTGATCCTGCCGGCGGCGGGCGCGCTGGCGGTGTTCGCGGGCCTTGGCTTGGGCCTCGCTCTGCCTTTCCTGCTGCTCGGCTACGTGCCGGCGCTGAGGCGCAGGTTGCCGAAGCCCGGGCCGTGGATGGTCCGCTTCCGCCACGTCCTCGCCCTGCCGATGGCGCTGACGGCGGCAGGTCTCGCCTGGATATTGGAGCGGCAGGTCGGCCTCGCGGGACTTGCCCTGGGCCTCGCCGCGGCGGCGGTGTTGGCGCTGGTCCTGTGGTGGGCGGGGCGCCGCCAGGCCTGGCCGGCCTTCGCTCCCGCGGCTCTGGCCGCGGCCGCCGCGGTGGCGCTTCTGCCAGCCCCCTCCGCACCCGCCGAGGCCCGCGCCGGCGGCGCCCTCGCCGCCGAGCCGTTCAGCGAGGCGCGGCTGGCGCGGCTGCGCTCCGAGGAACGGCCGGTGTTCGTCTATTTTACCGCCGACTGGTGCCTCACCTGCAAGGTCAACGAAGCCGCGGTGCTCGACCGGGACGAAGTCGCAGCCGCCTTCCGCGCCAAGCGGGCGGCGGTGCTGGTCGGCGACTGGACCCGCGGCGACGCGGCGATCGGGCGCTTCCTGGAGAAACAGGGGAGGTCGGGGGTGCCGCTTTATTTGTGGTATGCGCCGGGCAAGCCGCCCGAGGTGCTGCCGCAGATTTTGACGGTAGGGAGAGTGACGAGCCTATCCGCCTCCTGATCCTCACCGCGCGAAGCGGGGGAGGGGGCCATGCGAAGCCTGGTGGAGGGGTCCTTCGATACGGGCCTTCGCCAAGCTCAGTCCCTACTCAGGATGAGCGGTGTGATCGTTCGCTCCGGCCATCCTGAGTAGCCGCTGAGCTTGCCGAAGCGGCGTATCGAAGGACCCCTCTACCACCCTACGGGTGGCCCCCTCCCGATCTCCGATGGGAGGATCTCAGTTCGGCCACACTTTCTTTCCCGCCACCCAGGTCTCCACAACCTTGGTCTCGCGCAGCTGCCTCGGCGTCGGAACGTCGAAAATGTCGCGGTCGACGAGGATGAAGTCGGCCCAGCGGCCTTTCTCCAGGCTTCCGATCCGGTCCTCGGCGAAGCCGGCATAGGCCGCGCCCCGGGTGAAGGCGGCGAGGGCCTGCTCGAGGGTCACGCGCTGCTCGGGGAGCCATCCGCCCACCGGCTGTCCGCTCGGGTCCTGGCGGCTGATCGCCGCGGCGAGGCCGGGGAAAGGGTTGGGCGATTCGACCGGGAAATCGGAGCCGAAGGCGAGCGGCGCGCCGTTGGCGATCATGCTCCGCCAGGCATAGGCGCCGCCCAGCCGCTCGATCCCCATCCGGGCCTCCGCCATCCGCCAGTCGCTGGTCTCGTGCACCGGCTGCATCGAGGCGACGATGCCGTTGCGGCCGAAGCGGGGGAGGTCGGCGGGGTCGACGATCTGGGCATGCTCGATCCGCCAGCGGCGGTCGCCTTTGTAGGTGTTCGCGAGCTCCTCGAACGCGGCCAGCGCCTGGGCGTTGGCGGCGTCGCCGATGGCGTGGACGGCGACCTGGAAGCGGTCCATCGCCGCCCGGCTCATCAGGTTGAGCATCTCGGTCTCGGTGAGGAAGGCAAGGCCGCGCTGCCCCGGCATGTCCTTATAGGGTTGCTTCAGCCACGCCCCCCGCGAGCCCAGTGCGCCGTCGGCGTAGAGCTTTACCCCGACCAGCCGAAGGCGGTCGCCGTAGAGCCACGGCGTCGGCTTGGTTCCGGCGATGGCGAGCGCGCTTTCGACGCCGGAGCCGTAGCCGATGATCCTGACCTTGAGCCTGCCGTCGTCCCCGGCGCGGCGCATGACCAGCCAGTCGTCCGGCGTGGTCCCCATGTCGGCGGTCGCCGTCAGTCCGTAGGAGAGCATGATCTCCTGGGCCCGGTCGAGCGCCTGGTCGCGGGTGCGCGGGAGCGCCGGCGGCACCACCTTGTCGATCAGCTCCGAAGCGGCGTCGACGAAAATTCCGGTCGGCTGGCCCTTCGCGGTTTCGATTCGCCCGCCGGCGGGCGATTTGGTCGAGGCGGTGATCCCCGCCTCCTTCAGCGCGGCGCTGTTCGCCCAGCCGGCATGGCCGTCGACCCGGCCGAGCCAGACCGGCCGGTCCTTGACCGCGGCGTCGAGCTCGGCGGCGGTCGGGAAGCGTCCGAGACCCCAGGTCTCCTGGTTCCAGCCGCGGCCGATGATCCAGCGCGGGGTGGGGTTGGCCGCGGCATAAGCTGCGATCTTGGCCTGGGCCTCGGCAAGCGTCTTGGTGTCGGAAAGGTCGAGCTGGAGCGCGTTGAGGCCCAGCGCCATGAAATGGCCGTGGGCGTCGATCAGGCCGGGAAGCAGGGTGCGGCCCTTGCCATCGAAACGGAATTTCGTCCGCTGCACCTTCTCGCCGCGCTGGTAGAGCCGCTCGACCTTGCCGTCGTCGCCGACCAGCATCGCCCCGAAGCGGACCAGCTTGCCGTCGGAGCCGATCGTATAGCCGTTGACGTTGTCGACGAGAACGTCGGCGGCGGCCGGCGTGACGGCCATGCACAGGACGGCCAACGCCGCCAGAAGCTTTCTGATCATGGTAGGGGCGATAAGCGTTGTTCCGCCTACGCGCCAGATGCTCTAGTGGAAGCCTTGTTCAGGCGGATCTGTTTCCCGGCGAAGGCCGGGACCCAGTCGCCCGCCTGCGCCGCTGGACCCTGGCCTTCGCCGGGGAACGATCGCTTCAACCTCATCAAGACAGGTTCGAACGACCTCATGGCCGACCTCCCCGTCACCCTCGGCGACATCGAAGCGGCCGCGCGGCGAATCGAAGGCGCCGTTGTTCGAACCCCGACCCTGCTCAGCAGGACCCTCTCCGAGGCGACCGGCGCCGCGGTTTGGGTGAAGTTCGAGAACCTCCAGTTCACCGCCGCCTACAAGGAACGTGGAGCGCTCAACAAATTGCTTCTGATGGACCCGGCGGTCCGGTCGCGCGGAGTGATCGCGTCCTCGGCGGGCAACCACGCCCAGGCGGTCGCCTATCACGGGCGAAGGCTCGACGTCCCGGTGACCATCGTGATGCCGACCTCCACTCCGAGCATCAAGGTCAAGCAGACCGAGGGCCACGGCGCCCGGATCGTCCTTCACGGCGAGATGTACGACGAGGCCTATGGCGAGGCGCTGCGCATCGCCGAGGCTGAGAGCCTGACCTTCGTCCATCCTTTCGACGACCCCGAGATCATGGCGGGCCAGGGCACGGTCGCCCTCGAGCTGCTCGCCGATGCGCCGGAGATCGACACGCTCGTCGTCCCGATCGGCGGCGGCGGCCTCATCTCGGGAGTCGCCACCGCGGCCAAGGCGCTTCGTCCTGATCTCACCGTCGTTGGGGTGCAGGCCGAGCTTTACCCGAGCATGTATTGCCGGATCAGCGGCAAGGACATGCCGTCCGCCGGCGACACGCTCGCCGAGGGGATCGCGGTCAAGAAGCCCGGCCGCCTCACCCCGCCGATCATCGAACGGTTCGTCGACGAGATATTGCTGGTGCGGGAGCGCGAGATCGAGACCGCGGTCAGCCTCTACCTCCAGATTGAGAAGACCGTGGCCGAGGGCGCCGGAGCGGCGGGCCTGGCCGCCTTGCTCGCCCATCCGGAGCGCTTTCAGGGCCGCAATGTCGGGCTCATCCTCACCGGCGGCAATATCGACACTCGCCTGCTCGCCACGGTGCTGCTTCGCGACCTCGCCCGCTCGGGCCGGATGGCGCGGCTCCGGGTCCAGCTCCAGGACCGGCCCGGGGCGCTGCTCGCGGTCGTCAAATTGTTCGACCGGCACGGCGCCAACATCATCGAAATCTATCATCAGCGGGTCTTCACCACTCTTCCGGCCAAGGACGCCTTCATCGACGTCGAGTGCGAAGCCCGCGATTCCGAGCATCTCGACGCTCTGGTCGAGGCGCTGGAGGAGGCCGGCTTCTACGTCCACCTCGTTGAGATTCGCTGAGCCCGCGTCCCGCTTAGGAACGTATGTTGGTTAATGCCGTTTTCGGGCCGCCACGCTCTTTCCAAGCCGGTCGCAAAGACGCATAAACGGACTTTCAACCACGCCTCTAAACCCCTGGAGCAACGTTGAGCGCACCTTTCCGCTTCCCCCGCTTCTTCGTCACCAGCCCCGCCCCCTGCCCGTATCTCGCGGGCAAGACTGAGCGGAAGGTGTTCACGGAGCTTGCCGGGCAGCATGCGGCCGACCTCAACGACGCGCTCGGGCGGATCGGCTTCCGCCGGAGCCAGGCGGTCGCCTACCGGCCCTCCTGCCTCGATTGCTCGGCCTGCGTCTCGGTCCGGGTCGTCGCCGGCGAGTTCCAGCCGAGCGCCAGCCAGCGGCGGATGCTGAAGCGCCATTCGGAGCTCGAGGTCACCGCATGCAAGCCCTGGGCGACCGAGGAGCAATATGCGCTCCTGCGCCGCTACCTGAAGCAGCGCCATCCCGACGGGGGCATGGTCGGGATGGACGAGAGCGATTTCTCGGACATGATCGAGCAAAGCCCGGTCAAGACCTACGTCATCGAATATCGCGAGCCGTCGGTCGGCGGGCGGCCGGGCAAGCTGGTCGGCGCGTGCCTCACCGACCAGCAGGCCGACGGCCTGTCGATGATCTACAGCTTCTTCGAGCCGGACGATCCGGCCCGGCCCGGCCTCGGCACCTACATCATCCTCGATCATATCGTCCGCGCGGCAAAGGCGGGCCTGCCCTACGTCTATCTCGGCTATTGGGTCGAAAGCTCGCCGCGAATGGCCTACAAGGCGCGCTTCCGCCCGCTCGAGCGGCTCGGCCCCGGCGGCTGGCACCGCTTCGACCCCGACCAGCGCGAACTGCCGCTTCGCTAGCTCGACCCCTCTCCCGCTTTTCGCGGCGGGCCCCTCCTCTCCCGTGAAGGACGGGAGAGGGCGTTCGCGCCAACCACCTGTTAATCGTTTCGGCGTAATTCCGCTGCCATGGGGCGGTGGGGCATAAGTCGTTGGGTCCGGCTAATCGATGCCGGAGAGGTCGAGACCGTCGGCGGACGAGTCCTCCTCGAGGAGCGCTTCCGCGCCCTTCAGCGCCAGGTCCCGCTCCTCTACCTCGTCATCTTCGCCAACATGGTCGGCCTTTACCTCGCGGCCGGAGGACGATTCGACTCCCTCGTCGATTTCCCGCTTCTGGTCGGGGCCCTCATCGCGATGAGGGTCGTCCATTGGCTCAAGGTGCGCAACCGCACTCTCACTCCCGAAGGCATTTTGAACGAGCTTCGCAAGATGCTGGTCTTCGCGGTCGCGTTCAGCCTCGCCTTCTGCACTTGGTCGTTCGCCCTGATGTCGACCCGGCCCTCGACGGACCACGACTTCATCATCCTGTTCGCGAGCTTGGCGGCGATCGGCTGCGCTTATGGCGTAAGCCGCTATCCGGCGGCGGCGCGGACTCCGCTCCTGCTGCTCGGCCTGCCGCTTGCGGGACGGCTGATCTTCACCTCGGACGCGGCTCATGTCGCCATGGGCGTCGGCCTCTTCACGATCATCGTCGTCCTCCTGTGGCAGCTCGGGCTCCATGACGAAGGCTTTCGCGAGCTGGTCGAATCGCGCACCGCCATCAGCCTCGAGCGCGAGCGGGCGCAGCGCGCCGAGCGGCTCGCCAAGGCCGAGAAGGCCAAGGCCAAATCGATCGCCGACACCGACCCCCTGACCGGGCTCGCCAACCGCCGGGCCTTCCTCCGAGCGCTCGGCCGCCGGGCCGCCCGCCTTGCCCGCTCGCGCGGCGGCTTCGCCCTGGCGATGGTCGATCTCGACGGGTTCAAGCCGATCAACGACACGTTCGGACACGCCGCCGGCGACCGGGTCCTGGAGGGGATCGGAAGCCGCCTCGCCCGGGCCGGCGGCGACGGCGCGCTCATCGCCCGGACCGGCGGCGACGAATTCGCTCTGCTGCTTCCAGAGGTCCGGACGATGGCCGGCGCGGACTCCGCCGGCATGGCCATTTGCGCGGCGCTTCAGGAGCCCTTCCTCGTCGACGGCCGCGAGTTCCGGATCTCAGGCTGCTGCGGAGTGACCCTGCTTCGGGCGGGCGATTGCGACGTCGAGGAGGCATTGATCCGGGCCGACACCGCGCTCTACCGCGCCAAGGAAGGCGGTCGCTCGGGAGTCGCCGTCTTCACCCCCGAGATGCACGAGATCCACCGCCGCCGGATCCTCGTCGAAAAGGCGCTCCGCCTGCCGGAGACTCTCGAGCGGATCGGACTCGTCTTCCAGCCGATCACCGATCTCGCCACCGGGGAGCTGAAGGCGCTCGAGGCGCTGGCGCGCTGGAACGACGAGACGCTCGGCCGGATCCCGCCCGATCAGTTCATCCCGATCGCCGAGCAGATCAACGTCATCGAGCAGATCAGCGACAAGCTGCTCGCCCAGGCCGCGGCCGAGGCCGGCCGCTGGGCGTCGTCGGTTCGGCTCTCCTTCAACGTCAGCGCGGTTCAGCTCTGCACGGCCGGCTCCGCCCAGCGCCTGCTCGGAGTGCTCGACCGGGCCCGGCTCGACCCCGCCCGCCTCCAGGTCGAGGTGACCGAGACCGCTCTGCTCGCCGATTTCGAGGTCGCCCGGGAGAATCTCCAGGCCCTTCGCGGCGCCGGGGCGCGGATCGTGCTCGACGATTTCGGCGCCGGCCACGCCTCCATCTCCTATCTTCGCGAGATGCAGTTCGACGGGGTCAAGCTCGACGGCGCGCTGATCGCGAGCCTCTCCGAATCCCTGCGCTGCCGCCGGCTGCTCAAGGGCGTGCTCGATCTGTGCGCCGCGCTCGGCCTGCCGTCGGTCGCCGAGCATATCGAGACCGAGGACCAGCTCCGGCTGCTCCGCGAGCTTGGCTGCAGGGAGGGCCAGGGCTTCCTCCTCTCCCCGCCCCTCCACGCCGAAGCCGCCGCGGCCCTCGCGGCGCCGAAGCTAACCTCGATCGCCGGCGGAAGAGCCGCGGCCTAAACCCTCTCCCTGCAGGGGAGAGGAGGGGCCTGCCGCGAAGC
The DNA here is from genome assembly GCA_036389015.1 of Allosphingosinicella sp. Lineage (GTDB taxonomy): Bacteria > Pseudomonadota > Alphaproteobacteria > Sphingomonadales > Sphingomonadaceae > Allosphingosinicella. Next base: position 51,311 of record DASVQS010000013.1, on the reverse strand, counting down.
GGTGGGAGGTGAGGGCATTCCTGACCCCGTGCTGGCAGGCCCTCACCCTCCCGCTTCGCCGGCCCCTCCCTCTCCCCTGCAGCGAGAGGGGTTTAATCCTCCATCCACGGCGGGTTCGGGATCTGCGCCGTCGCCTCGTGGAGAAGCACCGCCCAGCGCAGCGACAGTTCGTTGAAATAGGAATCGTCGGCCTCGATCCGGCGGGTCAGCACCGGCCGCGACGGGTCTGCGGGCATGATCGCGAGGTCGAGCGGCCGGGCCACGCCGAGGTTGGAGCGCATCGCGCTGTCGAACGACAGCAGGGCCACCTTCACCGCCTCGTCGAGCGGGGTATCGTAGCGGACTCCGCGGTCGAGGATCGGCTTGCCGTATTTGGTCTCGCCGATCTGGAGGAAAGGCGATTCGGGCGAGCAATGGATGAAGTTGCCGGCCGAATAGACGAGGTAGAGCGAGGGCGGCTCGGCGCCGATCCGGCCTCCGAGAAGGAGCGACACCGAGCTCGAGATGTTGGCCTCGGCGAGCACCGAGCCGACGCTTCGGTTGACCTTCTGGACGGCCTCGCCGACCAGCTCGGCGACCCGGAACATCGACGGCGCCGTCGCCACCGTCGTCACCTTGTCGTCGCCGAGCGGGGGCGGAAGCCCCTCGCTGAGCTGGCCGATTGCGGATTGCGACATCGACAGGCTTCCCGAGGTGCACAGGAAGATATGCCGGTCGGGGCCGTCGGCGAGGACGTGGAGCTTGCGATAGGAGGAGAAATTGTCGACTCCCGCGTTGGTCCGGGTGTCGGCGATCATCACCAGCCCAGCCTCGAGCAGCAGGCCGACGCAATAGGTCATTCGGTCGTCCCGCCGTCCCAATGGTCGTTGTCGTGGTCGCTCTCGGCCTGCGCCTTGTCCTTGTGGACGATTCCGTCCTTATGCTCGGGCGGGCCGTAGATCGTGTAGAGCCGGAGCGGGGAGTCGCCGTCGTTGACGACATTGTGGCGGGCCCCGGCGGGGACGATGACCGCGAAATCGTCCTCCACCCGGTTGGGCGCCCCGTCGATATAGACGGTGCCGCGCCCCTCCTCGATCCGGAAGAACTGGTCGCGGTCCTCGTGCACCTCCTCGCCGATGTCGCAGCCGGGCGGCACGGTCATCAGCACCAGCTGGAGATTCTTGCCCGTATAGAGCACCCGCCGGAAATCCTCGTTCCCGACCGTCGCCTTCTCGATGTTCTCGCAATAGCCCTTCATGTCGCTCTCCTTAGTCCCCTGAACCGCAAAGCCCGCATTTGCGTTCCCGAGCCGTTTGGGGACAGTCACTCGGGACAGTCACTAGTGACTGTCCCCAACCGGGAGCGTGGCTATGGAGGATTGGAAACTGCCCTGGGAAGGCGGCTGCCGCTGCGGGGAGGTCCGCATCCGGGTGACGAAGCCGCCCATCCTCACCGGAGCCTGCCACTGCGCCGGCTGCCGGAAGATGACGGCAAGCGCTTACTCGCTGACCGTGACGGTGCCGGCCGACGGCTTCGAAGTGACCGGGGGCGAGCCGGTGCTCGGCGGGCTGCGCGGTCCGGTGTCGCACCATCATCACTGCCCCAGCTGCCTGAGCTGGGTCTTCACCCGCGCCGAGGGCTTCGACTGGTTCGTCAACCTGCGCGCCTCGGTGCTCGACGACCATTCGTGGTTCGAGCCCTACATCGAGCTCTACACGAGCGAGAAGCTCCCGTGGGCCGCGACGGGCGCTCGGCACAGCTACGCGACCTCGCCCGAACTGGCGGAGTTCGAAACGCTCATGGCCGGCTATTCGGCGGAGGGCGCGCGCCCCTAGGCCCTCAGCGGGTCGTGGCCCCAGTTCATCAGGCTGTAGCGCCAGCGCGAGGTGACTATGTTGGCCGGCTCCCGGGCGCGGTGGCGGCGGACGAAGCCGACGACCTTGCGCATGTGGGCGTAATCCTCGTCTCCCGACGGCCCGTGGCGCAGGAGCTGGACGATCCGCCGGCCCGAAGCGTGACCCACGGACTCCCCGCCGTCCCGCTTGAAGCCGACCCTATGGCTTTCCGGCGTTTCCAGCCAGGCCTGCATCTCGTCCGCATCCATGTTGACGGCGGCGGCGAAGTCGGCAGCGATTTGGGCGCGGTCGAGCGCCATTATCCTCCTCATCGTTCGACAGGGAGGATCAATCGGTCTTCACCAGCTTGCCGCCCTTGATCACGACGTCGACATCCTCGAGCTCGCGGATGTCGGCGAGAGGGTCGCCGTCGACGGCGATCAGGTCGCCGTAGCGTCCGACAGCGATCGCTCCGACGTCGCCCTCGCGCCCGAGCGCCAGGGCAGCGCTTCGGGTGGCGGCCTGGATCGCCTGGATCGGAGTCATCCCCCATTCGACCATCTTGGCGAACTGCCGGCCGTTGTCGCCGTGCGGATAGACTCCGGCGTCGGTCCCGAACAGCATCGGCACTCCCGCCCGAACCGCCCGCTGGAAGGTCTGCCGCTGCTTGAGGCCGATCATCTTCTCCTTGTCGAGGCTCTCCTGCTCGGTGCCGTTCGCGGTGCCGGTGGCGAGGATGTAGTCGTCATTGTAGATGTCCATGTCGAACCAGGTCTTGCGCTGGGCGGCGAGGCGGATGGTCTCGTCGCTGGCCAGGCTGCAATGCTCGATCGTGTCCACGCCGGCGAGGATGGCGTCCCTTATCCCCTCGTCGCCATGGGCGTGGGCGGCGACCTTGAGGTGGAGCATATGCGCCTCGTCGGCGATCGCCTTCATCTCCTCGAGGCTGAGCTGCTGGCCGCCGACCGAATCGCCGAGCGAGAAGACTCCGCCGGTGGCGCAGATCTTGATCACCTGGGCGCCGTATTTGTGAAGCCACCTGACCTTCGCCCGGCCTTCGGCGGGGCTGTTCACCTGGCTGACCTCGACCCGGTCGAACTGGGGCGGAAGCATGTTGTTGTCGCAATGGCCGCCGGTCGCTCCGATCGCATAGCCGGCGGTGACGATCCGCGGGCCCTCGAGCCAGCCGCCATCGACCGCTTCCCTGAGGCCGACGTCCTGGAACTGGTCGGCGCCGACGTTGCGGACGGTGGTGAAGCCGGCACGGAGCGTCTTCTCGGCATTGGCCGCGCCCACGGCCGACCAGAAGCTGTCGGTATATTGGAAGCCGCGATAGCCGCCGATCTCGGCCAGCGAGGTCAGATGGACGTGCATGTCGATCAGGCCGGGAAGAAGAGTCTTGCCGGGAAGGTCGATCCGCTTCGCCCCGGCGGGGATGACGGGCCGCGCCCCGCCGCGCCCGACCACCGAGGCGATTCGCCCGTCGGTGATCACGATTACCGGCTCCTGGACGACCCTGCCGGTGAGCACGTCGATCATCCGGTCGGCGGTGACGACGACGGACTCGCCGGCCGAGGCTGGCGCGGCCGCGGCGGCGAGGAGGAGGGCGGCGGCGGCGGAAAGGGAATGGCGCATCGGCGGGCTCCGGGCTGAGGTCGAAGCGTCCTAGCCGCGAAGGGGAGTGACAGTCACTAGTGACTGTCACCGGCGGCTTCGCTAAAATCACGTTCCCATCTCACCGAGGAGTGACCTGTGGATCGCAAGCAAGAACAGACCGCCGCAGTCGAGGCGGCGCAAGCCAAGTCGGAATGGATCAGGCCGGACCTTAGCCGGTTCGCCGCAGGCGATGCCGACGCGTCCGACATCAACAACACTGACGGACCGCAGACCTCCTGAACGCGTCGCGGACCCGCTCAATGCCAGCTACGTGCCTGGCACGTAGCTGGCACCCCAGGCACCCCGGCGAGACGACACGGGAAGGTGACAGTCACCCACCCCCCGCGCCATGCTCGGGCCGGATGTAGAGCCGTTTCACGATCGGCCACTTGCTCGCCACCTCTTCCTCGATCTCGCAGACGATCCGCTCGACCTCCCGGGCGCTGATCTCGTCGTCGAAATCGACGCTCACCATCGCGGTGATCTGGTCGGGCGCCGAGTGGACGGTGAGGATCCGGCCGATCCCGGCGATTCCGGGCCGCTCGCCGGCCGCGGCCCGGAGCCCCTCGACGATCTCGGGCTCGGCCGCCTCGCCGATCAGAAGAGCCTTCGATTCGACCGCCAGTAGGAAGGCGGTGAGGCCGAGGATGATCCCGATCAGCACCGAAGCGGCGCCGTCGTAGAAGGGATCGCCGGTCAGCTGCGACAGCATCAGCCCGATCGCCGCGGCGACGAGGCCGGCCATCGCAGCGCCGTTCTCGAGCAGCACGATGAAGCCCGGCGGGTCCTTCGACCGCCGGACCGCCTCGAACCAGCCGAGCGATCCTTTCGCCGCCTTGAACTCCTTGAACGCCGCCCAGGTCGAGCCGCCCTCGAGCAGGAAGGCGACCAGAAGCACTCCGTAAGCGATATAGGGCGATACCGCTTCCTCGGGGTGGAGGATGTGGATGACGCCTTCGTAGACCGACACCCCCGCGCCGAGGGCGAAGACCATCACCGCCACCACGAAGCTCCAGAAATAGAGCTCGCGGCCATAGCCGAACGGATGCCGGTCGTCGGCGGGCTTGCGCGCCTGCCGCCGTCCCCAGATCAGCAGCAGCTGGTTCGACGAGTCGACGACCGAATGGACGCCCTCGGTCAGCATCGCCGACGAGCCGGTGAAGGCCGCGGCGACGAATTTCGAGACGGCGATTCCGAGATTGGCGGCGAAGGCGATCAGCAGGGTGCGGTTGTTATGCTCGGCCAATGGAGGTGCTCCCGGGTCGCCGCCCCCGTAACCGCCCGCTCCCCGACAGTCGAGGGAGGGACGTCACTCGACTGCCGGCATCGGCCTTGCTACGGCCCCCTTCCGGATTTTTCGAGGAGTGAATCGTGGATCATCGGCAGACAGAACGGATCGGCCGCGCGGCCTCGGCGCAATCGAGGGCAGCCTGGATCCGGCCGCAGGTCGACCGGTTCAACGCCGGCGGCGCGGAAGCAGGGCCCAGCGGAGACGTCGACGGGGCCGATACCCTGTCCTGAAAACCAGAGTGACGGCAATTCGCTGGGCCACCCCCCCGACGCCTCGCCACCGGCTCGCGGCAGTGGCCCTGGCGCGGTCGGCCCTGGACCGGGCTGCGGACAATCCCTCGCTCCACCTCGCCCTGGCCCGAGCGCTCGCCGGGACCGGTGAGCTGGCCGAGGCCGAGTCCGTCCTGAGGCTCGCTCTGTCCCGGCTTCCCGATCACGAGGCACTTTACGAGGAGCTGGCTCAAATCCTTTCCCGCCAGGGCAGGGTCGAGGAGGCGCTCGCCTGCGCCCGCGACCGCGAGGCGCCCTGGGCCGCCCCCTTCGCCTTCAAGCTGCTGGTCCGCCAGGGCCGCCGGGCCGAGACGGAGAGCCTGGAGCCTGCGGTCGCCGCTCTGGCTCCCGCGGATCCTGACCTTCTCGAATCCCGGGTGAAGCGGATAGGCGGCGAGCCCGGACCGCTGCTCGATTTGTGCGAGGCGGTGCTCCGGCACGACCCGGGCGCCGCCCACGCCCTCCACTACAAGGCGGTGGCGCTGGCGATGCTGGGCCGCGGCGGCGAGGCGGCGGAGGTGATGGGGCTCGACCGCTTCCTTCACGTCGCGCCGCTGCCGGCGCCGCCCGGCTTCGCCGGCGACGAGGATTTCCGGGACCGGGTCCGGGCCGAGATCGTCGCCAATCCCACGCTCCATCCCGATCCGGCCGGCCACGCCACCCGCTCGGGCCTGAGGACCCGGATCTTTCCCGGCGAGGGCGATGCCGCGGCGACCGCCCTCATCGGGACGATCCGGGCCGCGGTCGCCGCCTATGCCGGCGCGCTCGCCGGCGACCATCCGTTCGTCCGCGCCCGCCCCGCCTCAGCCACCTTCACGACCTGGGCCCTGCTTTTCCGAGGCGGCGGGCATCAGGCGCCCCACCATCATCCCGGCTGCTGGCTGACCGGGGTCTATTATGTCAGCGCCCGGCACGACCCGCCCCGTCCGGGCGAGCCGCCGCCGGGCCGGATCAGGATCGGCGGGCTGCCCGCCTGGGCCGGGATCGATCCGCCCTGGCCGGTGCTCGAGATCGCTCCGACTCCCGGAACGCTGCTCCTCTTCCCCTCCTTCGTCCCGCACGAGACGGTACCGCCGGGCGAGGGCGCCGAGCGGATCTCGATCGCCTTCGACGTGACCGCGGCCAGCTGAAAAGGGGACAGTCACCAGTGACTGTCCCCATCCGATGCCTGAGCGCTCCGCTCAGTTGGCGCCGCCGTCGACGTCCTCGAGCGGCCCGCCCATCCCCGTGTACGCGCCGTTGCGGCGGACCATGGCGAGGGCTTCCTGGGGCGCGGGCGACTGCTGGATGATGTGGACCGAGGCGCCCAGCGAAGTCACTCCGAACAGGTTGCGGGCGAATTCGAGCGGGAGTCGGACGCAGCCGTGCGAGGCCGGGCGGCCCGGGATCTGCCCGGCGTGGAGGGCGATCCCGTCCCAGGTCAGCCGCTGCATATAGGGCATTGGCGCGTTGTTGTACTTGCTCGAGAAATGCCGGGCATGCTTCTGCAGGATGTCGAACTTGCCGGTCGGAGTGCGGTGGCCGGGGCGGCCGGTCGACACGGTGGTCACTCCGATCAGCGCTCCGCCGCGATAGACGTAGGCGCGCTGAAGCGGGATGCTGACGACGATCTCGACCTCGCCCGCCGGCGAGCGCTCGGGCTGCCAGACGAATTCGCCGGGCTTGAGGTCCGCGGTCTCGACCACGGCCGCGGCCGGCTCGGCGGCGGCGGCGGCCGGCCCGACGACCTCGGCATAAGCCGAGCAGACCGGGGTGAAGGCCAGCAGCAGGACGCTGGCGGCGACGAAGAGATTGCGGACGCTTACCTGGTTCATGGCTTCACTGCTCGCGGGATCGCTCCCGCCCTTTCCTCCGGCCGGAATGACCGTGTGGCGGTGCATCTAGGCCCCGGCGATGGCGCCGCTGTGCCGCGCGAGAGGAATTGTTGTTTCGATTGTTGCAGTGCAAAAATTTATGGATTCCGGTGGAATCCGGAGGCGATCCGCCACCCCCTTGCCGGATCGTTCCGGCCGGCGGCAGGGCGGGGGACAGCCGCGGCTCCGGCCGTCCCCCCTCGGCGCCTAGAATTCTCCGGCCACGCCGACCCGGACGGCGGTGCTTCCGCCGCCGGCGTGGGAGATCCCGGCCCCGAACGCCATCGGAGCGGAGGTGTTGAGTCGATACATCATCGAGCCTCCGACCGCCTTCTCGCCGCGATAGATGGAGCCGTTCAAGGTGTAGCTGACCCGCCCCGGCTCGGACGGCATCGGCGGCGCCGACATCGCCACCGCGGCCGCGATTCCCCGCTGGGCGTCCTCGCGGTCGTTCAGGCGAAGGGCGGACAGCGCGTCGACCTGCGACTGGAGCGGGGAGAGGTCGACGGCCGCCCCGGCGATCGCCGCGTTGAGCTGAGCCAGGTTGACGGCGTCGGTGGGCCCCGTCCCGGCCGCGACGTTGACGATCCGCCGCTCGCCGCCGCCGGAGCCCACCGAGAAGGTGTTGGCCTGGCCGGCGAAGGAGCCCTGGCCGACCGCGACGCTGTTGAGGGCGGTGGCGCTGGCGCCGCGGCCGATCGCGGTGGCATTCTGCCCGGAGGCGCTTGCCCCCGCGCCGACCGCGGTCGTCCCCGGCTGGGAAGCGGACGCCGCCGGGCCGCAGGCCAGGGCGCCCGGACCGGAGGCGACCGCGGGGCCTGCGGCTTCCGCGCTGTTCAGTGAGCAGGTCGATTGCGCCCCGGCGGTGCCGCCGCCCGCGGCGAGCGCGGCGGCGAAGAGGGCGGCGGTGCGGAGGGTCGGTCGAGTCATTTCAGGTCTCCCGTTTTGCCGGGCCGCGCCCGCGCGGCCCGGCGGCATATTAGCAGGCCATGGAGCGCCGATCTCCCTTTCGCGCCGGCCGGCCGGCGAGCGAGGCCGGCGCCCGCGGCGGATCGTTAGCGGATCGTTCCGCCTCCACATCCGTTCTTCGCGCGGCGGCGACATTTGCCGCCCATGTAGCTTTGCGTAGGAGGCCGATCATGCCGGCACGAATGTCCGCGACGATCCTCTTCATCTCGATGGCCGCGGTCGCGGCCCCCGCCGCCGCCCAGGATCACGACCGGCGAAGCCGCGCCGAGCAGGTCGCCGACGAGATCGCGCGCCAGGTCGAGGCCACCGCCGGCGCGCTCGAGACCGTCACCGGCTCGGTCCAGCGGAGCGTCGACGCCCTCCGCTTCCGCGGCGCCGAGCGCTTCGCGGTCGAGCGCTGCCTGCCTTATGTGGAACGCTACGGCCGGCCGCGGATCGACGACGTCCGCCGCCAGGGCCGGTATAGCTGGCGGGTCTACGGCACCGTCGGCGGCGGCGGGATCGGCAACATCCGCGGCGGCTGGCGGGGCTACGCCCCCCGGGCCTTCACCTGCACGGTTCGCGAGGACGGTCGGGTCAAGCTGAAGACCAGGCGCCTTCGCGGCTATTAGAGGGCGTGCAGTCGCCGAGGTCCCCCTCCAAGCGCCTCCATTCGAAACATGGTGGGGGGTAGCCGCTCTGGGAATCGCCGGTTCCCACCCGAATCGCCAAGCCGTGCCCGGCTCCCCGTCCGCCTATTGGCCGTCCCCTCCCGAGGCTGCACGGCCGGCGGCAGCCCGCCCCGCGCCCGATGCCGCGTGATCGCCTCCACCCTTTTGACGATCTTCTCCGTCACCGCCTCGATCGACGGCCGCTAAACTAAACAAGCACTTGCGCCAGGTTCGATTTCCTATTTTTCGCCTCACCGAAGCGGGATTGTCCCTCGAGGCGGCCGCCCCGGCCCGGCCTGCCAGCTACAGCCAGCTAAGGCCCGGCGACGTCCCTGGCACCACGGCCGCCCCCGACGATTAGGCTTGACGCGAAGCGCGGCCCTGGCCAGCCATGTTCCTGATTTCAAACGGGAAGAGGCGGGGCCGGCACATATAATGAGCAACGCTTTGGGCGAGCCACCGCTTCGCCAGCTGACGCGGCTCAGGAGTGAAATGCAGATCGCGACGGCTCAGCTGACCGCCCGGCTGTTCCCCGAAGACCCGTTTCTGGGGATGGAGTTCGGCATCGTCGCTCGCATCTGCCTGCCCGACTGGACTTGTGGAGGGACGGCGGCGCGGCCGCCGCGGGCGGCCCGCGCGATTTCCGTTCGCAAGATGGCGCTGTCGCTCGGCAATGCGTTCGAAACCACCCGCCGCCATTGCCGCCAGCTGGTCGAGCGCGGAGCGTTCGCCGTGTCGCCGCAGGGTGTGTCGCTCGCACCGACCGAGGCCAATGAGGCGCTGGTCCTGTCCTATTATCTGGGCGTCCACGACCGCTTCGTCCGGTTGATCGAGGATGTTTCGAGAACGTGCGACCTCGCCTTTCCGGTTGCGCGCGGCCGGGACTTCGGCATTGCCGACGTGATCGAGCGAGGGCTCGACGTCCTGCTCCAGCCGGTCGACACGTTCCGGCTGCTGGGAATGAGCAGGGTGGCCCATCTGCTCTGGGGAGCGCTGGCCGTGGTCGCGGTACGCGGGGTGACCTACGATCCGCTGCTATGCCGGCGCTTCGGCCGTTCCATCCCGCCCGACGAGCTTCGAGCCGCGATCTCGCTCCGCCGCCTGGCGGCGGCCCTGGCGATCCCCTACGCGACCGCCTGGCGGTACGTACGGATGCTCGAGGCGAGGGGGCTCGTCACCCGCGTCGGCAGCGGCCGCTGGGCCGTGCTCCAGAGCAATCTCGTCGCCCGGCATGTCGAGGAGATCGCCATTCCGCCGACCCTGCTTCTGCTTCCCAGGCTTCGGGAGCTCACGCTCCTCGGCTTCGACCCGGCACGCGCCGCCGAACATTATCGCGAGGCGCGGCCTGCCCTCGCCGACTTCGGGACGAGCGCCGATCCCATCGCAAAATAATTCAATTATTCAATTTGGGTCACTGTCCGCTCCACTCCAGCCTTTTCGACGGCTACGCGCGCACGTGGTCTGGGGCCCCGATTTCGGGAAGCCCTTCCGTGGGGGGGATCGTCGCGGCGAACGCGATCCTGATTGTGGGGAGTTTCGTCATGGACAATGCATTCAGCGCGGGCGCGTCCGTAATGGAGACCTCGCCCCCGAGCCGCATCGAAAGATCGTCCACCGCCCACCGCGTCGAGGCCTGGAACGAATGGGATCCGCTCGAGGAGGTCGTCGTCGGCCGGGTCGACGGGGCCTGCTTCTCGCCGACCGAGCCGGGGTACCGCGCCGACATCCGCGACCCCGCGCTCGCCCGGACGATCCCCTGGCCGCGCGGCCCGAAGCACCCCCGGGTCATCGACGCCGCCAACCGCCAGCTCGATCGTCTCGCGGCGGTGCTCGAGGCCGAGGGCGTCAGCGTGCGCCGGCCCGTCCCGATCAAATGGGACCAGCCGCTGCGCACTCCGACCTTCGAGGTCGAGAACATGTACTGCACCGGCTGTCCGCGCGACGTGATGATCACGATCGGCCACGAGGTCATCGAGGCGACCATGTCGCGGCGCGCGCGCTACTTCGAGCACCTCGCCTATCGTCCCATCGTCTACGAGCTGTTCAACTCGGACCCGCGCATGGCGTGGACGTCCGCGCCGAAGCCGACGATGGGCGACGGCATGTACCGCACCGAGTTCTGGGATTATAGCGACGAGGAGCGGCACGCCCGGATGCACGACTTCGAGTTCGCCGTGGCCCAGGACGAGGTCGTCTTCGACGCGGCCGACATCACGCGCTTCGGGCGCGACCTCTTCGTCCAGGAGAGCATGACGACGAACCGGCCCGGAATCGCCTGGCTGAAGCGCCACCTGGAGCCCCGCGGCCTTCGGGTGCACCCCGTCCACTTCCCCTACGATCTGTTCCCGAGCCACATCGACTGCACGTTCGTTCCGCTGTGCCCCGGGCTCGTCCTGACCAACCCCGAGCGCCCCATCCTCGAGAGCGAGGCGGCGCTGTTCAAGGCGAACGGCTGGCGCTTCGTCGACGCTCCGCAGCCGGTGAGCACCAACGACGAGATGCCGGCCTTCTGCCAGAGCAGCAAGTGGCTCGCGATGAACCTCCTCTCCTTGTCACCGGACACCGTCGTCGTCGAGGCGGGCGAGAAGCCGCTCATCGCGATGATGAAGGCGCTCGGCTTCCACGTCATCGACCTGCCTTTCCGCGACGTCTTCGAGTTCGGCGGAAGCCTCCACTGCGCGACGTGGGACGTCCGGCGGCGGGGCTCGCTCGAGAGCTATTTCCATTCGCTCGACTGAGCATTTCCAGGAGGATTCATCATGGCGTATCGAGGTCTGGCCTCCGGCACTGACAAGGCAAGGTGGTCGTCGAGGCCCGCGGCGCTCGACGAGGAGAGCCTGCGCATCGAGGGGCACCCGGTGATGGAGGCGTGGGAGGCGCCGTACATGGCGATGCTCGCCGCGGCGGTCGCGTCGCCGGGCGCTCGGGTCCTCGAGGTCGGCTTCGGGCTCGGCCTGGCCTCGCGCGCGATCCAGTCGCACGCGCCGGCCGAGCATGTGATCGTCGAGGCCAATGGCGACGTCTACGGCCGGCTCGTCGAGTTCGCGGCGAGCGCGGCCGGGAAGATCACTCCGCGCCGCGGTCTGTGGGAGGAGGTCGTCCCGACGCTCGAGCCTGCCTCGTTCGACGGGATCCTCTACGACACCTACCCGCTCTCTGCCGAGGATCAGCACACCCACCAGTTCGCCTTCATCCGGGAGGCGATCGGCCTCCTGAAGCCGGGCGGCAAGCTCACCTACTGCAACCTCACCTCCACCGGCCTCCTCAAGGAATCCTTCGCGACCTGGGACGCCCTGTTCGAGGAGACCCAGCGGCCGAAGCTCCGGGAAGCCGGAGTTGGCGACGGGGAGATCGTCGGCTACTCCCTCTTCCCCGTCTCGCCGCCCGCGACCTGCGAATATTTCCGCCACGACCATGCGCTCGTGCCAGTGCTCCGGGCGTCGGGCGCGAGCCGGCGAGGCGCCGGCGAGCCATAGCGCCCTGGACGCGGCAGGACCCGGCACCGGCTCGTGTACTTCCGCAGCGCCTTTGGTCCTTTGGTGCTTCGGGTGAAACAACAGCCCTGACGGCGGCCTGTGTCAATGCTGCACCGCCCGGACAGTCACTCGGGACAGTCACTCGGGACAGTCACTAGGGACAGTCACTAGTGACTGTCCCCAGCCAGAGGCTCCCCCACCAGAGGCGGTGACCGCGGTCGAATCGAGGCCTTCCTTCCGATCGGGACGGGCCCGCCGCCGCTCCGGCGCGGGCGATGCGTCAGAGCTTCCGGTCAGCTCCCCGGCGGGGCCAGCGCAGCCGCCCGGTCCGCTCGGCGCTGCGGATCGCCTCCAGCTCGTCCTCCTCGAGGCCGCTCTCGAGCAGCGCTCCCCAATCAGCGACCCGCGCCCGGGTCGCTGCAACGTCGGTGAGGTCGTCGGCGGCCAGGCCGAGATTCGCGCGGGCGCTCGACCAGCGCCAAATCCTCCGGCCGTCCGGCCAGCCGTGCCCGCACCGGGTTGAGCTCGACGTAGCGGAGGCAGGCGTGGCAATGATCGTCCTCCATCGGGAAGGAGGCGAAACGGTCCTGCCAGAGGTGGCCGTGCCAGCCCTCGCGGCGGTTGATCTCCCAGGCATAGCGCGTATGCGCCGCCGCCAGCGCACCCCGAAGGCCGTCCTTGTCCGCCGGCACCAGCACCAGGTGGACGTGATTGGGCATGAGGCACCAGGCCCAGACGGCGGTCCCCGCCTTGTGGCAGCCGCGGCGCAGAAGCGCGAGATAGAAAGCGTAATCGTCGTCGCAGAAGAAGGTCCGGTACTTGCGGTTGCCGCGCTGGGTGACGTGATGGGGAATCCCGGCAGGACAGGACGGGCGGCGCGCGGCATGGGGGACACGATAAGCGGAAACCGCAACCCTCTGCAATCCATTCATCGAAAAACGATCAGTCCCTGGCGATCGCCCCGCTCGAAAAGGGGACAGTCACTAGTGACTGTCCCGGGGTGACTGTTCGACCAGCGGTCGCGGAAAGGTGGCGGAATTACCGCTTGTGCATCAGATCCACATCGGTCGTCTCGAGCTGCCTCGCCACCGCATAGGCCCTATCGACATTGCGGCCTGGCCCCTCCCTGACCGCCGCCGCAGCGTTACCGGCGCCTCTCGTCAATGGCTGCAAGAAGCAGCTGCGCCAGCTCCTTGAAAAGCCGCGACCGAACATAGTCGTAATTCTTGGTCGCCAGCTCTCCTTGGCCCATTATCGCCGCGGCGGTGTGACGGGCAGGATGCAGCTTTGTTTCCAGTCCAGCCATGGCGGCCACGTTAGCCCGCATTTCGCTGAGCATTTTACCGCTACTGATGAGATATTCAGCCTGATCGGGACTCGCGATGGTCGATATGCTTCCCACTCGAAGATACGGGCGTCCAGCATAATAATAGAGGGGAGCCAATCCCTCAGCTATATGAACGTGAACGACCGAATGTCCCTCTATGGTAAGGACTTCGAACGTTACAGCCGGCACGGGCGACACGTACGCTGCTACCCAATTCTCAAGCTTGGCGACAATCTCGGCCGGGTTGATCACCCCGATGACTGCGCGCTCGTCCGAAACCCCGACGAAAAGGTCTCCGCCTTGAGCCGTCGCAAGAGCGGCGATCTCTTTGCAGATGTCCTGCGGACGTCGCTGGCTGAGTTCGCGCTTGAGCTCTATTCTCAGGCTCTCTCCGCTGGCGATGAGTTCCTGGGCCGTAGCCGTTCGCATTTTCTCCACCGGCTTCACCTCCGATGAAGCCGAGCCCTAATAATGCACCGCCCGCCCGTAAGCATCCAGCACGCTCTCATGCATCATCTCGCTCAGCGTCGGATGCGGGAACACCGTGTGCATCAAATCGGCCTCGGTCGTCTCGAGCTGCCGAGCCACCGCATAGCCCTGGATCAGCTCCGTCACCTCCGCCCCAACCATATGGGCGCCCAATAATTCCCCGGTCTCCGCGTCGAACACCGTCTTGACGAAGCCCTCCGCCTCGCCGAGCGCGATCGCCTTGCCGTTGCCGATGAAGGGGAATTTGCCGACCTTGACCTTGCGTCCGCCCTCCTTCGCCTTGGCCTCGGTGAGGCCGACGCTCGCCACCTGCGGCCTCGAGTAGGTGCAGCCCGGGATGTTCCAGGTCTCGAACGGATGCGGCTTGCCGCCGGCGATCGCCTCGACGCACACCACCCCCTCGTGGCTCGCCTTGTGCGCCAGCCAGGGCGGGCCGGTGACGTCGCCGATCGCGTAGACGCCCTCGACATTGGTGCGGCCATAGCCGTCGACGACGATATGGCCGCGGTCGGTCTTCACCCCCAGCGCCTCGATGCCGATATTCTCGGTGTTGGGGACGATTCCGATGGCGACGATGGCGTGGCTGAACTGCTGGACCTCGCCGCCCTTGAGCGTCGCCTTCACCCCGTCCGGCGCGGTCTCCAGCTTCTCGACGCCCGAGCTGACGTGGAGCTTCATCCCCTGCTTGACCAGCGCCTTGTGGACGAAGGCGGAGACGTCCTCGTCCTCGACGGGAAGGATCCGGTCGAGCATCTCAACGATCGTCACCTCGGCGCCCATGTCCGAATAGAAGCTCGCGAACTCGACCCCGATCGCGCCCGATCCGATCACCAGCAATTTGGTCGGCATGACCTTGGGCACCATCGCGTGCCGGTAGGTCCAGATCCGCTCGCCGTCGGCCTTGGCGAAGGGCAGGTCGCGGGCCCGGGCGCCGGTGGCGATGAGGATGTGCTTTGCCTCCAGGACCTTGTCGCCGACCTGGAGCCTGCCCTTGCCGGCGAGCCTGCCCTCGCCCTCGACCACCGCGATCTTGTTCTTCTTCATCAGCCCCTTGACCCCGGCGTTCAATTGGCCGGCGACCTTGCGCGAGCGGTCGACGATCTTCGCCAGGTCGAAAGCGGGCTTCTCGGCGCTGAGGCCATAGGCCGAGGCGTGGGTCATGTAATGGTAGATTTCCGACGTCCTCAGCAGCGCCTTGGTCGGGATGCAGCCCCAGTTGAGGCAGATCCCGCCGAGCTTCTCGCGCTCGACGATCGCCACCTTGAGCCCGAGCTGGCTCGCCCGGATCGCGGCGACATAGCCGCCGGGCCCGGAGCCGAGGACGATGAGGTCGTAAGTGTCAGCCATTTTCACTCCTAAAAGGGATGGCGAGCAGCCACCACGACGCGCCCGCGGCGAGCCCGGCGCCCGCTCCCAGCGCGATGACGAACGGACTGCCCCTGAGCGCCGGGCCGGCGATGAGGGTCGCGAGCCCCGCCGACACGAAGATGCCGGCAATCAGGCCGGCGGCGAGCAGCCCCTCGAGGCGGCGGTGCAGGCCCAGCCGGCGAAGGCCGAGAAGGACCGGAATCCCGACCGTCACTCCCGCCAGGATCGTGATCACCCACACGGCGACGAAAACGACGAGGACGAAACCTGCATCCCGGCCCGCTTCGAAACCGGCAACGCCATAGAGGCCGGTCAGAGCGAAGGCGGTGACTCCGGCTGCGACGATCAACGAGGTCAGCAGGAAGGCCGTTGCGGAGCGGACGGTGCCGAGGCCGCGATCTTCGACCCGGGCGCGGGTCACGCCTGCGTCGCCCGGCGTCAGGCGCACGGCCGGAGCCTCATCGCTCCGCCCAGGACAGGAACAGCCAGGCGAACAAGGTGACTCCGGCGAAGAGCGGAAGGGACCAGCCGAGCGGGGTGTCGCCGAGCGTGAACCGGACCAGGCCGATCCGGGCCCATTCGCCGAGCTGCCCCTGGTCGTCACGGAAGATGTACGGGATGGCCAGGGAGGCGACCAGTCCGCCGAGGACGGCTTTGCCGAGCGCCATGTCAGGCCAGCATTCCGAGCGGCGCCTCGACCAGCCGCTTGAACGCCTGCATTAGCCGGGCGCCGTCGGCGCCGTCGATGGCGCGGTGGTCGAAGCTTCCGGTGGCGCTCATCACCGTCGCGACCGAGAGGGCGTCGTCGACCACATAAGGCCGTTTCTCGCCGGCGCCGATCGCCAGGATCATCCCCTGGGGCGGATTGATGACGGCAGAGAAGACCGAGATTCCAAACATCCCCATGTTGGAAAGACTGGCCGTCCCCCCCTGATATTCCTCCGGCCTCAGCTTGCCCTCGCGGGCGCGGGCGGCGAGGTCCTTCATCTCGGTGGCGATCCGCGACAGCGGTTTGGTGTCGGCTTCGGTGATCACCGGAGTGATGAGGCCGTTGGGGATCGATACCGCGACCGAGATGTCGGCGCGCTTGAAGGTGATCAGCTCGGTCCCGGTATATTGGACGTTGCACTCCGGCACTTCCATGAGCGAGGCGGCGAGCGCCTTGATCATCAGGTCGTTGACCGAGAGCTTGACCCCGCGCGGCTCGAGGCTGGCGTTGAGCTCGCCGCGAAGCTTGAGCAGCGCGTCGAGGCGGATGTCGACGGTGAGGTAGATGTGGGGGACGTTCTGCTTGGATTCGGTGAGGCGCCGGGCAATCGTCTTGCGCATGTTGGAGAGCTTGGCGACCTCGTGCGGGATCTCCGGCACGGCGTAGCTCGGCGGTGGAGGCGCGGTGCGGCCTTCGACAGGCTCAGGCCGAACGGCTCCGGTCGAATCCCCCACCCGTTCGGCCCCGGACTGGATCCGGGGTTGTGGAAGCCCTTCCTTTCCGCCGGCGCCGTCCACGTCGGCCTTGACGATCCGGCCGCCGGGGCCGGAGCCGGTGAGGGAAGCAAGATCGACTCCGCGCTGCTCGGCAAGCCGGCGGGCGAGCGGGCTGGCCTTCACGCGATCGCCGGCATCGGCCTTCGGCTGCGGCGCAGCCGCGGCTGGCGCCGGCGGCGGAGCGGGCGCCGGGGCCTGGGTCGCGGGCTGGCCCGCGCCGGTCTCGCCGCCGTCCTTGGCCACCGGTTCCTTCGCCGCGGCCGGGGCGGAGGCGGCGGCTACGGCGTCCTCGCCTTCCGCGGCGATCAGGGCGATGACCGTTCCGACCTTGACCTCGTCGGTGCCCTCGGCGACCAGGATCTTGGCGATCGTGCCTTCGTCGACCGCCTCGAACTCCATCGTCGCCTTGTCGGTCTCGATCTCGGCGAGCAGGTCGCCGGCCGCAACGCTGTCGCCTTCCTTGACCAGCCATTTGGCGAGCGTGCCCTCCTCCATGGTCGGGCTGAGGGCCGGCATCTTCAGCTCAATCGGCATGGGCAATAAGCTCCTGGCTCCCTTCGGCCCTGAAGTCCAAAGACCATGTCGAGGGGCCGGGTCAAGCCCGTCCTCGACGGCCGGCGGCGGCCGGCGGGCGCCGCGCTTGCGCCTCCGGCCGATCTGGCGCAGCATTCGTCCGACCGCGGAGGCCCAATGCGCTCGTATCTGGTGGTGATCGACGAGACCAGCGAGGCGCGCGCCGCGCTGCGCTACGCCGCGCGCCGCGCTTCGGGCACCGGCGGCGGAGTCATCCTGCTCGCCGTCATCCCCCCCGCCGAGTTCGTCCAGTGGGGCGGGGTCCAGGCGGCGATGGAGGAGGAGGCCAAGCTTCGAGCCGAGGCGATGGTGCTCCAGGCCTCGGGCGCGATCGTCGAGGAAGCCGGGATCGAACCGACCATCCTGGTGCGCCAGGGCGAGCCGGAGAAAGCGATCGCCGACCTCCTCGCCGAGCGCGACGACGTCGCCGCCCTGGTCCTCGGAGCGGCCGCGGAGGGCGGGCCGGGACCACTGGTCAGCCATTTCTCGGGAGCCGTGGCCGGAAGCCTGCCCTGTCCGCTGGTCATCGTCCCCGGCCGCCTCGGCGACGGGGATCTCGACCGGCTGAGCTGACTTGCTTGCCTCCCCATCGGAACGATGGGGAGGGGGACCACCGAAGGTGGTGGAGGGGTGATCTGACGAGGCCCTAGAAAGGTCACCCCACCACCAGGCTTCGCCTGGTCCCCCTCCCCATGCTGCGCATGGGGAGGCAAGAAAAGGACCTTACCCCCGTTCGCCCGGGCGCGGCGCGGCCTTCACGGAGCGCCGGACGACCGGCTTGGAATAGTGGCGCACGACAGGCTTGCTGTAGTGCCGGCGCGGCGCCGCGCGATGCTCGTAGACCGTCTCGTAATAGGTGCGGGTCTCGACCACCGGAGCGGTGGTCGTGGTCGTCTCGGTGATCACGACCCCGCCGCAGCCGCAGCCCGCGCCGTAGCCGTAGCCCTGGCCGTAACCGTAGCCGTAACCATAGCCCGGAGGCGGCGGCGGAGGCATATGGCGGACCCGGGCGCAGCTCCGGCGGCAATCGCCCCCGTCGCCGCGCCGGATGATCCGGACGACCCGCCGGCCGTCGCCGTGACGGCCGCGCTCCGCCCAGTCGGCGTCCCGGTCATAACCGTCGTCCCGGTCGTAACCGTCGTAATCGCCGTCGTAGCGGTCGTCCTCGTCATAGGCCATGCGGTCGCCGCGGCCGTCCCAATCCCAGCCGTAGCGGCCGTCGATCACCCGGCCGTCGCGGTCGATCAGCAAGGCGTCGTCATGATAGCGGATCCACTGGCCGCCGGGCATCGGCGCCGGCCAGCCGAACATCTGCCAGTTGTTGACGAAGAATTGCCGGCTTCGGAACTGCGGCGGGATGAACTGGCCCCGGCCGAACCGGTGGAAGCCCTTCATCTGACCCGGCATCGGCATCGGGTGATTCATGCCCGGGTGCATCATCGGAGCGCCCGGCGCATGGGCGCCGTGGGCCATGGGCGGCGGCGGCGGAGGCGGCGGGGCGCCTTGCGCGATCGCCGCCGGAGTCCAGGCGGCCGACGCCGCCAGGCCGATCAACCAGAGCTTGCTCATATCCGTCCCCTGTGCGCGAGTGCGGCCCCGGCAGGAGTCGGGGCGCGTTAAGACATTTTTAACGCTTCGGCGGAGGCATTGCTACCGGCGCACAGGCGCGGAGCGAGGCGCCGTGCCAATTCGAGACAGCCGGCGAGGTCGCCGCCGTCGAACCGAGCGACCCGGGGGCTGTCGAGATCGATCACTCCGATGAGCTCGCCTTCATGGAGGAGCGGCACCACCAGCTCCGACCGCGAGGCGCTGTCGCAGGCGATATGCCCCGGAAACGCGTCCACGTCTTCGACGAGCTGAGCCTCGAGGCTGGCCGCCGCGGCCCCGCAGACCCCCTTGCCGAATGGGATCCTTATGCAGGCCGCCCGCCCCTGGAACGGCCCCAGCACCAGCTCGCCGCCGACGTTGCGATAGAAGCCGGCCCAGTTGATGTCGGGCAGGGATTCGAAGAGGAGCGCGGCGACGTTGGCCATGTTGGCGACCGCGTCGGGCTCGCCCTCGGTGAGCGCGTCCGCGGCGGCGGCGATCTGGCGCCAGGTCTCGGCCTTGTCGGCGGTGTCGATCCGGAAGTCGTACATGCTGCCCATTTCGTCATTACGCGAGCCCGGCGCAAGGCGGGCGGCTATCGGCCCGGCGCCGACCTGCTAGGATCCGCGGATGCTGAACCTCGCCTGCCATTGCGGCCGGATCCGCCTCGAGACCGCCAGGCGGCCCGACTTCATCCACGAGTGCAACTGCACCTTGTGCAGCAAGGCGGGCGCGCGGTGGGGCTATTTCCCTCCTTCCGAGGTGAGGATCGCGGGCGAAGCGGCGGGTTATTGCCGGGAAGACAAGGAGGCCCCCGACGCGCTTCTCCAATATTGCGCGACCTGCGGGGTGACCACCCATTTCGTCCTGACCGCCGGTGCCGTGGCGAAGCACGGCAACGTCGTCATGGGAGTCAACATGCGGCTGGCGGAGGAGGGCGATCTCGCCGGGATCGAGCTTCGCTTTCCCGACGGGCGCGGCTGGTCGGGCGAGGGCGCGTTCGGCTATGTCCGGGAGCCGCTGATCCTCGGCGAGACTTCCGGCTCGGACTGAACGCTTGTCCCACGTCACCCCGGCAGGGCGCACTGCCCCTAATCCAGCTTCACCTTCCCGCGCCCCTCCTTCACCTTGCTCCGCCCCTTCTTCTCGTCGACCCGCTTTGCCTTGGCCGCCCGGCTCGGCTTCGTCTTCACCCGCCGGCGCGGGGCAACGTGCGCCCTGGCGATCAGCTCGGTCAGCCGGGCCCGCGCTTCCTCGCGGTTCGCCTCCTGGGTCCGGTGGGTTCGGGCGGTGACGACGATCTCCCCCTCGTTGGTCCAGCGGCTTCCGGCGAGCTCCCTGAGGCGGGCGTAGACGGCGGGGTGGAGGCCGAGCCTGAACACGTCGCAGCGCAGCTGGCAGGCGGTGGCGACCTTGTTGACGTTCTGGCCGCCCGGGCCGGTCGAGGCGAGGAACTTCTCCTCGAGCGCCTCCTCGGGGAGGACGGAAGGCTCAGGCGTCGAGGACATCGCCATATCCAGCATTGACGAAGGTCGGCGGAAGCGGGGCCGTCGCCTCGACCGGGGGCTTGCCCTCGCGCTCGACCCGGATCGACAGAGCATGGAGGAGCATCGGACCGTTCGAACCGCCGTAGACGGGGTCGCCCGAAATCGGCAGCCCGAGCCCGTCGGCGGCGTGGACCCGGATCTGGTGGGTGCGGCCGGTCTCCGGCGAGAAGAGGATCACCGCCCGGCCGTCGCGGACGGCGATCCTGCGCCAGCGGGTGAGCGAGGGCCTGCCCTCCGGGTCGCCGACCATCCGCCAGCCTTCCGCCTCGCTGCTGGTCTTAGCGAGCGGCATGTCGACGATTCCCTCCTCCGCCCGGGGCACTCCGTCGAGCACGGCCAGATAGGTCTTGGTCACCTGCTTCGCCTCGAAGGCGCGCTGGAAGCGCTTGTGCGCCTTGGGGTTGCGGGCGAGGAGAAGGCAGCCCGAAGTGTCGCGGTCGAGACGGTGAACGGGGAGGGGCGCGCGCTTGAAGCCGAAGCGGAAGTGCTTCAGATAATCCTCGAGGCTCTCGGGCGTTCGCGAGCCCGGGTGGACGGCGAGCCCCGCCGGCTTGTCGATGACGATCGCCTCGCCGTCGATGAACAGCACATATTTATCCCACACCGGCATTTCTTTCCTCGAGCGGGACGGCCCTGCCACGCTCGAAGCCGCGGCGCAAAAACTGAATTCCGGCCCGGCCCGGGCTCCGCTCCGGGCGCCGTTCGAGGCGCGGATCGTAACTTACAATCATAATGGATCAAACGATCCTTTCTTGTCTGTCACCGGGCACTAAGCTCGGCACCGAATTCGCCTGGTCTGGCATTTGATGTTCGATCGGGTCGATCGAGGCGTCTGCGATCCGGATTGCCGCCGCGGCTGGAGGTTTCCAGCCTTTCAAGGACGATCCGTTGATAGCCAGCTTGCTCCTTCTCCTGCAGGCCGCGGCGCCCGGCGGCCAGCTGTCGCCCGCGCAGCCGGGTTCGCCGGCGTTCTGCCAGGCTTCCGAGATCGCCTCGGCGGACCCGGGCCGGGGGCCGCGAGAAGGCGCGATCCTCTACGTCGGCTGCGGCCGGGACGCGGTCCGGATTGGCAAGGTGGATTCCTACCGGTCCAGCTATAATCCCGCCACCCGCAGCCTGGCCGTGGTGGTCCACGAACGCGGCCGGATTCGCGTGCTGGTGGCTCAGCAGGACGTCGACGGCACCCTCCAGCTGCAGGATCTCTCGAGGGACCTGGCGAAGGCGTCCGGACGCCCCTTCGACGCCGGCCTGCGCGCCGCCGAGGTCGATCTCGGGCGGTTCGCGGCCGACGGAAGCATCGCGGCGTCGGCTCCGGGGCGGCCCGGTTCCGAGGGCCGGCTGAACGCCGGACATTACGCACCGCCTGCCCAGGGCGTCACTCAACCTCAACCCGGAACGCCATCCCGGGATTCGCCGCGATGACGCGTCGAATCGGCAGGTGGGGATCGATCGCGACGCTGGCCGCGCTTGTGGCCGCGGCACCCGCGCTCGCGGACGTCCCGGCGCCGCCGGTCCGCCAGAATGTCGACGTCAATGGGGTGGACGTCGTATCCGGGCAGTTCATTACGAACCCGACCGACGTATCGGTCGGGCCTCCAGGCCTCCATGGCCTGTCCTTCACTCGATATTGGTCGGGTTACGGGTGGCGCCATTCGCTGATCGCGACGATGAGCGGCAGCGGCGCTTCGCCCACGGTCAGCATCACGGGCTCTTCGGAAACCTTCACCCGGCTGGCCGTCACCAGCGCCGGAAGCACCTACTCGACCGACCTCGCCAGCGGGGCGACCCTGTTTCGGGAACCGGCGGGCGACTATGTCTATACCGGCCGCGACGGAACGATCGTGCGCTTCATGTCGGCCGGCGGAGCGATGCTCGCCGGCTACGATTCCGAAATCGGCCGCGCGCGCTCGATCACGGCGCCCGACGGCACCGTCATGACCTTCGCCTACAAGACGGCCAGCTATACGGTGCCGGCGCCTGGCGGAGGCATGTGGACGGTCAGCTACGCGCGGATCCAGTCGGTCACCAACAACCACGGTTATCAGCTCAAATTCACCTACGGGACGAACACGCTCAGCCAGGGGAACGAGGCCGCCTGGAAATATCCGAGCCGAGTCACGGGCATCAACAACGCCGTCGAATATTGCGATCCCGCGGCCGACTCCTGCACCCTCTATAACTCATGGCCGCATTCCGATTATGCCTATTCGGCCGGCTACGGCGACGTGAACCTGACCTCGGTGACCGACCCGGCGAACCGCACCTCCCAATATGGCTACGAGGTCGACCGGCTGAGCACGATCCGCCGTCCGGGCGCCTCGGTCGACGACATCACGATCCACAATTACGGAACCGATCATTTCGTCAGCTCGATCCAGCGCGGCGGACAGACCTGGTCTTATTCCAACGCCCTGAGCGGCTTCAACTTCACGACCCGAACGGTCACGGTCACGGACCCGCTATCCCGCACCCGAACCTCCGTCTCGGATACGATCACCGGACAGGTGTCCACCGAGACCGACGAGAACGGCCACACCACGGTCTACGGTTATGACGGAACGGGCCACCTCTCCCAGGTGACCGCGCCCGAGGGCAATTACGTCACTTACACCTACGACGCCCGCGGCAACCAAACGTCCACAACCGCCACTCCCAAGGTCGGCTCCGGTCTGCCGCCGATCGCCGCCTCCGCGAGCTATCCGACCACCTGCGCTAACGCCAGGACCTGTAACAAGCCCGCGACGACCACCGACGAGGCGGGCAACGTCACTAATTATTATTATAACCCCGACGGATCTGTCGACTATGTCGAAGCACCGGCGCCGTCGGCAGGCGCCGCCAGGCCGCGCACCCGCTACGGATATGGCAGCTTCTACGCCTGGACCCGGGCGCCCGGAGGAGGCTGGTTCAGCCCCGCCGCCAGCCCGGTCACCCTTCCGGTCAAGACCTGGTCGTGCCAGACGACCTCGGCCTGCCTCGACACCAGCTCGGACGCGGTCAAGACGACCTTCGCCTATCAAAGCGGCTCGTCCTCGGCAGGCAGCAACCTGCTCCTGTCGTCGACGACGACGGGCTCGGGAACCGGCACTCCGAGCATTTCCTCTTCCTTCGCTTACGACAACGTGAGCAATGTCACGAGCACGACGGGTCCGCTGGGCCAGACGAGCCAGGTCCGCTTCAACGAGGCTCGCCAGCAGATCGCCCGCCGGTCCGCGGATCC
This sequence comes from Allosphingosinicella sp., assembly GCA_036389015.1. GTDB lineage: Bacteria > Pseudomonadota > Alphaproteobacteria > Sphingomonadales > Sphingomonadaceae > Allosphingosinicella. Next base: position 27,737 of record DASVQS010000013.1, on the reverse strand, counting down.
GGACGGCGCGGGGCCCCGGCCTTCCGGCGCCGCCACCACCCACTATCAGGCGGACGGCCAGATCGACCTGGTGACGGAAGGGACGTCCAATTCCGACGGCAGCGGGTTCATCGGCCTGCGCGCCGTTCATACAGGCTACGACATTTACGGCCGGGTCGCGACGTCCAGGCTCAATGATTCGAACAATGCCGCGGCGACCGCCGCTTATTCGCTGATCCAATATAGCTACGACGCGCTCGGCCGGACCGACTGCGTCGCGCTCAGGATGACCCCCGCCACCTTCAGCTCGCTGCCGGCGGCCTGCACCCAAGTGGCCACCCCCGGCGCCAACGGCCCGGACCGCATAAGCAAGACCGTTTACGACAATGTGGGCGCGGTCGACACGATCAAGAAGGGCGTAGGGACCGCTTTGGCGCAGGACGAGATGCATTATACCTACACGGTCAACGGTCAGGCCAGCAGCGTGACCGACGCCAGGGGAAACGTCACGGCCTATAGCTTCGATGGTTACGACCGCCCCTCGCGGACCTGCTTCAACAGCACGGTGGCGACCTGCACGAGCGGCTCTCCCGCCGACTATATCGCCATTTCCTACGGCACGAGCGGCGCCGGCACCGGGAAGATCGCCAGCCGGAAGCTGCGCGGCAACGCTTCGGCGGCCAGCGTCGGCTACAGCTACGACCTTCTAGGCCGGACCGCTGGAATCGACTATCCCGGAACGGCGCTGGCCGACAGCGACGTCACCTACACCTACAACAATGTCGGCCGGATGCTCTCGGCGACCGATGCCGGCGGCCATGTCAACACCTTCGTCTATGATGCGCTGGGCCGCACGATGAGCGAAGGCGATGCGATTTCGTCCCGAACCAGCCTGTATGACGCGGCCGGGCGGCGGATTCGGCTGACCTGGCCGGACGGATTTTACGTCACCTACGATTATGACGCCGTCGGGATGATCACCGCGATCAGGGAAAACGGCTCGCTCGCGCTGGCGACGTTCGAATATGACGATCTCGGCCGGCGGAAGAAGCTGACTCGGGGCAATGGCGTCGTCACCAATTACACTTATACGGGCGCCTCGCAGCTGAGCGGTTTCGGGCTGGATCTGGCGGGAACGGCGAACGACCAGAGCAACACTTATTCCTATAATCCGCTTTCGCAGATAATTCAGCGGACGTTTTCCAACGATTCCTACAATTGGAACGGCAACTACAACGTCAATCGCAACTACACGGCGAACGCGCTGAACCAATATACCGCTGCCGGCACCCTGACACCGACCTACGATGTCAGGGGCAACCTCACTTCCGCGGGGTCGACGGTTTACACCTACAACAGCAAGAACCAGCTGGTGCAGGCGAGCGATACCGGCAAGCAATTCTATTTCGACCCCGGCGGCCGGCTCGATACGATCCTCAGCAGCACCGGGACGGCCCTCGGCGCCTTCCAATATGACGGCGCCAACATCGCCACCGAAGTCAATCCGGCGGCCGCCAACGCCGTCACCCGGCGCTATGTCTGGGGTCCGGGCGCGGACGAGGCGCTGGTCTGGTACGAAGGCACCGGAACCGCCGACAGGCGCTATCTGGTCGCCGACGAACGGGGCTCGGTCGTCGCCGTGACCGACTCGACGGGCAATACGCTTGCGATAAATTCCTATGATGAATACGGCATCCCCGGTCCTGGCAATCTGGGCCGCTTCCAGTTCACCGGCCAGGCCTGGCTGCCGGAGCTTGGAATGTATCATTTCAAGGCTCGGACCTACTCGCCCACCCTGGGCCGGTTCCTGCAGACGGATCCCATCGGCTACGGCGACGGGATCAACTGGTACAATTACGGCGGCGGCGACCCAATCAACAGGACCGATCCGAGCGGCTTGGCGACGGGCACCAACGTGCCCTACGAGCACGGGCCGCTCTGCCCGTCCTGCGCCGGAACGAGCAACCAGGGCGGGGAGATTTCAGCCACGGGTGAGAAGGGGGATCGCAAGGGCAGCAACGCCCAGGATTCGGGAGGGCTGATCGGCACTTTCTTCAGGCTGGTCTTCTTCGATTCCGCCGGAAACATAATCGGGACGACGCCGTGGGGCTTCAGGCCGGAGCCGCTGTTCCAGAATTTCGAAGCCGGAGGCTTCAGCGGAGGCTTCGGCGACGGCGCTGCGGGGCACTCGGGCGATGAAGAGACGCAAGTGGACGATATTGTCGTCACGGGATTCCGCAGAGCTTCTGTTCAATTCAGCAATATCGAAGGCGCCACGTTGTATAAGCACTTCGTCGGAGGCCACGGAGAAACCCTCTGCCTTACCGAGTCCCAATTTCGCCAAGTCGTCAGATACGCGACTCCAACGGGAGATATGCAACGTGGCGCGACATACTCATCTAGTTCGGTAAGCTTTTATGGAACTCCGTTGGGCTATGTGTATGGCGGTGGCACAATGATTTATGAAAACGCGACTGGAAACCCGGTAGGTTATCGCGATATCTATAATTTCGACTTTGCAGGCCGCAGCTTCTTTAGAGAGCTGGCAACGACTGCCGGCATGCTCGGCTATTTGGTCGGCGGTACAGATTTCGCTTATGGATATCCCTGCGAATGAGGCCGGCGATAACTCTTGCAGCCATAGGCATAGGGCTAAGCTCTTGTGCGCCGTCCAACACACCTGAAGGCTTCACCGCAAAGACCGATATTCCGCTGTGCAAGGAAGCTCGGGTCGAACACGTCAACAAGGACGACCCCGCACGATCTTCCGGCTTCGTTGAAGTCTATCACGCGCGGGTGACGATGTCGGACAAATGCGCGGAGCAGTTTTACAGGGATCTGGAACGATCCACCGGATCGCGCTGTCCGTCACAGGGCGCCTGCCAGATGCTCTCCCGTCGTGGCCCCTCCATCAGCGTCGCGAAAAGGAACGGAGCCTATGACATCTTCTGGATCGGATAAGAAAGCGAAGCCGCTGGATTTGGCAGATGAGGCGGGAGTTATCGTTGCTCAAATCGCGATGGTAAGCTTTCCATCTATTATAATTTCCTTGCTGGGCGCCAAGAAATCCACCCCCTGGCTGATCGGATTGGCGATGACGGCCGCGATCTGGGGAATATATATTATAGACGCTCGGTCGAGGAGTGGGAGCGGAACGGGAGCCAATATTGGATTGGGGCTTCTTCTCCTGATCTCCCCTATCATTATTCTGGGAGTGTCCCTCGTATTGATGAGGCGCGACGAGAGGCGAACACAATCTCCTGCCGGCGACAGTTGAGGCGAGAGGACGGAACGGACATGAGATCGACCGCCAAATTGCTTCTTGCGACGTCGTCCCTGGCGATCGCGGCGGTGACCCATGCCGCCGGGTCCACCACCTACAGCTATGACGCGCTGGGCAGGCTGGTCAAAGTCGAGAACGGGACGGGCCCGAGCGCCGGAATCGCCTCCTCCTATGCCTACGATCCCGCGGGCAACCGCCAGAACGTCACCGTCAGCGGGGTGAGCGGGCCGACGGTGGCGGGCGGCGGGTTCGAGGCTCCGGACATGGGGACGGGCTATGTCTACCGGCCGACCGGAAGCCCGGCGACCTTCTCCGGCAATTCGGGGGTGGCCGGCAACGGCAGCGCCTGGGGCTTCGCCGCCGCTCCCGAGGGCGACCAGGTCGCCTTCCTGCAGGGCGGCAACGGGCCGGCCGTGATCTCGCTTCCGGTGACCGGCCTCACGCCCGGCGCCAGCTACACAATCAGCTTCCGGATCAGCATCCGGCCGGGATATTCGGGCCTTCCGGTGACCGTGTCGTTCAACGGCGCCTCGCTCGGCACCTTCAACCCGCCGACGACGGCCTTCACCTCCGTGACCAGCGCCGCCTTCACTGCAAGCTCGGGCTCGGGCACGCTGACCTTCACCTCCGCCGACGGCACGGTTTACGACGACAGCGGCATCGACATGGTGACCGTCACCGCCGTCGCCGGCACGCCGACCGTGGCCGGCGGCGGGTTCGAGGCTCCGGACATGGGCACGGGCTATGTCTACCGGCCGACCGGAAGCCCGGCGACCTTCTCCGGCAATTCGGGGGTCGCCGGCAACGGCAGCGCCTGGGGCTTCGCCGCTGCCCCCGAGGGCGACCAGGTCGCCTTCCTGCAGGGCGGCAACGGGCCGGCCGTCATCTCGCTCCCGGTGACCGGCCTCACGCCCGGCGCCAGCTATACGATCAGCTTCCGGTTCAGCGTTCGGCCGGGATTTTCGGGGATCCCGGCGACCGTGTCGTTCGACGGCGCCTCGCTCGGCACCTTCAACCCGCCCACGACCGCCTTCACCTCCATGACCAGCGCCGCCTTCACCGCAACCTCGGGCTCCGGCACACTGACCTTCACCTCCGCCGACGCGACGGTTAACGACGACAGCGGCATCGACATGGTGACGGTCGCCGCGGGCGGAAGTCCCCCGCCGCCTCCACCCCCGCCTCCGCCGCCGCCTCCACCCCCGCCTCCGCCTCCGCCTCCGCCGCCACCTCCGCCTCCGCCGCCGCCTCCACCGCCGCCGCCGCCTAATTCGCCGCCGACGACCGTCGCCGACAGCGCAAGCCAGCTCTGCTACTCGAGTGCGATCGTGAACCTGACCGCGAACGACAGCGATCCGGAGAACAACCTTCCGCTCGTCCTCGTCTCCATCACCTATGTCGGGGGGGACACGACCGCCAGCGCAACGGTCGTCAGCGCCTCATCGGTTCAGGTCAACACGGACTGGAAAGGGCAGTCCGGCTTCACCTACACCGTCAAGGACAGCTTGAATGCCACCTCGACGGGGTCGCTGAGCGTGACCGCGACCGGCAGCAACGCTTATTGCCAGAGCAACGTCCGGTGAGCCGGCCGCGGGGGCGGCGGGGCGGCGATAAAGGTCGATGAATCAGGCCTCGAAGTCGATGAATCAGGCATTTTAGTTCCGCGGCGGCGATTTCGTTCATCGACGGGGTCCGTCCTCAGGGCCTGTTGCGGCCGCGCAACGTTTCGCGCTTGTGATTGGGATTCCTCGTTTAATTCGAAATTAACCTTTTGCGTTCACTTATCCCATGGTTAATGAACTTCATCAGGGGCGACCGGGGCGAAAGGGCCGCGCCGCCGCTGAGCGAGAGGGGCCAGGCACCATGCGCGTACTGCTGATCGAAGACGAGCCGACCACCGCCAAGAGCATCGAGCTGATGCTGACCGGCGAGGGCTTCAACGTCTACACCACCGACCTCGGCGAGGAGGGCTTGGACCTCGGCAAGCTCTACGATTACGACATCATCCTGCTCGATCTCAACCTGCCCGACATGCACGGCTACGACGTGCTCAAGAAGTTGCGGCTGGCCAAGGTCGGGACTCCCGTCCTGATCCTCTCGGGCATCAGCGAGATGGACTCCAAGGTCCGCGCGCTGGGCTTCGGCGCCGACGACTATGTCACCAAGCCCTTCCACCGAGACGAGCTCGTCGCCCGAATCCACGCCGTCGTTCGCCGCTCGAAGGGCCACAGCCAGAGCGTGATCCGGACCGGCAAGCTGGCGGTCAACCTCGACGCCAAGACGGTCGAGGTCGACAGCGCCCGGGTGCACCTCACCGGCAAGGAATATGCGATGCTGGAGCTGCTCTCGCTCCGCAAGGGCACGACGCTCACCAAGGAAATGTTCCTCAACCACCTCTATGGCGGGATGGACGAGCCCGAGCTGAAGATCATCGACGTCTTCATTTGCAAGCTGCGCAAGAAGCTGTCGCTGGCCTGCGGCGGCGACAATTATATCGAGACCGTCTGGGGCCGCGGCTACGTGCTTCGCGACCCGGAGGAGATCGAGACCGCTCAGGTCGCCTGAACAAGTTCGAGAGTGGGGCAATGAGAGCGGCGCTCGCAGCCATGCGGGCGCCGTTTTCCGTATTTTCATATCCGAAATTGCTCGTTTGCGGTCAAGCAAAGCCGAGATAAGACACGCGGATGAGCGACGTCGCCGATCATACCGTGGGGTTGATTCGGATCAGTGGCGACATGGCTCATGTCAAACAGGACATTGCGTTGATCAAGCGGCGCCTGGACCTCGTCGACGCCTAACCGCGCCTTGGGGAAGGTGACCACGCTGTGGTATAAGAAGCCATGAGCAGAGATTCTTCGAGACTGCGGGCGCTGTTCGAAGCGCGGATCGCCCGGCCCCAGCCTCACGCGATCCGGGCGATGGCGGCCCGCGAGTGGGCGATGGCGGCTGCGGAGCGCCGGATGGCCGCTGGCATGCGCGCCCGGGAAATCGCCATCGAAGCCGCGGAGCGAAGGCTCGCAGACGCCCTTCGGAAGCATGAGCGGGTGGCGGACCCGTTGGAGATCATCCGGGCGATCAAGGGCAAACGCAAGCCGCCGAGCCCGGGCTTCCGTCGCCGGGGTCTGGAGGGCGGCGAGGGCGTTCCGGTGGAGCCGAAGCCTCGGCCCAACCCGCTGGCGGGGGCAGCGGCCGCTCCGATCGAATGAGACGCGTCGCCGGCCGATTGAAAATCTCCCCCGTTGACCCATATCCCTCTCGCGGCTATAGGCCGCCTCGCCCGCGGAGCCTTAAGCGTTCCTGGAGCGGGCAAAGAGCTTGAACATTGCTGTTGCGTCGCGAGGGCCAGGGGGCCGGAAGGCACCCCGGTTTTTTGCGTTTTTTGCGCCTCGGTAAAGTAACTTAAGGGAAGTGAAGGGCTTCATGCCGACGATCAACCAGCTGATCCGCAAGGGTCGCGAGCCGCAGAAAGCGAAATCCAAGGTTCCGGCCATGGAGCAGAACCCGCAGAAGCGCGGAGTGTGCACGCGTGTGTACACGACGACCCCGAAGAAGCCGAACTCGGCCCTCCGCAAGGTCGCCAAGGTCCGCCTCACCAACCAGCGCGAGGTGATCAGCTACATCCCCGGCGAGGGGCACAACCTCCAGGAGCATTCGGTGGTCCTGATCCGCGGCGGCCGGGTGCGCGACCTTCCGGGCGTTCGCTACCACGTGCTCCGCGGAGTCCTCGACACCCAGGGCGTCAAGGACCGCAAGCAGTCCCGTTCCAAATACGGCGCCAAGCGTCCGAAGTAAGCCCCGGCCAAGTGCCGGAACAGGCTGAAGAGAAAGGAAGAATCCAATGTCCCGTCGTCGTCGCCCAGAGAAGCGCGAAATCCTCCCCGATCCCAAGTTCGGGGACATCGTGCTTTCGAAGTTCATGAATTCCGTCATGCTCGACGGCAAGAAGTCGGTTGCCGAAGGGATCGTCTACGGCGCCTTCGACACGATCGAGACCCGTGCCAAGCGCGATCCGATCGGAGTCTTCCACGACGCCCTCAACAACGTGAAGCCGGGCATCGAGGTCCGCAGCCGCCGAGTCGGCGGCGCCACCTACCAGGTGCCGGTCGAGGTCCGTCCGGAGCGCGCCCAGGCTCTCGCCATCCGCTGGCTGATCGGCGCGGCGCGCAGCCGCTCGGAGAACACCATGGCCGGCCGCCTGTCGGGCGAGCTCATGGACGCCGCCAACAATCGCGGCAACGCGGTCAAGAAGCGCGAGGACACGCACCGCATGGCGGAAGCAAACCGCGCCTTCTCGCATTACCGCTGGTAGTTACTATATTGGGGGAGTGGCGCTCAGGCGCTCTTCCCCGATCACATATCCCCGCTCATCCTGAGTAGGGACTGAGCCTGGCGAAGGCCCGTATCGAAGGACCGTCTTCGATACGCCGTTTCGACAAGCTCAACGGCTACTCAGGATGAGCGGGGCTCGCTAGACCGCCGGCAATCGGCAATGGAGTTTAAGAACGTGGCCCGCAGTCATCCGCTCGAGCGCTATCGCAACATCGGCATCATGGCGCATATCGACGCCGGCAAGACGACGACGACCGAGCGCATCCTCTATTACACCGGCAAGTCCTACAAGATCGGCGAGGTCCATGAGGGCACCGCGACGATGGACTGGATGGAGCAGGAGCAGGAGCGCGGGATCACGATCACCTCGGCCGCGACCACCTGCTTCTGGAAGGCGGAGGAGGGTAACGGCCCCGAGCACCGAATCAACATCATCGACACGCCCGGCCACGTCGACTTCACGATCGAGGTCGAGCGCTCGCTGCGCGTGCTCGACGGCGCCGTGGCCTGCTTCGACGGAGTCGCGGGCGTGGAGCCGCAGTCGGAGACGGTCTGGCGCCAGGCCGAGAAGTACAAGGTTCCGCGGATGTGCTTCGTCAACAAGCTCGACCGCACCGGCGCCAACTTCGAGATGTGCGTCGGAATGATCAAGGACCGCCTCGGCGCCCGCCCTGCCGTCCTCTATCTGCCGATCGGAATCGAAGGGGGCTTCAAGGGCCTTGTCGACCTGGTCGAGAACCGCGCCATCATCTGGCTCGAGGAGAGCCTGGGCGCCAAGTTCGAATATCAGGAGATCCCGGACGACCTCAAGGACCAGGCCGAGGCGGCTCGCATGGAGCTGATCGAGATGGCCGTCGAGCAGGACGACGAGATCATGGAGGCCTATCTCGGCGGCGACGAGCCAGATACGGCGACGCTCAAGAAGCTGATCCGCAAGGGCACGTTGAACTTCTCGTTCGTGCCCGTGCTGTGCGGCTCCGCGTTCAAGAACAAGGGCGTCCAGCCGCTGCTCGACGCTGTCGTCGACTATCTGCCGAGCCCGCTCGACGTGCCCCCGATCCAGGGCCTCAAGCTCGACGGCGAGACCGTCGACGAGCGTCCGGCCGACGACGCCGCGCCGTTCGCGGCCCTCGCGTTCAAGATCATGAACGATCCGTTCGTCGGCACCCTGACCTTTGCCCGAATCTATTCGGGTAAGCTGGAGACCGCGAGCCAGGTCACCAACTCGGTCAAGGACAAGAAGGAGAAGGTCGGCCGAATGCTTCTCATGCATGCGAACGACCGGGAAGACATTCAGGTGGCCTATGCCGGCGACATCGTCGCCCTCGCGGGCCTCAAGGACACCACCACCGGAGATACGCTCTGCGCCCCTCAGGCGCCGATCATCCTCGAGCGGATGGAATTCCCCGATCCCGTGATCGAGCTCAGCGTCGAGCCCAAGACCAAGGCCGACCAGGAGAAGATGGGCGTCGCGCTCAATCGACTGTCGCGCGAGGATCCTTCCTTCCGGGTGAGCTCCGACGCCGAGAGCGGGCAGACCATCATCAAGGGAATGGGCGAGCTCCACCTCGAGATCCTGGTCGATCGCATGAAGCGCGAGTTCAAGGTCGAGGCCAACGTCGGCGCTCCGCAGGTCGCCTATCGCGAGTATCTCAAGCGCCCGGTCGAGCTGACCTACACGCACAAGAAGCAGTCGGGCGGTTCGGGCCAGTTCGCCGAGGTGAAGGTGAAGCTTGCGCCGGGCGAGCGCGGTTCGGGCTTCCAGTTCATCGATTCGGTGAAGGGCGGCAACGTTCCGAAGGAATATATCCCCTCGGTCGAGAAGGGCATGCGCGAGACCGCGGAGACCGGCTCCCTGATCGGCTTCCCGATCATCGATTTCTCGGTCGAGCTGGTCGACGGCAAGTATCACGACGTCGACTCGTCGGCGCTCGCCTTCGAGATCTGCGCGCGCGGCGCGATGCGCGAAGGCGCGCAGAAGGCCGGCATTACTTTGCTCGAGCCGATCATGAAGGTTGAGGTCGTCACTCCGGAGGACTATCTGGGCGACGTCATCGGCGACCTGAACAGCCGCCGCGGGCAGATCCAGGGCACCGACAGCCGGGGCAACGCCCAGGTCGTCGAGGCGATGGTGCCGCTTGCGAATATGTTCGGCTACGTTAATGAGCTGCGCTCGTTCAGTCAGGGCCGCGCCCAGTACTCGATGCAGTTCTCGCATTACGACGAGGTGCCGGCGAACGTCGCGGAAGAGGTGAAGGCGAAGCTCGCCTGACCGGTCAAGTCTTTGAATTAGTGTTTTAAAAACGAGGATTAGGGAAAATGGCGAAAGCTAAATTCGAGCGGACGAAGCCGCACTGCAACATCGGCACCATCGGTCACGTCGACCATGGCAAGACGTCGCTCACCGCGGCGATCACCAAGGTCCTCGCCAAGACCGGCGGCGCGACCTACACGAGCTACGCGAACATCGACAAGGCTCCCGAGGAGCGCGAGCGCGGAATCACCATCTCGACCGCCCACGTCGAATATGAGACCGAGGCGCGCCACTACGCCCACGTCGATTGCCCGGGTCACGCCGATTATGTGAAGAACATGATCACGGGCGCCGCCCAGATGGACGGAGCGATCCTGGTCGTGTCGGCCGCCGACGGCCCGATGCCGCAGACGAAGGAGCACATCCTGCTCGCCCGTCAGGTCGGCGTTCCGTCAATCGTCGTCTACATGAACAAGGTCGACCAGGTCGACGACGAGGAGCTGCTCGAGCTCGTCGAGCTCGAGATCCGCGAGCTGCTCTCCAGCTACGATTTCCCGGGCGACGACATTCCGATCGTCAAGGGCTCTGCTCTCGCCGCGCTCGAGGACAGCAACGAGACGATCGGCGAGAAGTCGATCCTCGAGCTGATGGCGGCCGTCGACAGCTACATCCCCCAGCCCGAGCGTCCGCTCGACCGTCCGTTCCTGATGCCGATCGAGGACGTGTTCTCGATCTCGGGCCGCGGCACCGTCGTCACCGGCCGGGTCGAGACCGGAATAGTCAAGGTCGGCGAGGAAGTCGAGATCGTCGGAATCAAGGACACCCGCAAGACCGTCGTCACCGGCGTCGAGATGTTCCGCAAGCTGCTCGACCAGGGCCAGGCCGGCGACAACATCGGCGCCCTCATCCGCGGCGTCGGCCGTGAGGAAGTCGAGCGCGGGCAGGTTCTCTGCAAGCCGGGCTCGATCAAGCCGCACACCGACTTCTCGGCCGAGGTCTATGTCCTCTCGAAGGACGAAGGCGGCCGGCACACGCCGTTCTTCGCCAACTACCGCCCGCAATTCTACTTCCGCACGACGGACGTGACCGGCGAGGTGGTTCTCCCCGAGGGCACCGAGATGGTCATGCCGGGCGACAACGTGAACCTGGGCGTCAAGCTCATCGCGCCGATCGCCATGGACCAGGGCCTGCGCTTCGCCATCCGCGAAGGCGGCCGGACCGTCGGCGCGGGGGTTGTCGCGACGATCACGAAGTAGTAAGGGCACGCGCAGCCGCCCGGATCGGTAAGATTCGGGCGGTTCGCATTTTTGTTGAGTACAGGCCGAACCGGGCCGTTAGGTCCCGGTATGGCGTTGTTTGGTTTGCCCTTCGGGGCTGGCTCTTTGCACAATCGGTAAGTAGGTTATGGAAACGCAGAACATCCGCATTCGCCTGAAGGCGTTCGATCATCGAGTGCTCGACCAGGCCACCGGCGACATCGCCGATACGGCTCGCCGTACGGGTGCTCTCATTCGCGGGCCCATTCCGCTGCCGACGCGCATCGAGAAGTTCACCGTGAACCGCTCTCCGCACGTCGACAAGAAGTCGCGCGAGCAGTTCGAGGTTCGTACGTACAAGAGGCTGCTCGACATCGTGCAGCCCACGCCGCAGACGGTCGACGCTCTGATGAAGCTCGATCTGGCCGCCGGCGTGGATGTGGAAATCAAGCTGGCCTAAGGGCCGGTATCCTGCTCCCCGGCGAAGGCCGGGGTCCAGGCTGGGTCCCGGCCTTCGCCGGGAAACAGGGATAGGGTGATACCGCGGAAGCATCGCTTCCGGTCTGCGTCCCCGCCGTTTCGCCCTTTGGGGTGGAGCTCAAGCCCAGGCGGGGCACGCATCGATTTCGGGCTTGGAACACGCCCGCGGAATTGTCCGCGGGCCTCTGTCATGAGGAGTTTGGTCATGCGCACCGGCGTGATCGCGAAGAAAATGGGGATGACCCGCTTGTTCCAGGAGGACGGCCGCCATGTGCCGGTCACCGTCCTGGCGCTCGAGAATGTTCAGGTGATCGCGCGCAAGAACGCGGACGACGACGGTTATGTCGCGGTCCAGCTCGGCGCCGGTACCGCCAAGGCGAAGAACGTCGCCAAGCCGCAGCGCGGCCATTTCGGCAAGGCCTCGGTTGAGCCGAAGGCGCGAGTCGCCGAGTTCGTCGTCGCCGAGGACGCCCTGCTCGACGTCGGCGCCGAGATCACCGCCGACCATTATGTCGCCGGCCAGTATGTCGACATCCAGGGCTCGACCCAGGGCAAGGGCTTCCAGGGCGGAATGAAGCGCTGGGGCTTCGGCGGCCTTCGCGCCACCCACGGCGTCTCGCTCTCCCACCGCTCGCTCGGCTCGACCGGCCAGCGCCAGGATCCGGGCCGGGTCTTCAAGAACAAGAAGATGGCCGGGCATATGGGCGCGAAGAACCGCACCCAGCAGAATCTCGAGATCGTCCGCACCGACGTCGAGCGCGGCCTCCTGTTCGTTAAGGGCTCGGTGCCCGGTCACAAGGGCGGCTGGCTGCTCGTCAAGGACGCGGTCAAGATGCCTCGCCCCGAAACGGCGCCCTATCCCGCCGGGATCCGGGCGATCGCCGACACGATCGAGCATGAGGAGGCTCCGGCCGGAATGGTCGAGGCCGCCGCCACCCACGAATTGCCGCCGCTGCCCGGCGCCGAGGAAGTCGCTGCCGGCGTCGCCGAGTCCGACGCCCAGGCGGATACCGGCGCGGCCGACGAGAGCAAGGAAAGCTAAGCCATGAAGGTCAAGGTTCAGACCCTGGACGGCGGCAAGCCGGGCAAGGACATCGAGCTCTCCGACGAGATTTTCGACGTCGAGCCGCGCGCCGACATCCTCCACCGGGTGGTCACCTGGCAGCTCGAGAAGCGCCGCGGCACCGCCCGCGCCGCCCGCGAGCGGTCGGACGTCGCCCGCACCGGCAAGAAATACGGCCGCCAGAAGGGCGGCGGCACCGCCCGCCACGGCGACCGGCGCGCTCCGATCTTCATCGGCGGCGGCAAGGCCCACGGCCCCCGCGTCCGCGATTTCGATCCCTCGCTCAACAAGAAGGTCCGGGCGCTCGGCCTGAAGATGGCTTTGTCGTCCAAGGCGCGCGACGGCCGTCTCGTCGTGGTCGAGAATCTCGACCTCTCGGAAGCCAAGACCAAGGCGCTCAAGGAGCGGCTGGCCGGCTTCGATCTCGGCCGCAATGCCCTGGTGATCGACGGCGACGCTCTCAACGTCGGCTTCGCCCAGGCCGCCGGCAACCTTCGCGAGATCGACCTCCTCCCGGCGATCGGCGCGAACGTCTACGACATCCTCAACCACGACACGCTGGTGCTGACCCGCGCCGCCGTGGAAACTCTGGAGGCGCGGTTCAATGGCTAAGAAGCCCACCACCAAGGCGGTCGACATCAATCATTACGATGTCGTCCTCGCGCCCGTGATCACCGAAAAGTCGACCATGCTCTCCGAGCATAATGCGGTCGTCTTCAAGGTCGCCGGCGATGCCACCAAGCCTCAGATCAAGGCCGCCGTCGAGGCGCTTTGGGGCAAGCAGGTGGTGTCGGTGAACACGATCAACGTCAAAGGCAAGACCAAGCGCTGGAAGGGCCGCCCCTACACGCGCTCGGACGTGAAGAAGGCGATCGTCACTCTGGCGGAAGGCCAGAGCATCGACGTCACCGAAGGGGTCAGGTAATGGCACTCAAAACCTACAATCCGACGACCTCGTCGCAGCGCGGCCTGATCCTCGTCGACAAGTCGGCGCTGTGGAAGGGCAAGCCCGTCAAAGCGCTTACCGAAGGCAAAAAGAAGACCGGCGGCCGCAACAACAAGGGCCATGTGACCTCGCGCGGGATCGCCGGCGGCCACAAGCAGCGCTACCGTTATATCGACTTCAAGCGCCGCAAGTGGGACATGCCGGCCACCGTCGAGCGGCTGGAATACGATCCCAACCGCACCGCCTTCATCGCCCTCGTCAAATATGAGGACGGCGAGCTCACCTACATCATCGCGCCCCAGCGTCTGGCCCCGGGCGACACCGTCGTCGCTGGCCGCAAGGTCGACGTGAAGCCGGGCAATGCGATGGAGCTGGGCCAGATGCCGGTCGGAACCATCGTCCACAACGTCGAGATGAAGCCGGGCAAGGGCGGCCAGCTCGCGCGCTCCGCCGGGACTTATGTCCAGGTCGTCGGCCGTGACCGCGGCATGGTCATGGTCAGGCTCAATTCAGGCGAGCAGCGCTATGTGCGTTCGGACTGCATGGCCACCGTCGGCGCGGTCAGCAACCCGGACAACCAGAACCAGAATTTCGGCAAGGCGGGCCGCACCCGCTGGATGGGCCGCCGCCCGCTGACCCGCGGCGTCGCCAAGAACCCGGTCGACCACCCGCACGGCGGCGGCGAAGGCCGCACCTCGGGCGGCCGTCACCCGGTCACCCCGTGGGGCAAGCCGACCAAGGGCGCTCGTACCCGTAACAACAAGGCGACGGACAAGATGATCATCCGGTCCCGCCACGCGAAGAAGAAGAGGTAATCATGGCTCGCTCCGTCTGGAAAGGTCCGTTCGTCGAGCTCAGCCTTCTGAAGAAGGCCGAGGCGGCGCAGGATGCGAAGACCCGTGCGCCGATCAAGACCTGGTCGCGCCGCTCCACCATCCTGCCGCAGTTCGTCGGCCTCACCTTCAACGTCTACAACGGCCGGAAATTCATTCCCGTGTCGGTGAACGAGGACATGGTCGGGATGAAGCTCGGCGAGTTCGCGCCGACTCGCTACTTCCCGGGTCACGCCGCGGACAAGAAGGGCAAGCGCTGATGGGCAAGCAAGCATCCCCACGCCGCGTCGCCGACAATGAGGCGCTCGCGGTCAACACGCAGATCCGCGGCTCGGCTCAGAAGCTGAACCTGGTCGCGGCCCTGATCCGCGGCAAGAAGGCCGAGGACGCGTTGAACATCCTCTCCTTCTCGCCGAAGGCGATGGCGGTGGACGTCCGCAAGGTGCTCGCTTCGGCGATCGCCAATGCCGAGAACAACCACAATCTCGACGTCGACTCGCTGGTCGTCGCCGAGGCCTCGGTCGGCAAGTCGATCTCGATGAAGCGCTTCACGCCCCGCGCCCGCGGCCGTGCCAGCCGAATCGTCAAACCGTTCAGCCGCGTGCGCATCGTCGTCCGCGAGCAGCAGGAAGCCTAAGCACATGGGTCAGAAATCCAATCCGATCGGTATGCGGCTGCAGATCAACCGCACCTGGGACAGCCGCTGGTATGCCGAAGGCGCCGATTACGGCCGGCTGCTGCTCGAGGACCTCAAGATCCGCAACTTCATCATGAAGGCGCTGCCCCAGGCGGCGATCTCCAAGGTGGTGATCGAGCGTCCGGCCAAGCTTTGCCGGGTCTCCATCTATGCCGCCCGCCCGGGCGTGATCATCGGCAAGAAGGGTGCGGACATCGAGAAGCTCAGGAAGCAGCTCGGAGCGATGACCTCCAGCGACGTGTCGCTGAACATCGTCGAGATCCGCAAGCCGGAGATCGACTCCAAGCTCGTCGCCCAGGGCGTCGCCGACCAGCTCGAGCGCCGGATCGCCTTCCGCCGCGCCATGAAGCGCGCGGTGCAGTCGGCCCTTCGCCTCGGCGCCGAGGGCATCCGCATCACCTGCTCGGGCCGCCTCGGCGGCGCCGAGATCGCCCGCACCGAATGGTATCGCGAGGGCCGGGTGCCGCTTCACACGCTCCGCGCCAACGTCGACTATGCCGAGGCGACCGCCCACACCGCCTATGGCGTGTGCGGCGTCAAGGTGTGGATCTTCAAGGGCGAGATTCTCGGCCACGACCCGCTCGCCCAGGACCGGCTGATGATGGAAGCCCAGACTTCCGGCGTCCGGCCCGCACGCTGATTTAGGAACAAGAGATGCTTCAACCGAAACGCACCAAGTTCCGCAAGGCCTTCAAGGGC
The DNA here is from genome assembly GCA_036389015.1 of Allosphingosinicella sp. Classification (GTDB taxonomy): domain Bacteria; phylum Pseudomonadota; class Alphaproteobacteria; order Sphingomonadales; family Sphingomonadaceae; genus Allosphingosinicella. The sequence goes on along the minus strand of DASVQS010000013.1, from coordinate 11,918 downwards.
CGGATTCACGGCGACGCCAAGGGCGGCACCGCCCTGAACTTCGGCGCCTATGGCCTGAAGGCGATGGAGCCGGAGCGGATCACCGCTCGCCAGATCGAGGCGGCCCGCCGCGCGATCACCCGCCATATCAAGCGCCAGGGGCGCTTGTGGATCCGAATCTTCCCGGACGTGCCCGTCTCGTCGAAGCCCGCCGAAGTCCGCATGGGCTCGGGCAAGGGCTCGCCGGAATTCTGGGTCGCCCGAGTGAAGCCCGGCCGCATCCTGTTCGAGCTGGACGGAGTCCCCGGCCATCTCGCCAAGGTCGCTTTCGAGCGCGCCGCGGAGAAGCTGCCGATCCGTACCAAGGTCATTGCCCGCCTGGGCGAGAGCCTGCTCGAGGACGCGTAAGATGGCCAAGATCGACGATTTGAAGACCCGCACCGACGACCAGCTCAACGAGCAGCTGGGCGAGCTGAAGCGCGAGCAGTTCAACCTGCGCTTCCAGGCCGCCACCAACCAGCTCGAGAAGCCGGCCCGGATCCGCGACGTGCGCCGCACGATCGCCCAGATCAAGACGCTGCAGTCCGAGCGGGCCCGTGCCGCTCAGGCCAAGGCATAAGGAGTTAGACGGATGCCGAAGCGCGTTCTCACCGGCACGATCGTGTCGGACAAGACGGACAAGACCGTGGTCGTGAATGTCGAGCGGCGGGTGAAGCACCCGCTCTACGGCAAGATCATCAAGCGGTCGAAGAAGTACCATGCCCATGACGAGGGCAACGAGTTCAAGCAGGGCGAGACGGTTCGGATCGAGGAAACCCGGCCGATCTCGAAGCTGAAGACCTGGAAGGTGATCGACCGCGTGGACACCCACGCGACGCCCGAAAAGGCCGACGTGGCGTAAGTTTGAAGTAAGGGCTGGGGCAGACGGACCACACGCCGTTCGCCCTGAGCCTGTCGAAGGGCCTTCCTTCTTTTCGGAAGAAGTGAAGGAAAGGGCTTCGACAAGCTCAGCCCGAACGGAATTGGGTTCCCCGGCCTCCCGGGGTGATTTTGAAGCTGATCGCCGGGCATTCCCGGTTGAAGTGAAGAAGGAATTGGATCGATGATCCAGATGCAGTCCAACCTTGAGGTCGCCGACAATAGCGGCGCGAAGCGCGTCCAGTGCATCAAGGTGCTCGGCGGTTCGAAGCGCCGCTTCGCCGGGGTCGGCGACATCATCGTCGTCTCCGTCAAGGAGGCGGCGCCGCGCGGCCGGGTGAAGAAGGGCGACGTCCACAAGGCCGTCATCGTCCGCACCGCCAAGGACATTCATCGTCCGGACGGCTCGACGATTCGCTTCGATTCGAACGCGGCCGTCCTCGTCAACAACAATGCCGAGCCGATCGGCACCCGTATCTTCGGTCCGGTGGTGCGCGAGCTGCGCGCCAAGAAGCACATGAAGATCATCAGCCTGGCGCCGGAGGTCCTGTAACCGTGGCTATGAAGATCAAGAAAGGCGACCGGGTCGTGATCCTGTCCGGCAAGGACAAGGGCAAGCACGGCGAAGTCACCAAGTCGATGCCCAAGGAGGGCAAGGTGATCGTCGCCGGCGTCAACGTCGCCGCTCGCCACCGCAAGCCTTCGCAGACCAACCCGCAGGGCGGGATCGAGCGCCGCGAGGCGCCGCTCCATGCTTCCAAGGTTGCTCTGGAGGATCCCAAGACCGGCAAGCCGACCCGAGTCCGCTTCGAGGAGCGCGACGGCAAGAAGGTCCGGGTCGCCGTCAAATCCGGGGAGCTGATCAATGGCTGAAGCCAAGTACACGCCGCGCCTGCGCGCGGATTATGACGAGCGCATCGTCCCCGCGATGATCGAGAAGTTCGGTTACAAGAACCGGCTCGAGGTTCCGCGGCTCGAGAAGATCGTCCTCAACATGGGCGTCGGCGAGGCGACCCAGGACAAGAAGCGCGTCGAGACCGCCGCCGCGGAGATGGAGCTGATCGCCGGCCAGAAGCCGGTGATCACCAAGGCGAAGAAGTCGATCGCCCAGTTCAAGCTGCGCGAGGGCATGCCGATCGGAGTGAAGGTCACCCTTCGCCGCGAGCGGATGTACGAGTTCCTCGACCGCCTGGTGACGATCGCTCTTCCCCGCGTCCGCGATTTCAGGGGCCTCAATCCGAAATCGTTCGACGGTCGCGGCAATTACGCGATGGGTCTCAAGGAGCAGATCGTGTTCCCGGAGATCAACTATGACCGCATCGACAAGGTGCGCGGCATGGACGTCATCATCACCACCACCGCGAACACGGATGACGAGGCGCGCGAGCTGCTGCGCCTCTTCAACTTCCCGTTCCCGCAAGCCGAGGCCGAGAAGCAGGCGGCGTAACGAAATTCACGTCGCCCCAGCGCAGGCTGGGGCCCCGGCGGGTGAAGAGCTCAGCGCCTTTCACCCCCTGGGATCCCAGCCTTCGCTGGGATGACGGACTAGAGACACGAAAGAAGAGAGCTTAAGTCCATGGCGAAACTGAGTTCCATCAACAAGAACGAGCGTCGCAAGAAGCTCGTGAAGAAATATGCGGGCCGTTATTCGAAGCTCAAGGCGATCGCGGACGACGAGTCCCGCGACGACACCGAGCGGCTGATCGCGCGCCTCAAGATGGCGGAGATTCCGCGCAACGGTAACCCGACCCGGGTCCGCAACCGCTGCGGCCTCACCGGGCGCCCGCGCGCGAACTATCGCAAATTCGGCCTGTCGAGGATCATGATCCGCGAACTGGGCAACAAGGGCCTGATCCCAGGCCTCACCAAGTCGAGCTGGTAGGGTATAGATATGCCATTGACCGATCCCCTGGGTGATATGCTCACCCGCATCCGCAACGGCCAGCAGGCGCGCAAGGACAGCGTGATGTCCCCCGCGTCGAAGCTGCGCGTGCGAGTGCTCGATGTGCTCCAGCGCGAAGGCTATATCCGCGGCTATCGCGAGGAAGCCCTCGGCCAGCATGCCGGCCTTCGTATCGAGCTGAAATATTTCGAGGGCCAGCCCGCGATCCAGCACGTCTCCCGAGTCTCGAAGCCCGGCCGCCGGGTCTATTCGGGCGCCCAGGAGCTCCCCCGGGTCCGCAACGGCCTCGGCATCACGATCGTCTCGACGCCGCGCGGCGTTCTGTCCGACGCGGAAGCGCGCGAGCAGAATGTCGGCGGCGAAGTGCTGGCGGAGGTGTTCTGATGAGCCGCATTGGAAAAGTGCCGGTGCCGCTGCCTTCGGGCGTGACGGCGACCACCGAGGGCCAGATCCTCTCGGTGAAGGGGCCCAAGGGTACCCTCACCATGCCGATGCTGGACGATATCAGCTACGGCATCGAGGACGGCCGGATCGTCGTCAAGCCGGCCAACGACACCAAGCGGGCGCGCTCCTTCTGGGGCATGCACCGTACCCTGGTGCAGAATCTGGTGACCGGAGTGACCGACGGCTTCACCAAGGTGCTGGAGATCACCGGCGTCGGCTACCGCGCCGCCGCCCAGGGCCGCAATCTGCGCCTTCAGCTCGGCTACAGCCACGACGTCAATATCGCCGTGCCGGAAGGCCTCGAGGTCAAGACCCCGGATCCGACCACGGTCGAGATTTCGGGCAACGACCGGCAGAAGGTCGGCCAGCTCGCCGCCGAAATCCGCCGCTGGCGCAAGCCGGAGCCCTACAAGGGCAAGGGCATCAAGTATCGCGGCGAATATATCTTCCGCAAAGAAGGCAAGAAGAAGTAGCCATGGCGAAACTCACCCTCTTCGAACGGCGCCGCCAGCGCGTCCGCACTTCCCTCCGCAAGCGCGGCGGCACGCGCGCGCGCCTGTCGATCCACCGCTCCGGGCGTCATATCTACGCCCAGATCATCGACGATTCCGAAGGCCGCACCGTCGCTTCCGCCTCGACTCTCGAGAAGGATGTGCGCGGCTCGGCCGGAGCGACGATCTCGGGCGCCCAGGACGTCGGCAAGCGCGTCGCCGAGCGCGCCAAGGCGGCCGGAATCACCCGCGTGGTCTTCGACCGCGGCGGTTTCCTGTTTCACGGCCGAGTCAAGGCGCTGGCCGACGCCGCCCGCGAAGGCGGATTGGAGTTCTAAATGGCTGACGAAACCAACATCGAAGGCACCGAGGTCCAGCCGGGCGCGGTCGCGGCTCCCGAGGCCGCTCCGGCCGACGCTCCTGCCGTTGAGACCCGCACCGAGGGCCGAGGCCCGCGCGGCGGCCGCGGCGGTCGCGGCGGCGGCGGCGGTGGACGCGGCGGCGACCGCGGCGGCCGTGGCCGGCGCGACGAGCGCGGCGGCCGCGGCGGCAACCGCGACGACGACGGCGGCGAGGAGCTGATCGAGAAGCTCGTCCACATCAACCGCGTTTCCAAGACCGTGAAGGGCGGCAAGCGCTTCGGCTTTGCGGCGCTGGTCGTGGTCGGCGACGGCAAGGGGCGCTGCGGCTTCGGCCACGGCAAGGCCCGCGAGGTGCCCGAGGCGATCTCCAAGGCAACCGCCGCGGCCAAGAAGGCCATGGTCCGGGTTCCGCTCCGCGAGGGCCGGACTCTCCACCATGACGGCCTCGGCCATTTCGGCGCCGGCCGCGTCTATGTCCGTTCGGCCCCGGCCGGGACCGGGATCATCGCCGGCGGCCCGATGCGCGCCGTGTTCGAGAGCCTGGGGGTCGCCGACGTGGTGACCAAGTCGATCGGCACGTCCAACCCCTACAACATGGTCCGGGCGACCTTCGAGGCGCTCAAGGAGCAGACCAGCCCCAAAGCGGTCGCCCAGCGCCGCGGCCGCAAGGTCGCCGATCTGATGGCCCGCCGCGAAGGCCTGAGCGGCGCCGAGGCGTCGGCCGAGGCCGAGCTGGTGACGGAGTAAAGAATGATGGCCACGATCAAGCTGACCCAGACCGGATCGCCGATCCGCCGCACGCCCGACCAGCGCAAGACGCTGATCGGGCTCGGGCTCAACAAGATGCACCGCACCGTGGAGCTGACCGACACCCCCGAGGTGCGCGGAATGATCCGCAAGGTGCAGCATATGGTGAAGGTGGCGGAGTAAAAACCCCTCTCCCTGAAGGGGAGAGGGACAGCCGGCGAAGCCGGCACGGTGAGGGCCCGAGGTAGGTGACTGTCACTTACCTCATTCCCTCACCCCCGGCCCCTCTCCCCTACAGGGAAAGGGGATTTAGGCGCGACAAAAGCGAAAGCGAGTGCACGAACATGAAACTCAACGATCTCAGAGACAATAAGGGCGCCCGCAAATCGCGCGTCCGGGTCGGCCGCGGCATCGGCTCCGGCCTCGGCAAGACCGCCGGCCGCGGCCAGAAGGGCGCCAAGTCGCGCTCGGGCGTGTCGGTGTTCGGCTTCGAGGGCGGCCAGATGCCGCTCCACATGCGGCTGCCGAAGCGCGGCTTCAACAACGTCTTCGCCAAGGATTATGCCGAGGTGAACGTCGGCATGATCCAGAAGGCGATCGACGCCGGGACGCTTTCCGCCGACGGTACGATCGACCAGGCCGTGCTCCGCGCCGCCGGCCTGTCGCGCGGCGGCAAGGACGGCATCCGGCTGCTCGGCAAGGGCAGCCTCACCGCCAAGCTCGCCTTCCGCGTCGCCGGGGCCTCCGCCGGGGCGCGCAAGGCGGTCGAGGATGCCGGCGGCTCGATCGAGCTGATCGAGGTCGTTCCGGCCGCCGAGAAGGCCGCCGCGAAGAAGAACAGCGTCAAGAAGCGGACCAACGGCTGACAACCGGCCAGCCGCCACTATATAGGCCCTTCGCACCCGCTCATCCTGAGTAGGGGCTGAGCCTGGCGAAGACCCGTATCGAAGGACGGACCTTCGATACGCCGTTTCGACAAGCTCGACGGCTACTCAGGGTGAGCGGGTCGGGGGAAAGCCCGACTCCGGGCACACACGACGAGGTCCTACCAACATGGCATCCGCAGCCGAATCCATGGCATCCAATATCAGCCTGGCGAACTTCGCCAAGGCGACGGATCTCAAGAAGCGCCTCTGGTTCACCCTCGGCGCACTGATCGTCTTTCGGCTGCTCTCGTTCGTGCCCCTGCCCGGAATCGATCCTCGCGCGCTGTCGAACCTGTTCCAGACGACCCGCGGCGGAGTGCTCGATTTCTTCAACATGTTCTCGGGCGGAAGCCTCGAGCGGATGAGCCTGATCGCGCTCGGCGTGATGCCCTACATCACCGCCTCGATCGTCGTTCAGCTCGCCACTTCGATGTCGCCGCAGCTCGCCACGCTCAAGAAAGAGGGCGAGAGCGGCCGCAAGAAGATCAACCAATATACACGCTACGGTACCGTCTTCCTCTGCGCGATCCAGGGCTATTTCATCGCCGTCGGACTGGAAGGCTGGGGCCAGGGGAGCAGCGGCTCGGCGGTGCTCGATCCCGGCATGATGTTCAGGATCACCACCGTCATCACCCTGGTCGGCGGAACCATGTTCCTGATGTGGCTGGGCGAACAGATCACCAGCCGCGGAATCGGCAACGGAGTGTCGCTGATCATCATGGCGGGCATCGTCGCGCAGCTGCCGACGACGCTGGTCCAGGTGTTCGAGAGCGGCCGCACCGGCACCATGTCGCCGCTCGTCATCCTCGCCATCGTCGCCCTGGTCGTCGCCCTCATCCTCTTCATCTGCTTCATGGAGCGGGCGCAGCGGCGGGTGCTGATCCAATATCCCAAGCGCCAGACGGCGCGCGGCCAGATGCAGGCGGAGAAGTCCCACCTTCCGCTCAAGATCAACACGTCGGGCGTGATCCCGCCGATCTTCGCCTCGTCGCTGCTGCTCATGCCGCTGACCATCGCCCAGTTCGCCGGCAACCGCACCTCGGGCGAAAGCGCCTGGGGCGACATCCTCATCACCGTCACGAGCGCGCTCCAGCACGGCGCTCCCCTCTACATGGCGCTCTATGCGGCGGGGATCATTTTCTTCTGTTTCTTCTACACCGCGGTGGTGTTCAATCCCGAGGAGACGGCCGAGAATCTGAAGCGCTACGGCGGCTTCATCCCCGGAATCCGCCCGGGCAAGCGGACCGAGGAATATCTCGACTACGTCCTCACCCGGATCACGGTGATCGGCGCCGCCTATCTGACCCTGATCTGCCTCGTGCCCGAGTTCGTCATCGCCCGGATGGGCATCGGCTTCTATCTCGGCGGGACCAGCCTCCTGATCGTCGTCAACGTGACCATGGACACGGTGACCCAGATCCAGAGCCACCTCATCGCCCACCAATATGGCGACCTCATCAAGAAAGCGAAATTGAAGGGCGGGCGGGTCAGGTGAACATCATCCTGCTCGGGCCTCCGGGCGCAGGCAAGGGGACCCAGGCGGGCCGGCTGATTTCGGAACGGGGGCTGGTCCAGCTCTCGACGGGGGACATGCTTCGCGAGGCGATCAAGGCCGGAAGCCCGATCGGCCTCCGCGCCAAGGCGATCATGGAGGCGGGCGAGCTCGTGCCCGATGAGGTGGTCAACGAGCTCATCGCCAACCGCCTCGACCTTCCCGAGCGCTACTCCGGCTCGGGCTTCATCTTCGACGGCTATCCGCGCACCGAGGCCCAGGCGATCTCGCTCGACTCCCTGCTCGCCGAGCGCGGCATGAAGCTCGACCACGTCATCGAATTGCTCGTCGACGCCGACGCTTTGGTCGACCGGATCACCGGCCGCTTCTCCTGCTCGAACTGCGGCACCGGCTATCACGACCGCTACAAGCTGCCCAGGATCGACACGCTTTGCGACGTCTGCGGCTCGGACCAGTTCAAGCGCCGCCCCGACGACAATGAGGAGACGGTCCGCACCCGCCTCGCCGAATATCGCGCCAAGACCGCGCCGATCCTGCCTTATTACGACGCCCGCGGCCTCGTCCGCCGAGTCGACGGCATGGCCCCGATCGAGGAGGTTGAGCGGGCGATCGAGACCATCCTCGACGGAGCCGCCTGAGCCTCAGCGCGGGACGAGCAGCGGGGCGCCCCCACTGACCGAGGCGCGCCGGTTGATCGTCGTCACGACCAGCACCGCATCGGGCAGGGCGAAGCTCACCAGCAGCCCGTCGACCGCCTCGAACCGCGGCCAGCTTTGACGGGTGGAGACGCCGCCCGCCCCGATCCGGTAAAGGCCGTCCTGGCCCGCGGCCAGAAGCGAGTCCCCGGCGGCGGCAAGGCCGAAGAAGGCAATCGCTCCATAACGTCCGGCCGCGACCGACGCCGCCGTCTTCGGATCCTTCTGGTATGGATCCGCCGCCTGCACGAACAGGGTCTCGACCTGCTTGCCGCAAATTTCGACGATCCGGCCGTGGGAGAGGAAGTGGATCAGCCCAATGGCGGCGGCAATGCAGGACGGCTTCCACGGAATCGGCGCGAGGCCGTGCACGGGGTCGCACGCCGTGCTGAGCGGGCCCTCGCACCGGTCGCCGGTTGCGTTCCGCTCGATCGTCTCGACACGGCCGGAGCGCCGATCGATCCGCATCAGCCCGCCGCCCCACTCCCCCGAGTTGAGCCCGACGAACAGATAATCCTCCGACTCCAGGGTGACGGGCTTCACCCGGGGGAGGCGCAGATCTCCCGACAATCGAAGCGACTCTTCGCCCGCGCTGCCGACCGCGATCAACCGCTTAGAGGTCAGCAAGAGCGCGCTTTTCCCGGCGCACGACAGGGCGACCAGCGCTTCCCCCCGGCCGTCGACCTCCCGCTCGACCGTCCATCGTCCTCCACTCCACCGCCGAAGGGTCGAGCTCCGGCCCCCCGAACGCTCCCCGGTCAATGCCCGCAATCCGCCCGCGCCGGAGCAGATGTCGATGACGGCGCCCCCCGGGCTCTCTGCGCGGCGGGACCGATCGCCCGGGGCGAGGCTGGTCAGCTTGCCGTCGTCGGTCAGCAGCCAGAGCCTTTCGTCCGCGAACAGAGCGCGAAGCACGTTGCTGTTCTCCGAAGGCTCGTCTCCGCGGGCCTCCTTCTCGAGGCGCAGCCGCAGGGCCTCGCGAGTCTCGGCCTGCGCGGCAAGGCCGAAGGGCGCGAGCCGGACTTCGCCCCGGTGCAGTTCGGCCAGCTCCATGTCCCCGAACCTCAGTGGCGCGCGGCCTTCGATGAGCTGGAGCACCCCGGGCTGATCGGACCAAAGCTCGTGGTCGGCGCCCGGATTGGCGAGGGTGAACTGCAAATGTTCGACCTGCCAGAGTCGGCGAAGGGCGGCCGCCAGGGGGCGAAGCTCGGGATCCGTGCTGAGCACCAGCAAGGGCCGGTCGTCCGCCCCGCCCCGCTCCTTGGGGCGAGAATAATCGAAGGCCTCGCCGACGAGCGCGGCAATCGTCGCCGTGCCCCGCGACACCAGCGCCGGCAAATCCGCGACGGCTCGGGCGTGATGGAAATTCGCTGCCCCCAGCGCCGCGAGATCCTCGTACCGGTCGACGAGAGGGCCGGTCAGACGCTCCTCGATCAGGTAGAGCGCGCCATTCCGCTGCACGAGGCGGCGGCGGCCCTCAACGATGTCGAAATCGCCATTGTCGGCGACCGCCACCTCGATGGCCGGCCTCATGCTGCCGGAATAGACGGCCCTGATCCCCGCCTCCGCCGGACCTGGAGACAGGAGGAGCAGCAGGAGCAGGAGCCTGGTTATCATGAGCGATGAGCTTTCCTCGGCCGCCGACGCCCGGCGCGCTGGCTTTGGCGCGTAACATGCTATCATCCTCCGCGACTCCGGCCAACGGAGCGCGAGGCGAGGGGAATATTCATGAACAGAGGCGGCGGAACCGCGCGCACGGGCGAGCATGTCGACCTCGAAGGCTTCATGGAGGGCGTGAAGCGGCGCAACCCCAATCAGCCCGAATTCGTCCAGGCGGTCGAGGAGGTCGCTCGCGACATATTCGAATTCACCCAGGGCAAGCACGAATATCATGAGGCGCAGATCCTGCGCCGGATGGCCGAGCCGGACCGGGTCGTCTCCTTCCGGGTCTGCTGGGAGGACGACAAGGGGAATATCCGGGTCCAGCGCGGCTACCGCGTCCAGAACAACAATGCGATCGGCCCCTACAAGGGGGGCATCCGCTTCCACCCCTCGGTCAACGAATCGATCCTCAAGTTCCTCGCCTTCGAGCAGACCTTCAAGAACGCCTTGACCGGCCTTCCGATGGGCGGCGGCAAGGGGGGATCGAACTTCAATCCCAAGGGCAAGAGCGTCAACGAGATCATGCGCTTCTGCCAGAGCTTCATGACCGAGCTCTATCGCCACATCGGCGCCAGCGTCGATGTTCCGGCCGGCGACATCGGGGTCGGCGCGCGCGAGATCGGCTACATGTTCGGCCAGTACAAGCGAATCACGGGCAGCTGGGAAGGGGTGCTCACCGGCAAGGGCCTCGAATATGGCGGCTCGCTGATCCGCACCGAGGCGACCGGCTACGGCGCCGTCTATTTCCTCGCCAACATGCTTGCGACCCGGGGACAGGACATGGCCGGCAAGCGGGTCGTCATCTCAGGCTCGGGCAACGTCGCCACCCACGCGGCGGAGAAGGTCGTGCAGCTCGGAGGCAAGGTGCTCACCCTGTCCGATTCCGAAGGCTTCGTCCACGATCCCGACGGCATCGACCAGGAGAAGATCGACTGGGTCAAGGCGCACAAGACCAAGCGCCGCGGCCGGATCTGCGAATATGCCGAGGAATATAAGGGCTCTACCTTCCACCCCGGGGGCCGCCCCTGGGCGGTGGAATGCGACGTCGCTCTGCCCTGCGCGACCCAGAACGAGCTGCTCGGCGACGACGCCAGGACGCTCGTCGGGAACGGCTGCATCGCCGTTTCGGAAGGCGCCAACATGCCTACCAACCTCGATGGGGTCCACGTCTTCAAGGAAGCCGGGATCCTCTACGCGCCGGGCAAGGCGGCCAATGCCGGCGGAGTCGCCGTCTCCGGCCTCGAGATGAGCCAGAACAGCGCCCGATTGAGCTGGAAGGAGGAGGAATTGCAGCGCCTCCTCAAGGACATCATGAACGGCATCCACGACCGCTGCATCGAATATGGCCGGGTGTCAGACAGCTATGTCGACTATGTGAAGGGCGCCAATATCGCCGGCTTCAAGAAGGTGGCCGACGCGATGCTGGCGTTCGGGGTGGTCTAGAAGGCGCCGAAGGCGGGAGGGGCAATGAATTCGGAGAGCTATAAGGGTAAGACATTCACCGTCGCGGACCCCGACGCTAGGATCCGAAAGGACGGGGCTCTGCACGAATATGAGACCGGGCCGGACGGCGGTTTCATCGTCATCCCGAAGGGGACCAAAATCAGGATCGACGCGGTGGAGGTCGTCCCGGCCGGCGCCAAGGCGGTCGTGCTCTATGCCCACGCTTTGTCGGCAGACAGCGCCGCGACGCTGGGCTGGACCGTTGCCTCCAATATCCAAGGACGGCTGCTGTCCGAGACGATCGGCTCGATCCCGCCCAAGCCCGGCGCCAGCCGCTTCGGACCCAACGCGGCCTGGGCGAAGGACAAATATCTGGGCCAGGTGACCCTGGTCCGGCTGGTCGGGACGGACAAGGAGATCGAGCACATTTCCGGGGAGACCTGCGACAGGTTCCTCGCCATGGCCGAGGCCGCCCGCGCCGACGGAGTGGAGATCGGGGTCAACAGCGGCTTCCGTTCCTGGCCCGAGCAGAAGTTCCTGTTCGAGGGCCGCCAGAAAGGCCTGCCCGGCTTTGCCCCCGCCAACCGCCCGGGCAATTCGAACCACCAGAACGGGATCGCCTTCGACATCGACGTCAACGGCGGCGGCAGCAATCCCACCTACGTCTGGCTGTCTCAGAACGCGACCCGCTTCGGCTTCCTCCGAACCGTCTCGCACGAGCCCTGGCATTGGGAATATCTCCCGGACAAGGCGGCGGCGGCGCGGGCGCGAGGGGTGTTCTCGACCTTCGATTGAGCGCAATCCTCCCTGCCGCGACGCGGCGGGGAGGGGGACC
>DASVQS010000012.1:0-40780 GCA_036389015.1 Allosphingosinicella sp. | reverse complement strand
TGGGGAGGGGGACCACCGAAGGTGGTGGAGGGGTAATTAGTCCCGGAATTGTCAGGAGCGCGCGCGAACCGCCCACGGCACCGCCAGTTACCCCTCCACCAGCTTCGCCGGTTCCCCTCCCCCCGAGCTTCGCTCGCGGGGAGGCAGAGCTGATGTCACTCCCGCGAAGATCATCACCTGCCCGGCATAATAGAGGAGCCAGATGGCGAGCCCCAGCCAGCCATAGGTCAGCCGCATCCCGATCCGTGCCGCGATCAGCATATCGCTCGCCAGGAACATCGCCGCCCCGAGCGGAACGAAGAAGGGGAAGCGGCTGAGCCAGGCCGTGGCGGTCATGCCCCCGAGGAGCAGGCCATAGAGGATGAAGGGAAGCGCCTCCGGCCGTCCGTGAAGCAGGAGGCCCGGCACGGCGGCGGCGACCGATACGATCAGCGCCGCGGCCGCCAGCCGGGCCTGGCCGGTCGTGCGGTGGTTGCGCAGGTAAAGGGCGATCGCGCAGACATGTCCCGCCGCGAAGGCGGCCGCGCCGGCCGCGAAACGGACCTCGAGCAGCATGTCCCCCGCGGCGCCCAGGGCGAGCAGGCTCGCGAGCAGCCATCCGTCCGCCGTCCGCGCCCGCAGGACCGCGGCGAGCGCCAGCAGGCCCACGCCTGCCCCCTTCGCCGCGATCATGGCCTCCGGTGACAGCATAAAGGCCCGCAGCAACGGGTAGAGGAGCCCAACGACGGCGCTCAGCACCACCAGCAGCTTTACTGTCGCCGTCATCCGCTTCCTCCCCGCCCCGAACCGGACTATCGCAGCGCCCATGACCCACCAAGTCCATATCGTCGGCGGCGGCCTCGCCGGTTCGGAAGCCGCCTGGCAGCTCGCGGAGGCCGGTGTGCGAGTGCGCCTCTCCGAGATGCGCGGCTCGGGCGAATCGACCCCGGCGCATCACACCGACTGCCTGGCCGAGCTGGTCTGCTCCAACAGCTTCCGCTCCGACGACGCCGAGCATAATGCCGTCGGCCTCATCCACGCCGAGATGCGCCGCCTGGGATCGGTGGTCATGGCTTGCGCCGACGCCCACCGGGTCCCGGCCGGGTCCGCGCTGGCGGTGGATCGCGAGGGCTTCGCCGCCGCCGTCACCGAACGGATAAGCTCGCATCCGAATATCGAGCTGGCGCGCGAGCGGGTCGACGCCCTGCCGGAGTCCGGCGCGACCATCGTCGCCACCGGGCCGCTCACCGCGATGACGCTCGCTCAATCGATCGGCGCCGCCACGGGTTCGGATGCCCTCGCCTTCTTCGACGCCATCGCCCCGATCGTCCACAAGGATTCGATCGACATGGACGTCGCCTGGATGGCGGCCAGGTGGGACAAGGGCGGCAAGGATTACGTCAACTGCCCGATGACGAAGGACCAGTATCTCGCCTTCCACCAGGGCCTGCTCGACGGCGACAAGACGGACTTCAAGGACTGGGAGAAGGACACGCCCTATTTCGAGGGCTGCATGCCGATCGAGGTGATGGCCGAGCGGGGGGTCGATACCCTGCGCTTCGGGCCGATGAAGCCGGTCGGCCTCGACGACCCGAAGACCGGGCGCTGGCCCTATGCCGTCGTCCAGCTCCGCCAGGACAATGCGCTCGGCACCTTGTGGAACATGGTCGGCTTCCAGACCAAGCTGAAGCATGCCGAGCAGGTCAGGCTGTTCCGGACGATCCCGGGTCTCGAGCGAGCCGAGTTCGCCCGGCTCGGCGGCCTCCACCGCAACACCTTCATCAACTCGCCCCAGCTGCTCGACGGGACGTTGCGCCTGAAGCGGGCGCCCCACATCCGCTTCGCCGGCCAGATCACCGGCTGCGAGGGCTATGTCGAATCGGCCGCCATCGGCCTCCTCGCGGGCCGCTTCGCCGCCGCCGAGCTGAGCGGCCGGGACCTCGCTCCGCCGCCTCCGGAGACGGCGCTGGGCGCCTTGCTGGGCCATATCACCGGCGGCGCCGACGCGGCGACCTACCAGCCGATGAACGTCAATTTCGGCCTGTTCCCGCCGGTGGATGGAAAGGCACGGAGGGCGGACCGGAAGCGGGCTTACACGAAGCGGGCCAGGGAAAAGCTGGCGGCGTGGATCGCCGCTGAAAATCCTCCCCGCGGCGAAGCCGTGGGGAGGGGGACCATGCGAAGCATGGTGGAGGGGTAGCTAGCGCCGCGCGGCGAGGGCGATCATGGTAACCACCGACTCAAGGTCCCTCATCACATCCGCGGCGTTGAAACGCAGCACCTCTAGGCCCTGTTGCCGAAACCAGGTGTCGCGACGACGATCAGACTCCGGATTGTTCCCCATGTCATGGCCATCGCCGTCCACCTCCAGGACGAGCTTCGCGGCCGCGCAGTAGAAATCCGCCGTGTAGCGCTCGAAGGGATGCTGCCGACGGAACTTCAGCCCATCGGGTCGCTGTCTCAGCACCTGCCACAGATAAGCTTCCGGTGGCGACATCGACCGCCTCAACTGCCGCGCTCGCAGAACCGCTGTGTTTCTAGTGCGAGCATGTGAACCCCTCGCCATCTACCCCTCCACCATGCTTCGCATGGTCCCCCTCCCCATCTGGCGATGGGGAGGATTTCCAGCGTCAGCACTTGCACCGCGGTTTCGGCTTGGGCCTGGGTCTCGACGCCTCATATTCGGCAGCGTCGAGCCAGCCCGACCTGTCCTTGTCGGCCTTGGCGAATTTCGCCGCCGCTGCGGCCGTCCATTCCTCGAAGCTGAGGCTGCCGTTACTGTCGCGGTCGGCCTTGGCGAAGGCCTTGCGGCGGGGGTGGAGCTGCTCGTCGAGGGTAATCCGGCCGTCGCGGTCGCGGTCGGCGCGGGCGAAGCGCTTGGCCTGCTCGCGGGGCTCCGAGGCGGCTGGAGGCTGGGCGAGGCGCGGGCCCGCCCCGGCCAGGTAGGATCCGGCTCGCGGCGGCGGAGCGGGCGGGACGACGTCCTCGGCATCGGCTCCGCTTCTCCAGATGAAGAACCCCGCGGCGATCAGAAGCAGCGCCGAAGCGCCTCCAGCGACGTAACGGACCATGGTTTCTCCTCCCTCACCGAACGGGAGAAGCAAAATCACCGGAAAACATGTTTCGAGTCGATAGTTTTTTACGAAAACCGCTCAGTATCCGGAAATTCTATGCCTGAGCATGAGCCACATCCGCGCGGGCGCGCCCCGCGCTTCCCAAGGCGGGCGGGCCGGGTCGGAATCGCGTTCGGCCAGCCTCGCCAGCATTCCGAGCGGCCGGAGGCGCGAAGGCCAGCGGGGGGGAAGCGCGCGCTCGCGGGCCGCGGCCAGCGCGATATCGGCGTCGGCCGCGGTGGCGCAGTGGCGCGCGAGATCGACCAGGGCCCAGGCCTCGCCGGCCTGCTCCACTTCGCCGCCGCCGTCGCCGAGCAGCACCGCCGTGTAGCGGAAGAGCAGCCCACCCCGGGCCCGGGCGTAGGTGGCCAGCTCGGCGGGTGTAAGCGGCTCGGGGCTGGAGAGCACCGCCCATCCTTCCTCCATCCGGGCGACCTCGGCGCCGGCGACGCCGTTGGGCCGGACATGGTCGGCCACCTCCCGAAGCACCGGCTCGGCGGGCGCCGGCTCGCGGTCTAGCTTCTCCAGCGCCTCGCGCCACCAGGCGAGCTTGATCCTCGAGATCATCGGCTCGCGTCCTCCGGCCAGGGCCGCTCCGAGCGCGCCGTCGAGCCGCCAGAGGGCGCCGACGGCGGCGCGGCGCTTCGCCGGGACATAGGTCAGGGCGAGCGTGCGGTCGGGATCGAGGTCTGAAGACATGAAGGGGTGCGCCTACCCGTTCGGGCTGAGCCTGTCGAAGCCCTCTCCTTTCGGCCCGCTCAGCAAGGGAAGGCCTTCGACAGGCTCAGGCCGAACGGAGTGGGAGCTTTCATCCCCCTCGCCTCTACCGATAACACACCTTCTTCGCCGCCTCGACGACGCTCTCGACGCGGATCAGGGCCATCTTCTCGAGGTTGGCGGCATAAGGAAGCGGAACGTCCTCGTCGGTCACTCGAAGCACCGGCGCATCGAGATCGTCGAACCCCTCCTCCATCGCCGTCGCCATGATCTCGGCCGAGATGGAGCAGACCGGCCAGCCTTCCTCCACGCACACCATGCGATTGGTCTTCGCCAGCGAAGCGAGGACAGTCGCCTTGTCGAGCGGACGGAGCGTTCGGAGGTCGATCACTTCGGCCTCGATCCCTTGCTCGGCCAGTTGACTGGCCGCCTCGAGGGCTACTCCCACTCCGATCGAATAGCTGACCAGGGTGACGTCGGTCCCGGCGCGGGCGATCCGGGCCTTGCCGATCGGGAGGACGTAATCGTCGAGCCTGGGCACCTCGAAGCTCTGCCCGTAGAGCAATTCGTTCTCTAGGAAGACGACCGGATCCTCGGAGCGGATCGCGGCCTTGAGGAGCCCCTTGGCGTCGGCCGCCGAATAAGGGGCAATGACGATGAGGCCGGGGACGTTGGCATACCAGGGCCCGTAATTCTGGCTGTGCTGGGCGCCGACCCTCGAGGCGGCTCCGTTGGGGCCCCGGAAGACGATCGGGCAGCGCATCTGCCCGCCCGACATATAATTGGTCTTCGCGGCCGAATTGACAATATGATCAATGGCTTGCATGGCGAAGTTGAAAGTCATGAACTCGACGATCGGCTTCAATCCACCCATCGCTGCGCCGGCGCCGACCCCGGCGAAGCCATATTCGGTGATCGGCGTGTCGATCACTCGCTTGGGCCCGAACTCGTCGAGCAGCCCCTGGGTGACCTTGTAGGCGCCCTGATATTCGGCGACCTCCTCGCCCATCACGAAGACCCGCTCGTCGGAGCGCATCTCCTCGGCCATGGCGTCGCGAAGCGCTTCGCGGACGGTCTGGCGGACGGTCTTGGTTCCCTCGGGAACCTCCGGCGGCTCGGGATTGTCGTGGGCGGCGGCGACGAGGGCATGGGCCGCGGATTCGGCGGCCTGTTCCTGGACGGCCTCGGTCTTCTGGTCGCTGGGCGTCTCGACTCTCCTTCCCTCTCCCTCCAGGGGAGAGGGAGAGGCGGCGCCAGCCGCCGAGGGTGAGGGCGTGGGCGCCGTGCCCTCACCCTGCGTCGCTTCGCTCCGCTGTCCCTCTCCCCTGGAGGGAGAGGGACTGGACTCCTCGCCTTCTGCAGCGATGAGGGCGATCACCGTCCCGACTTTCACCTCGTCCGTGCCTTCGGCGACCAGGATCTTCGCGATCGTCCCCTCGTCGACGGCCTCGAACTCCATTGTGGCCTTGTCGGTCTCGATTTCGGCGAGGATGTCGCCCGACTTGACCTCGTCGCCTTCCTTGACCAGCCATTTGGCGAGCGTGCCCTCCTCCATCGTCGGGGACAGGGCGGGCATCTTCAGTTCGACGGGCATCAGTAAGCCTCGACCAGGATATCGGTGTAGAGCTCGGACGGATCCGGCTCGGGCGACTGCTCGGCGAAATCGGCCGCTTCGGTGACGATGCGCTTGATGTCGTTGTCGATCTTCTTGAGCTCGTCCTCGCCCACCCCCGCCGCGGCGAGCTCGCGCTTGACCGCGTCGATCGGGTCCGATTTCTCGCGCACCGCCTGCACCTCGTCGCGCGAGCGGTATTTGGCCGGGTCGGACATGGAATGGCCGCGATAGCGGTAGGTCTTCAATTCGAGCAGGATCGGCCCCTTGCCGGCCCGGACCCATTCGAGCGCGGTGGTCGCGGCGCCGCGAACCGCGAGAACGTCCATTCCGTCGATCTGGAGGCCCGGAATCCGGAAGCTCTCGCCGCGCTTGTAAAGCTGGTCCTCGGCCGACGAGCGGTTGACGCTGGTGCCCATGGCATATTGGTTGTTCTCGATCACGAAGATGATCGGAAGCTTCCAGAGCTCGGCCATGTTGAAGCTCTCGTAGACCTGGCCCTGGTTGGCGGCGCCGTCGCCGAAATAGGCGAGGCACACTCCGCCGTCGTCGCGATATTTGTGGGCGAAGCCGAGGCCGGTGCCGAGGCTGACCTGGGCCCCGACGATGCCGTGGCCCCCGTAGAATTTATGCTCGACGCTGAACATGTGCATCGAGCCGCCCTTGCCCTTCGAGATTCCGGCGGCGCGCCCGGTCAGCTCGGCCATGATCACGCGGGGGTCGATCCCGTAGGCGAGCATGTGGCCGTGGTCGCGATAGCCGGTGATGACGCTGTCCCGGCCCGGCTCCATCGCCGACTGGAGGCCGACCGCGACCGCTTCCTGCCCGATGTAGAGGTGGCAGAAGCCGCCGATCAGGCCGAGGCCGTAGAGCTGGCCGGCGCGCTCCTCGAAGCGGCGGATGAGAAGCATCTGGCGATAATATTCGAGCAGCTCGTCCTTGCCGGCCTCGTGGCGTTTCGGCTCGGGCGGGCGTTCTCGGTTCGAAGTCTGGGGCGGGGCGGAGGAGTCCGCCTTGTCGGCGCGCTTGGACGTTGCTGCCTTGGCCACTGTGCATCCTGCTGGCTGTTCGAAGGGCGGCTCTATGGCGGCAAACGCGGGTGGGTGCAACTTGTGCCGTCCTTCGATACGGGCCTTCGCCAAGCTCAGTCCCTACTCAGGATGAGCGGTTGGGAATATTCTCGCCGCTCATCCTGAGTAGCCGCTGAGCGAAGTCGAATCGGCGTATCGAAGGACCCCGCCACGCTTCATGTGGTCCCCCTCCCCATCTGCGATGGGGAGGATCTAGTCGAGCGGGATCACCACCTCGTCCGGCCTCACCACGCCGAGCTCGCGCTTGACGGTCTCCTCGACATAATCGGGGTCCGCGCCCTGCGGGTCGAGCAAAGCGGAGCGGTGGGCGAGGCGCATCTTCTCGGCGTTCAGCTCGGCGAGCTGGACCAGCCGCTCGGCCTTCTGGCGCCGATAGTCGCCCCAGCTCAGGATGCCGTTGGCGCCCATGATCGCATAGCCGAGGAAATTGGCGATGATGAGGATTGCGAGGGCCGGAAGCGCCGCCCGCTTGATCGTCTCGAAAGTGTTCCGCCCCACCGCCTGCATGACAAGGTTAACAGAATCAGCAAAATCGCGTGGAATCAAGCCTTTTGAGCCCCGAAGCGAAAATTTGTCAGACGAAGCGCCTCGAAGCGAAGACGGTCCGTCCCGCATAGCGCGCCATCGAGCCGAGCTCCTCCTCGATCCGGATCAGCTGGTTGTACTTGGCGAGGCGGTCGGAGCGGGCGAGGCTTCCGGTCTTGATCTGCCCGCAATTGGTCGCCACCGCGAGGTCGGCGATGGTCGTGTCCTCGGTCTCTCCGGAGCGGTGGGACATGACCGAGGTGTAGCCGGCGCGGTGCGCCATCTCGACCGCCTCGAGGGTCTCGGTGAGGGTGCCGATCTGGTTGACCTTGATCAGGATCGAATTGGCGAGGCCCTGCTCGATGCCCATGCCCAGCCGCCTGGGATTGGTGACGAAGAGGTCGTCGCCGACCAGCTGGACGTTTGCGCCAAGCGCCTGGGTGAGGGCTTTCCAGCCTTCGAGATCGTCCTCGGCCATTCCGTCCTCGATCGAGCGGATCGGATAGTCGCGGGCGAGGGCGGCGAGATAGTCAGCATTCTCCGCCGGGGAGAGCACCGTCCCCTCCCCCTCCATATGATAGGCGCCGTCGCGATAATATTCGGTCGCCGCGCAGTCGAGCGCGAGGACGACGTCGTCGCCCGGCTTGTAGCCCGCCTGCTCGACCGACTTCATGATGAAATCGAGGGCGCCCCGCGCCGAGGCGAGGTTCGGAGCGAAGCCGCCTTCGTCTCCGACGGCGGTCGCCAGGCCGGCGTCGTGCAAATTCTTCTTCAGCGTATGGAAGATCTCGGAGCCGCAGCGCACCGCCTCGGCGAGGCTGGCGGCGCCGACCGGCATGACCATGAATTCCTGGAAGTCGATCGGATTGTCGGCATGGGCGCCGCCGTTCAATATGTTCATCATCGGCACCGGCAGAAGCTGCGCCGAGACTCCGCCGACATAGCGGTAGAGCGGAAGGCCGCGGGCGTCGGCGGCGGCCTTGGCGACGGCGAGGCTGACTCCGAGGATGGCGTTGGCGCCTAGCCTCGACTTGTTCTCGGTTCCGTCGAGGTCGATGAGCAAGGCGTCGATCTCGCCCTGGTCCTCGGCGTCCAGCCCCGCGATCGCCTCGAAAATCTCCCCTCGGACCGAGTTGACCGCCTCACACACGCCCTTGCCGAGATATTTGCTCTTGTCGCCGTCGCGCTTCTCGACCGCTTCATGGGCTCCGGTCGAGGCGCCGGACGGGACCGCGGCCCGACCCATGCTGCCGTCCTCCAACAGCACTTCCACCTCGACCGTCGGATTGCCGCGGCTGTCGAGGATCTGGCGGGCATGGACGTCGAGGATGGCGGTCATTGTTACGGCCTCGTTCTGAACTATATGGGGTGAAGTGAGGCGCGGCTTATCGGCGCGGCGCGGGCGACGCAACTTTCGTCGCTCGCGGCGGAACGTGAGGCACGGCTCGCCGTTCTCGCTGCAAAGCAACACCAAGTGGAGTAAAAGCTATGCCTCCTCGCGACGACGAGCTTCCCGAAGGCACGGATCACATCATCAACGGCGCGATGGAGACCGGCGGTGGCGACTCCGACGATTTCAGCAGCGGCCTGGCGGACGGCGGAGGCTCGAGCTCGGGCTTCATCGGCGCCTCGGGCGGTGACGGGACGGGCGGCACGGCCGCCTCAGGAGGAGGAACTCAGATGAGCGCGACTGAAGGAGCGAGCGGCAGCGGCGGAATGATCGGCAGCGGCACGCGCAGCGGCGACACGGACGGTGGCGGCACGATCGGAAGCGGCACGGCAAGCAGCGGCACGGGCGGCAACGTCACCGAGCAGCTCAAGGGCCAGATCTACAATCTTCGCGACCAGGCCGGCGGCAAGGTCCGCACCTTCGCCGAGGACGGCAAGAGCCGGGCCACCGACGTGCTCGAGGAGCTGTCCCGGGTCGTCGCCGACACCGCCGATTCGATCGACGAGCGGCTCGGCAACAATTACGGCGAATATGCCCGCAAGGCCGCGGACAGCGTCTCCAGCCTCGCCGACAATCTGCGCGGCAAGGACGTCGACGAGCTTTACGACAATGTCCGCTCGGCCGTCCGCAAGAGCCCCGGGGTCGCCATCGGGATCGCCGCCGTGGTCGGCTTCACCCTCGTCCGGCTGATCAAGGCCGGCCTCCCCGAGGAGAATGAGGGCGGCAACAGCGGCGGTGGCCGCCGGACCAACAGCGGCGGCACGGGAGCCTGAGAGCTTGGACGCTCCGAAGGCACCCCACGAACGCTCGATCGGCGAGTTGTTCGGCCAATTGTCCGACGACGCTCGAAGCTACGCGGCGGCCGAAGCGAAGCTCTACCAGGCGATCGCCCGACGCCGGGTCGGCCGCGCCCGCAACGGAGCGATCGCCCTGGTGGTCGCGGCCCTGCTCGCCAATGCCGCTCTCGGAGTCCTCCTTCTCGGCCTGATGTTCGAGCTTGCGCTCCACGTCGGCCCGGCGCTCGCCGGGCTGATCGTCACCCTGGTCGTGCTCGGAATCGCCTTCTTCCTCGTCCGCTACGGCGCGGCCAAGCTCGGCGCGCTCGGCGGTGACGCCGAGGAGCGAGCGGCGCTCCAGGCGGGTGAGAAGCTGGCATGAGCGCGGGCGAGATCAGCATGGCCAAGCAGGAGGCCGAGCGGGCCCGCCGCCGCCTCGCCGCGACCGCGGCCGAGCTTCAGCAAAGACTGAAGCCCGGGACCATCGCCCACAATGCCTGGGCCGGGGTCAAGGACAGGAGCGGCGAGATCGCCGACGACGCCGTCGAGGCGGTGAAGGCGCGGCCCGTCCCGGTCGCCGCCGTGCTCACCGCTTTCACTCTCTTCCTCGCGCGGGCGCCGCTGAAGGCTGCGGTGTCGCGCCTGTTCTCGGGCGGCGACGAGGAGGACGACGACCTCGTCACCGTCCGGCTCGACGGCGGTGACGAAAATTACGACCTGACCGCTCCGAAAGCGGCCAGGACCAGTGAAGGAGCAAGTGCATGACGAGTACCACCGACGACAGGCCGGCCACGACCTCGGCCACCAACAGCGGCGCCGGCGCCGATGCCGGCGAGAACGCCGGCCGCACGGCCGCGGCCCGCCAGGCGTTCGAGAGCGCCCGCGAGCGCACCGCCGCCGCCTATGCGGCCGCCCGCGAGCGCGCCGGCAGCGCCTATGAGACGGCGGGGCGCCGGACCAGCGAAGGGATCGATTCCAATCCGGTCGCGGCCGTGGTGGGAGGACTCGCGATCGGCGCCATCGTCGCCGCCCTGCTGCCGCGCACCAGCCGTGAGGACGAATTGCTCGGCTCGGCGGGGCGCCGGATCACCGACACCGCGCGCGAGGCCGCCCGAGCCGCCCGCGAGGCCGGCCGGCAGCAGCTCGACGAGCTCGGGCTCAGCAAGGACGGGCTGCGCAGCCGTCTCGACGGGATCACCGACCAGGCGGTCGGGGTTGCCAAATCCTCGGCCGGCGCCGCCGCCGGCAGCGTCAAGAAAAAGGGCTGAGGCGGATCCGGGCGGGCTTTCGCCCGTCCGGGCTTCGCCCGTTCGAGCATGAGCAAGCTCCACCTCGTCTTCGGCGGACGCGTCAAGGATCCGCAGGGTCTGGATTTCGACCTCGCGACCGTCGACCTCGTCGGCCTGTTTCCCGATTATGCCAGCGCCCTCGACGCGTGGCGCGGCAACGCCCAGCGCACGGTCGACGACGCCGAAATGAAATATGTCGTCGTCCATTTGCACCGGCTGCTCGAGCCGGAGCTTGCCTCCCCATCGCGCCGCGATGGGGAGGGGGACCATGCGTAGCATGGTGGAGGGGTGACCTGGCTTAAAACTCGGCAGGCTACCCCTCCACCACCTTCGGTGGTCCCCCTCCCCATGCTTCGCATGGGGAGGCAGAGATAACGGAACACCCGCGCTCCTTCCGGGTTCGGTCCCGAAACAACTCGAAGGTGAGCTTGTGAAGGGCTTCGGTTATCTGATCTCGATCCTCAGCGTCTTCCTGCTTGCCGCGGGCTCGTTCAAGAATGCGGTTCAGGAGCCGCTGCTGCTGCTCTGCCTCATCGCCGGAATGGCGACCTCGATCGCGGGCATGATCCTGCGCTACCTCTCCTACCGGCGTGAGCAGCGCGAGAAGCGGGCCTAGGGTGCGCGTCGCCGCCGCCTGGCTTGTCCACCTGTTCACCGCGAGCGGGGTCGTCATCGCCTTCCTAGCGCTCGAAGCGACCGCGCGCGGCGAATGGCGGGTCGCCTTGCTCTGGCTTCTTGCCGCGCTCGCGATCGACGGGGTCGACGGGACCCTGGCGCGGTGGGCCAAGGTGAAAGAACATGCGCCGCGCATCGACGGCGAGGCCTTCGACCTGATCGTCGACTATCTGAACTACGTCTTCGTCCCGGCGGTCTTCATCCTCCGGGCCGGCCTCGTGCCGGAAGAGCTCGGCCTGCCCCTCGCCGCGGCGATCCTGCTCTCGTCGGTCTACGTCTTCGTCCGCCGCGACATGAAGACCCCCGACAATTATTTCCGCGGCTTTCCGGCGCTTTGGAACGTCGTCGCACTCTACCTCTTCGTGGCGCGGCCCGGTGCCGTTGCCGGAGCGGTCGCGGTGACCGTCCTCGCCATCCTGAGTTTCGCCCCGATCCGCTTCGTCCATCCCTTCCGGGTGCGCGACTTCCAGCCCTGGCTTCAGATCCTCGCTCTCATCTGGGCCATAGCGACCCTGGCGCTGCTGTGGCCGGGATGGAGCCGGGACGCGGCAAGGCTGTCGCTTTACGTGTCCTACGCGTCAGGGGCCGCCTTGCTCGCCATGGGCCTGATCCGGACCTTGCGCGGAGACCGGACGGCAGTGGCGGACGCCCTGAGCGGTTAACGGCCTTTTAGGCACGCCTTCTCAGAGCCTCGCAAGCTTTCGCGGTTACGAAAGCGGGCCCGAGCCGCATGCGGCCGCTGCCGAAGGTACCCACGCCATGCTCCTGCGCGCCCTGGTCGTCCTGCTGCTCTTCTGGAGCCACGCCGCCTTCGCCCAGACCCCGCTCTGGCGAGTCACCGAAGCGGCGGGCGCGGTCCAGGTCCAGCATGGCGGGCGCACCGCGGCGGCCGTCCGCGGCGCCTCGCTGGCGCCGGGCGACACGGTCACGACCGGGCCGAACGGCCGCGCCGTGCTGGTAAGGGGGCAGGAATATGTCATCGTCGCCGCGCGCACCCGGCTTCGCCTGCCGCCCGCCGCCGAGGAACGCGGAATTGTCCAGATCCTCCAGGATTGGGGCCGGGCGACGTTCCGAATCGAGAAGAAAGCGACCCCCCATTTCGGGGTGAAGACGCCGTATCTGGTGGCCCTCGTTAAGGGCACGGTGTTCACCGTCACCACTGACGGCAAGGGCGCCGAAGTCGCGGTCACCGAAGGGCGCGTCGAAGTCGGAACGGCGGACGGAACGGTCCGCCAGCTGGTCGACGCTGGGATGGCGGCGCGCATCGCCGCCGCCTTGCCCGGCCGGATCGAGATGCAGCCCGCCGCTTCGGCGGGCGGCGGCACGGCCGAAGCCGCCAGGGCCTGCGCCGAAGACGCGGCGCGCACCTGTGGCCCCAAGCTCACCTACCAGCCGGTCGAGGTCGCCGACGCGCTCTCAGGACCTGGCGCGGGCGCTCCGGCCAGCAACGGCGCCGTGCCCGACACAGGCGTGACAGCCCCCCTCACCACCGCCTTGCTCAACCTGGGCGCCTCACCGCCGGCGCCTCCGGCCGCGCCTGCGCGCACTCCGGACCCGGTGCCCGCTCCGGCACCGACCCCTGCTCCGGCACCGGCGCCGGCACCAGCGCCAGCGCCCGCCCCGGCGGCGGATCCGGGCACCTCGCCTATTCCCGGTGCTGCGCCTGCGGTCCCGGCGGCCCCGCAGCCGGGCGCCCCCGCCGTCCCGGCGGTTCCAGCCGCGCCGGCCGGTCCGCCGCCGCCGCCACCGGTCGCCCCCGACAATTCCGGCCCGGGCTCCCTGCCCGGCTCGGGCTCCGGGTCAGGATCGGGTTCAGGTTCGGGCTCCGGATCGAATTCGGGTCCCGGCACCGGAACCCCGCCGCCGCCTGCTCCCGCACCGACCCCTGTCCCGGCTCCAGCTCCGGCTCCTGTGGACCCGGCGCCGGTGACTCTGCCGCCTGCGCCGCCGCCTCCTGCGCCCGCCCCCGCACCGGCACCCGCCCCCGCGCCGGCGCCTGCCGACCCGGCGCCGGTGACCCTGCCGCCTCCGCCCCCACCTCCGGCGCCCGCCCCCGCGCCTGCCCCA
This sequence comes from Allosphingosinicella sp., assembly GCA_036389015.1. Classification (GTDB taxonomy): domain Bacteria; phylum Pseudomonadota; class Alphaproteobacteria; order Sphingomonadales; family Sphingomonadaceae; genus Allosphingosinicella. The sequence continues at coordinate 27,486 of DASVQS010000012.1, read as the reverse complement.
GCGCCCGCACCAGCGCCCGCACCAGCGCCGACGCCGCCGCCGCCGACCGCGCCCACGTGCCGGCTCATCCAGCTGCTCATCGTCTGTCTCTGAGGCCCGCCGGGTTCATGCCTAAGAGTTCGTCAACTTCATTCCGCTAAGGCTGTCAGCTTCTCAGCCGTAAAGAGGGGGGCGGAAGCGGGACAATGGTCGGGCGGCGGTATCTGCTGGCGGCGCTGGGCGTCGCCTGGCTCTGCCTGGCCGCCGCCGCGCCTCCGCGACTCGAGGTCGCGGCTTATGAAGGGCCGGTGATTCTCGCCGGCGGAGATTCCGAAGCGATTCCGGTGGAACCCGGCGAGCAATATCCGCCCTCGCCCCGGGAAGAAGCGGTCAGCCCCGCGGTCGCCGCGCCTGCCGCTGCCGCTCGGGCCAGATCCCGCGGCGCGGACGTCCGTCTCTCGGTCGACATGAGCGTCACCGCCGACAGCAACGTCACCAACGGCACTCGCCTTCACTCCGTGCCGGTCGATACCGGCGACGGGCCTCTGCCGGTCCCGGTCGATCCCAATCTGCGCGAGAAAGCGGGGGTCGGAATCGGGACTTCGGCCGCGGCCAACATCCGGCTGCCGGTGGCCGCCGGGGCCGCGCTGGCCGTGGACGTCGAAGCCTATGCCGCCGAATATGAAGGGCCGCGCTCGGACGACGCCTCGGCGCTGATCGCCGCCGGCCTCGAATTCGGGCCGGGCACGGCCCCGGACGGATCGCTCCAGCTGATCGCCTTCGACCGCTGGTATGGCGGGGTGAAGGCGCTCGAAGGGGTGGGCCTGCGCGGCAATTGGCGCCACAGGCTGAGCCCCACCAGCAACCTGCGCCTGGCGGTCGACGCCCGGATCTTCGAGTCCGGCTACGGCGACGCCTTCGGCGGAAGCCAGGCGAGCCTCTACGTCACCTACGACAGCGTCCTCGATCCGAACCTGTCCTTCTCCGGCGGCCTCTACGCGCGCCGCGAATGGCTTGGCGACGATTCCTTCTCGAGCCTCGACGCCGGGGCCTATGGCGGCCTCAGCGCCTTCCTGAGCGAGGATCTCGCCGGCGGGGTCACCGCGGGCCTCAGCCGGACCGTGTTCGACGAGCCCTTCCTGCTCCTCGGCCGCGACCCGCGCTCCGACTGGCGGGTCTACGCCAGCGGCTGGCTGACCACCCGGCGGCCGGTCGCCCTGGGGCTCCATCCGTCGCTCACCTACACCTACAGCCGGACGGCGAGCTCGATCCCCTATTTCAGCTCGGACCGCCACCGCCTGCGGCTCGGCGTGCAGCGAAAGTTCTGACGATGCCGGCCTCGACCTTGGATCCGCTGATCGAGCGCTGGCGGGCGCTTGCGCTGGCGCTCGCGGCCCTCGCCGGACTCCTCCTCCTAGCGACCGGCGCCGGCGACATCTTCGAGCAGGCGCTGAAAAACCGCCGCGCCGCCTGGAGCGAGCGGCCCGCGAGCGGCGAGGTGCACATCGTCGAGATCGACGCCCGGAGCATCGGCGCCTTCAAGAGCTGGCCGTGGCCGCGAAGCATCCACGCGGCGGCGATCGACCGGCTGCGCGAGAGCAAGGCGGCGCTGATCGCCTTCGACGTCGATTTCTCGAGCCCGTCGGACCCGGCCCAGGACGCCGAGCTCGCCGCGGCCCTCCGCCGCGCCGGCGGCAGCGTCATCCTTCCCACCTTCCGCCGAATCAACGGCGCCGACGCCGCCCCTTTGCCGCGGCTGGCGGCCGAATCCTTCCTCGCGGCCGCGAACGTGGTCACCGAATCGAACGGCGAGCTGCGCAGCATGCCCTTCGCCGTCGAGGTCTTCGGATCGCCGCGCCCGTCGCTGGCGAGCATGGTCGCCGAACGCCCCGGCGGCGCCGGCGACTTCTTCGAGATCGACCGGGCGATCGACCCCGCGACCATCCCGCGCCATTCGATGGCGGACCTCGTCGCCGGCCGGATCCCGCCCGCGGCTCTGGCCGGCAAGCGGATCCTGATCGGCGCGACCGCGGTCGAGCTCGGCGACCGCTACGGTTTGCCCCGTCACGGAATCCTTCCCGGAGTCGTCGCCCAGGCGCTCGCCGCCGAAACGCTGCTCGAGGGCCCTCCCCCGGTCCCGGTCGGCGGCGGCTGGGCGCTCGCGCTCGTCCTGACGCTGGCCGCGGGCCTCCTGAGGCTGCGCCGCCATTCCGCGTCGGCCTTCGCGGCGGCGGGCGCCGCGACGCTCCTGCTCGGTCCCGCCGCCGCGGACCGGCTCGGGCTGGACGTGCCGGTCGCCCCGGCGCTTTTCGCTTTGGCGGTCGCGGCGGCCGTCGGCGCCGCCGGCCGAGGCGCCTGGCGCCGCCGCGAAACCAGCCTGGTCGACCCGAAGACCGGACTTCGCAACCTCGCCGCGCTCGAGCGGGACGCTCGCGGGACGGCGGAAGCGACCGTCGCCGTCGCCCGGATCCACGGCTATGCGGACCTGCTGTCCGCGCTCGGCGCCGACGGGACCTCGGACCTCGTGCGCTCGGTCGCCGAGCGGCTCGCCTTCGCCGCGTCCGCGACGCGCGTCTACCGGATCGACGAGGCCGGCCTGGCCTGGCTCGAGCCGGAAGAGGCGCCGCTCGACGAGCGGTTCGACGCCATCGCTTCGGTGATGCGAGCGCCGTTCGTCGCCGGGCGGAGCGTCGAGGTGCGCACCCACTTCGGGACGGCGCGCGGCCCCGGCGCCGCCGCGAGGCAGCTGTGCGCGGACGCCGGCCTCGCCGCTCTGCATGCGGCCGAGCGCGGCAGCCGCTGGCAGCTGTTCACGCCCCGCGATTCGGAGCGCGCCCACCTGCGGGTGTCGCTTCTCGCCGAGCTCGATTCCGCTCTGGCCGGCGGCGAGCTGTGGAACGCCTATCAGCCCAAGCTCGACCTGCGCACGGGGCGGATCCACGCGGTCGAGGCTCTGGTCCGCTGGGATCATCCCGAGCGCGGCACCCTGGCTCCGGACAGCTTCATCCCCCTCGTCGAGGCGCATGGGCGGGCGGCCGATCTAACCCTGCACGTGATGGCTCAGGCTCTCGCCGACGCGGCGGCGTGGGAGAAATCCGGCCCGCCGCTCGGGGTCGCGGTCAACATCTCGGCCACCCTTCTTCACGATCACGTCTTCCTTCATCGCCTCGAGCAATTGCTCCAGGCGAGCGGCTTCCCGGCGCAAAAGGTCACGCTCGAGGTCACCGAATCCGCCGCCATGGCAGATCCGGAGGCGGCGGTGGTGGCCCTGAAGGGCTGGCGCAAGCTCGGGGTCGGAGTCTCGATCGACGATTACGGCACCGGCCAGTCGTCGCTCTCCTATCTTCAGAAGATGCCGGCGACCGAGCTCAAGATCGACCGCAGCTTCATCGCGGCCATGGCTTCGGGGCCGCGCGACCTGATCCTCGTCCGCTCGACCATCGCCATGGCGCAAGAGCTCGGACTCGCCGTCGTAGCCGAGGGAGTCGAGGACGAGACCTGCCTCGAGCTGCTGCGCGAGATGGGCTGCGACCAGGCCCAGGGCTACGGCATCAGCCGTCCGGTCACCGCGGAGGCCGCGGCGGCGTTCGCGGCGGAATATTCCTTTGACCCTGCTTCGAACCGGAAGGCGGGCTAGGCTTCTATACTCCCCATGGTCCGCATCGGGAGGACCGCTACGCCCCTCGCCACTTCAGCAGCAGCAAAGGCTTGGCGAGCAGAAGGCCCGCGATGAAGCCGCCGATATGGGCGGCGACGGCGAGCCTCAGGCCGCTCGTCTCGTAGGTAAGGCCGACGAGGATGTTGAGGACGACCCAGGCCGCCCCAAGCCACAGCGCGTTGAGGAAGGTTGCGAGGGCCGGATTGGCGACCTTCACCTTGTTGCGGCCGAACAGCAGGGCAAAGGCCCCGAGCAGCGCCGAGATGGCTCCGCTCGCCCCCACCATCGGCTCGGTCAAGTGCGGGTGGACGGGAAATTCCGCGGCGGCGGCGGCATAGGCCCCGACGAGATAGAGGATGACGATTCCGCGTCCGCCAAGCACGCGCTCGACCGAGCGGCCGCAGAAGAGAAGCATGATGAGGTTGAAGAACAGGTGGAAAAAGCCCGAATGGACGAGCGTCGCGGTCAACGGGGTGAGGAGCACCGGCACCGGCCAGCCCGGCCCGGGCGGTGTTCCGACATGACCCGGGGTGAAGCCTCCCGCGAGCGCGACCTCCTCCTGCCAGCCAACCGCCCAGGCGATCAGCCAGGCGGCGGCGGTCAAGGCGGCAATGGCGAGGGTGACCGGCGCGGCGCGCAGGTCGTCGGGCGGGCGCATCGCGGTCCCTAGATGAACTCAACCTTCTCGATCGAATAATAACGGTCGCCCGACGGCGTGGTGACCTCGACCTCCTCGCCGATCGTCCGGCCGATGAGGGCTCGGCCCAGCGGGCTGTTGTACGAGATGCGCCCAACGCGGGCGTCGGCCTCGGTCTGGCCGACGATCTGGTAGGTGACCGGCTTGTCGTCCTCGTCGAGAAGGTGGACGGTGGCTCCGAATACGACCTTGTCGCCGCTCAGAGTCGTCGGATCGATCACCATCGCCCGGCTCAGCCGGTCCTCGATGTCGGCGATCTGCGCCTCGACCTGGCCCTGGCGCTCCTTGGCGGCGTGATATTCGGCATTTTCGGAAAGATCGCCATGGCCGCGCGCCACTTCGATCGCCTCGATCACCGAGGGGCGTTCCACCGTCTTCAGGTGCCGCACCTCGGTTTGCAGCTTCTCATAGCCCTCGGCCAGCATCGGCATCTTGTCGACCGTCGCCATCGCCACTCACCTTTCGTCAAAAACTCTCTTTCGGGCGCCTTCCGGTGGGAAAGGCGCCCTGATTGCGTGTTCAGTTGTTCAGGATCACGCTCGCGAGGCTGAATAATAGTCCTGCAGGGACTTCACTTCAAGGCTGTGCTCCCCGAGCACCGCGATCGCCTTCACCACCGCCGCGCTGGAGGCGGCCGTCGTGAAGTAGGGAACCTTGCCCATCAGCGCCGAGGCCCGGATCGACGCCGAGTCCTTGTGGCTCTGCCAGCCCTCGGTGGTGTTGAAGATGATGTCGACGGCGCCGTCCTTGATCCGGTCGACGATATGGGGCCGGCCCTGGGCCACCTTGTTGACCCGCTCGACGGCGATGCCCTGCTCGCCGAGCCATGAAGCGGTGCCCGCGGTGGCGATGACCTTGAAGCCGAGTTCCGACAGCGCCCGCACCGGAGCCGTGATCGCGCCCTTGTCGCTGTCCTTGACCGAAACGAACAGGGTGCCCGCGAGCGGCAGCGAGATTCCGCTGCCGAGCTGCGACTTGAGGAACGCCTTGGCGAAATCGTTATCGATTCCCATGACTTCGCCGGTAGACTTCATCTCCGGTGACAGGACCGGATCGATTCCGGGGAAGCGCGCGAACGGGAAGACCGCCTCCTTGACGGCGATGTGGGCGATATCGGTCCGGAGGGGCAGGAAGCCCATCAGCGGCTCGCCCGCCATCACCCGGGCGGCGATCTTGGCGATCGGCGTGCCGAGCGTCTTGGCGACGAACGGCACGGTCCGGCTGGCTCGGGGATTGACCTCGATCAGGTAGACGAGGCCCTCCTTCACCGCGAACTGGACGTTCATCAGGCCGTGCACCCCGAGCGCCAGAGCCAGGGCGCGGGTCTGCCGCTCGATTTCGGCGACGACATCGGCCTCGAGGCTGTAGGGCGGAAGCGAGCAGGCGCTGTCGCCGCTATGCACCCCCGCCTCCTCGATATGCTGCATCACTCCGGCGATCGCGACGTCCTTGCCGTCGCAGATCGCGTCGACGTCGACCTCGATTGCGTCGCGCAGATATTTGTCGATGAGCACGGGGCTGTCGCCCGAGACCTGGACCGCGGTGACGATATAATCGTCGAGCTGGGCCGGGCCGTCGACGATCTCCATCGCCCGGCCGCCGAGGACGTAGGAGGGCCGGGTCAGCACCGGATAGCCGATCCGCTCGGCCACCGCGATCGCCTCCTCGCGGCTTCGGGCGATGCCGTTCTCCGGCTGCCTGAGGCCGAGCTTGTTGACCAGGGCGGCGAAGCGCTCGCGGTCCTCGGCGAGATCGATCGCGTCCGGCGAGGTTCCGAGGATCGGTATGCCTTCCCGCTCCAGGGCGGCGGCGAGCTTGAGCGGGGTCTGGCCGCCGAACTGGACAATGACTCCGACCAGCTCGCCGCGCGACTTCTCGACATGGAGGATCTCGAGCACGTCCTCGACCGTGAGCGGCTCGAAATAGAGCCGGTCGGACGTATCGTAGTCCGTCGAGACGGTCTCGGGGTTGCAGTTGATCATGATCGTCTCGAAGCCCGCCTCGGCCAGCGCGTAGGCGGCGTGGCAGCAGCAATAGTCGAACTCGATGCCCTGCCCGATCCGGTTGGGCCCGCCGCCGAGGATGACGATCTTGCGCCGGTCGGAGGGCTGGCTCTCGTCCTCGGGCTCGCCGAAGGTCGGCGCCTCGTAGGTCGAATACATGTAGGGCGTCTTCGCCTCGAACTCGGCGGCGCAGGTGTCGATCCGCTTGTAGACCGGGCGGACTCCGAGCTTGTGGCGGAGCGCCCTTACCTCGTCCTCGGTCGTCGCTCCAATCATCATCCTCGTGACGTCATGGAGCAGGCCGTGGCTCCGGGCCCGGGTCTTGACCCCGCCGCCACGGATTCCCGCGCCCCTCAGCGCGAGCTCGGCGAGGCGCCGGTCGGAAAAGCCCATCGCTTTCAGCCGTCGCATGCCGGCCGGATCGCGGGGCAGGCCGTCGCGGCAGACCCCTTCCTCCTCGTCGACGATCTCCTTGAGCCGCTCGAGGAACCAGGGGTCGTATTTGGCGATGGCGTGGATCTCGGCGACGCTGAAGCCCTCGCGCAGCGCCTGGGCCGCGACCAGCAGCCGGTCCGGGGTCGGCCGGGCCAGGGCCGCCTCGATCTCGATCCGCGGCGCCCCGTAGAGCTCCCGAACCCCGTCGAGGCCGATGAGGCCGATCTCGAGGCTCCTCAGCGCCTTCTGGAGGCTTTCGTGGAAGTTGCGGCCGATCGCCATCGCCTCGCCGACCGACTTCATCGCCGTCGACAGCAAGGGATCGGCGCCCTTGAACTTCTCGAAGGCGAAGCGGGGGATCTTGGTGACGACATAGTCGATGGTCGGCTCGAAGCTGGCCGGAGTGACTCCCGTTATGTCGTTCTGGATCTCGTCGAGCGTATAGCCGACCGCGAGCTTGGCGGCGACCTTGGCGATCGGGAAGCCGGTCGCCTTCGAGGCGAGGGCGGAGGAGCGGCTGACGCGCGGGTTCATCTCGATGACGACGAGCCGGCCGTTCTCGGGATTCACCGCGAACTGGACGTTCGAACCGCCGGTCTCGACTCCGATCTCGCGCAGGCAAGCGATGCTCGCGTTGCGCATGATCTGATATTCCTTGTCGGTCAGGGTCAGCGCCGGAGCGACCGTGATCGAATCCCCCGTGTGGATGCCCATCGGGTCGACATTCTCGATCGAGCAGACGATGATGGCGTTGTCCGCTTTGTCGCGGACGACTTCCATCTCATATTCCTTCCACCCCAGCACCGATTCCTCGATCAGCACCTCGGTGGTGGGTGAGGCGTCGAGGCCTCCCGTGACGATTTCTTCGAATTCCTGGCGATTATAGGCGATTCCACCACCCGTGCCGCCCAGGGTGAAGCTCGGCCGGATGATCGCCGGAAGGCCGGTCGTGTCGAGCGCCCGGATCGCCTCCTCGAGACTGTGGGCGATGGCGGAGCGAGGACTTTCGAGGCCGATCTTCGACATGGCGTCGCGGAACTTCAGCCGGTCCTCGGCCTTCTCGATCGCGTCGGCGTCGGCGCCGATCATCCGGACGCCGAACTCCTCGAGCGTTCCGTCCTTCCAAAGCGCGAGAGCGGTGTTGAGCGCCGTCTGCCCGCCCATCGTGGGCAGAACGGCGTCGGGCCGCTCCTTCTCGATGATCAGCCGGACGAACTCGGGCGTGATCGGCTCGACATAGGTCGCGTCGGCGAGCTCGGGATCGGTCATGATCGTCGCCGGGTTCGAATTGACGAGGACGATCCGATAGCCCTCCGCCTTCAACGTCTTCGCTGCCTGGGTCCCCGAATAATCGAACTCCGCCGCCTGGCCGATGACGATGGGGCCTGCGCCGATGATGAGGATCGAGGAGATGTCGGTTCGGCGGGGCATCAGGGCTGTTTTCCAGTTTCATGAATCTCGTTGCCGAAGAACCCGAAGAACCCGCCTCCCCTTTCGAAATCGGAAGCGGCGATTGCGTAGAGAAGGCAAGTCAGATCTTCTTTGCGATCCGGAGATTTGAATGTCGCGGCCATATAGCGCTGGTTCATGGTCAAGGTGTTCGAGCCGGCGACCTCAAGGGCGGAGCCGGGCGACACCGAGCAATGCCCTTCGATCGCGCGAGCGAAGCGGGTGAGCCCTTCGCGACCGGGCGTATAGCTCGGCAACGGGACGTCGAGCCCGCGCTCGGCGAGCCATTGCCGCGCCATCTCCGCTCCAACGCGCTTGTCCTCCGCGAAGCTGAAATCGCGCCACGTTTTTTCAGCCCCGCGATCCTTGAATTGGATGAAGGCGCCGGTCGCCCTCTGGATCCGATAGAGGCACTGGAACGCGGACCGGACCGGCCGCGAGTCGGACGTTTCCAAAGTGATCACATCCGATTGCAGGGTGTCGCTGTAGCTGATCCGCATCGCGGCGGGAGGGAAGCCGCACCGCTTCACCCCCAGAGCCGCCTCCTCTCGAACGGCCGCCTCGCCGACCAGGCCGTAGCCGGCGTTGATCTTCCCGTACTTGCCGGCGTTGATTTCGTCGATCAGTCGACGGATCTCCGCTGCGCCGGCGCTTTGCGGAGGATCGAGGTAGAGCATGGCCGTCTTTCCGCCCAGATTCCCGGTCGCCCAGTGCCAGCCGCGCCCGTCCATCCGCTCGCGCAACGCGATCAGCGCCGCGGGATCGCCCCAGGCGACGATGCTGCGAACCTCGGCCGGAACTGAGATGGCGGGCGGCGAAGGCGGAGGTCCCTCGATCATACGGCGGCCTCGGCCTCGGAGCCGAGCAAGAAGGCCGCGACGGCAGAGATGATGAGGATGGAGGAGATGTCGGTTCGGCGGGGCATTGGTTCTAATTGACTTTCACAGAAGAATTGTTCGAAATTCGTTGTGTTTTGCGGAGAGGCCGAGCCCCCTCACCCCAGCCCTCTCCCCGCCGGGGAGAGGGGGCAAGGGGCCGGCGCCGCTCCAAAGCCCTCTCCCCTGCGGGGAGAGGGTTGGGTGAGGGGGTACGGAGCTGGGAAGGAAACGCCTGACGCCGATCGCCCGCAAGCTCCGGGCGAACCAGACCGAAGCGGAAGAGCGCCTCTGGTACTACCTCCGCGCACGCCGGCTCGAAGGCGAGAAGTTCGTCCGCCAATTCCAGATCGACCGCTACATCGCCGATTTCGCCTGCCGGACGGCGCGGCTGGCGATCGAGCTCGACGGGGGGCAGCACGATGCGATGCGCGATGCCGCGCGCACTGAAATCATCGAGACCTACGGCTACCGGGTGTTGCGCTTCTGGAATCACGACGTGCTCGGCGACACCTACAGCATCCTCGAAGCCATCCGCCAGGAGCTCCTGATCGCGAGAGACCGGCGGGAATAGCGAACCTCCCATCATGGCCCTCTCCCCATCGGGGAGAGGGTCGGGTGAGGGTGCACGGCGGCGGAGTTCGCCCTCGAACTCAGAGCCCCCTCTCCCCAACCCTCTCCCCGCCGGGGAGAGGGGGTCAGGCCGGCGCCGATGATGAGGATGGAGGAGATGTCGGTTCGGCGGGGCATTATCTGGTTGCCAACAATGCAATTACGGCAACGAGAAGCGAGGCAATTCCGGCCAAGTTGTTGGCACGCTGTATGAGGTCCCAGATCACGTCATGCGGCGGGTCGGGGCTTTCGGCCAATACGCGTGCTGCTATCACAAAGGCCCGCCCTTGCGCCTTTCCCACGTTCGTCAGTTCTGCTTTTTCAAGCGCCTGCTCAGCGCGGGCTAACTCAGCTACCAGCTGTATTCGATTCTCTTCCGTCAGTGGTTCTATCGAAGGCCGCACCTGCCGTCGGAGCTGTGACTCATCTGTCTTGGACGGCTCAACAGGGTGAGCCATGATATCCGCATCGACCCGCTTCAAAGCGCGCTTCAGCCATTCATCGCCAAAATCATGATAGCGCTCGAAAGTTGGGTGCTCACTTATCGCATCGAGAACGGGGAAACGGCCCTTCTTAAAGATATCCAAGTCGCCATCTCGGCCCTCCCTCTCGAATAAGTCGAGTTCTTGTTTTGCTTTTCGTATGAGGCCGGGAAGTGCGGCTGCATCTACCTTGTAAAAGCGATCGCCGAGCGGATCTTTGGTAGAGCGAGCCAGCCCCACTTCTGAAAGAGCGTCGGCAGCCTCTGCCAGAATTTCGTCCGTGACCCAGTCGCCGCACTCATCAATCGCCACGGACAAAAGCTGCTCCGTATCGGCACGTAAGATGCCCCGGTCACCGGCGCTTTTTGCACGCATCAGGAGAGAGCAACCGACCAGATCAATAATGGGTTGGGAGATGATTGGCATCAAAGCTTCCGGACGAACTTGTCGAACAAATACACGCTGTCCTGCGGCCCCGGGCTCGCCTCCGGATGATATTGAACGCTGAAGGCGGGACGGTCAGTCAGCTCGATCCCGCAGTTGGAGCCATCGAACAGGCTGACGTGGCTCGTGCGCGCGCTGGGTGGGAGCGTGTCGCTGTCCACCGCGAAGCCGTGGTTCATGCTGGTGATCTCGACCCGGCCGTCGGCGAGGCGCTTGACCGGGTGGTTGGCGCCTCGGTGGCCCTGGTGCATCTTCACCGTCCTGGCGCCGACGGCGAGGCCGAGGAGCTGGTGGCCGAGGCAGATTCCGAACAGCGGCTTGCCCGTTTCCAGGAGTTGCCGGATCACCGGCACCGCATATTCGCCGGTCGCGGCGGGGTCGCCCGGGCCGTTGGAGAGGAAGATTCCGTCGGGCTTGTGGGCCATCACCTCGTCGAAGGTGGCCGTAGCGGGGAGGACGGTCACCCGGGCGCCGGCGTCGGCGAGGTTGCGGAAGATGTTGCGCTTGGAGCCGTAGTCGATGGCGACGACGTGGGCGCGCGTCTCGTCCTCGACGCCTTCCGAATAGCCCAGGCCGAGCTTCCAGCCGCCGCCGGACCAGCGGAACATCTGCTTGCAGCTGACCTCTTTGGCGAGATCCATGCCTTCGAGGCCGGGCCAGGCGCGCGCCTGGGCGAGCAGGGAGTCGAGGTCGAACCGGCCGTCGGCGGCGTGGGCGATCACACCGTTCGGAGCGCCCTCCTCCCGGACTTTGCGGGTCAGCGCCCTCGTGTCGACTCCGCTGAGGCCGATGCGGCCGTTCGCCTTCATCCAGGCGTCGAAGGTCTGGACCGCCCGGAAGTTGCTCGGCTCGGTCACGTCCTGGCGGACGACGCAGCCCAGCGCCCAGGGATTGTCCGCCTCGACATCCTCGTAATTGGCGCCGACGTTGCCGATGTGCGGGAAGGTGAAGGCGACGATCTGCGAGGCGTAGGAGGGATCGGTCATCACCTCCTGGTAGCCGGTCATCGCGGTGTTGAAGCAGACCTCGCCGACCGCCGCCCCCTCGGCGCCGAAGCCCCTGCCCCAGATGACGCTGCCGTCGGCCAGAACCAATACGCCCGTCGCTCCCTGCGGCGCGGGCGAAGGCTTGGCGTCGGCCATTGGGGCGGGCACTCCTCGGGAAAGCTGGCGATGTCGCTAAGGCCCGACGGCTAGAGGCGGGGGGCGGCAGCGTCAATCTGTTAAAAGACGGAAGGCGCCGCTATCCTCGCGCCTTTCCCTCGGCTGGACCGGAACGACATGATTCGCGACGACATCAAGGCCGCCCTCGTCACCGCCATGAAAGGCGGCGACAAGGCCGGAACGGCGACCCTGCGCCTCATCCAGTCCGCGCTCAAGAATCGCGACATCGAGCTTCGCGGCGGCTCAGGCGCTCCGTCGGACGACGACCTGCTCGTCACCGAGCTCCTTCAGAAAATGATCAAGCAGCGCCGCGAATCGGTCGCGCTCTACGAGCAGGGCGGCCGCCAGGAGCTGGCCGACGCCGAGAAAGCGGAGATCGGGGTGATCGAAGCTTTCCTGCCGAAGCAGATGAGCGAGGAGGAGGCGAAGGCCGCGATCGACGCGATTGTCGCCGAGACCGGCGCGAGCTCGGTCAAGGACATGGGCCGGGTGATGGCGGCGCTGAAGGACAAGCACGCCGGAGAGATGGACATGTCGAAGGCGAGCGGCCTCGTAAAGGCCCGTCTTTCCGCTTAGGCTGGGGCATGTCCCTCAGCCCCCAGTTCCTGGACGAGCTCAGAGCGCGAACGTCGCTCTCGACGGTCATCGGCCGGACGGTGAAGCTGCAGAAGGCGGGCCGCGAGTGGAAGGCCCCCTGCCCTTTCCACAAGGAGAAGACCCCCAGCTTCTACGTCAACGACGAGAAGAGCTTCTACCATTGCTTCGGCTGCGGGGTCCACGGCGATGCGATCCGCTGGCTGACCGACGCTCGCGGAATGCCGTTCATGGATGCGGTCAAGGAGCTCGCGGAGGCCGCCGGGTTGGAGGTGCCCGCCGCCGATCCCCGTGCCCAGGAGAAAGCGGAGCGGGCGACCGGTCTCTACGACGTCATGGAGGCGGCCCAGAATTGGTTCGAGGATCAGCTCGGCGGGCTGGAGGGGGCCGAAGCCCGCGCCTATCTCGAGCGGCGCGCAATCTCGGAGTCGACCCGGCGGCGCTTCGGCTTCGGCTTTGCCCCGGACGCGCGCGGCAAGCTTCGAGCGGCGCTCAGGGATTTCGGCAACGACAAGCTGGTCGAGGCCGGGCTTCTCGTCGTTCCGGAGGGAGAGCGCGAGCCCTACGACCGTTTCCGCGGCAGGCTGATGTTCCCGATCCGCGATCGTCGCGGCCGTGTGATCGCGTTCAGCGGCCGGATCGTGGGATCCGGCGAGCCCAAATATCTGAATTCGCCGGACACGCCGCTGTTCGACAAAGGCCGCACCCTGTTCAACATCGACAAGGCGGCCGCCGCCAGCCGCGAGGCGAAGAGGGTGATCGTCGTCGAAGGTCAAATGGACGTGATCGCTCTCGACCAGGCCGGCCTGGGGGAGTCCGTCGCTCCGCTCGGCACGGCGGTCACGGAAACCCAGCTCGGATTGCTGTGGAAGCTGTCCCCTACGCCCCTCTTCTGCTTCGACGGGGATCCGGCCGGGCAGAAGGCGGCGGTGCGCGCGCTCCTTCGCGCACTCCCTCACGCCGGACCGGGGCGATCGCTCTCGTTCGTCACACTTCCCGCCGGCCAGGATCCCGACGATCTTATCCGGGCCGAGGGGCGCCCGGGCATCGAGGCCTTGCTGGAGCGGCCCGAATCGCTCGTCGACCGGCTCTGGAATCACGAGCTGAATGCCGAGCCGCTAGCCACGCCGGAGCAGCGGGCGGGGCTCAGGCAGCGCCTCAGCGATCATATCGCCGCGATCCAGGACCCGCATGTGCGGGATCAATATCGCTCGGAGCTTCTGGGCCGCTTCAACGCCCTCACCGCGCCGCCTCCCCGCCCGGCCTGGAAGCCGAGGCCGCCCGGTGCCGGGGGCTTTCGCGGCGGCGGGAAGTTCGTTGCCCAGCGGCCCGTTTCCGACCAGGCCAAGGCCCTGGCCAGCGCGGGGATCAGCCCGAAGACCGCCCGTTCGGTCCTTCACGGACTGCTCCGCTTTCCCGAGCTCGTCGCCGCCCATGCCGAAGCGATCGGCGCCCTTCCACTGCCCGACAGGATGGCCGCCCGGTTGCGCGACGCTCTGCTCGAAGGCGCGATGGCGCACGGCGAGCTTGATCCAGAGCGGGTTCATACCATATTGGCCGAGGCTGGCGTTGCCCCTCTTGCCGAGAGGCTGCGCCTGGAACGCGGACTGGCCTTCTCCTTCAACCGCCGAGATGCCGACCCGGAACGTGCTTCTCGCGATCTCGTTCTGGTCATCGACACATTGGCGGCCCAGCCGGGACTCCATGCCGCGCTCGACGCGGCGACCGCTCGGCTCAAGGAGGAAGGCGACGAAGCCGCCTTCCAGGAGCAGCAGAGGTTGCGGGCGGCGAGGGACGAGGCGGAAAGGCAGCTCGCGGCGCTGATCGAAGCCGGCGCGGGCGGATGAACTTATAAGGTTTTTAGATGGCGAAGACGACCAACGGCGGCGACGGCGACGACAAGCAGGAAAACGGCGATGCGCCGCTGATCGACCTCAACGAGGCGTCGCTCAAGAAGCTCGTCGCCCGAGCCAAGAAGCGCGGCTACATCACCTACGAGGAGCTCAACGAGGCCCTCCCCCAGGACCAGATGTCCACCGACCAGATCGAGGACGTGATGAGCGCCCTGAACGAGATGGGCGTTAATGTCGTCGAGGCCGAGGAGGCGGACGAGGACGACGACAAGGCGGACGAGCCCGAGGTCGATTCGGGCGCCGGCGAGGACGACGGCACCGACGGCGAGCGCTTCATCATCGAGAAGAAGAAGGAGACGGTCGACCGAACCGACGACCCCGTCCGCATGTACCTTCGCGAGATGGGCGCGGTCGAATTGCTCAGCCGCGAGGGCGAGATCGCCATCGCCAAGAGGATCGAGGCCGGCCGCGACACGATGATCTGGGGCCTGTGCGAGAGCCCGATCACCTTCAACGCCATCATCCACTGGTCGAACGCGCTCAACGCCGGCGAGATGCAGCTTCGCGAGATCCTCGACCTCGACGCAATGCTCTCCAAGGGCCCGACCCCCGAGCAGGTCGAGAGCGCCGAGGAAGGCGGCGACGACGATATCTCCGAGAAGACCGCCGGCCCCTCGTTCAAGGAGGAGGAGGAGGTCGAATCGGCCCCCGCCGACGAGGAGGACGAGGAGGACAGCCTGGTCGAGCGCCGGGCGCGCCCGCAGTTCGAGGAGGAGGACGAGGACAACACCCTCTCACTCGCCCAGATGGAGGAGACTCTGAAGCCGCAGGCGCTCGAGCGCTTCGCCAAGATCACCGACCTCTACAAGAAATTCTCGAAGGTCCAGCACGCCCGGATGGAGGCGATGAGCGCCGGCCAGGAATTCTCCAGGGGCGAGGAGAAGAAATACCAGGCGCTGTCCGAGCAGCTCACCGCCGAGGTCGAGAGCGTCCAGTTCCACGGCGCCAAGATCGAATATCTCGTCGACCAGCTCTACAGCTACAACCGCCGGCTGACCGCCCTCGCCGGCCAGATGCTCCGCCTCGCCGAGCGCCACAAGGTGCCTCGCCGCGCCTTCCTCGACTCATACCTCGGCCACGAGCTGGACGAGGGCTGGGCCGAAAGGGTCTGCGGGACCGACAAGAAATGGAACGCCTTCTGCACCCAGGAATCGGCCGCGATCGAGCGGATCCGGGCCGAGATCGCCGAGATCGCCGCCTCCACGGGCATGAGCCTGGCGGAGTTCCGGCGGATCGTGAACCAGGTCCAGAAAGGCGAGCGCGAGGCGAGGATCGCCAAGAAGGAGATGGTCGAGGCCAACCTCCGGCTCGTCATCTCGATCGCGAAAAAATATACGAACCGCGGCCTGCAATTCCTTGATTTGATTCAGGAAGGCAATATCGGCCTGATGAAGGCGGTGGACAAATTCGAATACCGCCGCGGCTACAAATTCTCGACCTACGCCACCTGGTGGATCCGCCAGGCGATCACCCGCTCGATCGCCGACCAGGCCCGGACCATCCGGATCCCGGTCCACATGATCGAGACGATCAACAAGCTGGTGCGTACGTCGAGGCAGATCCTCCACGAGATCGGCCGCGAGCCGACCCCGGAGGAGCTGGCCGAGCGCCTCTCCATGCCGCTCGAGAAGGTCCGCAAGGTGATGAAGATCGCCAAGGAGCCGATCAGCCTCGAGACGCCGATCGGCGACGAGGAGGACAGCCACCTCGGCGACTTCATCGAGGACAAGAACGCGGTGATCCCGGTGGACGCGGCGATCCAGGCCAACCTCAAGGAGACGGTGACCCGGGTGCTGGCGAGCCTGACTCCGCGCGAGGAAAGGGTGCTGCGAATGCGCTTCGGGATCGGGATGAACACCGACCATACGCTCGAGGAGGTTGGGCAGCAGTTTTCGGTGACGAGGGAGCGGATCCGGCAGATCGAGGCGAAGGCGCTTCGGAAGCTGAAGCATCCGTCACGCTCAAGGAAAATGCGCTCCTTCCTCGACCAATGACCGTCACCCCGGAACTCGATCCGGGGTCGCCTTCTTGGCGGCTTAGCGGCTTTGCGTGAGACCATTCTTCTCGAGTCCGTGCGTGAGCAGACGTTCGAGGTTTGGTTCACGCGAAGGACGCGAAGCTCGCCAAGAGGTCGCGCGGGCAGGAAGGGCCCGCCCATCCGATAGCGTCGATCTCTGATACGAACTTCGCATAAACGCGCCCGTAAGCGCCTCGGGCGTTGGTGATTTTGGCAGCCTCGGCTATTCTCGCCCGCATGAACGATCCGTCGTCCGTTGGATCAGGCTTCGAGTCGGCTGAGGAAGCCGAGGCTTATCTGCGCTGGCTGAAGGCCAAGGTCGCGAAATCTAGGGCAGACACCCGACCCACCGTCGACCACGACGAAGCGATGAGGCAGATACAGGCGATCATCGACGCGAAGGCTCGTCGCGACTGATGCAACTCGTCTGGCGGGCGGAGGCGCTCGCCGACCTGAAATCGATTGTCGAATATATCGCGGATCGCAATGCGCCCGCCGCCCTGCGGCTGCGCTCAGCGATCGAGGCTTGCGCGGACCGCTTGCGCGAGCGTCCGTTCATGTACCGGCCGGGACGGGTCCAGGGGACTCGAGAAGCCGTCGTGCACCCGAACTACATCTTGATTTACGAGATTGGTGCCGCCGCGGTCGAGATTATGGCCGTCGTGCATGCGAGGCGGCAATATCCTTGAATTCACGCAAAGCCGCGAAGCCGCGAAGAGGCCCTGCCCTCCTCGTCATGCCGGACATGATCCGGCATCCACCTTTTCCGGGCTACCGCGGGCAATTTGGTTCGCACAAAGATCACGAAGGCACGAAGTCGGTCACTGAAAGTGACCACGAAGAGGCAGCGATCCTGGGTTTCGCGCGGAGGCGCGGAGAGGCCGGGCAAACGGTGAGGCGGCTGCATCGTCCGCCGAGTCCCGGATGACCTTAATCGTTCAGCCCGTCCCGACCCGTCGAAGGACCGGCTGCACAAGCAGCGCCCGAGCAGCGCTGAGAGACCGCGAGATCTGGCCGGCGGCGAGCACCGCAGACTGGCGTGACGGCGCCGCCTCATTACTACCGCCCCGGCACCTGATTTCAGGCTAAGAACGCGAAGCTCGCGAAGGGAAGTGCGGCTTAGCGGTCGTAGTCGCTTGGCGGCACAAAAGTCTCGCCCTGCGCGCGGGCGGGCGCCGCCGCCACGGCGATGGCGATCTTCCGGTCGAGCTCCGCCTGCTGCGCCCTCTCGCGCTGAAGCTCGTCGCGCTTCCAGGCGACCCAGTTTCCGATGAGCTCGGGGGCAGCCAGCAGGAAAGTCGCCGCGAACAGGATCGGGATCGCGAGGACGATCTGCAGGCTCAGTGGGAGCCTATCCATGCCTCCGAGCCTAGCTTGTCCCGGTTAAGCAATGGTGGGCGTGCTTCGACAGGTTCACGCGAAGGCGCGGAGGCGCGAAGGCGGTCACTAAAGGTGACCGCGAAGAGGCAGCAACCCTGGGGGTTCGCGCGGAGACGCGGAGGCGCGGAGGGAACCGGACGGACGCTCCAGCGTCGTAGGCTTTTGGATGCGCCCTTCGACTGACTGCTTGCAGCCGCCGGTCAGGACAGGCTTCGGGATCGGAATGAACGCCGATCATACGCTGGAGGAAAATGGGGCAGCGGTTTTCGGTGACGGGGGAGCGGAACCAGCAGATCGAGGCGAAGGCGTTGCGGAAGCTGAAGCATCCGTCGCGGTCGCGGAAGATGCAGTCGTTTCTCGACCAGTGATGGAGAGTGTCCAATGGCTTTTTTGCCCCAGGCGGACCTAGCTTGGATTCTTACTCAGCTACAGGGCCGCGGCCTAACTAAACGCTCATGCGCAGAATGCGGGCAGACGAACTGGAATCTGTCCGATGAGCTTTATGTTCTGCCCGCCATCGAGATTGGCGCGAATAGCACTGAGATCAATATGAATACGGGGCAGCCCGTATATCCCATAAACTGCGCCAATTGCGGCTACACCCGCTTCTTCAATATCATACCGCTCGGCTACACGCACGCCATTGGCTCCGCATCCGGCGCGCAAAACTAGGCACGCCTGAAGTGCCAGCACAGACGAGACGCCAACCAGCTCCTCTAACTCGGAACTGCGCTGCAGCGTGTCCGCCAAAGCTTCCCCAATTGTCTCGGTAACAAAACTGCGTCACGCCACTCGTAGGGGAAAACCGGGACAGTATACATTTTTCCCTGTGCAACCCCTGACCTCCCCGGGGCACAAAAATGTATACTGTCCCCGTTTACCCGGGCGGCGGGGCCGGCGACCGCTATGTCCTCGTCACGCACCTCTAATTTCCTGCCTTCCCAAGCTGCTTCTGCCGCACCTTGTCCAAGGCTTTCATGATAAACTTCTCCCGCTTCCCTGCGCACAGACGCTGTTGATCATCAGCTCCCTTAAATTCGTCGGCATCGAGTGCAATCCGGGTTTCTGCAGCAAATACACCCATCGGGTCGACATCCGGGATCACGGTAATGACATTACCGTCGCGTCGCAAAGTGAGCTTGGCGAATACCCTCCTGTGCCCGTCGATATAGTCAAAGACATTTATTCTAGCCTTGCTGGCGCTGGAAATGCTCCCCTCTATTAAAAACTCTTCGAAAAGGGGTGTCTTTTCGCAAATCCCTTTGGTTTCAATGGTGCCGACAATCGTACCATCCTTCGTCTCATTGATGTCGATCCGGAAATCTTCCTGCGAAAGGTTCAATTCAGCCATATCCACAAGTCCCTCAGGAAAATTGGTCCAATGGCCCTTCCAGGAATCGTATTCGCCGTACCATTCAGAAAATTGTTCTGAAGTCTTTCCTGCTTCCCCGGGAAGGGCGCGTACATTCGATAGGATCGAATTGATGTTCGTGAGCAGCAAGGCCAGCGCCGCTATCGTCCCTAGAAACCATAGCCAAGGCTTCTTCCACATGGGAATTGCAGGTGGCGCACACGCGGGCAGAGGGGGGCGAAATTTTTTTGATTTGGCTTTCCGCCGCTGTGCCATGCTGATCTCCCATGCCCGACGCTCAGCCGTTGCGCTGCAGCAGCCAAGACTGGCGGTGGCCTGCTTGGAACCCCATCTAGCTAGCGGAGCAAATGATGGCCAATGGCATGTGCAAGCTGACCGGCGATGTGGGACCCTTTGTTAAAGCCCACATTTTTCCGAAGGCTCTGACCTATCCGGCTGAAAAAGGAATGCCGTTTGTTCAGTCGGGTCAAGACTCACCGCCGGTCAAACGGTGGAGCAGCTGGTATGACCCGGCTATCGTAACCAGGGCGGGCGAAGATATCTTGGAGGAATACGACACATCAGCGATCGAAGAACTGCGCCGTCACAAGCTTGTGTGGAGCTCATGGGGCACTGATAAATCTTTAGCTAGCGAAGACTTCTTTCCCATTCCCGAGACCGACGGATGGGGGGTACGCGCCATCAAGGGGCTTGATGGTGCCCGCCTCCGATTGTTCTTCCTCAGTCTCCTGTGGCGGACCGCAGTCAGTGAGATGGTGGAGTTCAAGGAAGTCTCGCTTCGAGCGTCTGAGCTACGTCGTTTGCGTAGGATGCTCGTTGAGAGAGATCCAAATCCACTAGATCGGTTCCCAATCACCCTCACTCAGCTATCTACCATCGGTGTCATCCACAATCATGCGCCTCTGTCGCAACGAAAGCCTCGCGATCTATCTAAGCCGAATGGACCTACAATTCCGATTTTCCGATTTTATTTTGATGGCTTAATCGCTCACATCCATCGTGAAAGCAGCCCTCAGGAAGTCGAGGAGCTCGGCAACATGTTCCTCGGTGTGGGGGAGGTGACCGCTGTGTCGACGGTGACTTTCGAGAAGTCTTGGCAGCGGGATAATCTGGCCGAACTGATGGCTGAGGCCTTCACTCGTTGGCCGGAGCGCATGGAACGGATCCCGGGATTTTCGCGAAAGGATCTCCGGTAAACGCAGTCCAATAGTTAGGCCTATAAATTTTACGGCGCTTCAATTTGCTCCGACGCCCTCTCCAGCTCCAGGCGTCGAGCTTCGCGTTCAGCTCGGCAGCGATGCGGAGGCCGGTGAGGGGCGTGATCCCGGTGCGGGGTCCTTCGAGACGGCGGTTCGACAGGCTCACCGCCTCCTCAAGATGAGCGGAGAGCCCGGCGGTCTTTCGGTTTCGGCTATTGACCTGTTCCATCGCGGCTTTGCGGCTTCGCGTGAGACGATTGCTCCAGTGTTCGGCCCAGCACTGGCCGTCGAATCTTGACTCACGCGAAGGCGCGAAGGGCGCGGAGAGAGGCGAACGGCCGCCTGCGCTCAAGCCCCCGTTACTGACCGAATGACGGCATTTCGGGGACAGAGGGCATCGAGCGCTGAAGGGACATGGCTTGGTCGTCTTGCATCTTCACGAAGAAGCCGCCCGCGACGATGCAGGCCACGAGCGACAACGCTCCGATCGCGATGAGTCCGTTGCGCCCCTCGCGCGATGACGCCAGTCCGACCTGCAATATCTCCACGCCTTTCATCACCAAGTAGAACGCCAGCAGGTAGGTGATGATTTGCAGCATACCGGCCATGGCGGTTCTCCGTGATTCGTTGAGGCTCTACATTGATGATCAGCGCTGCGACTGTCACCTGATGAGGAAGTAGAAGATGGATCCCGGATCAAGTCCGGGATGACGATTACGGTCAGAGCCGCCTGACGCTCGGCGGCGCCCGCTCCTTCTGGAGCATGAGCTCGGTCAGCCCC
The DNA here is from genome assembly GCA_036389015.1 of Allosphingosinicella sp. Lineage (GTDB taxonomy): Bacteria > Pseudomonadota > Alphaproteobacteria > Sphingomonadales > Sphingomonadaceae > Allosphingosinicella. The sequence goes on along the minus strand of DASVQS010000012.1, from coordinate 6,433 downwards.
CAGACCATCGCGTCCGCCCGGTCGGGGCTGTTCCCCGGCCCCTCGTAGTTGCCGCCCGCGATCATCCCGCACAGCTGGGCCTCAAGCTCCGGGAAGCGGCCGTGGAGCGCCACCTTGCCGGCCTCGAACAGCATCGCCACCGGGGCGGCCCGGTCGGTCTTGCCCTGGACGGCGGGGACGAGGTCGACCCGGAGCTTCGGGTCGGCGATGCGGATGACGGAACGGACCATGAGGCCGCCCTGGTTGGATTCGGCGACGATCCCGAGGCTTGCCCGGGGGTGGAGCGCGGTCCAGACGGCGGCGGCGTCGGCGACGGCCTGGGCCCAGCCTTCGGGGCTTCGCTCGGTGACCGAGTGGTCGGCGAGGACGTGGGCCTGGCCTTGCGAGTCCTTCGCGCAGGCGACGATGCCGCAGGTGCCGTCGCCGGCGGGCGGGTCGACGGCGATGACGAGGCGGAGGAAGGCAGCTTCCTGCCTCCCTATGGCGGAGCCATGGGGAGGGGGACCACCGAAGGTGGTGGAGGGGTGAGTGCCGTGGGGTCCGGGGTTCTCGCTCGAACCCGCCACCTCCGAGCCTTCCACCCCTCCACCAGGCATAGCCTGGTCCCCCTCCCCATGCTTCGCATGGGGAGGCAGGAGGCGGCACTTGTCCAGCAAGGCCTCCGTCCACAGGGCGCCGGGATTGTCGGTGAGGAGCTGGCCGTCGAGCTCCTGGCGCTCGAGGCGGGTGCCGACGTAGCGCTCGCGCATTCCGGACATCCAGACGGGGCTGTTATGGGGGTTGGAGTCGCTCGGGCCGCCGATGACGACCGTTGCGGGCTCCGCCATGATCCGCCGGAGGTGCGGGCCCGGGCGCGGGGTGGTGGTGACCAGGGCCCGGGGGCGATCCCCCAGGCGAAGGCCGAGCTGGAGCATGTCCCAGGTCTCGCCCGCCTTCTCCCATTTGGCGAGCTCGTCGCACCAGGCGTAATCGTGCTCGGGGCCGCGGAGCATCTCGGGCGAATGGCCGGAGAAGAGCTGCGCCTGGGCGCCGGTGCGGAACTTGATCAGGCCCTGGCGGCGGCGCCATTCTCGGATCCAGGGGCCGGCGATTTCGAGCAGGCCGCTCTTGCCCTCGACCATTACGCTTCGGGCCTCCGCGAGGGTGGCTCCGACCAGGGCGATCCGGAGCGGGTTGCGGCGGCTGAGGCCGTCCGCGCCTTTCAGGAGGCCGACGATCCATTCCGAGCCGGCGCGGGTCTTGCCGAAGCTTCGGCCGCCCATGACGACGCAGGTCGACCAGTCGCCCGCTTCCGGCACCTGGCCTTCGTGCGCCCATTTCGGCCATTCGCGGTCTAAGGCGTCGGCATCCTCCATTCCGAGCGAGCGGACCATCTCCTCGCGGACCTCCGGAGGGAGCGAGAGGAGATATTCGACCTCGTCGGTGGCGAGCGGAAGCTCGGGCGGGCGGCGGGGGCTAGAGGAGGCCACGCTTCCTCGCGATGGCCGACAGCTTCCTCAGGATCGATTCGTGCACCTCGGCGAGGCTTCGCGGCCGGGCGGGCCAGGCTGGGCGGCGGGCGCCCCCGTCCGGATTCTGGCGCGCCCGGTAGAGCTTGACGATGGCGATCGCGTCCTGGACCGTCATGTCGACGATCGGGGAATCGGGATCGGGCGGCTTGCCCTCGAGGAAGTCCTCGGCCCGGCGGGCCAGCGCCTCGTCGATCCGGCCGTGGGACTGGGCCCGGGCGGCCTCCACTTTCTCGGCGAAGACCGGATCGCGGCGAGTGCGCTTGTAGATTGCCTCGCGCGAAAAACCGCATTGCTCGGCCGCCCAGGTGGCGTTGTTGCTGGCGGCGAGGGCGTCGAGGAAGATCTCCTCGGCCTCTTCGGTCCAGCGGTGGCCATCGCTTCGGAGCAGCTGGGGGCCGTCCTTGCCGTGGCTTCTAAGGATTGCGCCCGCCGGGCCGGTGGGCCGTTTGGAGCGCCGCTTCGGCTTCTTGCTTTCCATCTTCGAGTTTAGAACATAGAAAGTACAAAATAGGAGAATGGTTTTTTCGAAGGGTCGCAAGCCCTTGAGATTACGGCGAGATTCCTAGCCTTTATAGGATTTCCGCGATTCTATCGAACCGGACCCGAGTCGGTTTCGATAAACGGCGGGCTGCCTTCACCGGGCGCCCGCCGGGGCTGTCCCGAATCGGGCAAATGCGCTAAGCTGCGCGGGGGCGATGGCCTTCGGGAACCCCCATCGGGAGATGGACGATGTCACACAGGAAATTGGCTTTGGCCTTCAGCCTCGCCGCCGCCGTTTCGCCGGCCCTGGCGCAAGCGCCCGAACCGGATTCGGGCGCAGGCGCCCCGGCGGCGGGCCCGGACGCCCGCTATTGCCTTCGAGTGGAGGCCGACACCGGCACCCTCATCGAGCGGGTCCGCTGCTGGACCCGCGACCAATGGGCCGAACAGGGCGTCGATGTCGACAGGGAATGGGCCAGGGAAGGCGTCCGGGTCATCGAGTGAGGCCCGGGGCGGCTCGGTCCGGGATGGGCGGCAAGCCGCCGAGTCCGCGCTGAGCCGCGGAGGATGAAGCATGATCAACTTCGGTCGGTGGCCCACAATATAGCGGATTCGCTGGCCAGCGGCATCGGACTGATGATCGGCCTCTACGAGATGGACGTTTTCGGCGAGGCCGAACGCTCGCCGGGCGGTGCGATCGTCGTCGACTTTCTGGACGGGTCCGTCGTCGAAGGCGAGGCGTCGCCGGGACTGCGGCGTGCGGTCGGATTGTACCGCGGGGCGCTCCCGGCCCTGTGCTCGAAGCACGGCGGGTCGATCGAAGACTTCAAGGCGCTCAAGGTCCGCTACCGGCGTACCCACACCGAATGCCGCTTCGACGTGACGATCGAGGATTCGGCCGGGATCCGCTCGACCACCGAATATGGCGGCGTTCCCGGCAAGCGCGTGAAAATCCTCGACGGGCACGGCCGGCTCCGGCCCAAGCCGCGCTCCCGCTGAGACGCGGCCGCGCCGGTTGGTCGATTAAGCGTGGCAAGGCGTCGGCGCGCAGGATAATCGTAAGTCCCTGACCGCTGTCACTGGAAGGAACCCTTTGCCCCTCCTCCGCCCCGGCCTCGCCCTCGCCTGCGTCCTGATCGGGTCGGCCCTCGCCGGCGCCGCCCAGCTCCCGGCCCAGGCGCCGAAGATCGGCAAGCCGCGCCCCGCTCCGGCGACGCCCTCCGCGATGCCGCCGCTTCCGCCGGCGATCATCGACGAGACCCTCGCGATCGGCGGCGACGACATCGATGCCCGCAAGGTCGAGACCAGGCTCAGCGTCGAGGTCAAGGTGAACGGTCGAGGCCCCTATATGTTCGTCGTCGACAGCGGTGCCGACACCTCGGTGGTCGGCCTCAGGATCGCCCGCGCCCTTCAGCTTCCGCTCGGCACTCCGGTCACTCTGAACAACATGACCGACCGCAACATCGTCGACCGGGTGCATGTCGCCTCGCTGACCCTGGGGCCGACGACGATCCAGAACCTCCAGCTTCCGGCGCTTCGAGAGTCCGATCTGGGCGGCGCCGGGATGATCGGAATCGACGCGCTCGCCCGCCAGCGGCTGATGCTCGATTTCGAGAAGCGCCTGATCCGGGTCGAGGACGCTTCGAAGCCGGTGAAGTCGCTGCCCGGCGACATCGTCGTCACCGCCCGGCTCCAGCGCGGCCAGCTGATCCTGACCCAGGTCAGGGCCGGCAAGTTCACCCTCGACGCCGTCGTCGATACCGGGTCGCAGATCACGATCGGCAACAGCGCCCTCCGCGACAAGATCGTCCGCAGCCGGCTCGCCAGCCTCGAGACGGTCACGGTGACGGGGGTCACCGGGACCAGCGTCAACATCCAGATGGCGCGGATCGGCGAGCTTCGGCTCGGCTCGATCGTGCTTCGCGATGTGCCGATGGCCTTCGCCGACGTTCCGCCCTTCAAGGTGTTCGGACTCGCCGACCGGCCGGCCCTGCTGCTCGGCACCGACCTCCTCGAGACCTTCCGAAGGGTGTCGCTCGATTTCAAGGCGCGCAAGGTGCGCTTCCAGCTTCGCCGCTGCCGTCAGGGAGTCGCGATCAGCACCGCCCCGTCGGCTTCGCTGACCCGGCTGACGTCGACCAGCGAACAGGCCTGCGCTCGATAGCAAATCCGTGCGCAACCCCGCCCGCAAGGCCCTCTACTGCCTGATCGCCTTCCTCGCCGGAGCGGCGCTGGTCTGGTTCGGAGCGCTTCGCGAGCAACGGATCGGCGAGGACTGGACCTCGACCGGTCCGGTCTTCGCCGGCCTCGCCGTCGCGCCCTTGGCGCTCGTCTTCCTGATCCAGGCCCTTTTCGCGATCCGCGGGCTTGCGCGGCTGAAGGCGGGGCACGGCGAGATCGCGCGCTGGCATGTCTATCCGGGCGAGTGGGACCGGTTCCGCGACCTCGATTCCCGCCGAGCCGCCGAGGATCCTTCGCTGGTCAACGATCTGTGGATCCGGAAATCCACCCCGAAGGACGGGGTCGAGGTGATCGCCGGCGAGAGGTCGCTGCTGGTCGACGGTTCCTACCACGTCCTGAGGCGCGGCGGGCTTCCGGAGCTGCGCGAGGTGCGCTGGCTCGACGGGTCGCCCGCCTGCCTCGAATTCGCGCTGGCCTATCCGCGCAGCCGCTATGGCGGAACGGTGCCGACCACTTTGCGGGTCCCCGTGCCGTCCGGGTCCCGGGGCGCGGCCCAGCGGGTCGTCGAGCATTTCCGGCCCCGGCTCGTCCGCAAGCCGGGCCTGGCGCTGCGCAACCCGCGCAGGACCTACCGGGTCTGCGCCCTGTTGCTCGTCGCCTCGGCGGCGATGGCCGCGACCGGCTACTTTCTCGTCCGAATCCGAGCCGAGGGCGCGGACCCGCTCGTGCCTTTGCTGCTCATGATCGGCGGAGCCGGCCTGGCGGCTTTCGCGCTCATTCTCAGCTTCGCGACTTTCGCCGTCACCCGAGAGTGACGAGGCGGGCGGCAATGCAACCACCGCGGCCCGCGCCCGTTGGCGCTGGATGAACAATGTCCCCGGCGCCGCCGCGCTTCTGCTCGCACTCCTCCTACTCGCAGCCTCGACCGCCGCCGCTTCCGCCGAAGAGGGGGAGAAGAAGCCGCCGCGGCGGACCCGGGTGGGGCTCGGAGTTCAGCTCGTGCCCAGCTTTCCGGGCTCCGGCGATCACAGCCTTCGCCCCCTCGTCGACGTGTCGCGAAGCCGCGGCACCAGGCCGTTCGACTTCGAGGCGCCGGACGAGAGCTTCGGCCCGTCGCTGATCAAGGAAGGCGGGCTCGAGATCGGCCCGGCGCTCAACTTCGAAGGAAGCCGCACCGCCAAGGACGTCGGGGCCGACCTCGACAAGGTGCCGTTCACCGTCGAGGCGGGCGCCTTCGTCCAATATGCGTTCAGCGGCAAGTTCCGGGTCCGCACCGAGGTTCGCAGGGGCGTTGGCGGGCATGACGGCTGGACCGGCCTCGCCGGCGCCGATTACATCGCCCGCGACGGCGACGATTGGCTCTTCTCGATCGGGCCGCGGGTCACCGTCTCGGACGGCCGCTACCACCGCGCCTATTTCGGGGTCACCGCGCCCGAATCGGCTCGGACCGGCCTCGCCGCCTACCGCCCGGGCGGCGGACTCCAGGCTGTCGGCGCCACCGCCGGCTTCCTCAAGCAGCTGAACAAGCGCTTCGGCCTTTACAGCTACGCCAAATACGACCGCCTGGTCGGTGACTCGGCCGATTCGCCGGTCGTCCGCGTCCACGGCTCGCGCGACCAGCTGTCGGGCGGACTGGCCTTGACCTACACCTGGGGCGGCGGCTCGAAATAGCGGCACGGGCGGCCGCCGGGGCTTGGCGGTTTTCACCAACTTTTGGCGGAGCTTCGCGGCGAAAACGCCTTTCGAGGGTGGCTGAGAGCGAATAACTCACTGAGAAAGTTGAACTTACGCAAACTGGCACGGCTCGTGCTGAAGAACCTGCATCTTCGTTCATGGAGCAACTGATGCAGACCTCCCAGCCACAGCCGCCCGTTTGGGCCCGCGACCATACCCTCCTCGGCGTCTGCGAGGCGCTCGGCGAGGACCTCGGCTTCAACCCCCTCTTCCTGCGCGTGCCGCTGGCCGTCTGCCTGCTGCTCAACCCCGTCGCGGTATTCGCCACCTACGCGGCCCTCGGCGTGCTGGTCGCCTTCACCCGCTTCGTCGCCCCCGCCCCGCGCGAGGCGGCCGTAGTCGAAGCCGCCCCGGCCGTGGCGGAGCAGGCCCAGGCCAAAGCCGAGCCCGACATGGCCCTCGCCGCCTGAGCGCTCGTCTTTTCTACGAACGATGGGATGTCGGCCGAACGCCGAAACCTGCTCCCCGGGCCTTGGCGCCCATTTCAAAGGGAAGGCGCGAAGGCGCGAATGCGCGTCGGAGAGGAA